>CBDCJO010000001.1:0-656010 GCA_965217865.1 Candidatus Latescibacterota bacterium | reverse complement strand
GGTCCACTGGCGGGCTTCCAGGTCGATTTCGTCCCACCGGGCCAGGCGGACCTCGCCCGAACGGCACGCCGTCAGCACCAGGAACTCGAAGGCCAGCTTCGCGGCCAGAGAAGCTATCCGAAGCCTGCACCGCCTCTATTGCGCATGCAACCTCGCCGTGGGGAAGCGCCCGCTGGTGGCGCTTGATATCGCCTTCTCGGGATGCCGGCCACGCCTGCGCCCGGGCGCGCGCCGAAGTGATTATGAATATTGAACCCAATAAGCTCAATGTCGGCGGTCAGGACTTCCGCGTCAAGTATAATCCATCGGCTCTGGGCGGCGCTTTTGTCTATAGCCCGAAGACGCGGTACCGGGGTGTCCAGCGCAATCTAATCTGGTGGGCGCCGGTTCCGAAGAGGGGAGGTACCGTTAAGGTCTATCCCTTGAATGGCCCGTCTCAGATGGTTACGCCGGGCCTGGAATTTCCTATGCGGGCGGGTTTAACTAAAGCGCCCCAGGCGTACAAGGTTAATAAGTACATCTGGGGACGATAGTATAAAGGATACCCTTCGCGATATGAAGTGGATTGTAGGATTGATCGACGCGAGGGCATCAAAGCCGAACCGTCCAAAGACCTACTCCCCTCGAATTTCAAACTGAGACCCATATTCGTCAGATCTGGTGGAGCAAAGGGAAGTTCAAGGAGGGAAGATGCCCCATCCCCACGGCAGTATCCGGTTTTCAAACCGTTCTTCCAGACCCCGTACAAGGTCGCTTTACCTCAATCGTGCCACCCGTCAGGTTCAGTTTTCGAGGCTTGCCATACCCATTGCGATAGCCAGAAATTAAATCGACTCCAGAATGCCGTTCGTAAGGACATCGACCCCAAAAGGCGGTTACCTTTTCCTCCTGCAATCTCCTTTGAATCTCACCGTGTATCCACTCTTTAAGCGCCTCCCAAGGCTCTCGATGGGGCGATCACCAAAGCATCCGTGGGGGTAGACAGGCCACCGGTTAAGCCCTGTGGACCGAAGGAAGCGGGGCACCTAGGTGCAGTGTGTTGACCGACCGGCGGGGTGCCCCTTTGTCAGTCGTGGTGCCCCCTGCTAATACCCACAACAAAGACCGTCGCCCTGAAGACGCTGGATGTAATCGCGGTTGATGGGCGGAGTCCTTGAACGCGACCATATCCTGCACGGCGGAAAACGAGGTGAACTTCCACATACTTCTGCCACCGTCAAGAATCTACCCTGCTCGTCGCTGGGTCGTCGAATGTACCCACGCTTGGCACAACCCATGGGGATGCGTCGGCTTGAGGCATTGCCTGGTCAGTACGCTGAGCTCGATTTCGGCGATGTTGAGCCAGCTATCGTGTTTCGGCGTGTAGCGTAGTTCAAGACACCCAACGCGCGTGCCTTCGCGGGTAGAAAGGCTTCGTAAAGCTGGCGGATCGATCCAGCCACTCGCGTTCTCCTTCTGTCAGACGAACAATGTACTTCTTCTTAGGCATACCGATGGCTCATTCACATGCGTAGTGCTGTAGCCGTCCCCACAACGATTCAATTTCTCGGCCCGTTGGCCGCATCAAGTATATAACTACGCTGCTTGAGGTGGACTACCCGGATGCGGAAGTCGTGGTCCTGGTCTGCGACAACCTCAGTACTCACACCATCGCATCTCTCTACGAGGCCTTCCCACCCGAAAAGGCCCGTTCTCTAGCCAAACGCCTCGAATTGCGCTACACCCCCAAGCACGGCAGCTGGCTCAATGTCGCCGAGATCGAACTGAGCGTCCTTGCCAGACAATGCCTGCACAGCCGCATTCCTGACCTGCAGACCCTCACCAACCAGGTGGAGGCCTGGAAATGTGATCGAAACGAGAAACACAGAACCATTGATTGGCAGTTCAGGACCACCGACGCCCGCATCAAACTGAAGAAGCTCTATCCCAAGTTTTAGGTGTCAGGGTGTACTAGTTTGGGGTTGAAAAGCTTGTGGTAAACCTTCGCCTGATCAACGGAATGGACTGAAAGGGAGGGGATATGAGCATCAGGAAGAAGCCCGGAAGGAGTCTGCTCATACCACGGCCAAGTGCGATCGATCTGCCAAAACGAATGTTCGAACCGAAGATCAAAAGTGGAGAACCATCGGGATGAAAAAGAAGGATTGGATTCTATTAGCCCTTCTGGCCGCAAAGGACTACAGATTACAGCCGGTACAGTTACAGAAGAGCCTTTTTCTGTTGAGCGAATCCGGGCTTCTGGGGGGGCGCAGTTTCTACAAGTTCGAGCCGTATCACTATGGCCCGTTTTCGCATGAGGTATATAAAGAGGCCGACCGGATGGTCCTTGAGGGACTGATCGTCGTGTTGCCCGTACCGGGCGTGCGCTGGCGAGAATACTGGATCACAGAAGAGGGCAAGATAGCCGCAGAAAAAATCGCGACGAAACCGGAGCAGCCTTGGGAATATTTGAAGCTGCTTGTCACGTGGATTCAGGATCTTTCGTTCCAGGATCTGATCAAAACGATCTACGCGCACTTCCCAGCCTACAAGGTCAACAGCGTTTTCGGAGAGTAACAGTGACTCTGATCGTAGGGATCTTATGTAAAGACGGAGTGGTCGTGGGATCAGACGGAGCGGCGACACTCGGATCACTCGGTTCCCAGACGGCTCGTCAGCCAACGAAAAAGCTCTGCGGCGTCGGGAATCGAATCATCGTTGGCGTATCTGGCCCCGTTGGGATGTCTCAACTACTGGTTGATCAAGTTGAATCTCTCAATGGGACAAACAAGCTGTCCAAAACGCAGTGCAAGAGCGCTGCTGATGCCATGCGTACCATCAGCACTGAATTCAAGAAAGACATCATCCCAGCAGCGCAAACGGCGCAAAGTGTAGCCAATCTCGTCGGACATCAAAACGCAGCCACGAGTGCCTTATGTTCAAGTGTTGTGGCCTTGCCGGTCAAGGGAAAGCCCACACTTCTTCAGTTCGATTACCAAGGTGCCGGAGAAGCTGCGAGCGAGGATCTTCCCTTTCTTTCGGTCGGGAGCGAACAGAAGACGGCAGACCCATTCTTGGCGTTTATCAGAAGGCTATTCTGGGAGAAACGTTTGCCAAAATTGGCGGAAGGCGTCTTTGCAACCACTTGGACGCTAAAGCAGGCAATCCGAACGAGCACCGGCGGGGTTTCGGATCCTATCCAATTGATGGTGCTGGAAGCAGATAGGGTGAGGGATATCACATCTGAGTTGGATGACCACGAAGCGAATGTTGAAGCCTTGGAAGATCATATCAGAGAATTCAGCACTGAATACAGCAAAGTAGAGCCTGATTCGATGCCCAAACCGCCTGAACCCTAAGCAAACCGTATAAAATGCAATGATGTAATTGTTTATACGCGGCATAGAAAAGGCGATTTTTTCGTATGAGGTCAGTCGAGTTCGCCACGCAGCCACCGGGCCAGCGCCTTCTTCGGAGAAGAGATCTCCCTCACAGACGTATAGTAGTAGTCTTCCCACCCCCATTCAGGGAGACCGGTGAAGAGCATGAGGTTCAGGGGATAGACTTCGGAGTCTGTACATCTTCTTAAATCGTCGCGGAAGAGGAAGGTCTTCCGAGTTCTACCATGACGCCTTCGTCGGGCGGGGTACCGTTCACGATCGCAAAAATACCGTCCGCCTCGACAACGTCCTTCAGGTCAGCCTGTCCCACCTTGTATGCCCATCCGGACGCGGTGAAGTCGATCTGATTGTTTCGCTCCCACACCTCCGCTCCCAGCGAACCGATCGCCTCTACAAAGGCGGGAAGCAGTCCTTGTCTCTGCTGCTGTGAAAACCCGTAGGGGTTTGCCAGGTAAACGCTCTTCTTCACGGTCGGACTCCTTTCTTGAACGGTCACGGATGGGCTACAGCATCCACGGATGGAGAGAACCGGAGGTCCCGTGAGTTTCACGCAACCGGTTCAGCGTCGTTCCTTGACGAAGCTGCGTTCGACGAGGCTTGGCTATTACCTTTGTGGTGATTGCCGTCAGTGCAGAAAGTGTTATAGACGAAAGGATGCTACGTGACATGAATGGTGAGTCGATATGGCGTCCGTGCAAGAGCGAAGACCCGAGTAAACCACCCCGCCCAAAGGGCGGGGCATTAACCACTCCCACCCCCAAAATCTTCTGCTATCCGATGAAACAGCTTGCCCACATACGCTCGTTGGTCACCTCCCAGAATCCATTTCCGGTACTTCGGTGCCCATACCAGAGGATACAGGCTATCATAGACTGCGTGACTGGTCCGTCGGAGTCCCATCGTATGCCTCCTGAGTCGATTTGTGTCTCAGTGGTCTGAACACGATAAGACATCCTTTTAGCTTGCCTTCGGCAAGCTAAACTTTTCCTCCCCTTCCAAAGGAAGGGGTATCCAAGTTCAAATACTTTCATGAAGCCCCCAGTATCCACCTCGCAGAGATGTGGGCTGGAGATTCCGTGTCAATAAAAGCCACCGGATCCTAGGAACCACGTGTAATAAAGCACATGAACGCATTGCACAACCGTCCCCTGGTCTAGGGATAACGACGATGGTTTCCGCCAAGCATTGATCGCAACCCTTCGCCGATCGCTTGATCAATCCTGATGACCGTCTACGGAACAGAAGGCTGTTCCGGTCTCCTCCATCAATGCTCATGCTTTCTCCCAATCAGTCCTGTCGTTTTCTTGTGTCTGGGGAACATGAGAAAATGACGGAAACCCAATGCAGAGCAAACGAGACGGCTTGGTTCCCATCGGTGAAGTCTTCGGCGGCCTGGACGGGCCAGTGATCGTGCTTCCATCCGGGTTCTGCCGGACATGCTCCTTGGCCGTGACCGTGGGCTCCAGCGCGGCCTTCTGGATAACAACAAGGTTCGAGACTTTGAGATCCGCCTCGGTCTTTTTTATGGACTCCAAAAAATGACAAAATTGACCCGATTTCGCCGCCGCGCCAGCTCGGAGCCAGCGATAGAAAGTCCTTTCGCTGATTCCCGCCACCCGGCAGGCGTCTTTGTTCGAGAGGCCCCTTCCGAACACTTTCAGCGATCTCGGCCCCGAGCTCGGGTGTCAGCTTTGTTTTACGTCCCACCATCGTTCACCTTCGCTGCCTTGAGCCGCGCCTGTCTCGCGCGCGGGCGAGGGTTGCCTTGTTCCGCGAGCCAGTGGGCCGTCCGGCTCCGGGGCGCCACAGGCGCGCCTCGATACCGGGGTGAGTCAAAGGCGCTACGGCCAAGCCTCGACCTAACGGCCTTTTAGAGGGAGGCCCAAGGGGCCAAACTCAGGGGGTCTCGGCGCGCGTCTTCCTTATCCCTGAGGACGTGTGGAGCGTAACCCATCCTTGCCGCCCTCCCTGCCAACCGATCCAGGAAGGAGTTCGCCGCCGTGAGCCGTACGCCTGGGGGCGCTTCCGGGTCTTCGGCAATGTCTGCAACGACTTCAAGCATCGCGCCCAGCCGGTCCCTAGCGAGGACCTTGTCCTTGCTTGACGACGTCTGGCGAAGCCAAATAAATAGTCTTGACAAAACGATCGCGAGTTGGTCTACGCCTGGGCAGATACCCCGTCAGGGCACAAAAACCTGTACAAAGAATCCCCCGCCAAGCACCTTCGTCCTATGTGTTCCAAGTGTTACAGCATGGCCGTTAATTCAATGAGGATCAGAAAGTGAACGTTCGGATTCAAAGGCGGCGGACCAAAGGATGGCGATCCCCACGGGGATCAATTTACGTCGGGCGGCCGTCAAGATGGGGAAACCCTTTCACGGGGCCTGGCTGCGTGGATAAGTATCGGGTTTGGTTTTTATCTCAACCCGGCATGCTTGCCGAAGCGAAGGAAAAATTAACAGGCCATGACCTGTCGTGCTGGTGTCCGCTTGGTGCACCTTGTCATGCAGACGTTATTCTGGATTATCTTTGATGGGAGGAAGTGAGATGTTCAAGACTATCTTTCTGTTATCGATGTTTGCGGTCGCGCCAATCGAGGCGAAGCTGCTGCCGCTTGGTTCTTACGTTTCCATCATCGGAGGACCTGTATTCGTAAACGACGCAGAGTTAATATCAAGCGGTCGCGTGCGTGGGTCGTTGATAGTGGCCCAAAACGTCTCTAAGTTTGACACTGGCTTTAATACTCGTGGGGCGTTTGGCAGCAAAATTAATGGATGGCCGTTCCGGGTCGAAGGTGAGATCGGATATCGCAATACTAAGATCAAAGCCCTTCCCTATAAATCCTGGATCAGAGATGGCAAATCCACCAATAAGGCTCTTGTGGATGCTGTCAACAACGTGTATCAGGCATCCGGAAATATGACGTCCTTGAGTATTATGACCAATGCGTATTATGACTTACATGCATAGTGAAAAAATTATCCAGTATATTGGCGGCGGCATAGGATTTGCGCACGTATCCGTCAATGACGAAAGTGACACGGCCATCTCCGACAATATCGCTTATCAATTCATCGGTGGAGTTGGATACAATATCAGCGATATTACTACTTTCACAGTTGATTATCGTTACTTCTCCACAACGACTCTTGAGCTTGAGGAGTTATGGGGATATGATTTCATGAGCAAAATCAATGTGGAAATCCACAGTGTCGAAATAGGATTACGATTTCATTTTTGACAAGGGCGGATCCAGCCAGGCCGTCAAGCCTTTATCCTTATCCGTCGTCGTTTTCCGAATCTTCAGGGACGGGTGTGAAGGTAACCCCCATTCGTGTGACTGTTGCACTCCACTGTCCCGCTCCACTGTCCCCCCCACGGTCGCTTTTCTGAAGGTTCCGTCATTTGCCCGGATTCCCTCGCAGGTCCGAACGGGTGTGGCAAGTCCTCCTTCTTCGATGCGCTGCAGACCTGGCACAATTGGACATCAAATAAACAGATAACAGGCAATATGTGGGTAATTATATACTTGACAAAGTAAAAAGAGGAGAAATGACATGGCCAGTCACGATTTGAACGGGAGCGCTGTAAACCTTGCGAAGGCGTTTCAAAACGTGATTGTTGAAGCCATTGCGTCGATACGTGCGGATAATCGCCTTAAAACAAACGACGAGAACACGCAAGCTCAGTTTGCAGACCAGCGAGCCGGCTACGGAAAAGAAGATTGCTGAAATCAAGTCGGATATGGTTGAACTCAAGCGGATCGTGATCAAAAACGGGAGTTGATCTATACGAGCATCCCTTGAGGAATGGACCAAACACGTTTGGTTCATTATCACTTTGTCAAGTATATAATTGCCAATATGTGGGACATGGATTATCACGTCAAAGCTGGTTCACCCAGCCGCGACCACTGGACCAACGATGTCGTGTTGGAGTTTCACGATTCTTTTCCTGAAGAGCGAAAAAAGGTCTTCTACGTGAGGTCGGCGTATAGAAACGACCCCGACCTTCAGATCCGGGAACTCCAACGGACTGGAGATCCTTTGGATGAAGTGCGCGTCAGCCGCATGATCGACAACGATGCCGCCGTCAGTCGAAACTATCAGGGACTCGCTAGCCAGGGTCTTGAAGACTTGTACGAACGCGGTGAGGGGTCAATGACATTCGACAGGTATCGAACAGAGAGTATCGGTGACGTCCGAGAAGCCCTGGGTGGATTGTTTCCCGATTTAGAACTCAACAGTCTGGGGAATCCGCTAGAAGAGGGCACTTTTCGCTTCACGAAGGGTGTCAGCCAAGGATTCGTGTTCAAAAACCTGTCCGGGGGCGAGAAGGCCGCGTTCGATCTGATCCTAGATCTGGTCGTTGCGCGTCGCAACTATGACAACACGGTGTTCTGCATCGACGAACCCGAGTCGCACAATGAATATGCGCCTTCAGGCGAAGCTTCTGACCGTGCTCTACAACCTCATCCCGGAAAACTGCCAGTTGATGCTGGCAACACACTCCATCGGAATGATGCGCCGGGCTAGGGACATTGAATCGAACGCACCAGGAAGGGTAGTATTCCTGGACTTCGGAGACCGCAATTTCGACACACCTCAGATTATCCAGCCAGAGAAGCCGGATCGGACCTTCTGGCATCGTGCCTACGACATCGCACTCGACGATCTGGCTGCACTAGTGGCTCCAAGTCGGGTCATCATCTGCGAAGGTGAAATGGGGAAGACTCCGTTGACGCACCGTGCTACGAAAAAATCTTCAAGGACGAGTTCCCGGATACGCGATTCGCGCCGATGGGCGGCACAAGGGAAATCGAGGACGATAAACGGGGCTTGGCGGAAGCGCTTCGGTTGCTGATCGGCGGTCTGGTGGTTGTTCGACTAATCGATCGGGACGACCGAACTAACATTGAGATTGCCGATCTGGCAGCGAAAGGCATTCGTGTTCTGTCACGGCGCAACCTGGAATCCTACCTGTTCGACGACGAGGTTCTCTGGGCGCTGGCGGTATCAGCCGATAAGGATAAGAAAGAAAAGGCCGACGAAATTCTCGAGGAGAAAGCGTCCATCTTGGCCACCAGACCCAATGACCCGCCGGACAATCTCAAACCGCCGAGTGGCGAGATTTACAATGCGTGCAAGAATGTTTTGCGCGAGCCCGGCCGATGCCACTTCCCGAGCCGGTCACGATGACTGTTCTGTCCCGCAATTCCAATGATCTCAAGACGGCGGTGGCGGCCGCTGTCGCGGAGCCGCTTGGAGAGTTCGACAAGATAAAGGCACTACCTGGGTTTCAACGCGCCGCGGCGGCGAGTTTATCGAAGGCATGGAGCGCGGGCTTGACGCTGGACGAGGAGGCGGAGGCCGCGGCCGACGAGACAGCGAGAGAGCGCCTTAGCTCGCTGGCGGTCCTTGAAAGAGAAGTGCTTTCGCAACTGCCGAACAATCAGGTCCGGCCAAGGGACCTCGTGGCGGTAGCGTCCGAACGTGTCGGCCATGCCCGCTCAATCTTCGGTCGCATCGAGATTCACGGCCGTACCGAGATGTCGCCGGTGTGGCGGCCGTTATTGTCACTGATTTTCCGGGAAACGGATCTTGTCTGGGTGGGTGAAGCCAGGAAAATCCCGGATTGGCTGTCGGACGGCGAGATCGTAGTTGAGATAACGCCGACGGCAACACCAACTGTCCGTGCCGTATCCTGTGCCAGTCCGCGTCACGAAATTTTGGAATCTCTGCGGTGGGCCCGGCAGCATCTTGCCCAAGGAGCGCGACCCCAACAGATTGCGATCACGGCAGCGTCGCCCGAGTCCTGGGATAATCACATGCTGGCGCTGGCCGAAGCCGCGAATTTGCCGCTCCACTTCATTCATGGCCGGTCGGCGCTTTCAACAGCCGAAGGGCAACTTGCCGCGGCTCTCGCCGAAATCCTCCTACGCGGATTTTCGCGCACGCGCATTATCCGTTTCGTGGCACTCCTTCGCTCACAATGCACGCGCTTTAAAGCCCTGCCGGGCGACTGGTGGCGGGCCTTGCCGGAGGAAGCCCCGTTGCTGGAGGCAGCCCGTTGGACGAGGGCCATTTCCGCGTTGGCACTCCAGGATTTCTCCGATGGCAAGGACCACCGGCCATTACTGGAAGAAATCATCGAGACGCTACGCGAAGGTCTGACCGGATCGGCAACGATCGGCGAACGGCTTCTCGACGGAAGGGCGCTTGCGGCGTTGTCGAAGTTCGCCCTTGGCTCTTTAAAACGAGCGAATTGAACGGAAAACATAAGAATGGCTGAACCAGCGCAACAAAATCTTCACCAAGCATCGTTCCCCGGCATGTGTCCGGTTGAAGATGCGTTGGAGAGCCTCGCCGCCGCCGACATCGAAGAACGCGGAGCTATCTTTACCCGGTGCGAGGTCGTCGAATTCATCCTTGACCTGCTGCGCTACACCCACGATAGGGCTCTATACAAACGTCGCGTTCTAGAGCCGTCTTTCGGAGAAGGTGATTTTCTGCTCATCGTTGTCGAGCGTCTGCTTAAGGCGTGGATGCGACATGAGGACAGGCACGGCGTATTTGATGGCCTCAAGGACTGTATTCGCGCGGTGGAACTGCACAAGGCTTCGTACGCCGCGACGCGCCTGAAGGTCATTGCCCTTCTCACGCAAGAGGGGATTGCCCACAAGGCCGCCGAGCAACTCGCGGGAACTTGGCTCATATGCGGTGATTTCCTGCAGGCACCACTACTAGGTGGATTCGACCATGTCGTTGGCAATCCCCCATATGTCCGGCAAGAACTAATCCCTGACGCTCTGATTGCTGAATATCGCTCACGCTACACCACGATCTTTGACCGGGCCGATCTCTATATCCCCTTTATTGAGCGCTCACTCAGCCTCCTCTCGAAGGGCGGTGTGCTCGGTTTCATCTGTGCTGACCGCTGGATGAAGAACCGTTACGGCAGGCAGTTACGCCAGATGGTGGCAGAGCGCTTTCACTTGAGAGCCTATGTGGACATGGTGGGCACCCCCGCCTTCCATAAAGACGTGACCGCGTATCCCGCCATTACCATCATCGGCAGGGAAAGGTCCGGCAAGACCCGGATTGCCCGGCGACCGGAGATCACCAGAAAGACTTTGCGCGCCCTGGCCCACGAACTTCTGGCGACCAAAACTCCCCAGCCAGACAGCCCTGTGAAAGAACTTGCCGGTGTGGCGATGGGTGCGGAGCCGTGGGTACTGGAATCTCAGGATCAACTGGCCCTGCTGCGCCGCCTTGAGTATGACTTTCCGCTCATTGAAGAAGCGGGATGCAAAGTCGGCATCGGCGTTGCGACCGGTGCAGACAAGGCCTTTATCGGCCCCTATGACGAGCTTGATGTAGAACCGGACCGCAAATTGCCCCTTGCCATGACCCGCGACATCTTGAGCGGTGAAGTCAATTGGCGTGGCTTTGGCATCATCAATCCGTTTACCGATGAAGGCGTGCTTGTCGATCTGGTTCAATATCCTAGGCTTAGACGTTATCTGGAGGCGCGCAAGGATAAGATTGCCAAGCGCCACATCGCGCAAAAGGGTCCAGCAAACTGGTATCGCACCATTGACAGGATTTATCCGCCTCTTGCGAAGAAGCCGAAGCTGCTCATCCCGGATATCAAAGGTGAAGCCCATATCGTTTATGAGAAAGGCCAGCTCTATCCGCACCACAATCTCTATTTCATAACGTCCGATGAGTGGGATCTGAAAGCGCTACAAGCGGCCCTGCAATCCGGGATCGCGCGGCTGTTTGTATCTATCTATTCGACACAGATGCGCGGCGGCTATCTACGTTTTCAGGCGCAGTATCTCCGGCGTATTCGCCTTCCACGCTGGCAGGATGTGCCTGCCAAGATCAAGACAGCGCTGGCGGAGGCAGCAAGACGTGGGGATACGCTGGCGTGCAATGCAGCAGCCTTCAAGCTCTATCGCCTTACAAAACAAGAACGAGCAGCCCTTGGTGGAAACGGAGAGGGCTGGAAGTGAATCGCATGGGCATCGACCTCTCAGATTACGAACAGAAAGCGTGCCAAGCGGTTCAGGCCTTCTGGGGCAACCGCGAGCAGGCGCAACAAAAGCAAATCGAGTCCGGCAATATTGACCAGGGCGAGCGTGCCGGCGTGACAGCCGGAAAAAACATGGACGGGTTCATTGCTCTTGTCATGGATATTGTCCACGCGAACGGCCTGAAACATGCCGACATTCACAGGAGACGCCGTGTTGTCACGTTGCCGGGCTATTTTCGTCCGACCAAGCTCTGGGATTTGCTCGTTATCAACGAAGGCCGCCTGATTGCTGCGCTAGAGTTCAAGAGTCAAGTAGGGCCGTCATTCGGTAACAATTTCAATAACCGGACCGAAGAGGCCATCGGCACTGCACACGATCTTTGGATCGCCTACCGGGAAGGCGCTTTCGGCGAGCAATCCCGGCCATTCGTCGGCTGGATGATGCTTCTGGAAGATGCCAAGAAATCGCGGTTGCCGGTCCGCGACGTGTCGCCTCACTTCCGGGTTTTCCCGGAGTTTGAACGGGCATCGTACGCGGAGCGCTACAACATTCTGTGCCGCAAGCTCGTGCAAGAACAGCTCTATACCGCAGCGTCGGTTATTGTTTCTCCGCGCTCTGCGGCCAATACATGCGAATATTCAGAGCTGAGCGAGATGACGGGTTTGCGGACCTTCGTAAGCGAACTGGCAGGCCATGTAGCAGCGGAGGCCGCACGACGATAAGCAGCCATGGCCACGCTCCCAAGTTTTTCCCTTGAACTTTATTCCATTGATTCTCATGCCTGATTCCATCTACTTTCTAACCGCAACCTCGGCCACCCTCGGATTCTTTCACAGCCTCCTGGGCCCCGGACCACTATCTCCCGTTCCTCGCGATGAGCAAGGCCGAGGGTTGGTCCAGAGCCAAGACTCTTGCCGTCACCGCTCTCTGCGGACTCGGCCACGTCTTCAGCTCCGTCCTGATCGGCACGATCGGCATCGCCTTCGGCGCCCTGTTTCGGTTGGAGATACTGGAATCGGTTCGGGTAGAGCTGTCGGCCTGGCTGCTGATCACCGTCGGGGCCGTCTACACCGCCTGGGGATTCATGAAAGCCTCGAAGAACCGGATGCATCGGCATCGGCACGCGCATCCCGACGGCACCCGCCACACACACCCCCACGCGTCTCACGCGGAACATCGTCACGACGATCTCTCAAATGGCAAATCCCATCTCACCCCCTGGATCCTCCTCGCCGTCTTTGTCCTCGACCCCTGCGAGACCCTGATACCGATCCTGATGTGGCCCCCGCGGCCCGGAACAGCCTGATCGGCGTGGTCTGGGTGACTGCCGTTTTCGGAGCCACAACCCTCCTGACCATGCTCGGGATCGTGTTCCTGGGAACATACGGACTTGAACGCCTTCCCCATACGCGAATAGAACGTTACGGCCACGCCTTGGCTGGCGGGACCTTATGCCTTTGCGGGATCGGAATCATAACCCTCGGTCTCTGATATAGACCTCCCCCGACTCCGATGGAGGCTACGCCGTTATCTACATCCGCCAGGCTGCGGGTTTTCGCTTGGTAGAGCTGATCGACGGTGCGGCTACAGATCCGGGCGTCCAGCTCATTGTAGCCGCCGATGAGGTTCAACCTGATCAGCTCCGACCATTGCGGGATTCGGTGGAGCGGGGCAGTGGTCGCGTTCGCCTCATCACCGTGGGACACACGAGCCATCTGCTGGAATTCGTCCAGTCTGCTCCGCCGGAGGCGTTGTACAGGGCTTCCAGAATGAATAGTACAGTAGCGCGACGGCCCATTTTATCTACTATATTTGAGTTCTCCTAATGCCTTCTGAGGTAAGATCCCAAGTTGTCATAATCGGTGGCGGTCCCGCTGGTTTAACCGCTGCCTTAGAACTCTGTGAGAACGGGGAAAATGTCTTGTATTCGAAAAAGATAGAAAGTATTTGGGCGGACTGTCCCGTACTGTCGAACATAAAGGTAACCGATTCGATATTGGAGGCCATCGGTTTTTCTCAAAAAGTAAGGAAATCGAGGACTGGTGGAGTCACATCCTTTCACCTAGTGAATTCGTTGAAGTGAAAAGAAAAAGTCGGATATATTACCGGGGGCGATTCTATGATTACCCTCTAAATCCAACTCAAGTGTTTAAGAACTTAGGTATCTTTGAATCATTTTGTTGCCTCTTGAGCTAGTACACCATGACACCTAAAACTTGGGATATAGCTTCTTCAGTTTGATGCGGGCATCGGTGGTCGTGAACTGCCAATCAACGGTTCTGTGTTTCTCGTTTCGATCACATTTCCAGGCCTCCACTTCGTTGGTGAGGGTCTGCAGGTCAGGAATGCGGCTGTACAGGCAAGTTCGCAGTGAAGGTCATCAACCACTACGGCGACGAGGTGCTGAAGGTGTTTGAAATATGAAGATGAGCGCCTTTATCGGACTACTCTGTCGGCGGTCTACAGGTCCAGGTGTTTGCCATTTGCCAAGGCGACCGGGCGAATCGTCACAGGTGAGCCATGATTGAGCACTTACGGGGCCGGGAACAAGCACTGGAATCGCTCGGCTGGACTGGCCGGGAGGGCCGAATGGATCGCGCTCGTTTGTCTCCACAGCGGCGTCTTCACGCGGGCGCAGTTCTGTTTCTATTTTAATTCCCGGCGCAACCGGGCAACCCGTTTCGTTCAGGCATTGTTTGACCGGGGAGCGGCGGTCGAGTGGAGTGACCCTCTGAGCTTCAACGGGCGGTCCAAGATTTGCTTGATATCCGGTAAGCCGATCTACCTGGCGCTGGGGGCCGAGATCATCCGCCATCGGCGAAGGGGAAGCACCAACGTCGTGATGCGGCGGACGCAACCGTCTCTAACCATTATCTACTGGCGGTTTTGAATCACCCGCTCAGCGAAGCTTTCGTGCGGACCAACACGAGTCCATTCAGAGGCGGCTACTATTCTCACGGCAAGCAGTTTATCGAGACACTGCCAGTGCCTGTCCCGGATGATGCGACACGTGACGCCATTGAGGCTTTGGTCAGAAAACTCATCGGTCGATTGGACGACTTGGCCGCTGCATACATGCCCCGCGGAAGAATACGGCTGGAGCGCGACCGAGATGCGGACGAGCGAGGCATGGAGCAGCCGTTTCGATTGCAGCTGCGGTCACAGGCATCAGGGGACGCCACGCTCCTCCATTGCAGCAGCGAAGTGGGTCCCGTGGAAATCGAGCAGGACGACTACCGACTCGATGAGCTGTACGAGCTTCAGCGGGAGCTCAAGTGTGCCAAGGTGTGTGTGCATCCTGATCCGGCGGACCGGACGGACCGGATCTCCGTCGAAGGGGACATCGTGTTTCATCCGGACACGACGCAGCTCGAAGAGCTCGAGTCGCTCGTGACAAGGACGGTAGGCGCCGCAGGTGTGCTGGCAAGCCGACTGGTCGAACAAGAAGACATCTGATGACTCTTCGGCCGACGATGAAAGGGCTGCTTTCACGCATTGATCAGCTTTCTAAACGGCGCGGTCGTCAATGGACGCGAACTGCAGCACGCATCAAGCGCGCAACGCGCTTGCGACCGATCCACTCCCCCTCGGCTACAAGTTCCTCGTATATGCGCGGGACACCACAGGTGCCGTCAGAACACTTGTGTATCTTCACGATCCGTTCCGTCAGAGCCGCATCGGTCTGCGCTCGTGGCGACAGCGGCCGCTTGAGCCACGCGTAGTACCCACTGGTGGAGACTTCCAGGACCCGGCACATCGGGGCTACTTTATATAAGGCCTGATTGGCTTTCACGAACTCGCAAACTCCCTTGACACCGAGTTGGTCTCCCGAGCGAACCAGGCCGCGGCTTTTGCAAGGATCTCCCGCTCCTGTCGCAACTGCCTATTCTCGCGGCGTAGGCGTCTGATTCAGCCCCTCAACGCTGTTATTTTCCTCCTTCACTCAATATAGAAATCGTTAGACGCAACATTGTTTTTGTCATAACCAATTAGTATGGGGGAGCAGAGGAGAAGATTGGAAGCCAGACGCCCAATATCCATTTCAACTTCGTTTGATTACGATGTGCCGATCGAAACACAGATTCCACTGATCGCGCGGGCCGGGTTTACGCATGTTTCTTTAGGAGGAAGAAAGGTCCACACAGCTTATCTTTCAAAGCCTGCCAGAACTGCACTCAAGCAACTTTTGATTGAACACCGACTCAGTATGGATACTATCCACGGGCCGAATGCTGACCAACCCAATTGCATTGATGTTTTATTGGGCATTTCGGAGGCGGCAGTGGAATTATCGGTGCCGGTCGTGGTTATACACGGAGGGCCCTTTAGTTTTGGGGAAGACGAATTACCGTCCCGTTTTGAGGAACTTCTTATTACGTGTAAAGCACTTGAGCCAATTGCGCGTGAAAAAGGCATCACGTTTGCACTTGAGAACGTGCTTCCAGGTCCGGCCACGGAACTCGTTCGGCGCGCGGTCCTCGAACTTAATCCAGAGCACTTCGGGTTTTGCTATGATTCCGCCCACGATCAGATTGGAGGTCCGAGGCCATTCGATCTTCTCTCGCAACTCAGGAACAGGGTTGTTGCGGTACACCTATCGGACCGCATTCGGAAACATGTAGATCATCTCATTCCTGGCAGCGGGTTCATCGATTGGATATCCCTTTCAGAGGAGTTGCGGCGCACGCCTTTTCCTGGGCCGTTGCTTTTGGAGGTGTCAGTTACCCACTCTGATGTGAAGGATACGAAAGATTTCCTGAGCCTGGCCTACCAAAAGGGGTGCTGGATTTACGATATGATATTTGACTCGCTCCAAACTAACTAACACCAGAATAAGGGACACCATGATCGGCTCCGCTTGGCTTTGGAGTTTTACAAAAACAATGCAGACGCCTAACAAAGTGCCCACGGCTGCGCCTGTCATCCGGTTTGCATAGAACAAAAGCGCAAACCGGCTGCCAGTGCTCGACCCAAACCGCCCTATGGAAACGGGCGGTTTCGCATGGGCTCGAACTGACTTGTGGTTGACAGATGTATATCCGTGCACTATATTCGGTGTGTCCCCCATGGGACGGCGCAGGGATTGGCATGGCTGTGATTGCACACGAGATAAAGAACCGGGAGACGAGTGGACGGGACACGGCCTCCTGGACCCTGGCCCAAGCGGCGGGCGATGTTTCGGCGTTCCCGGACTTCCTCGTGTGCCTTCAGGATGCGATACATCGTGCTGAGTGAGCAGAAATACAGGCCTTCATCCAGCAACTCGGCCCAGACCTGAGGAGGGGCTTTATCCATAAACCGTTCGCAGTGCAACAGATCCAAGACAGCCTGCTGTTCGGGAGGGGCCAGGGCCCGATGCGACCTGCGCTTTACACGGAAGCCTTCGCAGCAATACTGGATGCCCCGATCGGAGTGGATCATCAGCCCAGGTTCCGGCCTGCGTTGCCATACTGCGCGGGAGAGGGCCTTGAGCACCGTTTCGTGTCCCAATGAGGTGCTCACACACCACCCGACCACACGGCGGGAAAACAGGTCCAGGAATACCACCAGAAACAGCCATCCCGCCCGGCTGCGCAAATACGTGATATCGCTGGACCACACATTGTTGGGGCAATCCACGTCGAAGTCCCGATTCAGCAGGTTCGGGGAGGCCTTCAGGTTATGCTTTGTATCGGTGGTCACGACGAACTTCCGGCGCACTTTCGACCGCAGGCCCTGGCGGCGCATCGAATCAGCCACGCGGCTGCGACTATATGGATTGCCCTGTGCCGCTAGCTGGCGAGCAATCTCCAGGCTTCCATACCGGCCGGCAGAATACCTGCGTCGCGGCGCATCCTCTCGCGGAAGCCCGCACAGGGGCCTGAATCCGGCCCAGGACCGGCTTTTATTTCAAACGCGGGGGGGAGAAAAGAGAGAAAGAAGGAGGAGAGAGGAGGGAGAGAGGAGGGAGAGAGGGAGGAAAAAACTCCCCGGTGCCTCGTGCTCCCCTGTTCGTTGACCTTGCCCCCCAATCTCTCTCAATTCTCCCCGGAGCCGGCCCGGGTCCCGTCCGTTTTGGCTGCGCCCGTTCCCCGAACGGCTAAGTCATGAAATCTCGGAGGGTCAGCCAGTGAACTACGAGTACGACGTCGCAATCTCTTTTCTTGCCAAAGACGACGGCCTCGCTCGACATCTAAGAGATTTGTTGGCATCAGGACTTCGCGTCTTCGAATTCACTAGCCGTCAAACTGAGGTCGCGGGTACGGACGGGCTGGTAACCTTCAAGAAGACCTTTCGCGATGCCGCGCGGCTCGTCGTCGTCTTGTACCGAGACGGCTGGGGAGACACGCCATGGACGCGCGTTGAATCGGAGGCCATCACAGACAGGTTTTTGAGTGATGGGCCTGATTTTTTGTTGTTCGTCATGGTCGACTCAACGTCGACGGTGCCGCCATGGGTGCCGGATCGAAAGATCAGATTCAATCTTGAGGATTTTGGAATCGACCAAGTGGTCGGCGCAATCAAGCTGCGAGTGAAAGAGCTCGGTGGCGTCTTCACTAAGGAGACGATCGCAGGGAAAGCCAGAAGGGCGGCTGAGGCTCAGCAGTTTGCGGCAGAAACCGAGGCGCTTAGGAGAGATCGGTGCGGAGTTGAACAAGTGACGGCAGAGGGTGAAAGGCTGGTGACGGCCTTGCTAGCTCTTACCACAGAAGCAGCTGGCGCAGCGCCAGGGCTTGGCCTGCAATGGGCGGCCGCAGATGGCGCAGTCGGAATTCGTTCGCCCCAGGCTTCATTATATGTGCAGCTTGTTGTCAGGTATTCGCTGGAAGACTCGTTTCTCTCGGTCAAGCAGATGGAGGGCAACATCATTCTCCCAGGTGAGAATCGCCGCTGCCGCTACCTTGTGGACCCTCCTGTGATCAGCGAGGTGCGTTACAAGCCCGAGCGGTCTCAAGCACTTGGCTGGTGCTGGAAGTCGAATGGCACGCTACTGAGTTCCGACGCCCTAGCCGAGCAGGCCATAGGTCGTTTGTTTGAGCGACTTGAGGCTAGCTCGCGTCGTCAGGACTGACCTGCCTCACCGCGCGCTGGGCCGGCAGCTCGATTCCATGAGAATATTCCGTTCGGCCCAATGACTTGCCTTCGTCGCGAGGGCCTGCCGAACGGCCCCTGGCACGTCTTGTCGAAGCAACGGAGCCCATGAGCACGGACCCTGCCGGGCTTCCGGCTGCATTGAAGGGTAATCATTGCCGGTTACTGGTCGGTTGGTTCCGGCAACTGACGCATCGTGTTCCGCTTCGAGGGGTGCATGCCTACGACAATGGACTTGATCGATTACCACTAGTGTCGTGTCCCAGAAGTTCCTTACAAAAGAAAGTCTCCAAAAACGTAGCGGTGGCTGTCATTTTGATCGAGAGCGAGCGAAGAACGCACCAACTGTCTGATAGTTCGGGACATAGAGATCCTTCGCTCCGTTCAGGGTTTACAGACCGCTATCCGAGAAATTATTGAAGGAATTTCCGGGACACGACACTAGTGAGGAGGACTCTGATATGCCGATGAAGACGCCACCCCATCCGGGCCTGTCCGTCTGTTACGCTTTGGCTGATGCTCGAGAAGAACACCTTGCGTGACACGCTCGCGGAGGTTCCCAAATGAGTACTGCCGACGCGTCGGATCCGCCAGAGCCTCATCAGGTCCGGCGCATCGATCCTCGAAGCACAGCAAGTGGGCAGGTGGCAGTCTCCAGCGATGCTCAGCCCACTACGCCAGAGGGGAGATCGCGGGGAGGAACGCTATGGCGCGGTATCGATACGGAAAGTAGGTTCGACCGAAGAAGGCGACGAGAAGGCCGTTGCTAAGGGGGGGGAAGTAGGGGGGAGAGCTTTATGCGATCCGGGGGCGTTCCAGTATGAACCAAGTTGTCATCGAGAACCCGATCATCAACTCGCCTTTCGACGAGCCGACCCGCCATTTCAGGTTTAGCGACGAGGGCATCACCGACGAGATCGGCGACGGTCGCCGGACCAGTTCGTGCTTCGTCCCCATCGCAAAGTCAAAGAAGAAGGGGTCCCAACAGCTTCAGTTCGACACGGAGTGGACACAAGACCGCATCGAAGAGAACAAGCTTGTCAACGACATCCGCCGCCGCGTTGCATTGTGGCGCAAGGGCGGCTACGTAGGTGTGACGACGACTACCGCACGTTTGATTGCCTACTGGACCGATCCCAACCGCGAGAAGAAACTATTCTTCTGTCAGAACGAAGCCCTTGAAACCGCCATCTACATTGCCGAGGTGGCAAAGAAGTACGGGGATGCATGGATAGAGAACGCGATACGCGAGGCGAACGACACATCGAACCCCGGACTGCCGCGTACGGCGTTCAAGATGGCAACCGGCTCAGGCAAAACCGTCGTCATGGCCATGCTCATCGCTTGGCACACTCTCAACAAACGCGCCAACCCGCAGGACGCCCGCTTTTCCGACACCTTCCTGATCGTCACGCCCGGCATCACCATCCGCGACCGGCTACGCGTGCTGTTGCCGAACGACCCGGACAACTACTACCGCCGGCGTGACATTGTACCGACCCAACTGTCGGACCAGCTCGGACAGGCCAAAATCCTCATCACCAACTACCACGCCTTTCAACTGCGCGAGAGGGTCGCCGCCGGAAAGATCACAAAGTCGATTCTCGCCGATGGACAGCCAAGCCCGTTTACCGAAACTCCCAACCAGATGGTGCGCCGCGTCTGTCGCGAGTTGGGTGCCAAGAAAAACATCATCGTTCTCAACGACGAAGCGCATCACTGCTACCGCCGCAAACCCGACGGCGAGGATGAAAAACTCATCGGCGATGATCGCGTTGAAGCCAAACAACGCGACCAAGCGGCTCGCGTCTGGATTTCCGGCCTAGAGGCCGTGAAGGCCAAAATCAGAGTGAAGGCCATTTACGATCTTTCGGCCACGCCGTTTTTTCTGCGCGGTTCGGGCTATCCCGAAGGCACGCTTTTCCCGTGGGTGGTCTCGGATTTTTCGCTGATTGACGCCATTGAGGCCGGTGTCGTCAAAGTGCCCCGCGTGCCTGTGGCTGACGACTCGATGACGGGCGAGCAGCCCACTTACCGCGACTTGTGGCTCCGCATCCGCGAGCATCTACCCAAAAAAGGCCGCAAACCCAATGATGTAGGGGGCGACCCGAAGCTCCCTGTCGAGCTGCAAGGTGCGCTGCTCAGTCTTTACGGCAACTACGAGAAGTATTACCGCCTGTGGGAGCAGAACACCGAAGCCCGCGCCCGAGGCATCGCGCCGCCGGTGTTCATCGTCGTCTGCAACAACACCAGCGTCTCCAAGCTGGTGTTCGACTATATCGCCGGATGGGAAAGACAGATCGGCGAAGAGAGCATCGCCCAGGCCGGGCAACTACCCATCTTCCGCAACGACGACGGCAATGGAGCTTGGCTACACCGTCCGAACAGCGTCCTGGTAGATAGCCAGCAACTCGAATCCGGGGAATCAATGAGCGGTGCCTTCAAGAAGATCGCCGCCCCAGAAATCGAGGAATTCAAGGCCGAATACCGCACCCGCTTCCCCGGCCGTGATGCGGAAAGCCTGACTGACGAAGATCTTCTCCGTGAGGTCATGAACACCGTGGGCAAGTCCGGCAAGCTCGGCGAACACGTGAAGTGCGTGGTCAGCGTCTCCATGCTCACCGAGGGCTGGGATGCCAACACCGTCACCCATGTTCTGGGCGTGCGTGCCTTCGGAACGCAATTGCTATGCGAACAGGTGGTCGGGCGTGCCCTGCGGCGCGTGCATTATGGCGCCAACGAGAAGGGGCATCTCATCCCCGAATACGCCGAAGTTTATGGCGTGCCGTTTTCTTTCATCCCCTGCAGCGGCGCAACCACGGACCCCAAGCCCGGACCGCTGCCCACCCGCGTCCGCGCCCTGGAAAGCCGCATCGACTGCGAGATCACCTTTCCCCGGCTGCTCGGCTACCGTTACGACGTGGCAGGTGAACGACTGACCGCGACCTTCACCGACGAATCCAAGCTCACGCTTTCCACTGCCGACATCCCCACCAAGACCGAGAACGCGCCCATTGTCGGCGAATCCAGCATCCACACCCTCGACGATCTCAAGCGCCGCCGGCCGAACGAAGTCGCCTTCCTGTTGGCCAAGCTCACGCTGGAAAAATACTTCCGCGACGATGATGAGAACGACAAGCCATGGCTCTTCCCGCAACTGCTCGGCATTGCCAAACGCTGGCTCAATGAACGTGTCACGCTCAAGGACAATACCTTCCCGCAACTGCTGCTGCTGATCGAGTTCGCGCACGACGCAGCGGACCGTATTTACAAGGCCATCGTAGCCTCGACGGCCGCCACGGCCGCGCTCAAGCCCATCCTCCGCCCGTATGACACTATCGGCTCCACCCGCTACGTGGATTTCGATACTACGCGGCCGGTCTTCGCGACCCGCGACGACAAGTGTCACATCTCCCACGTCGTCGCCGATACCGACTCGTGGGAGCAGAAAATGGCCGAAGCCCTCGAAAACATGCCCGAGGTCGTCCGCTACGTCAAAAATCACAACCTCAGCTTCGCCATTCCCTACACGCTAAACGGCGAGGAGAAGAACTACATTCCCGACTTCATCGCTAGCATCGACGACGGTCGCGGCTCGGATGACCTCTTGAACCTGCTCGTCGAAGTGACCGGCGAAAAGAACAAAGATAAGGCCGCCAAGATAGCCACGGCGCGCACGCTGTGGGTCCCGGCTATCAACAATCACGGCGGTTTCGGTCGCTGGGCGTTTATCGAAGTCGCCGACCCGTGGGACGCACAGAATCTCATCCGCGACTTTCTGAAACAGCTGTACGTAGAGCCAACAAAGGAAGTCGCACATGGCTAAGAAAAAGAACACCCAGAAGAAAGTTGAATCCATCCGCCACAAGGACAAGCGCGCCAACATTCCCACCGAAGAACTGCGCGACTTTGTGGCCGATGAAGAACTGGTACCCAAGACGATGCTCTACCCGCGCGATCCCTCGCTCGACCCGCAACTGGTCTGGAAGGGCAAGGACGAACAGGACCGGGAAGATTTCACCGTCCCCGTGGTGCCGGTCTACATCCAGGAGAAGATTCACCCGCAGGCGATCATCGACGCGTTGCCTCGCACCGAACAGCCCGGTGGCGACCAGGCCAATCTCTTCGCTGACTTCAACGGTGGCCCGGCTAACTTCGCGCAGAAGATCGACTTTTACCACCACGAACAGAACTGGTCCAACCGACTCATCCTGGGCGATTCGCTGCTGGTGATGACCTCACTGGCCGAGAAGGAAGGGCTTAAGGGCAAGGTGCAGGCCATCTACCTCGACCCGCCCTACGGCATCAAGTTCGGCTCCAACTGGCAGGTGAGCACCCGCAAGCGCGACGTGAAAGACGGCAAGGCACAGGACACCACTCGCCAGCCCGAACAGGTGCGCGCCTTCCGCGACACCTGGAAGCTTGGCATCCACTCCTATCTGGCCTACCTTCGCGACCGACTGGTCGTGGCCCGCGATTTACTCACCGAGACGGGCAGCATCTTCGTGCAGATTGGCGATGAGAACGTGCATCTGGTGCGGAACGTGATGGATGAGGTGTTTGGAAGTCAGAACTTTGCAGGCTTGATAGCGTTTGCGACAACGACGGGCAGAGGCTCAACGTTGCTCGGACAAATCTGTGACTACATCATTTGGTACGCAAAAGACCGCGAGCGTGTGAAGTATCGCCAGATCTACTCCGAGAAGGAGCGGGGAGAAGCGAGGGCTGCCCGTTATGAAAGCGTGGAGTTAGCTGATGGTTCCCGCAGGCGACTTACACCTGAAGAGAAAGCAACCCCATCGTTAGTGCCCGCAGGCTCTCGATTTTTCAGTACAGACCAGATCACTTCTGCTGGAGAAACTGCGACAGGCAGCGGTGTCATCACTTTTAACGGGCATGATTTCAAATGTCCAGGTGGATTGCATTGGAAGACGACTACCGATGGTATGACTCAACTCATGAAATGCAATCGCATTGTCGCCGAGGGCAACCTTCTTAGGTATGTGCGATTCATCGACGATTTTCCTGTCAATCCACTGAATTCTGTATGGCTGGATGTTGGTGGAGTTCAAAGTCGATCTGATCCGAAGATTTACGTCGTTCAGACAAGTACCACGGCAATTCAGCGCTGCCTCCTTATGACCACCGATCCCGGCGACCTAGTGCTCGATCCGACCTGTGGCAGCGGCACGACTGCCTACGTTGCCGAGCAGTGGGGCCGACGTTGGATCACCTGCGACACCAGTCGCGTCGCCCTGGCACTGGCCCGCACGCGCCTGATGGCAGCAAGGTACCCGTACTACCTGCTGGCAGATTCCCCCAAAGGCATCAAGAAGGAGGCCGACCTCACTGGCAAGATGCCGCCCGAATACAAGACGGAGCACGACATCCGCAAGGGCTTCGTCTACAAGCGCGTACCGCACATCACGCTCAAATCGATCGCCAACAACCCGGACATCAAGGAAGGCATGACGCGCGAGCAGATCGATGCTGCCATCGCCCGCCATGCCGAGACCGAAATGCTCTACGACCAACCTTACGAGGACAACAAGTGCGTGCGGGTGTGCGGGCCATTCTCGGTGGAAAGTCTTTCACCGCATCGCGTGCTCTCCACGGCCGACGAGAATCAGGATGGCACGGTCAGCGAGCAAGAAGGCCGCAAGCAGCAAGACTTCTCCACCATGATTCTGGAGAACCTGAAGAAGGCGGGCGTGCAGAATACCCGCAAGAGCGAACGGCTCAGCTTCGACCGGCTCGATCCCTACGCCGGAGCGTGGCTGCACGCAGCAGGCGAATATACCGACGCCGACGCCAAGAGCCGCCGTGTCGCGGTCTCCATCGGCCCCGAGCATGGCACCGTCGGCCCGCAACAAGTGAAGGAAGCCGCCAAGGAAGCGGTGCAGGGAGTAGGCTTTGACATGCTTGTTGTCTGCGGTTTCGCCTTCGACCCGCATGTTGCCGAAGAGGTGAAACGCTATGGCAGCCTGACCGTGCTTCCCACCAAGATGAACCCCGACATGGCGATGGGCGACGAACTACTCAAAAAGACCGGCGCAGGCAACCTGTTCATGGTCTTCGGCGAGCCGGACGTGGAGATCAAGAAGCAGAAGAACGGGCAGATTGTGATCGGGATCAAGGGAGTAGACGTGTACGACCCGACCACCGGTCAGATCCGCAACGCTTCCACCGACGACATCGCCTGCTGGTTCATCGACAGTAATTACAACGGCGAGAGCTTCTTCGTGCGCCACGCCTACTTCACAGGGGCCAAAGAACCGTATGCCAATCTCAAACGGGCGCTACGGGCGGAGATCGACGAAGCCGCCTGGAGCAGTCTGTACAGCACGGTTAGCCGAGCGTTCGACAAGCCAGAAACGGGCAAGTTCGCCGTGAAGGTCATCAACCACTATGGCGACGAGGTGCTGAAGGTGTTTGAGATATGAGCGTGGCATCTGCTCCCAGTTCATGGTTTCAACCACACGGCACGGCCGAGGCGCCTACAGCCTTGCCTCATCGCTGAGGCCATGATCGCTGGTATAAACTACCAGTAAGCATCGGCGATCTGATACAGCGAGACTGGATCACGGATTGTTCGTATGAGTAAAGAATCTGCCATCGAATGGACCGACGCAACCTGGAACCCAGTAACCGGTTGCACTAAGATCACGCGCGGTTGTGACAACTGTTACGCCGAGCGCCTAGCCGAGCGCTTCCGCGGCGTGCCCGGACATCCATTCGAGAAGGGGTTCGACCTTACGTTGCACCCGGAGCGGCTTTCCCAACCGCTCTCATGGAAGCGCCCGCGAATGATCTTCGTCAATTCGATGAGCGACCTCTTCCATAAGGAGATATCGACGGAGTTGATCGATCGAGTTTTCGACACAATGGAGGCGGCCGATCGGCACATATTTCAGGTGCTCACGAAGCGAAGCGCGCTCATGAAGCACTACCTCGAACGCAGATACGGTCAGGCTGTCGCTCCGCGACATATCTGGTGCGGCGTGTCTGTTGAAGATCACACAGCGACCAGCAGAATTCGGCACCTCCAAAAGGCTCCGGTTCCGATTCGTTTTCTTTCCATAGAACCTTTGCTGGGGCCTGTGCGAGATCTCAACCTTAAAGGAATCTCGTGGGTCATCGTCGGCGGCGAGAGTGGCCCCAAGGCCCGCCCGATGGAACGAAGTTGGGTGCTTAATATCAGGGATGTATGCGAGCGTGAAGGAGTCGCGTTCTTCTTCAAGCAATGGGGCGGCCGGACGCCGAAATCGGGCGGACGGATGCTCGAAGGCATCGAGCATAACGCCATGCCCTTCTACTTGATGGAGACAAGAGATTATGGATTTCAGGTGGTATCCTGACGAATCGCCGCCTCCGATCGAGGCGCACAGCAAGGCAAAGCTCGACGTTTTGCGGCAGTACCTTCGCGCCTATTTTGACAGGCTGAACGTCAGTCCTCTTCGCGAAGAATTCAAACTCGATCTTGTCGATGGCTTTGCCGGAGGAGGCACGTTCCGGGACGACGATGAGATCGTGTCCGGTACGCCCCTGATCATGCTGGAGGAATCCAAAGCAGCAAAGACCAGACTGAACCGGAAGCGCACAAAGCCCCTAAATTTGGATTGCAAATACTACTTTGTCGACAAGGAATCCGCTCATGTGGATCATCTCAGGAGAGTTCTGAATGAACGCGGGTTCCGAGTCGATGATGAATCGATCGTCGTTAGAAACGAACGGTTCGAAGAAGCGATTGACGACATCATCGCGGAAATTCGCCGCCGTCAGCCTCGGGCCGGCCGCTCGATATTTCTCCTTGACCAGACCGGATTTTCACAGGTGAAGCTGGAACTCATTGCTCGGATTTTTCGTGAACTTCCGGCGGCGGAGGTCATACTTACGTTTGCCGCAGACGCACTCGTGAACCACCTTGCGAAAACACCGTTGCTAGTCAAGGCAGTTGCTCCGCTCGAATTGACAGAATCACGAATGCACGAGTTGGTCGAGCAGAGAGATGGATATGGCGGAAGAGCCCTCGTTCAGAGAACGTTGCGTGACCATATTCGTGCCGTAACGCACGCGACCTACGATACGCCCTTCTTCGTGCGACCCCAAGGGTCACGACGTGCCTTGTGGTTCCTCCACCTGTCAAGACACCCCACTGCGCGAGATGTGATGATCCAGCGCCATTGGGATATCTCTAATACATTCGAACACTATGGTCCCGGCGATTTCGGGATGCTGGGCTGGGAAGCGTTGTACTCCAAAACACTGCCTCTGTTTCATTTTGCAGGGCTTGATGCCCAGGAGGTGCAGGCTCAGCTTCTGAACTCAATGCCAAGTGAACTGTTCGCTTTGGCATCCGAAACTCCGGTCACCGTAGAGACGATGCGGCATATGTTTGCAAACAGGACAACCGCTAGATTCTCGGATCTCGACCTGACAGTCATTAAGCTCTTTCGGGAAAGGGAAATTGAAATCTTGAACCCTGATGGCAAGGTGCGCTCGAGAAAGCTGAATCGTCTTCGGCCTGACGATCGGATTGCATTTCCCGATACGCTCTTTTTCCCTGGATTTTCTCGCCTAAGCTGAGATTCAGCAGATGTGCACCTTATCCTTCGCCGCCTCCCCGGCCCCCCCTTCGCCCAAGAAGTAGACGGAGATGGGAGGAGCCACGTCCTGGCCGCAGGGAAGTCGAGCCGAGTCAGCCGTCAGTACAAGACGAATTACAGAATCCGGAACTGGAACGGGCGCTCGCCTTCGCGCCCTTGCCCGCACCTCAGGGCTGGGCCAAAAGGTGGCAGTGAAGAAGCCGTTGACCTCGAATTCAGGCTCGGGGCAACCCTGCGCGCGAGTCTCGTTCCGGATACGCCGGATACCGGTGCCCGCCTTCTCTATGAAGTCGATGCGAGAGCAGGTCGGCGATCAACGCGTTCCGACGAACACTCTTGCTCCCAAGATCGGCGAGCGACAAGCCCCGAGGCAGGCTGCCCGGGCTCACAACCTCGATGCAGTCGGCGTAGATCTCGACAAAGACGTTGGCCCCGTCAACAAACCAATCGCGGTGCATCACCGCATTCGTGATCGCCTCCCGCAGGGCGTTGGTCGGATACTCCGGGACATTCTCACGCTTGAGTCCCTCTATGCGATACGCAGTGCGAGTATTGCGCTCGACGAAACGCAGGACGTCCTCGATGTCGGCCACGATCCCGCCGTCGAAATCCTTGCGATCCAGGATGTATACCTTGTCAGTGCCCCTTGCCAGCAGGCAGGTGATGTAGGCCTGCGGAAAAAAGCGGCGCACGTTCTTGGCAAAGAAGAGCGCACCCGCGTTTCGGAAGATCAATGTGCCATCCGTCCTTTCGGCCGCTGGCTGCAGGCCATGGCCATCAAGCGAGCTTCCTTTTCGCCGTCCAGAATCGGTTCGATGGGCGGTCGTTCTCGCTTCTTCCGCTCAAGGGCTGCGTCGAGCCCTTGGACCACAAAGCGCTTGCGAATACCTTCCGCGACGAGGTCCGAAAAGAGGTCGAGGCGGCTTATCGGCGCACGGACTTTTTCGATCAGCGGCGTCGGTCAGGCTCCTGGCGGGCGGCCTCGCGGCAGTCGTCATCGGCCGCGCAGCCTAAGCTCTTCACAATTCGGCGGTGTGCTGGACTTGCTCCTGCGCCGTGTAGCGAAGCTCCAAGCGGCTGAATGCTACATCCATAGGCAGTATGTTCTTGGACCACTGAGGTATGAGCTGAATGACGCTTGACTGGAACAGTATCAGGCCCCTGAAGGGTGGACGAGACAAGGGCTTCGAGGAGCTGTGCGCCCAGCTTGCCCGGGCGGAAAGGCCCTCCGGGTCAACGTTCGTGCGAAAAGGGACTCCGGACGCTGGAGTTGAGTGCTATGCAGTCCTGAGTGACGGCGCCGAGTGGGTCTGGCAGTCCAAGTACATAGACGGACTTGGGGATTCGCAGTGGTCTCAGATCGACGGCAGCATCAAGACGGCACTCGAGAAGCATCCAAAGCTAGTCCGCTATTTCGTCTGCGTGCCGGTAGATCGAGCAGATGCGCGGATTGAGGGCCGAAAGTCGGCGAAAGAGCGCTGGGATGACCACGTCGCGAAGTGGAGTGGGTGGGCATCCGATCGCGGAATGACGGTCGAATTCATCTATTGGGGCAGCCATGAGCTGCTCGAACGCTTAGCCCGACCGGAACATATCGGGCGTGTCCGATTCTGGTTCGATGTTCGAGGCTTCGATCCCGCATGGTTTACGGCAAGGCTCGACGAGGCATTGCGGACCGCAGGACCTCGTTACACCCCCGAGATCCGCGTTGACCTGCCCATCATGTGGGAGTTCGAAGCGTTCGGACGCACCGATCGCTTCTTCGACCGGGAGAAGGCTAGTGGCCGGAGAATCCGAAGAAAATTGAGAGCGGTCGAGTATTCAGAGGGCGCGGCCGACCCGACTGTTGATGCTGCGCTGGCCGTCGTGCCGTCGAAGGTTCAGGCGGTCCTCACCGCGATAGGCGCCATCGATGTGCAGGCAACGGGTCCGCTCCCGTTCAGAGCCATATCGGGGCAAATCCACGCTGCAGAAGAAGCAGGCGAGGAGCTCTCACGACTCCTGGAGCAACGCGAACGAGAGTTGGAGGCCAAGCCAGAAGCGAAGGACAAGAAGAAACGCCGATCTTCCTACAGGAGTAACCCGTTTCGAGATCGCAGAATTCGGCTCCTGCATCTCATATCCGAGCTCGAAGTGGCGCGGGAATCGTTCGTACATGCGGATCAGATTGCGGACAGCCCTTTGATGGTCCTCCGAGGCGCAGCAGGCACTGGGAAGACTCATTTACTATGTGACCTTGCACGCCAGCGCGTCTCTGCAGGTCGACCAACGGTGTTGCTTATGGGCCAACGCTTCGTGAGCAACGATGTACCTTGGTCCCAAGTGCTGCAGCAGTTGGACCTGTCCAGTCTGTCCGCAGAGGAGTTCGTCGGCGCGCTCGAAGCCGTAGCGCAGGCCGCGGGCTCACGAGCACTGGTGATGATCGACGCGATCAATGAGGGCGCCGGACGGAACATTTGGCCAAGTCATCTCGGTGCCTTTCTGGCACCCTTGGAGAGCTCGCCCTGGATTGGCGTGGTGCTCACCGTCCGCTCGTCTTTCGAGAAGTTCATCCTTCCCGCCGACGTACACTCCCGTGCCACCGTCGTGACGCACTCAGGATTCAAGGGGCATGAGTACGACGCCACCAAGACGTTCTTCGTTCACTACGGCCTAGAGCTTCCATCGACGCCGCTTCTTGCGCCGGAGTTCCAGAACCCTCTGTTTCTCAAGACGTTGTGCCAAGGTCTCAATGCGAATGGGGCGCGTCGCCTTCCTCGCGGCTTTCAAGGCATCACAGCCGTGTTCGACTTGTATCTCAGGGCGGTCAACGAGCGGCTGGCGTCGAGTCTTGATTTCGATTCCCGGACGCCGCTCGTACGACAGGCCGTAGAAGCTGTTGCAGAGGTGATCCTCGACTCCGGCGATCCTTGGCTTACCCTGGCGAAGGCAGTAGAAGTCGTCAACCGTTTTCTTCCCGGACGCGACTTCGGGCGATCTCTCTACCAGGGACTGGTCGCAGAAGGTGTCCTCGTTGAGGAAGTGGTGCCATCGCAGGACGCGACTCCCGAGGTGGTAGTCTTCATTGCATACGAGCGCTTTGCCGACCACCTCGTGGCCAGGAGCTTGCTGAGCAGATACCTGGACGTCAACGACCCCGCCTCTGCATTTGCGGCGGTGGGAGGTCTGGCGTTCATCTGCGACAATAAGCACCGCGTTTCGCCCGGTCTTCTTGAGGCCCTATGCATCCAGATTCCCGAGCAGACCGGACAGGAACTCATCTCTGTCGCTCCAACCTGTGCCGATCGTTGGGGACTTGGGGACGCGTTCCGGCAGAGCCTCGTCTGGCGCACATACTCAGCTTTCTCGGAGGACACGCGCCGAGCGCTGAACACGCTGTGCCGAAGCGAGGACGATTGGCGCGACACCCTCGACGTGCTGCTCACCGTAGCTACGTTACCTGGACATCCGCTTAATGCGCAGTTTCTCGATCGGTTGCTTCGGAGAAACGCGATGCCGGATCGTGACGCGCGGTGGAGCGTGTACCTTCACCACGCGTATCGTACGCAGGGCGCCGTCGACAGGCTTGTGGATTGGGCGTCTTCGCTGAACCCGAGCACGTCAATCGATGACGAGGCCGTTGACCTGTGCGCCGTCGCGCTCTCGTGGATGCTCACCACCTCGAATCGGTTTTTGCGTGACCGCGCAACGACGGCTCTCGTGAGTCTTCTGACAGACCGCATGGCGGCTGTCGTCCGACTCGTTGGGCAGTTCGCTGATGTTGACGATCCGTACGTGGCCGAGCGCGTCTACGCCGTGGCGTACGGGGTCGCCATGCGCTGCCATGATCCTGTCGCAGTCGGTACTCTGGCAACGTGTGTGTACGAGAGAGTCTTCGCTTCGGGGAGTCCGCCTCCCCATATCCTCCTCCGGGACTACGCGCGCGGTGGATACGTTCGCGCCCCTTGGCGATGGCTTCGATGGCAGCGTTGATAGCGTTGACCTGATAGTAGCGTGGCGCCTTGCCGCTAGCGTCGTCGAAATAGTCCTGAAGGAAGACTTCTTCAGCTTCCGCTGTCAGGCCCTTCCAGGCCCGGTAACGGGTCCACAGATCGCTGGGGATCGGGAAACCGTCGAGGCCGAGGGTCGCTTCCGTTTGGGCATTCATTCCTGTCCTGTCGTGAAAGACAAAGCCGTCGCCGTTGGAAGAGAAAACAAAAGGAATGTTGAGCGTGGTGGCGTAGTCGAGAGCCTGCTGCAGGCCGTCGCCGATGGCGTGGGTGTTGTCCTTGGCCTCGATCACGGCAATCGGGATATTGGATTTGTAGTAGAGGATGTAGTCGGCACGCTTGCCCTTGCCCCGGCTGACCAGCTTGCCACGCACGATGATGGGTCCCTTGGTAAAACTGACTTCCTCGCGGATTTGCGTCATCTCGTCCCATCCGGCCTTTCGCAAGGCGGGCGTGATGAACCTGGTGCAGATGTCGCGTTCCGAGAGGCTCCGCTTGTCCATGCCGTCAACAGCCTTCCATTCCGTTGTTGTTCACTTCCGTTCTTCCTCCCCTACCGGGGGTGTTTCAGGCGTATCCAGGTCTTTCAGCCGCTCGTATTCCTCTACCGAGAGCACGACTACAACTGGCCGCCCATGCTTGGCCACCGTGATGGGCTTGGCGCGGGCGAGGTCGATCAGCCGTCCGAAGCCGTATTTTGCTTCTTTCGCGCTCAAGATTTGCATGCGCCTCCCCGTTGATTTTAGCACCAGTTGTGGCCAATATGGCCTAAAATACGATAGGTTTCAGATCCAGGTGGAATCCCCAAAAGGAATCCACTCGCTGGTGATGCGTCACGCTGGCCATGCCAGCCTCCTGATGGATAGAGTGCCTTCCCGCAGGGATAAATCGGACGGAAGCGACCCCCATAAGGGGGGGCAGGGTATGCCTCAAACCCTGTAACAAACCCTGCCCCAAACCCCCGCCCTGTTTGCCGATAGAGCGGCAAAAAGGGGGGGGTCGCTTCCGTCCTTCCCTTTTCCTCTGTATCGGCACGGTCTGGCCGGGTAGTAGTAGGTAAGCGGCGGTGGTACAACAACCTAGAAAAATGAGTGGTGTAACAAATCAACGTCGATTTATGCCCCATACCCCCCCCTTATATATGGGGCACGATGGTCCGGCACGGCCCGGACCCCGGCCTTGACCCCGGAACGCCTGATATCTGAGGTTCTATTAGTGCGGTTCAATGTGTTCGTGTCTCCGCTGAGCGTGTCGATGGCGATTGGAATGACCCTGAACGGCGTCGCGTCAGATTCGACTGCCATGACGCTCACGTTTAGCGGGTGAGCTCCACGGCTTCAGAACACGTAGCGCAAGGATATCCGAAGTCCCTGGCTCGACAGATTCGCTCTGGTTTCGGCAAGATCGATCTCCAGCGGGTCGCGACTTCCGTCGCGCCAGACAATCCGACCCTTGGTCTTGCCGGTTTCGACGATGCCGGAATCCGTGTAACGCCAGGCAAGACCAAGGATCATCCTCTTCCGTAGCGATGTCGACACTCCCGCGGTCAGCATCCAGGCGAAATTAACCGTCGTCCCGCGCGGAACGACGGTCGTCGTCTTCAGGAACGCCATCCGCGTTTCATCAATACCGATGCGGGACAGGCCGACGCCACCCCCGGTAAAGGGGCTGAAGGGACCGAGCCGGGGCAGGCCAGATTCGGCAAGGTCCAGGTAAGCGGCAAGCATGCCGGACAGGGAGGACAAATTCGCCGAAACCGCCTGCCTGTCCGTGGCCTTGGGTTGCACAAAATTGGCGCGACCCTCGAATGAAAAGCCCGGACGATACTGAATCACAGCCTCCAGCCGCAGGGCAGGCACCACGACATAGCCAACCCCGAGATTGAAACCGGCCATTGGTCCGAAATCGCCGAGCGAGCTCAAAGGTGCGCCGTCCACGCCGGTCCCGCAGCCATAAAGCGCATTCGGAGAGGCGCTCGAACAATCCTTATCCTTGAATCGCGTTTTTCCCGACCAGTCGAAAACAACTCCCGTCACCAAATAGAAATCTTCAGGCGACATAGTGGGCAGGCCCGCCTGCGCGAATGCCATGACCGGAATGACAGCCGCCATAACAGCCGAGACGAGTGCCGTCCGGAGCCATAATGCACAAAAACCGATCATCGATTCGTGGCGTTTGGACGTTTTCAAGATGTGTTATTCCCTTGTACATATCCCATATTTATCAGCATATTGAGTTTTTTTGACATTCGGTTTTTTCCCCTTCATCGTGCAATGGAGTTCTGGAATGTCCGAGCTCGAACTCCAGGAAATCACACGGCAGCCGGAGAACCCTCAAGTTCACCACTTCATCCATTTTGTTCCGGATACGCAGAAGCGTAAAACATGGCTGATCCGATGGTTCTGTCCGGAAAATCACACGGAAGCCGGAAAATCCTTCACCCCATTTTGTCCTTCCGGACATCAAAAATAGCCCTTTTTCGAAGTTTTTTCCGGCCTCCTTTTCGATTTCCACAATAATTCAGTGTTCATCCCACCCATCCTCCTTCAAAACGTTGTATATAATACAATTTTGCAAGATATTCGTCAAGATTTCATCTAAAGAGATCAATGGTTTTTTTCCTGAATTTTTGCTTGCAACAAGAACCTCGCGGTTTCCGGTATGGGAGTGCAATTCACTTTTGTCCCCCCCTTGAAAGTATGACGCGCATTCGCACATGAGTATTTGTTTTCAAAGGGATCAGGCGTGCTCTTCCCGTGCCCTGGCAGGCACGTGGAGACGCCTTGAAACAGAGTCGAGATGATTGCCCAAGCCGTTCGTGCAGAGTGCGATGCCGGACCTCTATCGGCAGATCGCAGGCTGGGCCGAAGATATGGAATACGGTGATAGCTTGCCCGGTGCCCCAAGGCGCCGCCATCGCGCCTACAGCCGACTACGTCCACCAACAGGGCCAGGTTCTGACGGCGTTCCGCAACGCCCTTTGGCAGCCCTTCCTATGCGCGAAACCTGGAGGAAGCCGTGGTGGACACGGTCATGCGCGGCGGAGACACCGACACCAACGCGGCCATCTGTGGGGCGCTTCCTGGCGCCGTGTAAGGCCGGGACGCGATTCTCGCCCAATGGACCGGATAGCCTGCTCACCTGCCGCCCTCGCCCGGATTGCTTCTGGCCGGCGGATGCGTGGAGTTGGCAGGGCGCTTGATTTGGTAAGACGAGGCGGGCCGGGAGGAGTTGGGTATGACACGGATCGTAGTGGCGCCGATGAAGTCAGGAGACCGGAACTTTGATGCAGAGTGCCTCCATCGCACTGGCTACGTTCCTACCCAGGTTCGAGTCTCCCGTCTCCCGGCTTCGAGTTCGGAGATATATTTGAAAGTTGTGGATAAGAAAAACTAAAGAGCGTATCCTTTGATATCCCAAAATATCAAAACGCCCTCATTCGAGGGAGAAAGGACACGCTCTATGGAAGAATATACCTCATTAGAAGTCGGATGCATAGTCGAAGATGCAGCGATCGACTCTCTGGAAAACCTGTTTCGGAGAGGTGCCCGGAGAATGCTGCAGGCTGCATTAGAGCATGAGGTGTCTGAATACGTTAATTGTTACAAAAGCATTTCAGATGAACAGGGCCACCGCCAAGTCGTTCGTAAATGGATCTCACAAGCAGCGGGAAGTGACCACCGGCATCGGCAAGATTCCGATAAAGCAACCTCGTGTGAACGACCGCAGGGAAGGACAACGGTTCACAAGTGCGATTCTGCCCAAATATGCCCGCCGTTCTCCCAGTATCGACACGCTGATCCCCACGCTGTATCTGAAAGGCGTCTCGACATCCTCCTTCTCTGAGGCCCTGGAGGCGATTCCCGGTAAAGGTGCACCGGGTTTATCACCGACTAATGTCACCAGGCTGAAGCAAATCTGGGAAGATGAGTATAAGAGCTGGAAGCAGCGCGACCTGACCGGAAAACACTACGTGTATGTGTGGGCGGACGGGATCTATTTCAACGTGCGCCTGGATAAGGATCGTCCCTGTGTGCTCGTGCTGGTCGGTGCAACAGCTGAAGGCTCGCAAGGAAGTCATCGCTATCGAGGACGGTCAGCGCGAGAGCAAGCTCTCCTGGCAAACCCTGTTGCGGGACCTCAAAGCACGAGGTTTGACGATCGACCCATCCCTGGCCGTAGGAGACGGTTCTCTGGGCTTCTGGGCGGCATTGGAAGAGGAGTACCCCCGGACAAAGCACCAGCGATGTTGGGTCCATAAGACTGCCAACGTGCTGGACAAACTCCCGAAATCTGTTCAGCCCGACAGCTAAGCGGCTGATCCACGAAATGTATCGATCACCGAGCCGAAAACACGCCCTGACGACCTATGATCGATTCTGCGAACTCTACCAGGCCAGATATCCGAAGGCCTGCGAGTGCCTGACCAAGGACAGGGATGTGCTTTTCACCTATTACGATTTCCCGGCGATACACTGGCTCCACCTGCGCAGCACAAATCAGATTGAATCAACCTTCGCTACGGTCAGACACAGGACACGTCAAACCAAAGGATGCGGATCGGTTAATGCCACGATGGCTTCCAGTGAATACGTACCGGAGGACCTTCCGAAACGTCGAACCAGGCTGTTAAATAAGGCCGACGGGAAAAACAGAGAATCAGAGAATCCGGAGGAGATATCTCTGCCCAACGGACGCAACCCCACGGTTGCGCTCGAACACCGGGGGGAGCGCTTCGAGACAGAGAACCGGCAGAGAGGGGGCGGAGATGGCCCAAGTGTTTGTGAATACGACAGAAACGACAAGACCCCGAAGGGGTTGCCCCACGGGGTCTTGCGTTAACGGACGACCGCCGAAGTTGGCGGATTGGAATCTGGCTCCGGCGGCAGGACTCGAACCTGCGACCCGGTGGTTAACAGCCACCTGCTCTGCCAACTGAGCTACGCCGGAATCTCGAGTATCTCAGGGGTTAAATTATAAATCATTGGCTCATCAGAGTCAAGGGGAGAAGTCCGGGTGAGGTTGGAGAGGGTATGGGCTTATTCGGCTTCCTTTAATATCCGAAAACCTACGCTGCTTATGCGGCCGGACGGATCGTAACCGCAGCGGCTTGCGGATCGAGTGGAAAGGGGGAGGGTGCTGAAGGCGCCCCCTCGCAAAACGCGGTAGGTGTTCGAGTCCGGGGCCGCGGAATCAGGCGGGTTATGAGCGAAATAGGGATGATATTTGTCCTGAACCCACTCCCACACGTTTCCGTGTGTGTCATACAACTTCCACGGGTTCGGCCGCTTCATCCCGACTTTCTGCGAACGGTCCTTGCCCGGACGGTCGGGGGGTGTGAAATACCAGGTGTGCTGTTTGAGCAATCCTTCGTTTTCCCCGAATGACCATCGGGTAGTGGTCCCTGCCCGGGAAGCGTACTCCCACTCTGCCTCAATCGGTAACCGATAGACATCCCTTCCCTCAGCGGCATTCAACCTGTCGATGAACTGTTGCGCGTCGGTCCAGGATATGCAGACCGCAGGAATTTGCGGACTTTCCTCTACGTATTTTTTATCCTTTCCCAACCACGGACGCCACTCCATCACGCTTATCCACTGGGCCTGTGTCACCTCATACTTCCCCAGGAAAAATCCTTTCGAAATGACCCTCTCGTGCATCGGGCCTTCATTTTCGCGACGTTCCGGCTCGGACGGCGGCGACCCCATCCGGAACGTTCCGGGTTCGATCCAGACCATCTCCATTGTCGCGCCGCCAGGGAGGCTAATGGTGATCTCTTTGCCGTAGGCAGGGGAGGAGGCCAGGCAGAGGAGGAAGATAAGGAAAAGCGTCATATCAGAGGCCAGAGGTCATAGGGTCGGAGCTCAAAGGAGGAAATTGCAAATCTAAAGGCAGACAGTCAACCGCACTTCCCCTCTCCCGGCACACGGGAGAGGGGTGCCGAGCCTTGCGAGGCGGGGTGAGGGAGCCAAAAGGCCGGCTAATTTCATATGCCAGCTTTAAAATTAAAGATTGAAAGGGGCATTAAAGATTGGTGTAAGTGGAGGAGGTCAGGGATTGAAATATTCAATTCTCCGATCTTCAATATTCAATGTTTTTTAAGATTGGCCTTTACCTTTGGGTGTTCCAGGACTTCTCGATTCAGGATGTGAGCGGGTTCCCGACCGTTTATGGCGTCCGTGACCTGGGCGAAGGTCCGGCGGTCCAGGCGGATCGTGGACTGGTCGGTAATTCCGGCGTTGTGGTTCGTGCAGATGATGCGGGGATGGTCCCGGTGTATCTCTCTCGGCCCGTTCACTGGATCGTCCACGACGTAATAGCAGATCCGGTCCTCCCGGACGGCCCGATTCACGGCCTGGTCATCAACGAGGTTCCCCCTCGACGGATTGATCAGGGAGGCATGGGGTTTCATGGCGCAGAGTTGTTCGTAGTTGACGATGGTGTCGTCACCGGCGACGTGAAGGGAGACGGTGTCGCATTCTCTGAAGAGGGTCGTTGGATCGTCCACGGCTTCGGCATTGAATTTTGCTGCGAGTTCCTTGATATCGGGACGGATGTCGTAGACGAGGAGTCGGCCCTCATCCCCGAGGAGGGGCCTTGCCCGGGAAGCTACGGCCTGTCCGATCCGGCCGAACCCGTAAAGTCCAAGGGATGAGCCCCGTGCTTCATAGGTCCGGATGAGGGAGTAGTCGCCGCTGTGTGACATCCGGTTCAGGGTATATACCCGCTTCATCGTGGCCATCCACTGGGTGATGGCATATTCGGCGACCGTATCCATGTGTTCCGGAGAAACGGTAACGATGACTCCGTGCTGCGTGGCCACGACCAGGTTGACCTTTTCGTAACCGACCCCCCAGCGGGCAATGATCCTGAGGTCCTTCCCTTCTTCGTAAAATTCGGGGTGGATGAGAGCGGAGTTGGCGATTACCCCCACGACCCCCTTGGCCATCTCCCCAGTCAATTCGGTGTCGTATGGCTCCAGGTCGGCGAGTGCTTGGAGTTCGTCAAGGCCCTTTTGACGATGCTCTGAGTCGAATCGGGGGTTTTTGAATACGGGGGAAAGGAGTATTTTGTTGCGCATTATTTCCTCATATTTCAAGTGGCAGGGATAATTTGGTGATATGAAAAGGCGACGGGTTTAGATGGGAGGGACGCCGGCCTCGGCGTCCGCTAACATCCCAATCGATAAGGTCAGGGATTTTCAGAATCCCATGGGGTCAAGGGTTTGGTGGTTTTCAAGGCGAATTGGATGAATTTTAATGGTGAACCCATTTGATTAGGGGAGAGGCATTATCGGCGTCGGTTAACCGAATACGGCCCGCGAGGCCGCGGGCCCTCCCGGAAACAGGTCGATTCCGGTGAATTTGGTGATATGAAAAGGCGACGGGATTAGATGGAGGGGACGCCGGCCTCGGCGTCCGCTAACATCCCAATCGATAAGGTCAGGGATTTTCAGAATCCCAAGTGGTCAAGGGTTTGGCGATTTTCAAGGCGAATTGGATGAATTTTAATGGTGAATAGATTTGATTAGGGGAGAGGCATTACCGACGTCGGTTAACCGAATACGGCCCGCGAGGCCGCGGGCCCTCCCGGAAACAAGTCAATTCCGGATATGAGTCGAGAGTCATCCTTCGACTACGCGGCAAAAACCGCCGCTCCGCTCAGGATATTATCCAGGTGCTCGCGGTATTCGTCACAAAGGTATTTCCTTGATCGATCATTTCGACTACATCCTGAGCGGAGTCCCCCGGTTTTTGGGGGACGCAGTCGAAGGAGCACCTCCTGAGCGTAGTCGAAGGACGCTCAAACGCCGCGGGGCCTTGGAAATGGAAAAAGCAATAAAACCGCAATCCAACAGTCACTGTTTTTCGTCCATCCAGTGGTCCACGGCCCCGGGCTTCGGATCGCGCTTTTCGGCCCCATGCAAGGCCCGGATTCGCTTGACAAAATCCTCGGGAAATCCACTCTCGATTCTCTTAACGGTCGCCTGTCCGGCCTCCTCCGCGGATCCCTCCACTTCGATCTCTGGCCCCCATTCCCAGGATTCCAAGTATACGTCGGCTTCATAGCTCCCGTCGAACATCGATATTTCGTCGATGCCTTCCTGAAATCGATCGGGCAGGGGCATCGATATCTCCCGGTCATCGTCTTCGGCCTTGACCTGGGCGGGGATCTCTTTCCAGTACATGATTCTTACTTTGGCCATTGGGAACCCTCCGCGAATACGAGCGACGATTCACGAACAACCTACGACGGCTTTATCCCAATTTCCCCGCCCGCCAGGCTTCGATGTACTTTTCACAAAAATCGTCCTTGCCTGTCAACATCTCGTGGGCAAAACGGTAGGCTTCCGTGCTTTTATCGAGGTTGAACACTTCCTCCAGGCGGTTCTGAAGGGGATCCATGATAGCCCCGTCCGCACCGGCCTCCACGGCAAGGGAGATAAAGACTTCGTTTACGAGCTTGCGCTGCGGGATGCCGAACGACACGTTGCTCAGGCCTCCCAGGATGTGGACTTCGTCCCCAAAAAATTTTCGGGATTGACGCACGGCCTCCAGGTAGTGATTTCCGAAACGCGCATCGACTGCGATCGGGAAGACCAGGGCGTCGATGTAGATATCACGCTTGGGTATCCCTTTGGTTTCGGCGATTCCCATCATCTCCCCGATATTCGACATCCGTTCTTCTTCGTCATCGGGCATCCCGCTTTCTCCGGACGCGGTGATGATCACCCGGGAGTCGAATTCCATGACGAGATCGAGGACCTCCGGCCGCTCCAGAGCTGCTGAGTTGAGCAGAGGCCGGCCGGACCCTCCGTCGTATGCCTTCAGGCCCACTTCGATGGTCTCCGGGTTCGAAGAATCGATGGATGGAGGTATCGGAGAATGGGTCCGGACGATGGGGACGAGCCAGCGCATCGCCTCCTGCTGCTCTTCTGGTTTCAAGGAGACTTCGTCCACGTTCAGGTCGAGGAAATGCGCCCCGGCCGCCACCTGACGCCGGGCTTCACTGTGGATGTATTCGATTCCTCTTTCCCGATCATCTCCTTCTCCCCAGAGCCCGGCCTGAACCGCAAGCTGTACGTGCTTGATCCGTCCCTCCTCGTAATCCTGTTTTTTTCGATATTCCAGGGGAACCCGGAGAAATCTGGTTTTTCCTTCGGCATTCTTGAAGCGGATGCCCTCTCTGCCGTCTTTCAGGATTTTGATTCTCTTTCCTTTTTTAGACAAAGCCCGTGTGGTGTGGATGTTTTCGCCGACGATGGTAAATTGGTCTGCGCCTGACATAGTCTCTCCAGTTGATGGTTTCCGATGATTTATCCTTTTTGTGAGATCGAAAATATACTATCAGGTACGGTTATTGTCAACTTGGGAGAAAAGGGGTTCATGATGGGGCATTATTGGGTCCCGAAGAGGTCCTTCGGACCGAATTTGCGTTGACAGAGAAATGGGCCGGCCTTAAATTGGGCGACGGTTTGAAATGGGGCGGTACCGGTGGAGCATGTGGGTTATTTCAGGTAAAAGTTGCCCAGGAGTCCGGATTTTGAAAGCCATCATCATCGGTGCGGGACGGGGGAAGCGTCTGATGCCGCTCACCACGGATGCCCCGAAGTGTCTCGCGGAGATCGGAGGGAAGCGGATTCTGGACTGGGCCCTGGAGGCATTCGATTCAGCGGGTATCCGCGAGGTAGTTTTCATCGGCGGTTATCAGATCGAAAAGGTTCGCTCCGAGTATCCCTCCCTGGTTTTCTGTCACAATTCCGAATGGGAGCGGAACAATATTCTTGCCTCTCTTTTTGTCGCGGAGTCGCATTTTTCAGAAGGGTTCGTATGCTCCTATGGAGATATCCTTTTTCGACCCCGGATCATACAGGATCTGGTCGACAGTCCGCACGACGTCACGCTGGCCGTGGATACGGATTGGCGGAGGCGCTACGAGATCCGCACACAGCACCCCGAGGGGGATGCGGAGAAGGTCACGGCCGATGGGGATAGACTGACCCGCATCAGCAGGGATGTCAAATCCGAAGAAGCCCACGGAGAATTCATCGGCGTTGCAATGTTCAGCCCAGCGGGTGCCAGGATGCTGACGGAACATTATGGACGAGTCCTGGGGGCGAACGACGGCCGTTCCTTCCAGGGCGCTGAGTCCGTGGCGAAGGCTTTTTTCATCCAGATGATCCAGGAGATGATCGAACAGGGTGTGCCGGTGCACAAGGTGGATACGCACGGGGATTATATGGAGGTGGATACGACGGAGGATTATGAAATAGCTATGAGATCGTGGCAGTAGCAGTAGCAGGAAAGGCAAAGTCAGGGGTCGGAGGCCCAGAAGTCGTGTGTAGGGGCGGACCTGTGTGTCCGCCCGTCAATGGGATATGGACGAATCACTGGGCGAGGCATCGCCTCGCCCCAATCGAGAATCCGGTGGCCCGATAAATTGGTGTAGGGGCACGGCATGCCGTGCCCCTACGAGGGCAATCCGGATTAGAGTATTCGTGACGAACATACAGAATTCAATCAAGTGTCAGACCTAGCCCCCTGCGCCCCCTTCCCTAAAGGGAAGGGGGATGCCGCCTATATTTTCGCAAAAATTCAAACGTATGATCTCCCCTCTCCTTTAGGGGAGGGGCCGAGGGAGGGGTCCTAAGATGGAATTCCAAAATTGAAAGCGAAAATGGACGGATCACGGATCACGAATCACGGGTACACCTGTTTCCCGCTTCCGTGGTCGGAAGTCTGCCCCGGCCGCAGTTTGTCCGGGATCTCCTTGAGGAACAGGATTCCCTTCCTCAAGAGGTCTACCAGAAACGGATGGATACGGCGGTCAGGTTTGCGATCGGGCTTCAGGAGGCGGCCGGCCTGGATATTATCTCGGATGGCGAATGGCGGCGGCGATCGTACATCGGGGTCATCGCCGAGATATGCGACGGGTTCGAGCGCAGCCTGCAGGAGGGTCTGTCCTGGCACACTGTCGTGAGGCCGCTGAGCGTTCGACATCAGGGTTTCATAGCAGAAGAGGTGCGGTTCCTGAAGCAGAATACCGACCGGAAGGTCAAGGTGTGCCTGCCCTCACCCTACCTTCTTGGTCAGCGAATGTGGGATCCGGAACAATCACGCAGGGTCTATCCGACCCGGGAAAGTTTTATGGAGGCCCTGGTTCCGGTCCTGCGAGATGAGCTGATCGCCGTACGCGATGCGGGTTCGGACGTGGTTCAGTTTGACGATCCCCATCTGTGTCTTTTCGTGGATCAAAGGGTGAGGAGCCAGTATGAGGATTGGGAAACGGAAGCCGGGCTATGCGTCGACCTTTTGAACCGGATCGGGGAGGGGGGGTACGGACCGATCATTCCGTTTCTCCAACGGCTAAAACTGGACGGGTATGTGATGGAGTTTTCGATCCCGGTCACAGGGGATCTTGAAGTCTTGAGGGAACTGCCCGAGGATAAGGAGATCGGCGTGGGCTGCGTGGATGTTCGGAGCGAGCACGTGGATACGCCGGAGGAGATCGCGGGGCGGGTCGAGGAGGCGATGAAGTACATCCCGCGGGAGCGCATCACACTCAACCCGGACTGCGGTTTCGCCCCCGGAAGCGCGGCGGAGATCCCTCTGGATGAGGCGTACCAAAAGTTGAAGAACGAGGCCACGGCGGCGGCGCGTCTACGAGAAAGGTTTGGATAGAACATTGGAACTCTACATCATCCGTCACGGCCAATCGTATAACAATGCGGTCGAAGATGGAAAAGAGCGTGTGTGCGATCCTCCGCTGACGGACCTGGGCAGACAACAGGCTGAGTTCGTTGCCCGCCGGTTGGAAGATCTGGACTGGGCACGGTGCGGATCGTGGGACGGGGAGCGCGGGCTGCGGCTTACACGCCTCTACGCGAGTCCGATGCTTCGGGGGTTCGAGACGGCGGAGGCGATCCGGGTCACCACGGGACTCACCCCCGACGTCTGGATCGACGTGCACGAACACGGGGGGATTTGGCTGGACCGTGGGGACGAACGGGGCCCGGTCGGGCTGCCGGGTATGGGACGCAAGGAGATCGAGGAGCGGTTCCCGAATTTCGTCCTTCCGGACGGGATTCGGGAGAACGGATGGTGGGACGGCGACTGTGAGGGGGAGGACGCCTGGTATGCTCGTTCCCAACGGGTCGCGGATGAGCTTCAAGGGCTTGCGGACTCTGAGGAGCGGATCGGCATGGTCACGCACGGCGGATTCGGAAACAGTCTGATGGATGTTCTTTTCGGTTTGCCCCGCGGCGGCCCTTATATACGATTCACGCAGAACAATACTGCGATCAGTCGTGTGGACTTCACGCCGGAAAAGATTGAGATGCGATTTCTGAATCGGGTGGACCATCTGACGGAGGAGATGGTGACATGAGTGAGTGAAAGGATAGTTTTGACGAACGAAAAAATTCGATGGGTTGTCACACCTAACCCCCAAACCCCCTTCCCGAAACGGGAAGGGGGCTAATGCCTGTAATTTAGACAAATTCCAACCACATTGCCCACCCCTCCCCGTTTCGGGGAGGGGCCGGGGGAGGGGTGTCAAGAAGGAATAGCAAATTGAAAGATGCAAAAGTCGAGAATGCAAAAGTCAAGGGTCAGGGTCAGAAGTTAGGGATCGAAAATGCAAAGGCAGTAGCAGTAGCCGGATGAGGTTTTGTTTGACGTTTCACGTTTGACGTCTTGGAAGGGAGGAGCGGATGGGAGGAACGGTTTTCGAGGCGCTGGTGATCGGGGGGGGTATCAACGGGCTGTCGGCTGTCTATCACTTCCATCGGCTGGGCTGCAAGCGAATTGGTCTCATCGAGCGGTTTCGAATCGGACACGACCGGGGCAGCTCGCACGGTACCTCACGGATCACCAGGAGCGCCTACCCAGATCCGGGCTATGTCCGGCTTTTGAAGGTGGTCCAGGGCGAGGAATGGCCGAGGCTGGAACGGGACGCGGACCGGACGCTGATCCATCCCTCTCCGGGATGCTTTTATGGTCCGCCCAACGGATCTTTTGAAGAATATGCCCGGGCGGTTTCCCAGGTGGATGTGGCCGTCGAATATCTCGAGGTGGACGAAGCCCGTCGTAGGTTCCCCATGTTCCGGTTCGAGAACGTTGAGGGTGTGTTGCACGATCGTACTTCGGGACTGATCGCGGCGGGTGAGACGATCTCCGCCCTGCAGGGACTGTGTCATCAATACGGAACAGAGGTTCACGAAGAGACACAGGTCCTTTCCGTGGATCCGGCAAGCGATCCCATTCGTGTGGAGACGAATCGCGGATCTTTTGACGCCGAACGGCTTGTGATCACTGCTGGGGCATGGACCTCCCGGTTGGTGCCTTTCCTGAAGCAGAGGACCCGGGTAGCTCGACAAACGGTCGGGTATTTTAAGCTGGCCGGGGAACCGGAGGATTATCGGTTGGGACGGTTTCCCGTATGGGCTGATCTGGGGTACGGTAGGAATACGATGTATTACGGCCTTCCGGAGTTTGGAAGGGAGGGAATCAAGGTCGCCAGACACGTGATCAAGGAATGTGACGACGATCCGGACGAAGTTGGGGATAAGGTGGATACCATAGAGATCGACCGTCTGAGAGGATTCCTGGAGGACACCTTCGTTCCCCCGGTCGAACGGTTCGTGGATTCGGAATTATGTCTTTACACGAATACCGAGACAGAGGACTTCATCATCGACCTGCATCCTGAGAACCAAAGAATCTCGATCGGCGCGGGGTTTTCGGGGCACGGTTTCAAGTTCGGGCCGTTGACGGGAAGGGTTCTTGCGGAAATGGCTCTGAAAGGAAAATCGAGCATTCCTGAGTTCGAAGAAATGCGCAGCGTCTTTGCGATTGATAAGAGAGGGAAAGTGAAATTGAAGATCGAAGATTGAATATTGAAGCGTGTGATCCATAAGGGTACAAGAAAGGCAACTGAGTTGTCCCTAATATTCAATTTCTCGATATTCAATATTCAATGAACTGGTTGAGGAGGAAGGGCAATGAGAATAGGTGTCGTTGGCGTGCATTACGGGCATATCGGCGGGATGTTCCAGTCGGCTTTAAAAGCGGAGGATGGGGAGGTTGTGGGGATCGTTGAGGCGGATGATTCGCTATACGATGAGTACAATAAGGATCGAAAGATCCCACGCTATAAGAGTCTAGATGAGCTGCTCGAGGAGGGCCGGCCGGAGCTGATCCTCGAGGGTATCGCGCACGGGGAGAAGGCTGCGCTGGTGGCGGCGTGCGGAAGGGCCGGGGTTCATGTGCTTCTCGACAAGCCCCTCTGTCGGAATCTGGAGGACTGGGAGCGCATCCGGAAGGCGACTGAGGACATCCGGATCTCCATGTGGTTTACATCCAGAAGCTATCCGCCTTTTTTGGCGCTGCGCGACGCGATCCTCGAGGGTGTGCTCGGCGAGATCGTGAGTTTGATCTCGACCCATCCGCACAAGCTGGGTCCGTGGCGTCCGGACTGGTACTTTGACCCTGGGGCTTACACCGGGACGTTCCACGACCTGGCGTGCCACGGGGTAGACCAGGTGAGATGGCTGACGGGAGCGGAATATATTGGCGTTCACGCACTGGAGACCTGCAAGAAGCACCTGGAGCCTCGGTTGGTTGACCACATCCAGGCGTCGTTCGAACTGAGCAACGGCGCAATGGCCTTGCTGACGGCGGACTGGCTGACCCCTCAGGACTCCCGTTCATTTGGAGATTCCCGGGTGATCGTCATGGGGACAAGGGGATCCGCACACCTCCGGGCGTATGCAGGGGATCATCTCCTGATCGTGACGGACGACCGGGGAACCTATGAGCCAAAGATGCCCGTGTCCCGGGACGACCTGTTCGTACAGGATATGATCGAGGCGATTTCAAGAGAAGAGGAGAATTTCATATCGACGGGGGACGTTCTGGCGGTATCCAAGGCCTGCCTGATCGCGCAGGAGTCCGCGCGGCAAGGGGGGACGTTTTTGAAGATCGAATGAATTAAAGGCCGTGAAGCGTATCTCGCATAAGTCCAAATCCATCAAAGAGAGGATTTTTTGTACGATCTGATTATCAAAAACGGCACGGTGATCGACGGGACAGGTGCCCCAAGGCGTCGGGCAGATGTTGGAGTTAGCGGTGAACGAATCGTCCTGGTGGGCGATTCCGATTCGCTCGACGGGAAGAACACGATCGATGCCCGGGGAATGGTGGTTGCCCCGGGGTTCGTGGATGTCCACAACCATTCAGACGGCTGGCTGCTCAAGATTCCCAACCTTCTCTGTAAGACGTCCCAGGGATTCACGACCGAGGTCCTGATGGTGGACGGTATTTCGTATGCGCCGGTGTCTCCGGCCACAGCCCCGCACTGGTTTCTCTATCTCCTCGCGCTGGATGGTCTTCAACTCAGCGACTATACGGGCTGGCGGAGTATCTCCGAATACCTGACGCTTCTGGACAGGCACAACGTACAGAATGTGATCGCACATATCCCGTACGCAAATGTACGGTCCCTGGCCTACGGATGGGGTGGGGGGCCACCGGATGACGTGCAGTTGAACGTTATGCGGCAGGAGGTTAGAAAGGGAATGGAGGAGGGGGCGGTGGGGGTTTCGACCGGGATAGATTATATCGCGCAGTGTTTCGCTTCGACGGATGAAATCGTCGAAGTCTGTGAGGCGATGGCCCCCTGGAATGGACTGTATGTCACACATATGCGATACAAGAAGGGATTGATGAAAGCGCTCGAGGAGGCCGTGGAGATCGGACGCCGGGCGGGGATGCCCGTTCACATCTCGCATCTGAAGGGGAGGTCCCTAGAGGAGGCCGACGAGATCCTCTCTTATGTGGACCGGGTGGCATGCCGGGAGGTGGACTTCTCGTTCGACGTCTATCCCTATCTCCCGGGTTCGACGATGCTCAACTACCTCATGCCTTACGAGGTCTGGACCGAGGGTCCCCTGGCTGCGTTCAAGAAGCTGGCCGATCCAGGAGTTCGGAGCCGTGTTTCCGAGGTTCTTTCGGATCATCACACCCCTCACGATCAGATAATTATCGCCTGGGTGGGAAGCAAACAGAACGCCCGAATTCAGGGGATGTCGCTGAAGGAGTTCGTGGATTGTTCCGGTAAGAACAGGACGGACGCCCTGTGCGATCTGTTGATCGACGAAAGACTGGGGGTGCTACTGGTCTTTCACCACGGGGATGACCGCATCGTCGATCCCATGCTCGTCCACCCGAAGTTCATGATGGGTTCCGACGGTGTTTTTTTCGAGGACGGCCTCGTCCACCCGCGTGTCTACGGTTCGGCGCCGCGGCTGCTGGGACCGCTCGTGAGGGACCGCAAGTTGTTATCGTTGGAGGATGCTGTGAGGCGGTTGAGCGGATATCCCGCAGAGCGATTCGGGCTGAAGGACAGGGGGGTGATCCGGGAGGGGGCCTTCGCGGACCTCGTGGTGTTCGATCCCGATACCGTGACGGACCGGGCGACTTACAAGGACCCCCATCAGTTTCCCGAAGGGATTCCGTATGTCGCGGTAAACGGGACTGTGATCGTGTCGGAAGGCAAAGCCGTGGAGAACCTGGGAGAAGAATTGCCGGGGAGGATGCTGAAGTTCAAAGAGTAAAAGCCGAGACTAAAGTCAGGGTCTTGTTTCAGCGCCAACGGCGCGTTGTCCCTTAACCCAGGGCATCGCCCTGGGTCCTGCGAAGAAATAGCGTCGTGCGGCCTGAAGGGCCGCGATAATTTCACATCCCCCAATCTCTGTCTCACATCCTGGTTCATCTACGGTATGTGTGGTATTGATCCGGATCGCGGACCGTTGGCCCGCTGATGCGTCGCATCACAGAACTTCGGTTTCACAAAAACCAGGAAGATCTCCATATCGAAAAGTCGAGATTAAAGTCAGGATCTTCTTTCAGCGCCAACGGCGCGTTATTCCTCAACCCAGGGCATCGCCCTGGGTCCTGCGAAGAAATAGCGTCATGCGGCCTGAAGGGCCGCGATAATTTCACATCGCCTAATCCCTGTCCCGCATCCTGATTCATTCTTGGGACAGTATCGAGTGGCCTACGATGAACGGTATGTGTGGTATTGATCCGGATCGCGGACCGTTGGCCCGCTGATGCGTCGTCTCACAGAACTTCGGTTTCACAAAAAAACCAGGAAAATCTCCATATCGAAAAGCTGAGATTAATGTCAGGGCCTTCTTTCAGCGCCAACAGCGCGTTATTCCTCAACCCAGGGCATCGCCCTGGGTCCTGCGAAGAAATAGCGTCATGCGGCCTGAAGGGCCGCGATAATTTCACATCCCCCAATCCCTGTCCACCATCCTGATTCATCTACGGTATGTGTGGTATTGATCCGGATCGCGGACCGTTGGCCCGCTGATGCATCGTCTCACAGAACTTCGGTTTCACAAAAAAACCAGGAAGATCTCCATATCGAAAAGCCGAGACTAAAGTCATGGCCTTCTTTCAGCGCAACGGAGCGTTGTCCCTTAACCCAGGGCATCGCCCTGGGTCGCAACTCTTACACACCCCATCCTTTCCTTTCAGACTTGAGGAAGTTCAAGAAAAACCCTTACGCCCATGTCGGCGTACTTCTCGCGTAGGTCCGGGTTATAGTTTCTGAAGCAGACGGCCACGGTCGTTCCCTCCAGGGCCCTGACCACGTAACTGACGCAGTCGTCCAGGCTCTTAAATGGATGCTGGGGATGGGATCTCATGTTTATGGACAGGTCGGCCGGTCCGAATGAGAAGCAGTCCACTCCCTGCTTCGCGAGCTGTCGCACGTGGGTCGCGGATTCGATCGATTCGATTTGCAACCAGAGCACGCCAAACCGGTTCCACCACTCGATATACTCGAACCAGTCTTGACGTTCTTTCGCTCCCCGACGCGCCGCTCCCCCGAGGCTTCTACCGCCTTCGGGCGGATAATAGAAGGCCTGGACCGCCTCCTCGGCGGTCGATTCGAGCTCGGTCTGGGGGACTTCGATTCCGCAAGGTCCCAGGTCCAGGTTGTTGCCGATCAGGTACGCGTGCCGGGTATGTTTGATCCGAAACTGGACGAAGACGTCGCGCTCTTCCGCCATAGCACAGAACTCGACCAGTCGTTCCTCGTTGAAAGGCGAATGCTGGCTGTCGACGTTGACAAAGTCGTAGGGACCCTTATCCAGGATGGCATCGAACCGGTCCCGTTTGATGTTCGCGGGCATGCCCACGCCGTAGATCTTCTCGCCTGCGTGGATTCGTTTTTTTAGGCCAATCAGGTCGTTGGACATCGACAACTCCTTTAATAATAGGTATTTAAGTTTAAGGTCGAATCTTGTGGAGATTTCAATGTAATATTAATACTCAACTTATGCAATGTTTAATTTTTGAAGGCGTGTATTCTTGACACATTGGATTGTCAAAGGTCATTATCAGGTTCTGAACCATTGCTTTTGGGCGAAACGATGACCTTCGACTCAGTCCGGAATCGACCCGTTTTGGGAGGGCCCGCGGCCTCAAAAATCCGTGGATCGTGACTCGGGAATCGAAAAGGCGACCGGGACAACCTTTTTCATACAAGGGGAAAAATTGCACTAGTCCTAAAATAAGCGAATAGGCTTGTTGAGCGGTGTGTTATACAAGATTTCGGAGCATTTCAGACTTGTGACTTGGTGGAGATGATGTCTGGGCTGTTTTTGTGATTGTTTCGGCATGCGATTGTCTAATTAACTGAGTTTGCGGACGTGTTTTAGCCGGGGTGGACGGACTTGTCCCTGTGATGTTACGACGACAGGTGCTGACATGGCAGTCAGGCCGGTTTGAGCCATCTGATTCTGTTCCAGGCCGGGAAGAAGTCAGTCATCCACCGGTTGTAGCCCAAGACACGATAGATGATCTGTCTTCCCCGGGTCACGATCTGGCAAGGGATCCAGATCAGATTCTGGAGGAAGGCGCGAAACTCCATTCTCAGAAGTTGATCGCGACGCTCACGCTTTCGGATCATCAACGCGAACCAGGCTTTGAGGTTCCACGCCAGGGCGGTCATGACCATGTAAGCCCAGTTGCTCATCAGGTTGTCGACGGGCATCCGCATGGCGTTGACCCCGTTCTTGAGTTGTTCAATCACGTTTTCCTGATCGCACCGTCGATTGGCCAGCCTCACGATTTCCGCGGCCGTAAGATCTTTTCGGGTGGTAATGTAGAAGAAACAGCGCTTGTCATCGAACAGGGCGTTTTCGCCGCGTTCGACGCTCAGGTTCTTTTCGAGGATCACGAGTCGACAGGTCTTCCTGCATCGAGCAGGACGATACGAAACCCCGGCAACACGTTCACTGGCAAGTCGGATGTTTTTGAAGCCGCGCTCCCGGATGATCCGGGCTTTCACGTTCTCGCGTTTCTGTCTCTGGGAGGTTTTGACCTGGTATTTGGGTTGTCGTTCAAAGGGCTCCCAATCGCTCTGTGACAGGGATTTGGCGATCTTGACCAATCCCCGGTAAGCATCCATGCCGAAGACGAAGTCGACCTTTTCCGACCAACGATCGAAGTGCCGGGTGAGTGAGAAGCCGGTGTCTCCGCGCAGGCAGATGCGTTTGGCGAAAGGGGCGACCAGCGCGATGGCGCGATCGATCCACTTTACGGCACCGTCGTGGCTGGGCACATTGCCGGGTCGATTCACAAGAAACAACACCTCCCTGGTGTTCGCCAGAGAGACCACGAGAGGATGGTATCCCCAGATACCGTTGTATGACAGGGCCATGCCCTGCTTGCGTTCTCCGAGGGTGGTGGCCAGGGTGCCGTCGATGTCGATGAGGGCTTCTTTGAGTTCGCCCCTGGCGCGCTTTTTCCAGATCCGGGTGCGCACCCGGTTGATGCAATCCATCAACGTCTCGATATCCGATGGCCGGAAACGACGTGTAAAGTCGCCTGCTGTGGCCGGATCCGGGAGACGCTGAGCGCCCAAAGCGTTCAGGAACGTGGCATCCTGCCGGCGCAGCTCAATGTCTTCAAGGCGTTGACCACCAACCAGCGCATTGTAGGCGATGTTCAGAACGTGGTCTGATTCGTGACAGGGCAAATGCACTTTCAAAAGATGAAGATGACGGTCAATCTCTTTCACCAGCCCAACCCTGCGGACCATGTGGTGAAACGCGCCGATCCCCCCACACGTGATCGCCTCGGCCTTCCCACTTATCTCGTAGTGGATGTTTCCCCCAGACATCATAGGCTTGACCTGACTGCACCACTGCTTCCGACGCAAACGACGGACAATTCGTGCTTCCCTGTTCCGAAGAATCTTCCTATATTCTCTCATCTGAAATGCCCCTTTTGATGGCCTCTTTTTGTCTTTCACACTACAACTATAGGCCTGAAAACTGGGGCATTTTCAACTTTTTTCTACTAAAACCAAGAAAAATTCACGCTTGTATAGGGACTAGTACCAACCTGCGGAAATTCTCGTAATCTGATTTCCTTGCAAAAACAGGATGTTAAGGGCGGATTTGCACGCATAAACTTGCGCAGCTAAGTACTAGTCATCCGGGGATTATCACCCAATTACACTTAACTTGACAGTATCTCCAAATCCGATCACGTGAGTTGCTTGACGGGGCGACCGCAATAACAGGCATCGTGCGTCAACCCGTTCCAGATGACGATCCGGTCTTGAGCGAAGCCGAAGCTGTCCTCGACTCATTGGTGTCTGGGATTTTCTACAAGAAAGGCGTCAGCGCGGAAGAAGCGGCCTTCTACCAGGCGCACGAGTTCGGTCATCACTTTCTGGACAGCACAACGGGCGCCTGTAGCGTATCCGACATCGACGTTACGATGCCCGAGGAACGGATCCCGCTGGGCATTCAACGAGTAGAGGGTTATGGGCCGCGCGAACGCAGGGAATGCCAGGCCAATGTCTTTGCGCGAGAGTTCCTTCTGCCAAGCAGTGAAGCACGGCGATTGTTTTCCGAAGAAGGAATCTCTGCGGCGGATATCGCGAAGCGTCTTGGTGTTCAGATCGGATTGGTGCACCAGCAACTTGCGCGGGCGCTTCTCGTACCCGAATTGCAAGTCTACACCACGCCGTCTCTCGAGGTGCCTGCGCCGGATGCGTCGCAAAGGGTCGCAGCCGAAGCGGAGTCTGGTCCGCATCTGATAGAGGCGGGCCCCGGCACCGGGAAAACCCGGACTTTGATCGCACGCATGCTCGACCGCAGTGTCGCCTCCGCTTCCTGTGGTTCGTCGTCGCGTGTCGACTCGATGTGGCGACGCGCGTTTGCAACGAGGTTCTCACCGAGCGCGCGTAGCTCCACGGCGCGTTCGGCATTGGCTCGTACGGCCATGAACCTAGCTGCCTCGCGTAGAGACCAGTTTCGGCGCTCTGGCGCCACGAGTTCTTCGGAGCCCGCCGCGAATCCGCCGCTTTCTTTTACGACTCGCCCGAACTCTTGGTGCCAGATCACCGGTTCAGTTAGGTAGGGGTCCAGTAGATGGCCTGCGCTCTCAAGATGCCGGACGAGGAGTCCGACGACGAGGCCGACCATCGCGAGGCTCTCGCAGCCATTGAGTAGTATCGAAACCACGGTAGGTCGCTCTTGATCAGTTGGTCGCACACTCGCTCCAGCGCCTGTAGTGCACTGAAGCATGGGTATGGCCCGACTCCTGTTCCGCGGTACCAAAGCCACACGTGGTCATCGCCGACGTAGATTTGGCGCGCGCCAGAAATCTCAAGTTCGGCCTGGTATGAACCAACAGCGTCGTCTTCGAGAGGTAAGTGCATCGGACCGAGACGTGCCAGGGTGCGCACACGGATGCGCGCGGCATGGTTGAGCAAGCGGTTGAGCGCTGCGACGCCGTTGCGGAAGTCGGTCTGAAACAGCGGCATGAACGGACCGCGGTACCACGCAACCTGCGGGACTACACCGAAGCTTCGAGCATGGTGACGCCGGATCCCATCATCAAAGAGACCAGAAAGTGGCGATGCCCTGTGTTGTAACAGGTGAAGAACTCATGGCAAAATGAACGGGCGTGTGCAAGCCCCCCGAAGCGTTCCGGGAAGTCCGGGCGATACTTCAAGGTCTTGAACTGCGCCTCGGAGTAGGGGTTGTCGTTCGACACGTGCGGTCGTGAGTGCGATTTGGTCAGCCCCAGATCGGCCAGCAGGAGTGCCACGGGTTTGCTGGTCATCGAAGCGCCCCGGTCAGCGTGTAGGGTCAATTGGCCCGGCACAACGTCTTGTTTTTTACAACTCTCCTCGATGAGGCGCCTGGCCAGCGCCTCTTTTTCCAGGCGCGCGACCATCCAGCCGACGACATAGCGGCTGTAGATGTCCAGGAGCACGTAGAGATAGTAGAACGTCCACTTGACAGGCCCCAGCAGCTTCGTGATATCCCAAGACCACACCTGGTTAGGCGCCGTTGCCACCAGGCGAGGCGCTGGATGGTTCGGATGTCCGAGCTGGTTTCGGCGTTCCCGGACTTCCTCGTGTGCCTTCAGGATGCGATACATCGTGCTGAGTGAGCAGAAATACAGGCCTTCATCCAGCAACTCGGCCCAGACCTGAGGAGGGGCTTTATCCATAAACCGTTCGCAGTGCAACAGATCCAAGACAGCCTGCTGTTCGGGAGGGGCCAGGGCCCGATGCGACCTGCGCTTTACCCGTGTGGTGGGGGCCTGCCGCCAACGATACAGACTTGCCCGAGACACCGACAGCGTATCACAGGCAGGCGCCACCCCAACTTTGCGGGAGAGCTCCTCTGCGGCCTGTATCAACCGCTGTCGTCTTCGTCGAGCTGGCTCAGGGGGATCCCCAGGAGCTCGGAGGCTTTTTTTTGGATTGGACTTGACCCGGTTTCGTGGATACCTTATTACTTGGCAGAAAGGAGGATGCCACGATGCCGAGGACACATCCGCCGTATCCGCCAGAGTTCAAGCGGCAGATGTTAGAGTTAGCCTTGAATCGGCCCGCCGTTAAGAAAATCAGCAGAGGGGTGTTTCCGGCGTGGCGGCGTTTTGGATGGTTCAGATATCCATGAAAGGGAGGGGAAAGGAGCATCGGTCATGCGACGAAAAATCCCGGTCCTTGTCTCATTGACCTTTCTGATGGTGTCCTGCGGCCTTAACCCTTTTAACTCGGATAAACCGGACCCTGCTTATCGGATTTATCAAATCCATGTTGACAGCGTGTCGGTTGGATCCCCCTTGAGGGTCTTTGATCCCCTACGAGGTACATTCCGAACCTTACTGGTGAAAACTACATCCCCGTTGGCGGTCTCTGATACCATGCACGTACGATTTTATGGCGGGGAGGGCTCTGGATGTGGGATGTTTTCTCATATTGACACGACGAGAATTGATCTGGTCGGGTACAAAGTGAGCCTATGGGGAAAACACAATCTCCATGCAGGACCATGTCCCGGAATAGTGAGATACCTGAATCCTGAATGGAATCGGGACCACATCTTAGAGTTTTATCCACCTCTGAGGGTTGGTACGTGGATCTTTTTAGTGTCTCAGCCAGACGGTTCTGTTCTGAGAAAGGAGGCCGTAGTCCGATGATGAATGCCGGGAATCTCCCAGTTGTCTTCCGGTTTCTATTATGCTTTGCCGTGCTTTATTCCATGCTGGCATGGTGTTCGGACATCGCTGCCTCTGACAACGCCCGACGTCCCTATGTCCCCCCGAGCGAAGTGCCTGCCGTTCTTCAATCGACACCCGAAGAAGTAGCCCAGGGAGATACTGATGGGTGTAGCCCCTGGATTCAAGGACTTTCCAGAAGGCAAGATCCTAGCGGAGTGGCATGAATTTCAGAACAGCGAGAAAGTCGAGCCGGCCTATAAGAATTTGCTGACCCGGCATTCCCCCGAACGCCTGAGCAAGTCATTCCCGAACTTTAACCCTGTTTTCGATCGAATCCCCTCTCCCTCTGAACAGCGTGGGTAACGACGACCCGGATATCCTGATCCCATGTCGGAGAAGTGGCTGTTTTGACCTGAAGGGCGGAAGTCGTCTTGACGCTGTCTTCCGCGTCTGCGGCGCGGGCGTAATTGCGATAGCTCCTTTCAATACAGCAAGTTACGACTGATGAACAGAGAATGGTTCCGGGGAGAGGATCATATGGGGAGCCATATTCCCATCCGCCAACTTCGGCGGTCGTCCGTTAACGCAAGACCCCGTGGGGCAACCCTTCGGGGTCTTGTCGTTTCTGCCGTATTCACAAACACTTGGGCCACCTCCTCCCCTCGCTGCCGGTTCTCTGTTTCGAAGCGCTCCCTCAGATGTTCGAGCGCAACCGTGGGGGGTGCGCCCGCTGAGCAGAGATACCTCCTCCGGATTCTCTGATTCTCTGTTTTTTCAGTCGGCCTTATTTAACAGCTTGGTTGCATCCGGACGGCCGGTTTCGACGTTTCGGAAATTCCTCCGGCAAGCATCCCCTTGGAGAGAAGTACATCAAGGTCTTCGGGGAGGAGACCCGCTCGTACCACAAGGCGTTCCTGCGCAAGCGGATCGCCTGTCGCCCTCGCGGGACCGGTGGCTGCCCCTGCCGGGGACGCTTCTGGTGCGCGCCTTCCAGGGCCGCGACCTCGTGGTCCAGGTGCTCGATGACGGCTTCGCGTTCGAGGGACGCCGCTACCGGTCTCTCTCCGCCATCGCCACTCACGCCTTTGCAGCTTTTCGTGAGGAAAGAGCAGTGCCTTTCCTTGCGTCCAGTCTGAAGGATGACCGAAAGGGCCCGCGCGCTCAGGCGGTGTATGCCTTGGGTAAAATCGGCACCCCCGACGCCCTGGCGGCAGTATAGACTGTTGCTAACGACAAGAGGAGAGTCGTACGGAGGGCTGTGCAACAAGCACTTGAATGAATTGAGGCCGTTATAACCTTCGCCTCATGGTTTGTGATCAGTATCTTTTGTCTGAGATCGCCCGAAAAAACGGGGGCAAGGTCGAAGCAAGATCCTGGTTGCCTGTAGGGTTGAGAAGGGATACATATTTTGGGATATCCCTGACCTCACAGGAGGAGTAAAGATGGAGCAACTGTCCTCAAACAGTGACCCGGTCAAGAAGCGCAGGAGCTTGTCCCCGGAACAGAAGTATGAGATTTTCCTTGAAGCCAGCCGGGGAGATGTTCCCATTGCACAGGTGCTGCGGAAATGGGGCATTCATTCCTCGGATCTAAAGCGTATTCGTGAGTCGGTCAAGTCCGGGGCCCTCAAGGAGTTCAAGGGTCGCCGGAGCCGCAAGCCGATGGTATCGGCTGAGGAGGTGGAGCAGCTGCGCAAAGAGCGGGCACGCCTGGAGCAAACGATCATTGAGCAATCTGTGGAACTTTCCCTGCTAAAAAAAAGTGTGAATGGGATCTGACAGGCCCGATCAAGGGCCACCGGGTGCAAGCTGAGGTCAAACGCGAGATCCTCTTAATGGTCCATCGGGCCAAGGAGAAAGGGGTGAAACTCACCCGTTCTTGCGAGATCCTACAGCTTCCCCTCCAGCGGTATTGTGCCTGGAGCCGGCGAGATCGAGAAGAGAAGCTGGATGGGGTGTCGGACCCGCTTTTGGATGGGAAGCCCGGGCCCGCTCCTGATGAGGCCCCACACGGATTGCTGAGGGAGGAGAAAGAGCAAATCCCGGCCCTCTTAAGGGATGAGACCTATGCCGATCTGCCTCCCCATCAGCTGGCGGTGGTAGCCTCAGAGAAGGGGGTAGTGCAGGCCTCGGCCTCCAGCTTCTACCGACAGGCCAGGAAAGAACGTCTGGCACGCAGGAAACAGGTGAGGACGCCGGTCAAGCAGAGCAAGCCCCAGGTCAAACCTGAAGGTCCTAATCAGGTCTGGAGCTGGGACCTGACCTACATCCCATTTTTCGGTTTGTTCCTGTATTTTACCGCCATTCTCGACGTGTATTCCAGGAAGATCGTAGGATGGAAGCTCTCCTTCAACGCGACCGTGGAGCAGGTCAAACAGGCCTGGGATCAAGCCCTTGCCAACGAAGGACTGCTGGACCTGGACACTGGGCCCATAAGCTTGACAGCCCTCTCAGATCACGGATCTCAGATGAAGGCCAAATCGATGGCCCAATTCTTCAAGGACCTGGGCATCTCGCAGCTGTTTGCCCGATATCAAACACCCACGGACAACGCCTGGATCGAAGCCTTTTTCCGGACATTCAAATACGACTGGCTGCGCTTCCAGGACATCTTCACATTCCATCAACTGGAAGGCCTGATTGATTCCTTCATTCACAGCTACAACGCCGAACGCTATCACGGGGCAATACAGTATGTCACGCCTCTTCAGAGGCATAAAGGCCAGCATCAAAAGATTCTTCACCACCGACAAGGTCGAAAGGAGGAGGCTCGGCAGCGCCGCATAGAAATCAATCGGCAAAGAACATCCCAGACCATCCACAAGGCTGCCTGAATCTTGCTTGGACCTTTATCTACTTTTCTCTTGTTATCTCAGAATAGATACAATCAGCAAGAGCCACATTTCGAGCCGTTGGCACCGATTGGAAAGGTGAAAGTGAATAAAGCCGAAGAAAGAAGGGACGAGGAGATCCTGGCTTGGCTTCGTAGTGAATACGAGCAGCCGTTTGAGGGATGGGATTTTTCTTATATAAAAGGACGAAGGTTAAACATTGGTTTTGACTTCTGGAACTATGCCTCAATTGCAGCAGACGCGCTGCGAGCAAGTCGTGTCGTTTTGGATCAGGAAACAGGAGGCGGGGAGCGTTTTGGAAAGATTCTGGAGAACTGCGCGTTCGAAGGACACGCATGTGCGACGGAGGGCTATCCACCTAATATCCCTGTGGCTCGGAAGCGCCTGGAACCACTCGGAGTTGAAGTCTACGAGGTGTCAGATCCAGGTGAATTGCCTTTCGAAAATGAGAGGTTCGATCTTCTCTTGAACCGTCACGGGATGTGCACGTTCGTAGAGGAATATAGAGTTCTGAAGCCTGGTGGAGCGCTCATCACGGAGCAGGTGGGAAATAAGACAAACTTGGAGATCCATCAATTGCTTGGAGTACCGCTGCCGCAGCCAAATGAGCTTGGCAATCTAAGTGGTGCGCGGTCAGCCTCTGAGAAAGCGGGGTTCGGAGTAGTACATGCAGCCGAAGTCTATCCGGTCACACAGTACACCGATGTCGGCGCACTTGTATACTATCTGAAGTGTATCCCATGGGAGATCCCCGATTTCTCTGTTGAGCGTTTCTCGGACAAGCTGCTGGGGTTGCACCGAAGGGTCTGCGAAGAAGGAGAGACCATCGACGGTGGTTTTCATCTGTATTTACTCGTTCTCCAGAAACCTGGTGGCAAAGGTCTTCTTGCACGTCAGTTGAAAGCCTTGAAAATGAGTTGACATCCAAGAGCTGTCAAGGGTCTTGTCGCAACGTCCGGGCTCCCAGTAGAGAAGCTTTCCCATCTGCAGCAGCGGTCTATCCATGAGAGGGGGGGAGCTTCCAAGGGCGAACTACTCGATGCCGTTGGCGACCTGATCGAGAAGGCGAACGAACCCACTGAGGCGATTCGGAAACTCATCGCTGCCCTTTTGGAAATGAATCCAGACCTCGGCGACAAGGTATTGGAATGCGCACAACGGTTTGGCTGGACCGTCCTGGATGGACAACTGCGACCATCTGAGTTTCAGGTCGAGGAGGCATCCGATGATTTCGGCGAGGAAGTCAGGCAGTCGCTGCGTACTGCCTACGAACGGCACGGCCAAAACGACTATCCAGGAGCCATGACCGCAGTGTGCAGCGCTCTGGACTCTCTGGCCAGACGCCGGAGCTTTTGTATCAGCACGGACCCCGAGTTCGTCCCAAAGGCCGCCGCCAATCGTGGGCCTGTATCTGGATCCGCCCGAGAACGCCGTCGTTGTCTGCGTAGACGAGAAGCCCGCAATCCAGGCGCTGGAACGCGCCTAGGGATGGCTCAAACTGCCCTAATGGCAAAGCCCTGACGGGCTTCAACCACGAGTATAAACGCAACGGTACGACCACCTTGTTCGCCGCCCTGAACGTGGCGACCGATCTGGTCAAAACCGGTCACTTCAAGCGACGCAGACGACGGCAGTTTCTGAGCTTTATGAACGAACTCATCGCGGACTTACCCGGATCAGGAAATTCACGTCATCCTGGACAACCTGAACACCCACAAGCCCAAGATCGACCGCTGGTTGCCGAAACACCCAAACGTCCACTTCTACTACACGCCTACCGACCCGCTCGCCGACGTGGCCACACAGGCGCGTCTGTCCGCCCATGGGGGGGGGGCCCTCCGGACCCGCGCGTGAAACGCCCACAGTGGGCGCTTGGGGCGCCGTGTACGGGGAGCTGCTCTCCTTCGACGACCCCCGAATCCCGCATGCTCGCCATCGACCGCCTGGAGGGCTTCCGCCCGGGCGGTTCCAGCCTCTACCGGCGGGTGCTGGTGCCCGCCACGGTGAACGGCGCCCGCGAGCTCGCCTGGGTCTACACGGTCGAGGTGATTCACATCAAACGGCGCCGGATCGTGTCCGGCTGCTGGCCGGAGTAGCGGCCAACACCCCCCTCCATCACCGCAGCGGCTCATCCTGGTCATGGCAAGGTTTTCGATTGACCTACGGAAGCTAATTTTCATATATTTTTATTATCTCTAATGGGCTTTCTTCAAGCAGGAGTCCGGTGAAGATGGCAACTGAAGAAGGCTGGGTCAGTATCGCTGAGGTCGCCGCGCATCTACAGGTGACCAAGGAGTCCATTTACCGCTGGGTCGACGCGAAAGGCTTTCCAGCTCGCCGGGTGGGACGGTTGTTGCGCTTCAGGCTGTCGGAAATGGACGAGGTGGGTGCAAAACAGCAGCGGAGATGAGTCTGAAGAAAGCCCATCGGGCAAGAGCCTGGTTCGCGTTGATGATCCGAAAGCGTGAGCGTCGCGATCAACTTCTGAGAATGGAGTTTCGCGCCTTCCTCCAGAATCTGATCTGGATCCCTTGCCAGATCGTGACCCGGGGAAGACAGATCATCTATCGTGTCTTGGGCTACAACCGGTGGATGACTGACTTCTTCCCGGCCTGGAACAGAATCAGATGGCTCAAACCGGCCTGACTGCCATGTCAGCACCTGTCGTCGTAACATCACAGGGACAAGTCCGTCCACCCCGGCTAAAACACGTCCGCAAACTCAGTTAATTAGACAATCGCATGCCGAAACAATCACAAAAACAGCCCAGACATCATCTCCACCAAGTCACAAGTCTGAAATGCTCCGAAATCTTGTATAACACACCGCTCAACAAGCCTATTCGCTTATTTTAGGACTAGTGCAATAGTACGGCTGCTGTCGAATTTGATCGCACCCGCAAAGTGGGGGGTCGAGTATCGTGTAGACCTTGAAATAATCACAGCAATACTTGAGAAAATTATGAGTACTCAAGGCTCCGAAAGGTTTATTGAACTTCAATGGACCGCAGATCATGCTAAAAATCTGATGGTGCTTGGGGAGTTGCTCAATGGTGGATGTGCTAGCAAAGGGAGTTTATTTGGTTCGTACAGATGAATCATACCCTGGGAATGTGGGCTGTATTTCCTCAGATAAAGGTGTGGTCGGCTTCATTCATGCCGTTCTTCAAGGCCTCAAAGAACACAAACACATCGGGTTCTTGCGGGACCATCCAAAAATGCACGGATTGAAGGCAAAGGCGGAAGGGTATGCTTGTGCTGATTTCACTCAGGAATTGATCAGCAACTATGAGGCAAGTCATCCTGAATACACGAAAGTTGATGATCAAGAATTTAAGCATTTTGGTCAGCTTCTTGTAGTTAACAAAGGGGTATATAAGTACTCGGGAGGAGGCGAGGGGCCTAGTTATATAGATGTAGTACCGAGTGTTACGCACATACGTTCTCTTCTTCAGATTGTTCAGATGGTGCAAAAGAGAGACTTCGATTACATTGCAACACGTGCAATGGGTGGGGTTTCTCTCGCTGTTGCAATAGGGAAAGAACAATTGCGTAACGTGCTAGTTTTGGATAAAGAGGTCGACGACATTGAGCCCGCGATGTTGTGGAGCAAAACCGTATTGTTTGTTGATGATTATACAGGTACCGGCTCTACGATTATGAAGTTTGCTAGTGAGGTTGGGCTGAGTTTGGATCAGTTGGAGCTGTTCACCGTAGGTTGTTCAGAGGAGTATTTCAACAACCAGTGCGTAAACACAAAAAGCCTGTTCGTTTACAACTCGTTGACTCAAGAAGTTAATTTTGTGTAATGAACTGCAATCTAAGCTTTCGTTGAGTGGTAGTGATACTAACTGGGAGGCTGTATAATGATTGGGGAAAAAGCAAAACTAGCGTCAAGAATAAGGCAGGTCTCCAAATTAACTGGAAGATTTGAGCTAAGGTCTGGCGCGATATCCGACACCTACTTTGACAAATATTTGTTCGAGTCTGACCCGGTAATCTTAGAGTCGATCGCAGTAGAAATGGCGAGCTTTATTCCGGATGGGTCTGAAATACTTGCGGGTCTAGAAATGGGTGGAATACCCATAGTCACAGCACTGAGTCATGTTACGAGCCTTCCAGCAGCGTTTATTCGAAAGAAAGCCAAGAAGTACGGTACCTGCAAATATGCAGAAGGACCGGATCTCAACGATCGCAGGGTGGTATTAGTTGAAGATGTTGTGTCTAGCGGAGGCGCAATTCTAGATGCTGTGAATAAACTTAGACTTGATGGGATTGAAGTTATTCATGCGTTATGTGTGATTGATCGACAATCTGGGGGTAGAGAGAAACTAATTCAGTCTGGAATAGAGCTGTGTGCGCTTTTTTCTATGGAAGAAATTGAAACAGCATCCTTTTAGCGATTCTTTCACACACAGAAGAGATAGATGTAGTGTCTGTTGATTCTACTGACCGCGGTTCATTATTCCTCGCTGACTTAGCATTCATGAAATCCGAGGACAAAGGTGAACGTGCTCTTATCTTGAATAGCGTTCGAGATCAGCCGGAGTCTCGCGAGCAATATCAGGCTGGGTCTGTTGTCTTCAGTACCGCTGTGACCGGGACCCTAAAAGTGGCCCATTTTGAAATAGTCAAGATTTGATCTGACACTTATCTTCAACGTAGTATCTTTTAATGAGGAGAGATGTCAGATGACGACGGACGAAAAGATCATCAAAAACAAAGTGGGTTTGCTGGAGCTGGCCGAGTTGTTGGGCAACGTCTCGCAGGCCTGCAAAGTCATGGGCTACTCCCGCGACAGCTTTTATCGATTTAAAGAGCTGTATGACCAGGGCGGCGAGATGGCTCTGCAGGAGATGAGTCGTAAAAAGCCCCTGGTCAAGAATCGCGTGGAGCCGCAGACCGAAGAAGCGGTCGTGGCCTTTGCCCTGGCCAAACCAGCCTATGGGCAACTGCGCACTTCGAATGAGCTGAAGAAAGAAGGCCTCTTCATCTCACCCGGCGGCGTACGGAGTGTATGGTTACGCCATGACCTGGAGACGTTTCAGAAACGCCTCAAAGCCCTGGAAGCCCAAGCCGCCCAGGAGCATTTGATCCTGACCGAAGATCAGCTCCAGGCGTTGGAAAAAGCCAAGACAGAGAAGGAAGCCTACGGCGAAATCGAGACGGAGCATCCCGGCCCACCTGCGGAATGAGGTCCTGCATCTGCTTCAGGAAGGTATGGACCGGGCAAAACGGGCCGTTGAGCAGGAGACCCTGCGAACCTACCGGAGGATCGGGCAGCTTCTTCACGATCACATCCTGCCGCACCGGGACCGTCGAAGGTGTACAGGGGGTAGGCTCCCGATCGTTCGGCAGCGGCCAGGATCATCAGGTCGAAAAACCCTGCGCCGCCCGCGCGGTAGCGGAAGGCCGCACGGGCCACATCGTCGGCTGCCTCGACTACGAGACCCTCGGTCGCCGCCAGTTCTTCCAATATTGTCGCGATCTGGTCACGGGAGTAGCCGTAGGCGCGTTCCAGAACCCATGCGAGTTCAACGGTAACCTCGCGGCAGACGTAGCCTGGACGTTCGACCGTGAGCGACTCCAGTAACGCCCTGGAAGAATATAGCCGTTTGGCCGGAAGCCGTCAACCAGGGAGGCTTCAGATCCGAGCGACGTGGACTACATAATTCCACATGCAACTCTGCTCGCGGACAATCAGGTGGTCGTTTCCAATGGGGAAATTGTCGTTTGATAAGCCGAAATTGGCCCAGATTATATCCTCCCACCCCACTTTTTTCCGTGTAAAAACCTCATCAAGATTTCCTGACGAGTTGCTTTTTTATGGAAGAATGGACACCTCGAGTAAGACGGTGGCGGATTCGTCGCCTCTACAATCTTTCAAAGTTAGGGGTGTACGACGACGAGCTTTTGCTTGAAGTCGGCTGGGGGTTGTATACACGCTGTCAGGATGTCCTGACTGTCGTGCGCGCGGTGTCAGGCGAGGTTCCTTGCCCCAAATGCGGTGAGATTGTCTACCGAGCCCAGTTTTATCGGAATCTGAAGCAAAAACAAAAGAGTGAACGCCCCTCCACTTTCGCATGCCCCGAGTGTAACCTACCCATATCCTGGTTTGAGTGCAGAGAAGCTCTGAGGAGGGTGCCCAGGTGCTTTGAATGCGTCGCACACCTGGTTTGGACTCACGAACAGGGTATTCTTTCCTGCCAGGAATGCACCAAAACATGGTCCTGGCAGCGATACAGGCATTCAATAAAGAATCGCATCAGACTACCTTGCCCTCACTGTAGCAAAATAATCCACCGTCTCCCCACTGCCAAACAAACCGTAAGCAGGTCTCAGGAAAGTGCTTCACAAACCTCCGGGGAACTTCAGTGCCCAAGCTGCAAAAACCAGGGCAACCACATATCGGGTTTGTTCAGGTGCCCTTATTGCGGTTATGAGAAAAAATGGTCTATCTACACCAAACGTCTTAAAAGAAGGATTGAAAGGCTTAGATGCACCGAATGTAACCATGAATTCACCTGGCAAAGATGGCGACAGTTGTACCAAAATCAGAATATTTTTACTGGAAGCCCAGATCCAGTTAAGGAATTTCTTGAGAAGTGGCCAATGTGCAAGACTCCCGAACACCAGATGATTGAGATCGACACCCTCATATATGCATTGCACGGGAGAGGAATTATAGGGCCCCTGTTCATTCATGGAAGCGAAGAAAGAGTAAAAGTCCTATTAGATGAGCTCGCATGGAACTGAGCTGCCTCTACTTCAGGGACACCATCAACAAGGAGATGTCGATATGAGTAACCCCAGCATTCTGATAAAAGTGGCACTGTTGAGTTGCTTTTTGTTCTTAGTTTTGACGATCGGAGACTTCGCGATGATGCACGATATCCATTACAGTTACGTAAGCCAGAGCGCATTTGATCATATTGATATCACTTTGCCGACGTCACTACCTGAGTGGACCAACACGACAGGAGAATGGAATAGCTTATATTGGAGTCACTTTCTCAAGCTTCTCGTCTCAGGCTTGGTTCTAGTTTCTTTATCGCGGTATGCAAGGACGATTACTCAGAATACGATTCAATTCAGCAGAGCAGATTTCTGGATTGAGAAGTCAACCTGGGGAGCGGTCGCTGGGACGCTGTTGAGTTCGATTTTCTTTTCTTACAGTACAAAGATGCTGTTTTATGGTACAAGCGCGGGACTCATTGCAGGTTTGATGTTTGGCCTGCTCTACGGTATTACGGCTTATAAAAAGCAAGAGGCGAATTCAGCCTCGTAATAGCAAGTCTGGTTTTAGAAGATGAAACCGAATATAGTGATTCGTGAACTGCATTCAGAAGACAGTGACCGCCTCGTAGATATCGCTCTTTCGGCATGGGCACCCATCTTCGCATCGTTTAAGCAGATCCTAGGCGAAGAGTTGTTTGCCTTAATGCATCCCGATTGGCAAAAAGGGAAGACTGATCAGATTCTGAGGGCCTGCCAGCCAGATACCCCAGGCACTATCCTTGTGGCACAGAGCGGTGCTGTTATTGCAGGATTTGTCAGTTTCTACCCTAACGCACCCCATCCAGGCATGGCGGAGATTGGAAACAACGCGGTCCATCCTGATTTTCAAAGGCAAGGGATCGCTCAAATGATGTACGAGGAAGTGTTCCAACGCTTGCGAACCGAAGGGATAAAATACGTCAAAGTCTGCACAGGAGGAGATCCTTCGCACCTGCCTGCTCGAAAAGCGTATGAGAGAGTAGGTTTCAATATTAGTCTTCCTGGCGTCGATTATTTCCGCACACTCTGAGCCCCGCCTTGTTTCGTCTGCCGACATTGGACCCCTCCAACTGAGTGAGTCTGAAGTGGTAACTCCAAAGCACATCGGTTTCATCATGGACGGAAATGGCCGTTGGGCCGCTGAACGCGGATTATCCCGAAGTGACGGACACAGAGCCGGCCTCGAACACATTCGGGAAGTCCTCGATATTTGCTATGATCTTGGTGTTGAAGTCGTATCAGTTTACGGATGGTCAAGCGAGAATTGGAGTCGACCCGAGAATGAAGTCGATAAACTGATGTTTTTCATCAGGACCCTGGGACCCAAATTCGCCGAGGAACTGCACTCAAAAAACGTCCGAATCGTGCACAGTGGGAGCAGGCAAAATCTGTCAAACGCAACCCTTCGTGTCCTCGATAATGCAGTCAAACTGACCCAAGATAACGGGCCCGAATATTTTGAATTTCGTCTTCAACTATGGGAGTAAGGCCGAGCTTCTGGATGTAGTCAGGAAGCTAACCGCCCAGGGATTTCCACCAGAACAGATTACCGAGGACACGATTGCAGAAAACCTGTACACCGCGGGATTGCCCGATGTGGATTTGGTGATCCGAACAGGTGGTGACAATCGAATAAGCAACTTTCTACTATGGCAATCGGCATATGCTGACTTTTGTATTGTCGATCCCTATTGGCCTTCCGTAGGTCGCGAGGAGATCGAAGGGGCCATAATTTACTACAATCGAAACCATTGAGAAGGATGTTGCTCGGCTGGCCGGGGTCTGCGCCTATCGGACCGTGCAACGGGCGCTCAAAAAAACGAACTCAAGCCCCATCTGAAAACGTGCTGGGTGATTCCGCCCAAGGAAAACGCCGCATTCGTAGCTTGCGCACGGCATCCCGCTTCTCGTCCTGGCACCGCATCGTGGGCTCCGGTGCATGGGCAATCTACTTTGCTGGGGTTGTTCCTCAAATTTCGATCGAATCCCCTCTCCCCCTCCTCCAGAATACAGTAATATAGCCGTTTGGCCGGAAGCTGTCAACCAGGGAAGCTTCAGATCCAAGCGATCAGAAGCGGTCGCGGCCCGTTGGATGACGGCCAGATTCGAGACATTGAGCTTCGCCCCGGCCTTTTCAGGATCTCCAAAAACTCCAGAAATCGCCCCGGCTTCGCCGTCACGCCGACCTGAGGCCAGTGACAAAAAGTCGACTGATTCCCGCACCCTCCAGGCGTCCATGTCTTGGTTGGCCCCTTCGATCCTCGAGAGGTCGATAGGTGACAGCCTATGACCTGGACGAAATTGTTGGGAACTTCGGAACAGGTTAGAGTAGGCATTTCGCGGTCCATTGGTTGAATCTCCTTTAAGGAAGGCTTTTTTCCAAAGTCGTCGGCGAAGATCAGGCGCTTAGGACTTGACCTTTCCCCTGATTTGTTATATGCTCTTCATACCCTTGGCCAGAGGCATCGATGTTTCGGAACGTTCTTCGGTACGTATTCACACTGGAAGCCGGACCCGATGGGTCCGGGCACCGGCCCCAGAAACACATAGCGGACTTTGAAACGGATTCATTGGCTACACGGGATTCAAGAGTTGACCGGATACGCCAATTCTCATATATGGTTTATCGTGTTTGTCTGGTTTCCCTTGAAGAGAGATTGGTCGAAGACGGCTGCTGAAGAAGGCCGGGCCGGTATCGCGTCATCTCCCGCCCAAGTTCGAACCGGGGAAGCGGCCTTGATCGAATACGGATTTCCAACAGACGCACACGCCAAATCCACTCCGGTACAACGGACAGAGATCGAAATGCGTTCGCGACAGCCCGTACGCAGCCCATCGATCCCGCCTACTCGTGACAAGTAACTTCGGGGAGTTCAAAATGAAACGTCTGGTTCCAATTTCATTTGCGCTGCTGTTCATGGCACTCACGTCCGACGCTTTTTCCAGGCCCGGCCGTCCTTCTCAGATCCCGAACGGCAGCGTTTCCAGCTGTGCCAACTACCACGTCAACCCGGCCGGAGGTGGAGCCCGCAACATCTTCGGATCGGTGGTCGAAAGCGGTTTTCTGAACGGCATGGGGGCGTCGGCCACGGTCAACTGGAACGCCGGTCTGGCCGCCCTGGTGTATCTATTCTGAGATAACAAGAGAAAAGCAGATAAAGGTCCAAGCAAGATTCAGGCAGCCTTGTGGATGGTCTGGGATGTTCTTTGCCGATTGATTTCTATGCGGCGCTGCCGAGCCTCCTCCTTTCGACCTTGTCGGTGGTGAAGAATCTTTTGATGCTGGCCTTTATGCCTCTGAAGAGGCGTGACATACTGTATTGCCCCGTGATAGCGTTCGGCGTTGTAGCTGTGAATGAAGGAATCAATCAGGCCTTCCAGTTGATGGAATGTGAAGATGTCCTGGAAGCGCAGCCAGTCGTATTTGAATGTCCGGAAAAAGGCTTCGATCCAGGCGTTGTCCGTGGGTGTTTGATATCGGGCAAACAGCTGCGAGATGCCCAGGTCCTTGAAGAATTGGGCCATCGATTTGGCCTTCATCTGAGATCCGTGATCTGAGAGGGCTGTCAAGCTTATGGGCCCAGTGTCCAGGTCCAGCAGTCCTTCGTTGGCAAGGGCTTGATCCCAGGCCTGTTTGACCTGCTCCACGGTCGCGTTGAAGGAGAGCTTCCATCCTACGATCTTCCTGGAATACACGTCGAGAATGGCGGTAAAATACAGGAACAAACCGAAAAATGGGATGTAGGTCAGGTCCCAGCTCCAGACCTGATTAGGACCTTCAGGTTTGACCTGGGGCTTGCTCTGCTTGACCGGCGTCCTCACCTGTTTCCTGCGTGCCAGACGTTCTTTCCTGGCCTGTCGGTAGAAGCTGGAGGCCGAGGCCTGCACTACCCCCTTCTCTGAGGCTACCACCGCCAGCTGATGGGGAGGCAGATCGGCATAGGTCTCATCCCTTAAGAGGGCCGGGATTTGCTCTTTCTCCTCCCTCAGCAATCCGTGTGGGGCCTCATCAGGGGCGGGCCCGGGCTTCCCATCCAAAAGCGGGTCCGACACCCCATCCAGCTTCTCTTCTCGATCTCGCCGGCTCCAGGCACAATACCGCTGGAGGGGAAGCTGTAGGATCTCGCAAGAACGGGTGAGTTTCACCCCTTTCTCCTTGGCCCGATGGACCATTAAGAGGATCTCGCGTTTGACCTCAGCTTGCACCCGGTGGCCCTTGATCGGGCCTGTCAGATCCCATTCACACTTTTTTTTAGCAGGGAAAGTTCCACAGATTGCTCAATGATCGTTTGCTCCAGGCGTGCCCGCTCTTTGCGCAGCTGCTCCACCTCCTCAGCCGATACCATCGGCTTGCGGCTCCGGCGACCCTTGAACTCCTTGAGGGCCCCGGACTTGACCGACTCACGAATACGCTTTAGATCCGAGGAATGAATGCCCCATTTCCGCAGCACCTGTGCAATGGGAACATCTCCCCGGCTGGCTTCAAGGAAAATCTCATACTTCTGTTCCGGGGACAAGCTCCTGCGCTTCTTGACCGGGTCACTGTTTGAGGACAGTTGCTCCATCTTTACTCCTCCTGTGAGGTCAGGGATATCCCAAAATATGTATCCCTTCTCAACCCTACAGGCAACCAGGATCTTGCTTCGACCTTGCCCCCGTTTTTTCGGGCGATCTCAGACAAAAGATACTGGACTCCGACGGAGACGGGGCCACCAACGGTGAGGAGCTTGGGGACCCTGACGGCGACGGTGTCCCGGACGTGCGCCCAGATCAGCTGGGGGCTGATGAAATCTCCCCTTGCTTCGGTGAGGGGAGCGGATTGAAACTTTCAAATACTCAACCCTATCAGATATGGCCATCCGAAATCTCCCCTTGCTCCGGCGCCTGACCCGGCTGATAAAGCGGCGCTCACAACCCCAGACCCCGCGAGGCTTCCTTGTGACGTGGGAATCTGAACTGTGCGCAATCGCATCTGAAGCTTCGGCTTGGTCTGTCGAGTGTCGAGACGGGAGGGGATCTATTCGGTCGGTGGCACGATCTGCCAACAATCTACCTTGCGACGAAGGCTGGACCGAAGGCGCAACGTGATCACGCACACTTTCGGCTTGACGTTGAATATCTGAGAGGGCTCAGTGAAAGGCTTGCAGCCGATTGGGGACTGCGCTATTTCGGTGACTGGCATTCTCACCATCGCTTGGGGTTGGCTTCGCCGAGCGGTGGAGACAAACGGCGAATCGTCAGCATTGCGGACCGCAATCAGTTTCCCGCGATGTCCGAGATAATCGTCACCCTCGAAGATAGCCATGGCGAATCGCTCATCCGAATCCACCCGTGGATCTATGACCTTTCAAGCGAAGACAGCGGCCCTTTTCCACTACAGGTTAAGATCCTTCCAGGATTAAGCCCTATCCGGCAAGCGCTCCTTGCGAGCAGAGTGTTACCTGACCAAGAACTCTTCGCGTGGGAGAAGGTCCCTATGCAACGAGTCCGGATCGGAACCGATGATTCGATACCGGCTCTTAATTCCGCTCAAGATGTTGACAGTACAACGCGGGAAAGGACGCTTGCTCATCTTGCAGCAGCCTTGCAGGAAGCGAGTGGCCACCCAGTCGAGCAGCATTCAACCGGATTCGGGTTCGTGCTTGTCGTTCGCCTCAATGAGCCGTACTACCTCGCGTTTGCACTGGCCGCCGCGTGGCCAATGGCGGTCCTTGAGGTCCATTGTCTGGATCGCGATGCTGGTACGACTGACCCACTCGATGCGCCTACCGGGTTGACGGCGCTTGACCCCACGCAACGCGCTCGAAAGGCCGCAAAGAAAACCGTGATTACCTATCAGATGCCGCAAGGCGTTGAGCACTTCCCCAGGCCGATATCGAGAGCGCCCTGGAGCCGGGTGATTACCTATCAGATGCCGCAAGGCGTTGAGCACTAGAAAGCGGCCCTTGCTTCGGTGAGGGGAGCGGATTGAAACAGTAACATTTCAAAGGTTTCGACCCTTATTCCCGGATCTCCCCTTGCTTCGGTGAGGGGAGCGGGTTGGAACTCGTCTAGCAGGTCCGCTTGGTCGAGGACCACCGCATCTCCCCACCCATCCCGAGGGAGGGAGAAAGGAGCATCGGTAATGCGACGAAAAATCCTGGTCCTTGTCTCATTGACCTTTCTGATGGTGTCCTGCGGCCTTAACCCTTTTAACTCGGATAAACCGGACCCTGATGGTCGGTTTTATCAAATCCATGTTGACAGCCTGACGGTTGCATCTCCCTTGAGGGTCTCCGATACCATGCGCGTACGATTTCATGGCTGGGCTGGCTCTGGATGTAGGTTGTTTTCTCATATTGACACGACGAGAATTGATCTGGTCGGGTACAAAGTGAGCGTATGGGGAAGAGATAGCGGTGGAACTATCTGTCCCGGAACAGAGAGATACCTGAATAATCGCATCTTATTAGAGTTTTATCCTCCTCTGAGGGTTGGCACGTGGATCTTTTTAGTGTCTCAGCCAAGCGGTTCCGTTCTGAGGAAGGAGGCCGTAGTCCGATGATGAATGCCGGGAATCTCCCAGGTATCTTCCGGTTTCTATTATGCTTTACCGTGATTTATTTAATGCCGGCTTGGTGTTCGAGCATCGCAGCCTCTGACAACGCCCGACGTCCTTATGTCCCCCCAAGCGAACTGCCTGCCGTTCTTCGATCGACACCCGAAGAAGTAGCCCTGGGAGATACTGATGGGTGTAGCCCCTGGATTCATGGACTTTCCGGAAGGCAAGGTCGTAGCGGAGTGGCATGAATTTCAGAACAGCGAGAAAGTCGAGCCGGCCTATAAGAATTTGCTGACCCGGCATTTCACGACATGCACGTGTGCCTTGCCACGTGCGTCCGATCCCCAGGCAAAGGTGCGGTGCGCGAAGGCGATCTCCAACTTGCAACGGTCGAACAGGATCGGCCAGAGTTGCCCAACCTGTTCGCCTTGAGTGATCGAATTGGTGGCGACGAAACCGATACGCGTGCGGCCTTTCCGGAGATACCCACCTGCCTTGATGAACCACGCGGTCACATAGTCCAGCGTGCCGCCAGACTTCCCCAATGCTGCGATGCGGCGCACTTGTGCGCGTTGTTCAGCCAACTGATATTTCGCGCCAACGAAAGGGTGGATTGCCAAACACGAAGGAACACTTCTCCGGCGGCAGCAAGTCCGACCAGTCGGTATCCAGCGCATCGCCATGGACGATATGAGGTGACTTCTCCAGAGAGATGCGCGCATAGGTCTGACCGAACTCCAGGCTGAGCCTGTTGTTCATGATGTGGTCCATCATCCACATCGCTGTTTCCGCGATGCGGGTGGGGAACTCACCAAGCTCAATGCCGTAGAACTGGTCGACGTCGACCACGGAGAGCACCTCCGCGAAAGCCTCGAGTTGGCGCGCGCCGCGGTGCAGAGCAGGAACTCGCGATAGCAGCGCTCGATCAAGGGTTTCGAGTGGATCTGTCGAGTTGGCTGTTGCACAGAGGGTTCATTGGATACACGACGATTGCAGAGATGCCCGGACAGGGGTCACCGGACTTCTTGCGCCGCAACACGTCGTCGATGATGGGGATGAAATAACTGAGCGACTTGCCGGAACCTGTACCCGTCGTCAGCACATGGCTCTCGCCTCGCCGCGCGATGTCGATGGCTTCGGTCTGATGCTGGTGCAGTACGAGTTGTTTGCCGAAGGTGTCGGTTGGTTTCTTGATCCGGAAGATCTTTCCGCATTCCGGGTCGAGGGTGCCGTGTGACACAAGGTCGTCGATGGACCCTCCCGGCACGAAGTTCGGGTTCAACTGGATGAGCGGGGCGGGCCAAAAACGGCCGCCCGCGTAAGCCTCGTCGACGGCCTGGAGGATGTCTGCCGCGCGGATTCTGGTGAAGCTTCGAGAAAAGCGTTCGTATTCGGATACAAGCTCTTCTCGGAAAGCGAAGACGTCCATCAGGCACCCTCCCCTCGCTCGCCGTTCGCATACAGGAGGTCACACTCCAACCCCCGGGTGTCGCGAAAAAAGGACAGATTGGATCGGTGCTCCCGATTGAAACGACGCTTGAGGACCTCCACCACGACCGCATTCTCGAACAGCGGTCCCCGGAGCCCGTGGCGCAACTGTCATCTAACCTCCTGTCCGTGCTTGAGCAGGAAGGGATGGTTCTCGGCTCGGCGATTCCAGAAGCCACTCCGCTCCGTAGACTCTTGGCGTCGGGCTCCCGGCTCGATGCGGAGGATCTTGCACAGCTTCTTCGCGAGTGCCGCGAACAGATAATAACGGACGAGGACCGGTATTATTTTGAACAGGCAATACAGAATCTCACCGTGCAGTCGAGCGACAGCGGACGTGTCCCGCTCGATCGGATCGTCCAGCGGGTCGGGGGGCGTCTTCGAGGCTCCCTCGGCGGTTGGATCGTGCCGCTGGATTGCATCAATGAATCGCTTCGGACGGAGTTGGAACGCTCCGATTTTCCTCGCGAGTTCCCGGACACGACTACGGGCAACCAAGCGCTGGCTTACATCCGGGACGTTTGGGAACGCGCACGGTCGTCGCCGGAACGGTTGGCGAATGACGTACGGATGTACTCCCGGCAGCGTATGCGTATTGTCTGGAAGATCGTGATAAGAACGCTTTGCTCTCCCAACGGTGGGACGCGGCCTTACCGAAAGGAAAAATAATTGCGAATTGAGGTTAACTTATGTATACAATTCCCATAAGTCTCACATCCAGTTACTAACGAGTTGAAGCAAAAAGCCGAAAACAAGAAGAGCGAGTGCCAAGCGGGAAATTTTCTTGTTGCGGTTCCACTTCCTCACCTGCTCAGCATCCTCGCCCCAGGTCATCATCTGTTCCTTCCTAACTTCCGCCGGCAAGCCATAGAAAAACAAAAGGATAACGGCGACAATATCAAGAGCCAGACCTGCGGAATTGATGACATCAGGCAACAAGTACGCGATGACCTCTCCCCTCTATAAGTGCTCTGTGTTCTGAAACCTCAATCATTGCCGGGTTTCCAACGACACCCCCCATACCTTCAAGCCCTTATCTGCTAATCCGAAAGTGTTTAGTGACTGACTTTGTGAAATCGCCTGTCCGGGGTTCCTCCCTCTACCTAGTACACCATGACACCTAAAACTTGGGATATAGCTTCTTCAGTTTGATGCGGGCGTCGGTGGTCGTGAACTGCCAATCAAGGGTTCTGTGTTTCTCGTTTCGATCACATTTCCAGGCCTCCACTTCGTTGGTGAGGGTCTGCAGGTCAGGAATGCGGCTGTGCAGGCATTGTCTGGCAAGGACGCTCAGTTCGATCTCGGCGATATTGAGCCAGCTACCGTGCTTGGGCGTGTAGTGCAATTCGAGGCGTTTGGCTAGAGAACGGGCCTTTTCGGGTGGGAAGGCCTTGTAGAGAGATGCGATGGTGTGAGTGCTGAGGTTGTCGCAGACCAGCACCACGACTTGCGCATCCGGGTAGTCCACCTCAAGCAGTTCCTGGATCTCGTAAGCCCAGTCTACGGCGGTCCTGCGTTCCCGGACGTGGACCTTCCGACGTCCGGTCAGGGGCTCGAGGAACAAGAAATTCGCGGCTGTGCCGTTACGCTCATACTCATAGTCGTGACGTCGGGGATGCCCCGGTTTTTCCGGGACCGGGATGCGTGTCTCTCCGGTCAACTGCACGGGGTGTTCGTCCATGGCCAAAAGCGGCCTTTCCGGATCATAGGGCCGGTGATACAGATCCAGAAGATTCTCCATGCAAGCTACGAATGCGGCGTTTTCCCTGGGCGGAATCACCCAGCACGTTTTCAGATGGGGCTTGAGTTCGTTTTTTTGAGCGCCCGTTGCACGGTCCGATAGGAGATGCTCTCGACGATGTTGAGTTCAACCAGCTTGTCAGCGAGCAACTCCAGCGTCCAGCGGCTACGACCTTTCGGCGGCTGGCTGCAGGCCAGGGCGATCAAGCGAGCTTCCTTTTCGCCGTCCAGAATCGGTTCGATGGGCGGTCGTTCCCGCTTCTTCCGCTCAAGGGCTGCGTCGAGCCCTTGGACCACAAAGCGCTTGCGAATGCCTTCCGCGGTGCGTCTGTGGCACGAAAACGCTTGGGCGATGGCTTCGTCGCCCCAGCAAGGGCCATCCGCGTCGGCCTTCATCAGAATGTGTGCGTGTCGGATCCGGTAGGCCTGTGTCCGGCCTTTGCTTACCAGATCCTGCAAGTGCTTCCGCTCATCGCAACTTGGACGGACGATGTACTTCCTGTTGGGCATGCCGATCCTCCTCCCACAGCGAACGGATCGGGGAGATAACAAACATTCGGCACGCTCGTTTTAAATGTCAATAGGTACTAGGTCGACCTCCGTGTTTTGGGAATGATCTTGGTGATTCCCAGTCCCTACTATATTCGTCCACATCCGTAACATGTGGAGTCAACAAGGTCAGATACTTGTTGTTATATCCCAGGTCGATTACAGATTCGGTCGCATCGATTTCAATCTCTTCAGGCAGATCCTCAAACCATTCCCGAAGAGAGACGGTACAGCTGTTCTCCCCTTTCCGGCCCTTGATATAGTCAAAAGTAAGAGTTGTCTCCTTAATTTTCTTTCCAGCCAAAAAGTTCTGTTGGCAGGATTCCTTCATCCGGTTGGACCGTCTTTCGTATTCAATCATTCCAGTGCTGTTACTCACGATCAAAGTGCAAGACTGGTCTGTCAGTTCTATGAACCGAAGGATAGTAGCATAGGCCGATATCCCAAACTTTTCGGAGAGCCCAAAGATGGTGTCTTTTGTGTATTCCTTGTGTTTCATAGCATCTTGAAAGGACTTCCTCGGAGTCAGAAAGCATATGGCGAAGTAATCCGCCTCCCGCTCAATCGGATCTTGGGATTGAAACTCACTCTTGGACCGATGCAAGCCTGTGTTGTCCAATATCCTGCGGTGCTCCGGGATAGTAAGGTGCCCTAATTCGTGAGACAAAGTGAATCTTTGAAATTTGATGCTCCAGAGGTGCTCACGATTGAATCCTATAAGATACTTGCCTCCACCAAGGGATTGCGAAAATCCTGAAAATTCATCACCAAAGGATTCCTCAAGATACTCATATCCCGCTTCTTTGATATGATGAACGAGGTGTCCAATGGCGGCGTTTTCACCGATTCCCATGTTTTCACGTAGCTGAGAGGCGTAGGCCGCTATTGTACGTCTCAAAATCATCTCTTTCTCCGTCTTCTTGCTCTTTCACTCTCCTTTATCAGCTCCACATACTCGTTGATCCTACTGAGAGATCCAGGGGACAAATCTCGCATATTTCGCATTAACAATGCCCTTTCGAAATTCCCCTTATCTTTGCCTGCTAGGTCCTCCTCCTTCACCCCCAGTATTTGAGCTAATTTACGGATATTTTCCGGGGTGGGTGTCCTTTGTCCCTTCTCGAACTGGGAAATCGATGCCTGAGTTAGCCCCATTGCCTGTGCTAAGTCTTCCTGCAGCATCCCCTTATTCTGCCTTGCTCTCCTCAGCCTCTCTCCAAATTCTGACATGGCCAATTTTTCCCCTTGACAATATAATTAATTGGGTTATATTATTAGGGCTCTTCTCCATAATTCGGTAGGTTATAATATAAGGGTTAATGTCTCGGAAACAAAGCGCAAACTTTCAGCCCTTTCTCAAAGGAGATGTACGATGTTTGATTCAGATTCTCAGAAATCTGTACTACCTGACCAAGGCTTCGTGTTCTGGTCTGTCGGACGCCACCCTCTTAAGTTGTGATCCTGGGCAACTAGGAGGAGGTTAATCTAATGGAACCGAACATCGAAGAACTCGGCGTTGGGGCATTCGCCAAAGAGAATCCTGCTGTCGAGAAGCCGCCCTCGGACATCTACATTATCCGGCATCGACCGATAGCGAAAACGCGTGTCTAAGCCAGATCTTCCGGGTATCAAGATTCTCGCGCTGGTGGGAAAGACCCCGGACACACACAAACTCTTCCAGAAATTCTGTGGCGGAGAAACAAAATTTGTCGAGCCGGACGAGGTCGTGAGTTTTATGAAGCCAGGCATCGAACGTTTTCAAACTATCTCTAAGGACACGACTGAGCATAGGAGGAGAATCTCGTGAGTAAGGAAAACCAACTAGACCGATTGGACGACAAGACGTTCTTGATAACGGTCAATGGGCGGCAAAGGCAGGTCGAGCGTGACGAACTGTCGTTCGACGAGCTAGTGGACCTTGCATTCGACGATCCGGCCAGGGGCCCGCAGATCGTGTTCACGATCACGTTCCGGGAGGCCGGCAGCCGAATACCCGAAGGAGAGCTAGACGAGGGGCAAAGGCTGAAGGTGCGGGACGGAACGATTATCAATGTCACAAGAACTGATCAGTCGTAGGGAGGACCTTAAGCGACTCGTCGAGGACGGCTACGAGATAGAGGTCCGCTCCGGGCATTTGGTGCTGCATCGCGTCCCGTACGTTACAAGCGAGCGAACCGTGAAGTACGGTCAGCTCGTCTGTCCCCTAGCCGTCGACGGTTCGGAAACGGGGCCGCCGCCAGATCACACGATGTACTTTGCGGGCGAGTACCCCTGCGACGACCGCGGTGCGCCGATCGAGGCTCTGCGGAACAGCAGCCAACGCCAAGAGCTCGCCGAAGGCCTATGGGTCGACCATTACTTCTCGGCAAGGCCGGTGGCGGGGAAGTACGAGGATTACCATCACAAGCTGACGCACTACGCGCAGGTGATTGGACGGTGTGCAAAACGAATAGACCCCGGAGCGATAGCCTGCGCGGGGAAACTGGTGCTGTCGGCAGACCCGAACGACCCTTTCGTGTTCATGGAAACTGCGTCGAGCCGCGCTGGGATAACCCGGTTGAACGAGAGACTGTCCGGAGACAGGATCGGCATAATCGGGCTCGGAGGTACGGGATCGTACATTCTGGATTACGTCAGCAAGACACGCGTCGCGGAGATCCATCTGTTCGACGGCGACCGGTTCGAGCAGCACAACGCGTTCCGCGCGCCCGGTCCGACGACAGCCGAGGAGCTCGAGAAGAGACCGACCAAGGCTCAACTGTACAGCGAACGGTACGCGAAGATAAGGAGCGGCGTCGTCGCGCACGAATTCGATGTGGAGGCCGATAACGTCAATGTGCTTGGCGACCTCGATTTCGTGTTTGTCGCCGTCGACGACAACGAAACTAGGCAGTGGCTGCTGCCGACACTGGACCGGATGGGAGTGCCGTTCGTCGACGTGGGAATGGGCATCGAGAAGACGGACGACAAGCTGGTAGGGGTCGTGAGAACGAGCTTCTGTGAGACGCCGAAGAGCTCGGCGGTACGACGCGGTGAGGGCGGATTGCGGGACGTCGGCGAGTACGAGAGGAACGTGCAGATCGTGGAACTGAACGCGCTGAATGCGGCCCTCGCGGTAATCCGGTGGAAGAAGCACCGGGGGTTTTACATGGACCTTGGCAAAGAGGACAGGAGCACTTACACGATCGACGGAAATCACATGAGCAACAGGATGCTGGGGCAGGCTGACGATAGCCAATGAGATTGCGCAACGAATTCGTGGATCACATACCGGAACAGCTGGATGACGGTGTTCTGTATGTGTCGATGCGTTTCGGCACGGTGGTCCACCGGTGTGCGTGCGGGTGCGGGGAGGAGGTGGTGACCCCTCTTGGCCCCGTCGAGTGGAGGCTCACCTATGACGGGAGAACGATCTCCCTGGAGCCGTCCATCGGGAACTGGAGTTTTTCGTGCAGGTCACACTACTGGATCGATGAAGGAATCGTCCGGTGGGCGCGCGGCTTTTCGGAAGCTGAAATCGCGCTGGTGCGGCAAAAGGCCTGGACCAGACGCAACAGCTACTACCAAACGGAAACAGGCGAAGTGCCCAGGAGAGACACCCAGCCTAGCTCATGGAGATCGATCTGGGAAAGTATTCGGGCCTTGGGCCGGGCATGGGAACGTCGTGGCAAGTAGACCGTCGGGCGACTACAGGGACGCGCGTGCGAGTAAACCACCCCGCCCAAAGGGCGGGGCATTAACCACTCCCACCCCCAAAATCTTCTGCTATCCGATGAAACAGCTTGCCCACATACGCTCGAAGGTCACCTCGCAGAATCCATTTCCGGTACTTCGGTGCCCATACCAGAGGATACTGGCTATCATAGACTGCGTGACTGGTCCGTCGGAGTCCCATCGTATGCCTCCTGAGTCGATTTGTGTCTCAGTGGTCTGAACACGATAAGACACCCTTTTAGCTTGCCTTCGGCAAGCTAAACTTCTTCTCCCCTTCCAAAGGAAGGGGTATCCAAGTTCAAATACTTTCATGAAGGGTTAGGGAGTGAGCATTGGCTGAGCTGGAGGATGGCAAGGGGACCCTGCTTGAGGAGAGCATCAAGGAAGCTCGGAAGGTTCTGACCGAGCATTACGAGTACCTCCACGGGAATGAGACGGCGACGAGGGCGCTGGTTATCGACGGGGTGTTGAACGCATTGGGTTGGGACGTCAAAGACCCGGCGCGGGTCCGGCTAGAGCATCGTGCCAACGGGAACAAGGTGGACTACGTTCTCGTGTCGTCGACAGGTGCATTCCTTGCCGTTGTGGAGGCCAAGCCTCCAGATTCAGGGCCGAAGGACACGGATCGAAGGCAGGCGTCTGGATACGCAACGGAAATCGGCGCCCGTTACGCAGTGCTAACAAATGGAGGCCGATGGGAAGCGTGGGAGATGGTGCAGCAGACACCCAGAAGGGACAGCATCGTCGTTGAGGTGCACGTGACGACGGGGAAAATCGCGGAGATAGCCTCGAACTTGCGAAAGCTGCACCGGGATGCACTCGAACAATTAGGAGAGATAAGAGGCCGGGATGGCGAGACGCATTCTTCGCCGATACCGTAGGCGGTTGACCGTATCCGAGTTCCCGTCGATCTCCTCGCCCGTCCAACGCACCTTGAAGCGAGCCCGTGCGCTTTCCCGCGACAGCTCTACCGGGACCATAACCAGGGGCGCCATCAGCTGGATGTCGCTCGACTTCGATTCATACCAGTTGAGCGTTCCCAGGGCCAGGTAGAGGATGTTGACGCCCTGTTCTTCAAGAGAGAGGTGGGCGTGGCGGTAGGTGTTCCTGAGGAGGATGTCGAGGCGGCTCGTGTCGTATGGCGTTTGGAGCTTGTTGTCGAGGTGACGCTTCGCCAACCAGTCGGGATCGTCCTCGGCCTCAGCCATGAGTGAAAGCAGTTCTTCCGGAACCTCCTGATCGACATCGAGCGAGCCGGTTTCGTCGTCCCGACCGGACGCCTGCGGGGTTCAGCCAGTGGTCGCCAAACGGCACAAGCCTCGTGTTTTCTGCCTACGAAAAGCACAGTACCGAGCAATTGAATAAACGGCCACCTGACATTTTTCACCTCACATTGGATAGCGGCAAACTTGATAGATTGACCGCATCGAAGGACAGTGTGGACAGGTTTCCAAATTGGTCCCCATCCGGTGACCTGATTGCATTTCATCGGCAAAACCTGGAGGAGCTTAACAAGCCTAAGAAAGTGCATTTATTTGATCTTCAACGTCAAAGAATATCCTCGCTCCTGCCCGAGTCAAATGGTCACCGATTTGGTCGATTCCCCTGGTCACGTGACGAAAGCTGGTTTGCACTTCACGTGTCCGACGAGAAAGAAGGGACCGTTCACGTTGTAGATCTTACGGGCCGAGGTTCCGGGTGGATCTATGAAGATGGGCCTGTGAAAGAAGGTGCATTTTCAAACTCGACGAACAGGCTTCTCTGCGTCAAACCCGATGAGCTTGTTTGGGTGCAGTTTCCCGTAGGCCGCGTAGATTCACGCATCAGATTGGATTCCGGGGTTAGCGTGGCGAAGAACCTGACTTGGTATCAAATCGCCTTCAGAGCCGACAACGATACCGTCTGTTTTCTTGGAACAGACCATAAGGTCTACCGCTGGAAAGAATCTGAAGGATGCACTGTCGTAGCTGAGCATACCGAACCCGTACCGAGTTTTAGGCTTGAGGAATTTACGGTTCCTGCTTCGGATGGTTTAGCTCTTCCAGTACAGCGGTTGGTTCCGCCGTCTCCACGAGAGCTCGCTGTTCTGTATGTGCATGGTGGGCCTGGAGGCAGTCTCGATAGAAATGACTCATGGGCTTTAGGGCTGCTTCGCCAGGGATTCGAGATTGTGCGCGTGGCTTATAGGGGCTCTACCGGCTTCGGCGAGGACCTCGATCGAGCGAACACCGGGGTCGCCGGGGTCGCAGACGTTCAGGATGTATTAGACTGTGGAATCTACTGGCAGCAACACTTTAGTACAGGCAGGAGAATCGCTCTGTTCGGTAATAGCTATGGCGGGTTTCTAAGTCTCCTTGCCCTGGCAGATGCATCTTCACCATTCGTAGGTGGGATCTCCACGTGTACTTGCACAAGTCTTCGAGTCTTGCGCCTCCATCATGATAGAATCCTTCCAAGCAGTCCAAGGGAACGCGAGAAAGCATTAGTTGAGCGATCCGTATTGACACATGCTACCCATATAAAGAGGCCAATCCTGCTGTTTCATGGCGCGCTTGATACCGTCGCGACCACAAGCGAAATGCAGCACGTCGAGAAACTCATTAATGACTCTGGCGGCAACTGTACGCTAATCGTCTTTGGCGACGATACACACAGTTTGGCAAAGCACCGCGAAGAAATATACGAAAAGGCTATCCAATTCTATGAAAAGTGTTCAACGTCTGGACAGGATTGGGTCAAGTCTTAAGCGTCCTGCAAAATGCAAACCTTCAACTGGAGGTCCAGTGAGGTTCCGCAACGGCTACCATTTCAGCCGGTGGTGCGATCTGTCGTTCCTCATAGAGCAGCTGGAGCTGGAGCAGTTCGGTGGACGTGATGTTGATATTCTGCCACCTGGCAGCGGCACGGATGAGAACAGCATAGACGAGCTTCAGGCAACTCTTTTCGGAGAAGAATCGCGGCAATGTTTTGGTTCGGCGGCGTTCCTCGACAAAGCTGCGTTCGATCAGGTTGGTGGTGCGGGCGAACTTCCGGAGTCGCCAGGGAAGCTGGAGGTGTGCGAGGAGAGCTTCGAGGTCCTCCGTGAGACACTTGCACAGACCGGGGAACTCCTTGCTGAACTTCTCCAGAAACTCTCGCACCGCACTTTGGCCGGCCTGAAGATCCGGGGCGTCACGAATCATCACCAGATACGGCTTGATCTCATGCCAGCGCGCATCGGGCACCTTGGCTGCAAAGTTGCGCATCCGATGCACCCAGCAGCGTCCCGCGCAGACTCTTCGGCCACATCTGGTCGATGGTCTGGATAAGCCCACCGGCTCCGTCGGTCGTGACGAACAGGGGTGCCGGTAAACCACGCCGGTCGAGATCCCGTTCAGCTCGCGCTCGCTTTCAGATGGTCGGCGCTCGCGCGGCGGTACTCGACGGTCCGCTCGCCGAGGCTATCGATCAGCAGATCCATGCCATCGAGAGTGCGTTGGAGAGCGTGCCGGACTTCGCCTTCGATCTTTCCAAGACGCTGGTCGAATCCGTCTGCAAGACGGTGCTCGCCGATATCGGCCAGCCGGCGGACCCCAACTGGGATGCACCGAAGCTCTTGAAGGAGACGACCAACCGCCTGGCCCTGTTGCCGCGTAACCATCCCGACCCGGCGAAGGCGCGCGAATCGGTGGAAAAGACGATCCGGGGTCTGCTCCAGACCATCCAGGGCTTGTGCGAACTCCGCAACAGGTATGGCATGGCCTCCCACGGGCGCGACAGCTTCTCCGCCCGGCTCGACCTCCGGCAGGCCACCCTCGCCGCCCAGGCGGCGGACACCATCGTGTCGTTCCATTCACCCGAAGCTCTGCTTTGATCCGGTTTTGAACCCGAACCCGATTGCCGATGGACTGACGACGACGTCTGGACACTTGCCGGTGCGCTCGCTCTTCCAAAGTCGGAACATATACGGCCTCCAAATGGCCAGACTGTAGGAACCCGGCTAACTTCCCGCTATCCAGACGATCATTTTTCACCCGACTACCAGAGCGTTGAGAAATCATATGAGGCGGCGTAACCCGCGCATCTACCCCATAGTCGATCAGACGATCATATACCCAAAACCCAAAATACCCTGCCTCGTAGACGACCGAGATCTGTCCCGCGTCGGAGAACCGGGACAACAATCGCTCCAGGTCCTCCCAACGGCCACCAATGTTGTTGGAAAAAAGGACCAAACCGTCTTCGGAACGAATTGTCACGTGCCAACTTTTGCGATGAAGATCGATACCCATAAAAAGATGCTTGCCTTTCCAGGCCTGTTTCGAATATCTTCCCATCCTGAGCCTCCTGTGAGAGAGAGTTATTGTGAAAAAAATTTGCGAATAACCCGGGGTTCGGCTATACTCTGCTCTATGAGACCATTCCATATATGCTTGACTTTCTGGCCCCTTCTGCTTTTTCACGCAGTACCCCCGGTATTCGCAGAGTCTCCAGTGATCACTTCGGTTCGGATCGAGGGGGGACGGGATCTTTCGGTTACCGATCTCCAAAACAGCCTGGAAACCAGGCCGGGAGCGGTCCTGGATAGTCTCTTCCTTCATCGGGATGTGGAACGGATTTTGGACCATTGCCGGAGGGCCGGACGGTACCTCGCAGAGGTGGATTTTCCCGTAGTCACTCAAGGAAATGGTCGCTGCGAGGTGGTCTTTCCGCTTCGGGAGGGACCCCGGATTCGAGTCCGCCGCATCCATCTTGCGGCGTCGGTGTCTCCCGATGTCCTTGACGGGTTTGAAACGAAGTTGGGAGCGGTGTTCCGGCCGGACCGGTTTGAAGCGGATATCGAAAATATCCTCCGCAGCTACGAGAACAGAGGTTATCCTTTCTGTGCCGTTTACCCGACAATCGGGGTCCCCGATTCGAACGGGGTGGTCGATCTCTCGCTGAGGATCGAACAGGGTCCGTCCGTTCAAGTCGGCGGGTTGAAGGTGTCCGGAGCCAGGTCCACGCGGTCGGATGTTCTTTGGCGAATGATGGGCCTCAGTGTCGGGGAGCTCTATGACCAGAGCCGGGTCGATCGCGGACGGAGTCGATTGATCCGGTCCGGCCTCTTCGATCGGGTCGGCGATGTGAAGCTGATGCACAAACCTGAAAACGATTCGGTCCACCTGTCCCTCGAGGTCGAGGAGGGGAGAGCCAACCAGATCGATGGGGTCGTCGGGTACGTGCCGGGCGCGGAAAGCGGGGGAGGCTACATGGCGGGCCGGGTGGACCTGTCATTTCGAAACCTGGCGGGGACGGGTCGTCGCGCTTCAATCCGATGGGACCGGAGGGGGCCCTCGGCATCCGACCTGATCTTTCATTACGATGAGCCTTGGATCGGTTCGACGCCCCTTGCGGGAAGGTTCCGGTTTGAGTTGCTTCAGCGGCCGGGCTATGTCTCGGCCGGGGTCGGATTCGGCGTCCGTATTCCGCTGACAGGTGCGTTTGGGCTGGAGGTTGAATCCGGATGGGATCAGGTCTCCCCCGACTCTTTGGGTCTGGGGCTTGCTCCCCGGAGTCGGACGTGGCGGAGCATGATGGGGCTTTCGTATGAGACCCGGGACCACCCCAACAACCCTAGGAAAGGGAGCTTCATCAAAGCCGCCGGGTCTTTCGGCCGCGCATCGTTCCCGGGGACAAACAGGAGGGTCAACCGCTGGAGCCTTGAGGGGGACGCGGAGCGATTTTTCCCGATTTTCAAGGGTCAGACCATCGCGGTGATGGCTCATTTTCGGGGGATCCACACCGGAGAAGCCGTTGCTCCCCTGAGTGAAAAACTGCGGCTCGGCGGTGCGTCTTCCCTGAGGGGCTATCGGGAGGAGCAGTTCGCTGGGGTCAGGGCTCTGTGGGGCGGGGTTGAACACCGATTCCTGATCGGGAGGCGATCTCGGGTGTTTCTCTTTCTGGATTCGGGGGTGATTTCAGACCGGTTGGCGTTCGGCCCGGAGGTCAGGGGGATGACGCTCTACCGTACGGGTTACGGCGCAGGCCTGCGCACGGATTCCCGGGCGGGGGTCGTTGGGGTGGATGTCGGGTTCGGACAGGACGAGGGTCTGGGTGGGGGTATGGTTCATATCCGCATGAACCACCTGTTTTAATGAACCTTTTCGAAATTTCCTTGACTCAAGTTCCCGTTCTGGTTATGCTTATGCTACATTTGCACGCGTCTGTGTGAACCATCTTTCCATCCTCTTTCCCAACGCGCCTTTCTCCTTTTCATTCCGGCGTTTCAGAAGGCCTCCGGAATGTCGAAGTTCAAGCCGGTAACGGGAGAATGACATGCCAAATGCCCTGCTGACCTGTCCGAAAAACCCAATTACATTCTGGAGTTTCGACGAAGCCCTTAAAATGGTCAGTAAGAAGTCTGCCTTTCCGCCTCTGGGTTTGCTGACGATCGCGGGCATGATGCCCCCTGAAAGCTACACGCTCCGATTGGTGGATATCAATGTGACCCCGCTTCGGGACGAGGATCTCGAATGGGCAGATATCGTGATCACTTCGTCGATGATCATTCACTGGCAATCCCTCGAAGAGATCATGGCGAGATGCAACGCTTACGGCGTGCCTGTACTTAACGGGGGACCCCTGCCCACCCAGTATTACGATGAGATTGAGGGCAACGGGGTATTCTATCTGGGTGAGGCGGAGAACGGGTTCCTGGATGTCGTGGAGCGGATGATTTCCGATCCGGGTTCGACGGAGCGGGAAACTATTGATCGAAGGGGAAAGTTTCGAGATCTAGCCCTGACGCCTTTACCCCGATGGGATCTGATCGACCTGCACGACTACAGCAACATGGTCATCCAGATGACCCGGGGCTGTCCGGAAAGTTGCACATTTTGCAATATTCCATCCCTATACGGGAAGGATACCCGGGTCAAGGGAAAGAGCAGGATCATTGAGGAGCTGGATGCCCTCTACCACGAGGGTTGGCGCGGGGCGGTCATGGCCGTGGACGACAACTTTGTCGGAAACCGGGATAAGATTCGCGCGGCAATGGAGGAGGAGGTCATTCCCTGGCAGAGGGAGCGGGACTACCCGTTTCAGTTTCACACGCAGGCCAGCATCCGGTTGAGCGATGATCCCGATCTCCTGGAGGCGATGTACCAGGCGGGGTTCGACAAGGTGTTCGCCGGCATCGAATCCCCGGTGGAGGAGAGTTTGAAGTTTATGGGGGCGCAGAAGAACCTGCAGGGGGGGGCTCCGCTCCTGGACAAGGTCCGGATTTTGCAACGGACGGGGTTTGAAGTCCAGGCCGGGTTCATCATGGGACTCGATACGGACCCGGACGACATCGCCGATCGAACGATCGCGTTTATTCGGGAGGCCGGGATTCCGGTTGCTATGGTGGGGATCCTGGGCGTCCTGCGCGACACGCCGGATTATAAGCGTTTCGGCCGTGCTGGGCGTCTGGTCCAGGGGGCCAAATATACGGGCGATTCCGGGATTTTCAACCGGGAGTTGAGCTATGTGCCGGTTATGGATCCAAAAGAGCTTCTGGATCGACACCGAACCGCTGTCGAGACCCTGAACAGTCCCAAAATCTTTTTTGAACGCTGTTCGACCTTTTTCGATAATCGGACGCGGTTCCCGATCAGCAAGATGCCGATCACCGGGACGGAGATCAAGGCCTTGTTCAGGTCGCTCTGGCGGCAGGGCCTCGCCGGACATTACCGATTGGAGTACTGGAAGTTCATGTTCCGGACCCTTCGGAGTCATCCGAAGAGTTTTCCGGATGCGATACGCCTCGCCGTTCAGGGCCATCATCTGATCCTGACCACCCAACAGGCGCTTCACGTGGACGAGATGAAGTCGTTTTTCTCCGAGGCGCTGGAGCACCTGGAGCGTTTTCGCGAGGGCACCCGCGAGGCCTTTCAACGAAACGTGGGGGCGTACGCCAGCCGTTTCATGCAGGCCATACACGCCCGGTTCGAGGATTTTCAGGACGATCGCAGGAGGACGCTGCATCACAACGCAGAGGTCCTCCGGATGGCCGCGCAGGAATATTATCATACGGTCCGGGAGGAGTTCCGCCATCAAGTCCAGGGGTCCCTGGAAAAATTCCAGGGGGAAATCCAGGGGATCCTCGATTCCTATGTCCCGGATGATGGTGTCCTTCCGCAGAGAGCCCCATAGCCGGATCACCCCGGCGATCAACACGTTCAAGGGCGGCCATAGGCCGCCCTTTTTTATTCGGGGATGGTGTCATCGGAGAGGAATTTCGTTTTCCATCTACCTGCAGGGAAGCAAGGGGGAACGTTCACCTATTCGGGGTTCCTCTCCCGGATTTTTTCGACCAATGATGTGTAGCGTGCGTCGACGCTGTTGTTTTTGACCGCGATGGCCAGGGCCTTCCGTGTGCCGACCAGGACCACGAGCATCCGGGCGCGGGTAACGGCGGTGTACAGGAGGTTGCGTTGTAGCATGGTATAGTGCTGTGTTGTTATGGGCATCACCACCGCCTTGTATTCGGACCCCTGGCTTTTGTGACAGCTGATGGCATACGCAAGCACCAGCTTATCCAGGTCCGACACGTCGTATTCGATGCGGTGCGGAAACGCGGCCTCGAGTGACCCTTCTTCGAGGTCGATTTTTGAGACCACGCCGAGATCTCCGTTGAACACATCCTGGGTGTAGTCGTTACGGACCTGCATCACTTTGTCCCCGACCCGGAATGCGGTATCCCCTCGCTGAACGGAAGGACCGAAGGGATTGAGGGATCCCTGGAGAAGGGCGTTAAGATGTGTGGCCCCGGTTTCCCCGCGGTACATCGGGGAGAGTACCTGGATATCCTGGATCGGATCCAGACCGTATGTCTTGGGAAGGCGGACCGTGCAAAGGCCCTTGATCGTCTCGGCGATGCGAGCGGGATCCTCCTCTTCGATGAAGAAGAAATCGGCGTCTTTCTGGGGTTGCATCTCAGGGAGCTCCCCGATGTTGATCCTATGCGCATTCGTGACGATCCGGCTCTGTTGAGCCTGCCTGAAGATCTCGTTCAGGACGACGACCGGGACGCTCTCTGATCCGATCAGGTCCCGGAGACAGTTTCCCGGACCGACAGAAGGGAGCTGGTCCACATCTCCCACTAGGACGACGGTCGCTGTCAGCGGTACCGCGCGAAGGAGGCTGTTCAGAAGTACGACATCGATCATCGACACCTCGTCGACGATCAGGGCGTCTACCTCGAGCGGATGGTGGGCGTCGTGTTCGAAAGACATCCTCTGGGGGTTGAATTTCAGAAGCCGATGGATCGTTCTCGCTTCGCGGCCTGTGGCTTCGGTCATTCGCCGGGCGGCGCGACCCGTGGGTGCGGCCAGTGCGGTCCGTTTGTTCCTTCGCTCGAAAAGGGAGAGTATTCCGATGATCGTCGTGGTCTTGCCCGTGCCAGGACCACCGGTGATGACCAGCAGTCCGTGGGAAAGGGACTTCTTCAGAGCATCCTTCTGACCCGCGGCGAAAGATATGGAGGTCTTCCGTTCAACCGCTGCGATCTCGGCATTCAGATCACCGGTCTCGATCCTGGCGATGGATGTGAGCTGATGGACGCGCGTGGCCACCCCCTGCTCCGCGTGGCGAAGAGGGGGGATGTAGATGCGATCCTCTTCGACGATCACCCCGTCCTCGGCTTCGAGGGTCTCAAGGCAGGGGGAAACCAGGTCGGCATCCACATCGAGGTCCTCGGAACACCTGCGTGTGAGTTCCACAAGGGGGAGAAAGACGTGCCCATCGTTATCCGCAGCCATGCCCAACACGTACCGAATCCCAGCCCGGATCCGTTTCTCGGAGCGCGCCTCCACGCCTAGTTTCTGTGCGATACGGTCCGCCGTCAGGAACCCGAAGCCCCATATATCGTCTGCGAGGCGGTAGGGGTTCTCCCGCACCAGGGAGATGGCGGAATTGCCGTAGTGTTTCCAGATCTTCGTCGCGTGGCCCGTGCTCACCTCGTGGGACTGGAGGAAAAGCATGACTTCTTTGATTTCCCGCTGGGCTTCCCATGCCCTCTGGATTATCTCGACGCGTTTGCGACCAAGCCCTTCCACCTTGGTCAGCCGCGAAGGTGTCTTCTCGATGATTTCCAGGGTTTCTTCTCCGAAGTAATCGACGATTCTGCCCGCGGTGACCGGTCCCACACCTTTGATCAGGCCGGACCCCAGGTACTTTCGGATCCCTTCCAGCGTCGTGGGATAGACTGTCCGACTGGTGACGACTTTGAACTGCCGACCGTACTGGGCGTGTTTGGACCACTCCCCATCCAGGATCAGGCTCTCGCCGGGGTTTACCGAGGCCAGGTTACCTACGATTGTGACGATACCCCCCCCTTTTCCTTTCGGGCGGAATCGGGCAACGGTGTAGCCCGTGTCCTCGACCCGGTAGGTGATCCGCTCTATGACGCCTTGGAGCCTTTCCGTGTGGTCTTCAGAATTCATGATGCGGTCTTCAGTATTCACGCGTGTAATCAGAGAGGGGAGCAGGGAAAGAGATCATGCCTGGGCGAAGAGGAAAGGCGGGGTTTTAGGTATAAGCGGAACCGCTTAATAATAAGCGATTTGTATGGGAATGTCAAGATGATGAAGGGCATTGAATTCCTTTTTCCGCGGGGGAGAAGGCCTGAACCGGGGGCCCGTTTTTGTTCGAAATAGTCGTTGACTTCAAGTGGATAAAACCGTAATATTAATAGATGCTTAAAAAAATCCTTCTTTTTACCACAAGGAGACGATGAAGGATGCCCACGGCGAAAACGGCCCGACAACCTGACCCTGGCCTTCTGAGTGAAGGACAACCAAAATCCCAGAAGAAGCAACGCGGGGCCGATATCCTGGTCGGAGCGCTGGTCCGGGAAGGGGTCGAGGTCATTTTCGGATACCCGGGCGGGGCCAGCATGGAGATCCACCAAGCCCTAACCCGTTCGAATATCCGGGTCATCCTTGCCCGACACGAGCAGGGGGAGGTGTTTTCCGCTGAGGGTTATGCCAAGGCATCCGGAAAGGTCGGCGTGTGTGTCGCCACATCCGGCCCCGGTGCGACCAATCTGGTGACGGGGATCGCGGATGCGAAGATGGATTCCGTCCCGATCGTGTGCATCACGGGTCAGGTGGGTACAAAGGTGATCGGGAAGGACGCTTTCCAGGAAACCCCGACGGTCGAGATCACCCGGCAGATCACAAAACACAACTACCTGGTCGATAAAGTGGAGGATATCCCACGCGTCGTGAAAGAGGCGTTCTACATCGCACGCACAGGTCGTCCCGGGCCGGTGCTTGTGGATATCCCGAAGGACATTCAGCAGAGTGAAATCGTACCGGACTACCCGGACGAGATAAGCTTCCGCGGGTACAATCCGCACGTGAGGGCGAACCGCGAGCAGATCGAGATGGTCGCGGAGGCCATCAAAGAGGCGAAAAAACCGGTCATCTACGCCGGCGGGGGAGTCGTCGCCTCGGACGCGCATCGCGAGATAACCGAACTCGCCACGAAGACGAACATTCCGATTACGACCACCCTGATGGGTCTGGGTGTTTTTCCCGAGACCCATCCCCTCTCCCTGCAGATGGTCGGAATGCACGGTTCGGTCTACGCCAATTATGCGCTCGACCGTGCAGATCTTCTCCTAGCCTTGGGGGTGAGGTTTGATGACCGCGTAACGGGGTTGCTGTCCGAATTCGCGAAAAATGCGAAGATCGTGCATATCGATATCGATGCCTCGGAACTGAACAAGAATAAACCCGCTCACATCCCGATACTGGGGGACCTGAAGCCCGCGCTCGAAATCCTCAACCAGATTGTTGAGGGTGGAGATTACAGCGCCTGGCACGCGGAGCTTGATGAACAGCGGGAGCGGTATCCTTTCAGTTACAAGGAGATCGACGGAGCGATCATGCCTCAGTATGCGATTCAGTTGCTCTACGAGATGACGGACGGGGAGGCGATTATTACCACGGGCGTCGGGCAGCATCAGATGTGGGCTGCGCAGTACTACAAGTTTGTAGACCCCAGACGGTGGATCACCTCAGGCGGACTCGGGGCGATGGGCTTTGGACTTCCGTCGGCCATCGGGGCGAAATTGGCGTGTCCGGATCGCGAGGTGATCGACATCGACGGCGACGGAAGTTTCATCATGAACGTACAGGAACTGGCCTCGGCCTACGCGGACGACATCCCCGTGAAGGTGTGTGTCATCAACAACCAGCACCTCGGAATGGTCGTACAGTGGGAGGACCGGTTTTACGCGAGCAACAGGGGCCACACCTTCATCGGTGATCCGTCGAGGGAGGGCATCTATCCCGATCTGGTTTCGATCTGTGAGGGATTTCGCATCCCGGCCCGCAGGATGGTCAAAAAAGAGGAACTTGCCGACGGGATAGGGGAGATGCTCTCGTCCAAGACGGCCTATGTTTTGGATGTGATCGTTCCCCATCAGGAACACGTCCTGCCCATGATTCCGTCGGGGAAGACGTTCAAAGATATCATTACAGAGTAATCCTAATGGCGAGGAGGGGATTGTGGGACATATTGGAATCAAAATGCGAAGCGAAGAACCCATCGAGAAGGTTCTGAGAAGGTTCAGTACGAAGGTAAAAAGGTCCGGCCTTCTCACGGAGATGAAGCGCAAACGCTATTTCATGACTCAGGCCGAAGTCCGCAAGATGAAACAACAGCGCTCTACACGCAGGCGGCAGAAATCTCAGCGATTTCAGAAGTAATTCTCGAGAGAGAAAAACGGTAAAGGTTTGCGTGGTCTAACCTGAGATGCGACTTTTCTGATCAGACCTTACTGGATTAATCAAAGCGTTCGTTCGCGGGAGGGAGTGGTGTTAGGCTATTCAAGCGCGTTTGTCGTGGGGGCGCTCCCATTGGTTGGCGTTAACCCTCAAGCACCACAGGATAACGCAACGTATTTAGATCTCACCTTCCCGCCGCATAGCACACCCCTCGCGTGACTCCGGTGGATTGTCCCCCCCGGAGTTTTTCTCTGCTGTTTGCATATCCTATGCTCAGCATTCAGAGAACTCTCCGTTGTCGGAAGCCATATTCCCTGCCAGAAACTTCCGCCAAAGAGGCCCGATCCTGATTAAATAATCCTGCAACATCTGTTCTGAGGAGATCGACCTCAGTAAACGGTCTTTCCAGATCGAGACGGGGGTGTAAGCTAACACTTTATCGTGTGAGGTAGAATGAAAAAGCTGCGTGTCGGAATTATCGACCTGGTTACGAAAGCCCCCGCCACCACATTGTGGGCTCGGGTCATGCATCCAAACCTCACGAGCATCATGCCCCAGGTAATCGGCGCGTGGTGCGAACAAGATGGCCACGATGTCAGGTTTGTGTGTTTTACGGGGTTTGAGGACCTGATCAATGAAATTCCTGACGACGTCGATCTTGTCTTTATCGGCGCGTATTCCCATACGGCGCAGCTGGCCTATGCCCTGAGCAATCTGTTCCAATCGCGAGGTGCGGTTACGGCAATCGGCGGCCCCCACGCCCGGGGTTTTCCGGGTGATGCCTCAAAATATTTCGACTATGTCTTCGGATTCACCGATAAAACCGTTATCCGGGATGTCCTGGAGGATTGTTCTCCACACCGGCCGTTCGGGCTCCAAGTATCTGCGGAGAAGCAGCCCCTCGAGCTTCCGGGCGTAAAAGAGCGCTGGAATTTTATCGAACCGACTTTGAAAAAAGCGCCCATGCTTAAGATGGTCCCGATGATCGGCAGCTTGGGTTGTCCCTATACCTGCAGCTTCTGTACGGATTCGGTCATTCCCTACCAGCAGCTCGAATTCGACGTGATCAAAGAGGATCTGCGCTTTCTTTTGACAAAGTTCGAACACCCACGCGTTAGCTGGCACGATCCAAACTTCGGCGTCCGGTTCGATGAATGCATCGACGCGATCGAGGAAGCCGTTCCTCCGGGCAGCATCGATTATTACGGGGAAAGCAGCCTCTCCCTGCTTTCAGAGGCCCGTTTGAAGCGGCTCAAGAAAATCGGCTTCAAAGTCATGATGCCGGGGATCGAGTCCTGGTTTGACATGGGGAATAAATCGAAGACCGGAAAAAGGGTCGGGATGGAAAAAGTACGTCTGGTCTCGGATCATATCAATATGGTGATGAGCTACATCCCGTATCTTCAAGCGAACTTTGTCCACGGGCTGGATGTCGACGACGGACCGGAACCGTTTGAAGCAACCAAGCTATTCGTAGACCTTGCACCCGGGGCCTATCCTGCCTTTTGTTTACTTTCCGCTTTCGGGGAGTCCGCCCCGCTTAACCTCGAATATCAACGGGAAAATCGGGTTCTCCCCTTTCCGTTTCATTTTCTGAACACGCAGGAGGCGATGAACGTCAAGCCCAAGAACTATACCTGGTCACAGTTCTTTGAACACATGATTGATATAAACAAGTACACTTTTTCGTGGCGATCGATCGTACGTCGATACAAAGGAATGCAACCCACAAATTGGAGATGGATGAACGTTTTACGAGCGAGATCCAACCAGGGTGTCGGCCGGATCAAATATTATTCTGAAATCCGTCGCCGGCTGGATGTCGATAAGCCGTTCCGAGACTTTTTCGAACAGGAAACAACCCAACTCCCTCGGTTTTTCCTGGATAAGATTCGGGTGGACTTGGGGCCTTTCTGGGAGTGGCTCCCGAAAGGAGCCCTCGATTACGATCACAATGCCTTTTTACATTCGCAAACGGAGAAAGCCGTCGTGAATGCGGATTAGGCATGATCGCCAGGTTGAAGCTGAATATCCTCAAGGTAAATAAAAATCCGGGCACGGCTGGTGCCCGGATTCGACTAATGCCAAGTTCCACCGACCTCCCTACTTCCCCCTCACTTTCCTCCTTCTCCTATCCCAAACTTTTCAATCCGTCTTATTCTGTCCTACACCCGGGCCCATGCCGCGTTCAAGGTCCGTTTGGAGTTGGCGATGACGACTTCTGAGCTTTCGCCATCCATGGGGGCCACTTCGAAGCTCAGGATTTTCCTGTCGTCAGGATTCAGATAGCCGATGTCCTTAAGGATTCTTAAGAATTCCACGAGTTCAGGGATGTCGTTTTCGCCGTCCCGGCAACCGAACCTCGGATGATTGTCTCCATAGGCAGGGTGGTCCGGGTTCCGCATTACGCAGTTTCCGATGTGCGCGTGGACGAGATGGTCTTTGGCCAGGGGCAGGGCATCCCTCGGAGTCTCCCCCTGCAGCGGGAGGTGGCTCAGGTCCAGCATCAAACCGAAGTTCGGATGGTCCGCCCGGACTCGCTCCGATACCTCTACGGCCAGCGAATTGGGTCCGACAAGGCAGTTCTTTCCGTAAGGGAGGCGATCGAACGTCTCCAACACCACCCGCATATTTCGGCCCGATGCATCCGCGCAGATCTGTCCAAGGGAGTCCACCAGAAGGTCTACACCCTTTTCCCGTCCGGACTCCCCGGGATCGACTCCGCTCAAAAGTCCGATTCCGGGTGCTCCGATAAACTCAGCTTCCTCCAGTGCGGCAATCATCGCGTCTACAGCGGCTTTTCGGCCCACGGCGTCTTCGTCGTTGAGATTGAGCTTATTTCTCAGGAGGATCGGCTGCCCCCCGAAGGCAACCTCAACGTGGGCTGATTCAAGCAGATCCCTCGCTTGCGTGCGGACGGCTTCGTCCGCGATCGTGGTTATCTCGACGACTTCGAAATAAGGGTCTGTCGCCAATCCCGAGAGGGTCTCTATGATAGGACCCTCACCGCCCATGGTCTGTTTATAGGCCATGAAATGAACGAGTCCCACCTTTGCGTGTCGATAAATCGAGTCTTGCATGGTGCGCTCCTTTTCCAACAGGTTCATGCGAGCTGCGAATTGAGGAATTCAAAATTTATCGGATCGCAGGCCGGGTGTCAAGGGATTCAACCCCCGGGTAAGGGGGGGAAAAGGCTGACTTGATCGCCGTCATTCAGGGGGGCATCGCATGCCGTGTGTTCGCCGTTGATGATGACGACGTAGGGCATGTAATCCCCCTCCATCTCATCCTCTGCGATTCCGAGATGCGAAACGAGGGTTTCCACGTTGGCGGATTCGGGGAGTTCCACCGTGGCTTTTCGCCCATCGGCATGGGGGGGCAGGTATTTGTCGAAGTAAGCGAACATGCGGACTTCGACCTTCAATGGCAGACCTCCGCAAACTTGCAAAGCAGGTTATTGCGATGAGAACCGATCAACCGGATCACCTGTGTTTCCAGGATGTTGAGAATGTAGCCCGGTTTTTTAACTCTCGCAAGGGTAAATTTCTCCCTTCTGGAAGAAACAAGGTGCCTTCCTTCCCTTGACAGGTTCCTCCGTCCTCCCCCCGATAAGCGAGCTGGGTTCGCGCGAGCGAAGCGAGGTCTGCGATAGGACGATAAAATCTGCACACATCCAGAGGAACCAATCATCTCGGGTTTAATCTTCACGATGTCGGTGCTGTGCGAAAGCTTATTTTTATAGTCACTGCCGGAATTATCGTGTCATTGGGGCTGGTCTTCGGCATTCGTGGGAACCTCGTCCAGCCTGTTCCTTCCCATCCTTTTCACTCCAACCAGAGGGTCCTCACTTTTGCGCATCGCGGCGGCCTTGGCGCCTGGCCGGAAAACACGCTTTTTGCCTTTAAAAGATCCCTGGATCGGGGTGTGGATGTCCTCGATATGGATTTGCGAAGCACCGCGGATGGGGCCCTTGTCATCCTTCACGATCGGACGGTGGATCGAACCACGGACGGAACAGGAAGGGTTGAGGAATTTACCCTGGCGGAACTCAAGAAACTGGATGCGGGCTACCGATGGAGCGATGACGGGGGGAGAAGCTTTCCGTACCGAGGTCGGGGGATTCGGGTTCCCACGCTTGCGGAAGTCTTTTCGGCATTCCCGGAAGTTCACGTTAACATTGAGATCAAATCCTCCGACCCCGCTATCGGCCCATCGCTATGCCAGACGATCCACCGCTTCGGTATGACGGATGGTGTGATCGTCGCTTCGGGGGATGCAGGGATAATTAGCGAGTTCAGGCGCCTCTGCCCAGAAACAGCCTCAGCAGCCAGTTTCACTGAAGCACTGACCTTTTACATCCTGAACCGGTTGTACCTGGGCGCTGTTTACCGGCCTCCCGCAGAAGCCATGCTGGTCCCCGAGTATCTCGGCCCACTGCACGTGATCACGCCGGACTTTATTCGCAGTTCCCACCGACATAAGGTGAAGGTTTACGTGTGGACGATGAATGACCTGGACGATATACGACGCATGATGAATCTTGGGGTTGATGGAATGTTAACGGACTATCCGGACAGGTTGTTGACGCAACTGGGGAGATAGGTGGTTATCCAACATCGGATGTCAATTAATTGGAAACTATAGCCCATGCACGCCCTTCAAGTTGACGGATTGACAAAGTCCTATTTCAGCGGGAGCCATGCGCTGACGGTCCTGAGGGATGTGTCCCTTTCACTCTCTGAAGGCGAATCCTGTGCGATTGTGGGTCCCTCTGGAAGCGGCAAGACAACCCTTCTGGGTTTGTGCGCAGGGCTCGATCGCCCCAGTTCCGGCTCGGTGACCCTTCAAGGGGTGTGTCTGGATCGACTGAATGAGGATGAGCGGGCAAGATTACGAAACCTATACGTAGGCTTCGTTTTTCAGAATTTCAACCTCATTCCAACCCTGACGACTCTTGAGAATGTCCTGGTCCCATTGGAGCTTCGCGGGAAGAGCGATTCAAGGGCCGTGGCCGAGAACCTCCTGGAACGAGTGGGCATCGGGGAGCGTCTGGAGCATTATCCCGCCCAACTCTCCGGGGGAGAACAGCAGCGGGTGGCCATCGCTCGGGCGTTTGTCAACCGGCCAAAGATCTTGTTCGCCGACGAGCCGACGGGTAATCTGGATGCCGATACGAGTCAGAGGGTCGTGGATCTGTTGTTTGAATTGAACCGCGAAGCCCGAACCACCCTGATCATGGCCACCCACAACCTGGAGCTTGCAGGTCGCAGCCAGCGGGTTATCAAACTGAAGGGAGGCGCGGTCCTGTCCGATGGCCATGGGGATCCCGCATCTTGGTAAGCCCGATCCTTTAACCCCTCCACTTCACAATTTCCCGTCCTTCTCCCGAAACAGGTTTGCCGATCAATGACTTCGATTAAATCCATGGCTCCTCTTTTTGACCCTTGGGTCTGGAAAATGGCTTGGCGGGACAGCAGATCCCATCGGGGACGGCTGCTTCTTTTCGTATCGTCAATCCTTCTGGGTGTTGCCGCTCTTGTTGCGATACGTTCATTTAAGGAGAACCTTGAGGATGCCGTGAACGCCCAGTCCAAGACCCTTCTCGGAGCGGACCTGGTCCTGAGTCAATCGCGGCCGTTTAATCCGAAGACCGAAGCCCTGATCGATTCGATCGGCGGCCTTCAATCTCGAGAAGTTCGGTTTGTTTCGATGATCTATTTCCCCAAAGGCGGGGGGACGCGCCTGGTTCAGGTACGGGCCGTGGGGGATGCGTTTCCTTATTACGGAAGGCTCCTGACAGAACCTCGGGAAGCCGCGGAGCGATATCAAGGGAAAGGGGAGACCCTTCTGGACGAAGGGTTGATGCTCCAGTACGGCGTTGCGGTGGGGGACTCCGCGCGTTTAGGGGACCTGACCTTCCGGATTGCAGGGCGGTTGAACCGGGTCCCGGACGAGGGACCGGCCGGCATGATGGTCGCCCCGGTTGTCTTTATCCCGCTCTCCCTCCTCGATCGGACGGATCTCATCCAACACGGGAGCCGGGCAACTTACCGCGTGTTGTTTAAGGTTGAGGATGAGATGCTGACGGGGCTCTTAAAGAGGATTGAGCCACAGCTGGCCGAACAGGATTTAAGATACGAAACCGTAGACCGGCGCAAAAGGAGATGGGGCCGTATGCTCGATAACCTTGACCATTTCCTGAGTCTGACCGGGTTCGTCGCGCTGCTCCTGGGATGTGTGGGGATTGGGGCAAGTATTCACGTTTATATCCGCGGAAAACTGGTGACGATCTCGGTCCTTAAGTGCCTTGGGGCCCGGAACCGTCAGGCCTTTACGATCTATCTGATCCAGGCGGCGTCCATGGGTTTGATCGGTTCTCTCGGAGGGGGCTTGATGGGTCTTTTTGTCCAACAACTCCTTCCGAATGTTCTGGGCGGGTTCTTCCCCTCCGTGGAGGTTTCCGTAAATCCTTCGTTGAAAGCCGTTTTGCAGGGATTGTCGATCGGCCTTGGGTTGAGCCTCATGATTGCCATGCATCCCCTGGTTTCGATCCGCAGAACCTCACCCCTGGCCGCCTTGCGGACGGCCTATGAAGGGTCCGGTAAAGCGAGAGATCCCCTCCGAATCGGAATTCTTCTGATGATCATTCTCCTTGTCGGTCTTTTAGGGGCTGTTCAGACGGGTCACTGGAAAGCGGGTTTGGGGCTTATCGCCGGGCTTGGGGGGGCATTTGGGCTGCTTGCGGGGGTCGCCTATCTCTTGATGAAGCTCGTGAGGCGATTCTTCCCCAGATCGTGGAGATACGTGTGGCGGCAAGCCCTGGCAAACCTCTACCGGCCGAACAACCAGACCCTGGTTATGATGCTTTCCCTGGGATTGGGGACCTCCTTGATCGCCATACTCTATATTTCACAGTTTTCATTGATTCGACAGATTTCCCTCGCCGGGGGTGAAGGCCGGCCTAACCTGGTCCTGTTCGATATCCAGACCGATCAGGTTGATGAGACGGTGGACCTTGTTCGATCTTACGATCTACCGATTCTGCACCGGTCCCCGGTGGTGACGATGCGGGTCGCCTCGGTGAAAGGAGAGAGCGCGGATTCACTGCGAAAGTCTTCGAGGGTATCCAGATGGGCTTTAAGGCGGGAATACCGGTCGACCTACCGGGATCATCTTTTTGAGTCTGAGGAGATCGTCGCAGGGGAGTGGACAGGGTCTGTGACCGGTGGGGGCGGGCCGGTGCCGATCTCGATGGAGGAAAGAACCGCACAGAGGCTGGGGGTGACACTGGGGGACACCGTGACCTTTGACGTTCAAGGGGTCCCGATCGTCACGACTTTGGGAAGCATCCGGAACGTCGAATGGCAGCGGGTGCAGCCCAATTTTTTTGTGGTATTTCCGGCGGGGGTCCTGGAGTCGGCCCCCCAATTTTCGGTGTTGACCACGCGGGTGCGTTCACAGGCAGAATCCGCAAAGCTGCAACGGAGGCTCGTTCAGAGATTCTCCAATGTCTCCTCACTGGACCTCGGTTTGATTCTGAAGACGGCGGACGAGATCCTATCCAGGGTGGGATCCGTGATTCGGTTTATGGCGCTGTTCAGCACGCTTACGGGGTTCATCATTCTTGCGTCGTGCGTGATCGCGAACCGCTATCAGCGTATTCACGAAGCGGTCCTCCTCCGCACTCTGGGGGCCTCCCAACGTCAGATCGTCCAGATTCAACTGCTCGAGTATCTTTTACTGGGTGGTCTTGCGACATTGACCGGGATGGGACTGGCTCTTACGGGGGGATGGATTCTGGCGAGGTTTGTGTTTGATATCGCATTTGCGATCCCGTTCGTCCCCCTTGCTCTGATTTTTACGCTTGTGATCGGGTTGACGATCCTGCTCGGGATGCTCAATATCCATGGGGTGATAAGTCGTCCGCCCCTGGAGGTTCTGAGGAATGTAGAATGAGGGTCAGGGGAAATTGAAGATTGAAGAATATTGAAATGCGAGATTCAAAAGGGCACATGAAAGTCCTGAGTTTTTAAAATATTCAATTCTCCGATCTTCAATATTCAATGTATCAGGGGCACACGCTGCGAAAACACTTCCGCTCCACCTTCATTAAGGATGGCCAACTTGAGAACCCGACGATCCCAGTCGATGGTGATCAAGCCGAAATTCCCCTCTCGATAATTGCTCTGGCTTATCCTGAAGCGGTTCGGCTCCGCGCTGCTTCCCCCTCCTTTCTGGTTCAACGGGCTTGAAGTCACTTCATACAGTGTGTAAGGAACACCCGTCGTCAGCCGGGAGATTTCCGCAAGGTGCCTGTCCCCGCTTAAAAAGACGACTCCGTTGGCTCCCGTTGATGCGATAAGCCCGAAAAGCCTTTCCCGTTCTCTGGGAAAATTGGCCCATTTTTCCCATCTGTGCTCTGTGGGTATGACCTGAATACTCGAGGCGATTATCCGTACTTCGGCGGGTTTGCGCAATTCCTCTTCGAGCCATTTCCACTGAAGGTCGCCAAGGACGGTCGCATCTGGTTCGGCGTTGGGACGATATAGGCCGGATTCCCCTACTAGGTTTGACCTGAAATATCGTGTGTCAAGAAGGATGAACTGCACTTCCTGACCCGGCGGACCGAGGATCCTGGACTGATAGACGCCCGGATGTGACCATCCCTCGGACCATCTCCAGAAATCCAGGAATATCCGTTGCGAAAGGCCTCTCATCGGATAGTTTGCACCGCCGTCGTTCGATCCGTAATCGTTATCGTCCCAGGTGGCGAGAATTCGACAGCGATTCCTGAGGGTCCTGAATCCCGCTTGTCCGTTCAACAACCCATATTTTCGTCGCATCACCTCCGGGTCCGTCGTGTTGGCATAGATATTATCCCCGAGGAAGACAAAAACATCAGGGGCGGTTTCCAGGACCGACTTCCAGACAGGCTGCGGCCTGTCCTGGCGGAGGCAGGAACCAAAGGCCACGCGTTCGACCGCAGCCTTTATTCCTTCCGGCGGGGGCTCGGCTTGTGCCTCTTGAATCGATTGCAAAATCGGTTTGAGGGTCGCCCATACGGTCTCCGCGACGATTTTGTGCCCTTTGGCGTTGGGATGGATCCCGTCAGGCAGGTTGAGATTCGGGTCCCCCCCAACTCCTTTTAACAGGAAGGGGATTAAAGGCGTATTGTATTTTTTCGCAAGGTTCGGATATATGGACTTGAATGCACCTGTATAATCGGAACCCAGGTTGGGGGGGAGTTGCATCCCTGCGATGACGATTTTTACCTGCGGGCCCCGTTCGATAATTCGGTCAACGATGGCGTTGAGGTTTTTTCGGGTCTCCTCCAGCGGGACGCCCCGGAGGCCGTCGTTTCCCCCGAGTTCGATCACAATAAGTTCGAACTGTTTTTTGAGCATCCAATCGATTCGCCGGAGGCCCCCCGCGGATGTTTCCCCGCTCAGTCCCGCATTCACAACAATATAAGGCCAGCTCATACGGTCTATTTTTTCCTGGATCAGGGCGGGGAAAGCCGCCTTTTTATCGAGGCCGTAACCCGCGGTGAGGCTGTTCCCGAAAAAAAGGATGGCCCGGGATGGATCATCGGGCATTGGATCATCGGAATTGCCCTGGTCTGCGCAGATGAAGAGAGCCAGAAGAAGAATCCATGATTGATTTTTTATCGGTTCTTTCATGAAAGTATTTGGACTTGGATACCCCTTCCTTTGGAAGGGGAGGAAAAGTTTAGCTTGCCGAAGGCAAGCTAAAAGGCTGTCTTATCGTGTGCAGACCACTGAGACTCATATCGACTCAGGAGGCATACGATGGGACTCCGACGGACCAGTCACGCAGTCTATGATAGCCAGTATCATCTGGTATGGGCACCGAAGTATCGGAAATGGATTTTGCGAGGTGACCTTCGAGAGTATGTGGGCAAGCTGTTTCATCGGATAGCAGAGGATTTTGGTTTTGACATCCAAGAGATGGAAGTGGCCGAAGATCATGTGCATATTTTCTTGTCGTTTCCTCCCCGGTATTCGATTTCTAAGGTAGTGGGCATTTTGAAGAGTATTTCGGGCAGCGGGGTCTTCCGAGAACATCCAGAGGTGAAACGGGAGTTATGGGGTGGAGAATTCTGGGAAGATGGTTATTTTGCCCGCACCGTAGGCGACAAGGTGACTTCTGAAGTGATTGAGCAATATATTCGGTATCATCGTCAAGAGCAGAAAGGGCCCCTACAGTTGGATCTGTTTGGGGATGGGAGTGGTTAATGCCCCGCCCTTTGGGCGGGGTGGTTTACTATTGCCTCGGTTGCCGTTGAAATGTTGTCGTTGAAATATATAAACGCTCAGTTACAGGACAAGGGGAATCATAGGTAACGCTTTCCGTTGAGGAGCGATTATTCACGGGGGACCGTTTATATCCGATCGGGGGAAGCTTGACAGGTCAATATGATTCTGGTAGTTTATTTTTGGGTCATATCACAAAACCTCGTATCGCCAATCATCGGGTATCGGAGAGCCTGCAGTGCCGAACGATCGAGATGAACAATTCGGTTTGAAAGGGGGAAAGCGACGACTCCTCCTTTTGCTCGTTGCCCTTGGGGTCTTCGTCTTCGGAAACACGCTCTATCTCCTGGCGAATCGCGTCGCCGGAGCGGCGGGCATCGGATATTTCGCCCTCACGGAACTGGCTCTCCCCAGGCTCTTTCAGGGGATGGTTCTCCTGCACACCGGGGCGGGACTGGCCATGGTCCTGGTCGCGGTCGTGTTTCTCATCTGGCATCTGCCGGGTGTGTGGAGAAGGCGGCACCCAACCTCGATTAACTCCGGGGTAACCCTGGTCATCGGCGGCCTTGTCCTTGCAGTCACCGGCCTGTTTATCCTCACCGCGGCCAACAGCCGTGACAATCGGTGGGCATTCTGGGTTCACGTGGTCTGTGCGGGTCTGGTCCCTTCCGTTTATCTCTACCACCGCCTGGTATCGATCTCAGCACCGTCACGCACCACGATCCGGAACGGGATCGCCGCTGTCCTGGCAGTTGCCTTCCTGGCGATCATCGGCCACGGCATGAGTCCCCGAGGGATGGTCCTGACCGAAGAAGCGCGGATTGCGGCTTCCGCGGGGAAAGACAGGGGCCCCGGGGCCCGGGCCCGGGACCTTACCGCCTACGTTCGGGACGGGTTTCTCCCTGCAAACTATGTGCCGACCGACAGCCCGTTCTTTCCGTCAGCCGCGACCACGACCACGGGAGACTTCCTGCCGTCGCGGATCATCACACGAGGGGACATCTCGCGGCCGGATCGGCTCTCCCCGGACTTAGATCGATATGGCTTTGTGGTGAATGAAGAGATTGGCGCAGCGACCTGCGCGCGCTGCCACGCCGACATCGTGGAACAGTGGTCCCGGTCCGCCCACCGCTTCGCTTCGTTCAACAATCCGTTTTATGAGGCCACGATCAACGACATGCGTGAAAATTCGAGATCTTCCAATCCGGAAGTTCAAGCCCACCTCGTCCACTACGAGGAACTCAAAGGACGGGAGGCCTCTGTGAAGTCCAAGTGGTGTTCCGGCTGTCACGACCCGGCGTTGATGCTGGCCGGAAAGATGACCGAACCGATCGACCGACGAAGCGCACAGGCTCAGGCCGGTCTCACCTGCCTGGGTTGTCACGCCATCGATAAGATCCACAACCGGACAGGAAACGGGGGTTACAATATCGCGGATGAACAGGAGGATCCCTATCTCTTCGCGGATTCGAAGAACACCCTGGGTCAGGCAATCCATGACGCAGCCCTCAAAGCAAAACCCACTGTCCACAAGGGCCAGATGCTCAAGCCGTTCTTCCGGTCCCCTGAGTTCTGCGCAACCTGCCACAAAGTAAGCCTAGATGTCAGACTGAACGGCTACCGCTGGGTGCGAGGGCAGGATGAGTTCGACAACTGGCACGACAGCGGAGTGGCGCGCAACGCTTCGCGAACCTTCTATCTTCCATCGAACAAGCGAATCTGCCAGGACTGTCACATGCCTCTGGAAAAGGTCTTTCGGGGGGACGTGGCGGCCAAGGACGGCTTCGTCAGGTCTCACCGTTTTTTGGCTGTTAACACCGCTCTCCCGTTTTTGCGTGGGGACGAAGAAACGATCGGGAGGATCGAATCGTTCCTGCAGGATGAGAAACTGCGGGTGGATCTGTTTGCGATCCGTCGGGGGGAGTCTGGGACGCCCATCGGTCCCCTGGACGCGATCCGTCCCGCGGTTGTAGCCGGAGACGAAGTCTCGGTTGATGTGGTCGTCCGGAACCAGGGTGTCGGGCACACCTTCCCGGGCGGAACGAATGATTCGAACGAGGGTTGGCTGGAATTTTCCGTCGTCGATTCCGAGGGCGGTCCGATCGCGGTCAACGGTTTCGTTCGAGCGGACGGTCACGTTGACCCCGAAGCACATTTCTACAAGGCCCTCCTGGTCGATCGTTATGGTAATGCGATCCACCGTCGCAACGCCCAGGACATCTTTACTTCGGTCTATGTCCGTGTGATCGGACCGGGGACCGCTGATGTCGCCCGATATTCGTTCCGAGTTCCGGAAAATCCCTCAAGCAATGAATTGACGTTGCGGGCCCGACTCCTCTGGCGAAAGTTCGATCGGAAGTACACTGAGTTCGCTTTCCACGCCAATCGGGTCGGGTTTGCGGGCTTCGAAAGGGTGCCGGACCTTCCGATCACCCAGATCGCAAAGGACGAAGTCGTGCTTCCTGTCCTTCCCAAAGGGGCGGGGATCGCAGCGGTGGAAACGGAGATAAAGCCAGGGGTGGCGTGGTCAAGACTTAACGACTACGGGATCGGGCTTCTCCTCCAGAACGAGACGAAATGGGCGCAGTGGGCTTTCGTACGGGTCGCCTCCCTGGCTCCGGACCTGCCAGACGGACCCCGCAACTTAGCCCGAACCGCGGTAAAAGACGGAAATATCCTGGAGGCCTACAAACAGATCCAGATCGCCGAAGGTTTGTCACCCAACGATCCGCAGAATGCCTGGGTCTGGGGGATCGTGCTTCAGGAGGACGGCCGATATGAAAGGTCCGCCAATGCCTACCGGCGGGTCCTTCAGGACTTTCCCGAGGATCGGGCGGCCTGGTCGAATCTTGGGCGGGTCCTCTACCTGGACGGAAAGTTTATCGAATCCCTGGAGGCTATGGGGCGTGTGCTTGAGATCGATCCCGAGCACCGGGTCGCCCATTATCACAGGATGCTCGCGCTTCGGGCACTGGGCAGGACGAAGGAGGCTGAGGGTGCTGAAAAGGCCTATCTCGTCTATCAGATCGATGAATCTGCGAAAGAGGCCACAAGGACCTATCTGCTAAGACATCCTGAAGACACGCGGTCCACACAGCCGCTCTATCGGAGGCCGGTGCCGCTATGGGTTTCCGATGGACGTCGTCTAGGTACATATGAGAACGGAGAAAACGGAAAATGAAAAATGGAAATTGATCTACGCAAGATGGTGAGGGAACGATCAAAAGCGATAATTAATACCTCCAAGGCCTTCAATTTTTCCCCGGTGCGGTCTCGATCCTACTTTCTCCTCCTGTGCCTTATTATACTCTGTTACCCGGTTTCTTGCGGCCCGGAAAAGTCGGAGCCGAAAATAGATCCTTCCACCTACGCGAAACCCCAAGCGGACTATACCCTTTCCGGGGTTCGGGGGGAGCCGCCGTCAATCACCTTCTCCGACATTACGAGTGCGTCGGGGATCGACTTTCTCCACGAAACAGGGGCGTTCGGAGAAAAGTGGATGCCGGAGAGCATGGGGAGCGGGTGCGCGCTGTTCGACTATGATGGCGACGGGTCTCTGGATATCTTCCTGGTGAACAGCGATACCTGGCCGGGACACGATAAGGACGGTGTGGCCCCGATTTCCCGGCTGTATCGAAACCGGGGAGACGGGACATTCGAGGACGTCACGAAAGAGGCGGGCCTTTCCTTATCAATATATGGGATGGGTGCGGCGGCCGGGGATTATGACGCAGACGGGGATGCGGATCTTTTTCTGACTGCGATGGGGGACAACCGTCTTCTTCGGAATGACGGGGCACGATTCCGCGATGTCACGGGAAAGGCAGGGGTGGGAGGAGGACGATGGAAGGGGGAAGGTGGAAGAGAAAACCCGGAGTGGTCCACGGGCGGGGCATGGGTGGACGTAGATCTTGACGGCTGGATCGACCTGTTTGTCTGCAACTATGTCCGGTGGTCCCCGGAGACAGACCTTTTCACCACGATCGATGGGGTGAACAAGTCGTATGCCACACCTCAGCAGTATGACGGCTCGACGTGTCGTCTCTACCGCAACTTGGGTGATGGAACCTTCGGGGAGATCACAAAAAAGGCGGGAATTTACAACCCGGAGGGGAAGTCGATGGGGTTGGCGGTCGCAGACTTCAACGGCGACGGTTATCCCGACATCGTCGTCACGAACGATACTCAGCCGAACTTTTTGTATCGGAACCGGGGAGACGGGAGCTTTGAGGACGTTGCACTGGCCTCTGGCGTCGCGTATGATGAGGTGGGAAGGGCCCGCGCAGGGATGGGGGTGGACGTGGCCTCGTTGGACAACGACCGTGTCCTCTCGATCGCGATTGGAAACTTCAGCCGTGAGCCTGTCTCCATGTACCGCGAGGCGGGCGGGGGGGTCTTCATCGATGAGGCGGGCGGGAGGCGAATTACGCAGGCGAGTCTTCCGAGGCTCACATTCGGGCTTCTGTTCTTAGACTATGATCTCGACGGATTTACGGACCTTGCGTTGGCAAACGGCCATATCGAACCCGAAATCCAGAGCGTTCAGAAGGATATCTCCTACGCGCAGCGGCCGCAGCTTTTCTGGAATGCGGGTGAAGGGGTCTTCCGGGAGGTGACGGACAGATCCGGATCCCCCTTTGACATGGGTCTGGTCGCGCGGGGTATGGCCGCAGGGGACCTGGACGGCGACGGCGACCTGGATCTGGTCCTAACCACCTGCGGTGGTCCCGCCTTTCTCGCCCGGAACGATGGGCCGGTTGGGCAGGCCGTTCGCCTGCACCTGAAGGGGGCGTCGCCCAACCTGCAAGCCCTGGGGGCGATCGTCACCGCAATCGCCGGGGACATGGAGCAGCAGTCGATGGTTCGCACGGGTTCCTCCTATCTCAGCCAGAGCGAGACCACCTTAACGTTCGGGCTTGGGGGCCGGAACCGGGTGGATCGTCTGTCGATTAGGTGGCCCGGAGGTTCAACGGAATCTCTGGAGAACCTTGAGGCGGGTTTCACTTACGAGATCGAACAGGGGAAAGGAATTTTGAGGCGGGTCGCCTTCAACAGACCGGTTTCGTGAAGGAAATCGGGAATCCCTCCAGCTGACGAAAAGGACGCTGAAGGATCAAGTCGCCTTCAGGACCTCTCGCGTGGTGCGGAAGTGGAGTTTGGCGACTTTTCGGAGCTCATCAGGACCATATCGGGTCACGATCGATTGCGCGGCCTCGGTGACAGCGGAAGATGCACCCTTTGGCAAGGCGCCACCGAGACGATGAGATGCGTCTTCCATCCACCGGATAAAGCGATCCCGCGCGAGGATGGAAGCCGCGGCCACGGAGATATGGGTTTCTGCCCGGGGGCGCTGGATGAGTTTGGGTTTGATATTATTGAAGGCGCTGGAGAGGTGGGAGCGGATGAGGTTTTCGTCCCCGAACTGGTCGGCAACGATCAGGGGACATGGGGTCATGTTTAGGATGTTCTCAATAACGCGAGCGTGTCCCCAACCCAGGAGGGTGTTGAGATTTTTTCCTTCACGTTTCATCTCCTCATAAAGCCTGTTGTAGGTCTCGGGGGGAAGCACGACTTCGGAAAACCGTTTCGGTCCGCAAATTTCCCTGATCTTCGTTGAAAGTTCCTTTACCCTGCGGTCCGTCAGGCGTTTGCAGTCCATCACTCCCCGGACCGACAGATCGTTGGCCGCGGGTTCATCCAGGCAGGCGCCGGCCACCACCAAAGGTCCGAGGTAGTCTCCTTTCCCCGACTCGTCTGTTCCGATACAGGGGAGGTCGGGTTCGGTCACACCCGGACCTCCGCCTCGGACCCGAGGAGGTCCGCCTCGGCCTCCAGGACAGGATCGACCTCATCCCGAACGAATTCAACCACCTGCGAAGACGCCCGACCTGCGAACCTGGACGGTTCGATGGTCCGGTCCAGGTCCTCCCGGGTGAACCCGAAAGCGGGGTCACCGGCGATCCGGTCCAGAAGGTCGTTGTCCCCTCCCTCGTCCACGAGGACCTGCCCTGCGGCCATGGCGTGCTGACGGATTCGCTCGTGCAGGGCTTGTCGATCGCCCCCTCGCTTGACACCCTCCATCAAGATGGCCTCGCTGACCAGGAAAGGAAGTTCACGGTCCAGGTGCTGGCTGATCACCTTCGGGTGAACCACCAGGCCTCGAACGACGTTGAGCTGGAGGATCAGGATCCCGTCGGCCGCCAGGAACATCTGGGGTATGGCGAGACGCTTGTTCGCGGAGTCATCCAGGGTCCGCTCCAGCCACTGGGTAGATGCGGTCCAAACCAGACTCTGGAATAGGGAGGCCAAGTACCGTGCGAGGGAGCATATCCGTTCGCATCGCATCGGATTGCGCTTGTAGGCCATCGCAGAGGATCCCACCTGCTCCTTCCCGAACGGCTCCTCCACCTCCCTGAGATGCTGCAGAAGGCGAATGTCATCCCCGAATTTATGGGCGGACTCCGCCAGGCCGACCAGGAAAGCAGCTGACTGGGAGTCCACCTTTCGGGGTGCAGTTTGCCCGGTGACACAATAAGTGCGGGCGAACCCCATCTTTTCGGCCACCTTCCGATCAAGTTCCACGACCTTTTTTTCATCCCCTTCGAAAAGTTCCACGAAGCTTGCCTGGGTCCCGGTGGTGCCTTTGGAGCCGAGGAGACGAAGCGTTGCCAGGCGGTGTTCGAGCTCGTGATAATCGATCAGGAAGTCCTGCAGCCAGAGCGTCGCCCGCTTTCCGACCGTTGTCGGCTGGGCGGACTGAAAGTGGGTGAAGCCGAGGGTAACGAGGTCTTTGTAAGCCACGGCGAAGGACCTGTACTCCGCGATCAGGTTGACGATCTTCCGCTTCAGGATCAGGAGGCCGTCGCGCATCTGAATCAGGTCCGTGTTGTCCTGGACGTAAGCGCTGGTCGCGCCCAGGTGGATGATGGACCGGGCGTTCGGGCACTGTAGCCCGTAGGCGTAAATGTGAGCCATCACATCGTGCCGGATCTGCCGTTCGCGGGTGTCCGCGGCCTCAAAGTTGATATCGTCCTGGAAGCGGCGAAGCTCGGCAATCTGCGCGTCTGTGATCGGGAGGCCGAGTTCCTGCTCCGCCTCGGCCAGGGCAACCCAGAGCCTTCGCCAGGTGCTGAACTTCTTCTGGTCTGAAAAGCAGGCGCTCATCTCGCGACTGGCATACCGCCTGGTCAGGGGATTTTGGTATTCCTCACGATCGGTTGGCATGGGATCCTCTTGGCCGGGAAACGGTCAACTGGCATCGATCCCCAGGACATAGCGATTCACGACCGCCGCTATGGATCCTCCCAGGATCGTTCCGACGATATAGACCCAGACCTGGCCCATATTCCCCGAGACGATGGCCGGGCCGAGCGTGCGGGCGGGGTTCAGAGAGGCGCCTGTGATCGAGCCCCCTGCCACGATACATACCGCAAGGGTCAACCCGATGGCGAGCCCGGCGGCCGGTCCGGCCTTGCCCGCGACAGCCGCCTGGAGTACGACGCTTACCAGGAAGAATGTGAGGATGGCCTCCAGGAGGAGGGCCTTGGATGTGGCCGTGGTGAAGCTGAATGCGCCGAAATTGGCGGCCTGGCCGCTCAGGATTTTGTTCAGGATCCACGCGCCGACGATGGCCCCGACGATCTGTACAACGATGTAAACGATTGCCGTGGCCGGCTTGATCGCGCCTGCGATAGCGACTCCGATAGTCACGGCCGGATTGACGTGCGCGCCACTGATATGCCCGAAGGTGTATACGATGGAGACCAGGGCAAGGCCGTGGCCCAGAGCGGGCATGATCGGGCCTACGGATGCGGGAGCGAGGGCAACGGATGCGGACCCCAGAAAAACCAAAGCGAAGGTACCGATAAACTCAGCAACATATGCTTTCACAGCCACTTCCTCCTTTTAAAACAATATTCGCGGGTGGAATCCTGGTGCATAAAATCGTGGTTTACCTAACCATACACAAGGTAACACGGGAGCCATACAGATGTCAAACAAATAGTCTGAGGATTCGTCCTGGTTCAGGTTAAGGATAATAAGATCATTAAGGCCTGAAAAACAGGTATTTACGCTTTTCCTCCGGATCCCCTCTGCCGGAGCCTCTCCGACCGCTCCTCTTCCTTCTGCAATTTTTCCACCCAACGGTGAAGTTCCTCCGCATCTCCGATCATCTCGGCGATTCGATTGCATTTCCGGTACTGGTAGATGGCAAATACCGTGGTCAAAGCAGGCAAGAGGGCCAGGGATGGCTCTAAGATGGCCGCCACCACGGTCAGGACTCCGCATACGGCGATGGCATAGTCCCACAAGCGGCGCTGTTTCAGATATGCCCGCTGCAAAGGGAGTTTTTTTGTGCTCCGAATCCGCCGCTGGGCTTTTTTAAACCATCTTCTCCAGGTTATCTGAAACGCCATCGAGTCTCTTCCTCAGAATATTAATGGGACGGGCCAGATTTCCTCACGCACGCTTGGTGGTCAATGAATCGGTTGATTCCCTCACGCTGGTTTTGAAAAAGATAAGACACAAAATACCCCCGAGGGTGGGAATCGATGCGATCCCGGATAATGTGGCTGGTAGACCGTAAGCATCCGCGAAGAATCCGAATGCTCCGGCCAATAGACTTCCCGTTCCCCACGACGCACCCATCATCAGGGCTGAAACCGTGTTGATCCTGTTCGGAAGGATTTCCTGGGCGAGGATCACGGTCACCGAGTGGCAGAGGAAGAGGATGCAACTTGAAAGGGACATCAGGAGCAAAAATGGAATCCCGATGTTCCCCGTGTTGATCATCATCAGAAGAAGGGGGGGGCTTGCCAGAAGGGAGAACAGGATGAGCCTTCTTCTGTCGACACGATCGGAAAGGGCACCCCCGACAAACCCTCCGACGCCTCCGGATAGCAGGAAAAGGCTGAGGACCCCTCCTCCCTCGACCAGGGAATGCCCACGGGACTGAAGCAGGAGGGGGAGAAATGTGATCAGTCCGGTGACCGCCGAAGCCCGGAGTGCGGAAATGGCGTAGATGACGGCTAACGGCCGAAACCATCTTCTGAAGTCCACAAAAAGGCCGACTGCAGGCTGTCGCGGAGGAGGGGAGGGCACGAATCGAAACAGGACACAGGAAATCAGAACACCAGGTAGAATAAGAAGATAGAGATTTTGCAGGCCGTGCCATACCACAAAAGAGGAGGCGATCAAGGGACCCGCGGAATAACCCAGGCTACCCCCGGACATAAAGATCGAAATGGCGAGTCCCTTCCGCTCAAACCCCCCCATCCCGACGGTCGCCGTAGCTTGGGGATGAAAGGCGGCCACCCCCCAACCCGCGAGCACCAGCAAGGTCAGCAACACTGCGTAGGATTGGGCTTGTCCGATCATGCCCATAAATATGCCGGAGATCGCCGGACCGGCCACGACGAACAGACGCCTCTGCGTTCGATCGGCCAGGTAGCCATAGAGTAGTTGGAAGAACGACGTCGAGATGTGCAAAACGGCGGTCGAAAGACCAACAAGGCTCAACGACAGACCCAATTTGGCTACAAGGATCGGCCAGAGGGGGGGCGGAAACGCCGCATAGGCATCCGTGACGGCGTGGCCCAGGGAAAGAATGCCGACCTGGCTGGGAGTCCCTTTGGGGGGACGCACGGGAGCGCTCTTGTTCATATCGGCAGCTCCATAACCCCAGAGGTCAGCAAGTCACGCTTGAGGTTTCCCGATGGCGCCGAAGGCGCTGTTGGTGGAGAGAGGTTCTGTGAGCGCGGGCAGCCGTTGTTACACGCTGGCGGGATACGGGAACCGTCAGGACTGTGGATGGGCTTCCTCACTTTCAAAGCCTTTAAATAGCGTGGGAAGTGGCGATGCGGGTCTGCAGGCGCTGAGAAGAGAATCTTCTGACGCGGTGTCAGTTCCACGTTCGTAGTTTCAAAGTCGCCCAAAACGTTACCCTCTGTGCCATCATTGTTTCAAGCCGTAGGGTATCAGATCCGTGCTGAATAAAAGATCCTGTAATTCTTTCATTTAGGTAGAGGCCGAGGACCTATGCAATCGGGAAACCCGCTCCAAAAAGCCAGGACACCAGAAATCATTTCTATCCGAGGACAAAAAGGGAACGGAGGTTGAAGGATCAAACCCCGGAAGACAAACAGGGAATGCAGCCGGGGGATTCTGGAGATCACGGGTGGAGCAGGGGGTGTCTCCATGAATCGGTGTCTGAAGGGGGATCGTGCGGAGGGGTTTAGGATATAGGCTCCCGGGTGATCAGCCGAGGACCGCGGATTGAGCATCACACCATCGGATGAGTTTAACGGGCTAAATTCCGGAAAAATAATGCTAAAGGGTTTTAAAAAAGGTGCCGATATAAATGACACCATTTAGTATCAATCAATATCATTTAGGATAAATTAAGCAGTTATTAAGTATTGAAAGAGATTGGACTGTCGCAAAGCCTATATGAAAGGAGTCATCTATGCCCTTGTAAATTCTAAAGATCCACGAACAAGCATTCGGTAAGGATGCCGAGTGTAAGTAGGGGTGACCAAAACAAGGAGGTTTTAAGATGCCACTTCGGGTTAATCACAATATTGCAGCGATTAATACCCGGCGGCACTTGCTCATCAACAATCGTGAATTGTCAATACGGATAGAGCGTCTCTCTTCAGGTCTTCGAATCAATCGGGCCGCGGACGACGCCGCCGGGTTGGCCGTCTCGGAAAGCATGCGCGCCGAGATTTCCGGCCTGAAACAAGCGGTCCGGAACGCTGAACAGGGAGTCAATCTGATCCAAACCGCCGAAGGCGCGCTGAACGAAGTAAGCGCGATTATGATTCGGATGCGGGAGTTGTCGGTTCAAGCGTCATCTTCCACGATCAACGATACGAACCGCAAGGCCCTCAATTCCGAGGTCACACAACTCGTGTCGGAGATAGACCGGATCGCCAACGCAACGACCTACAACAAGGTCACATTGCTCACGGGATTCGGGAACACCGTCAGCACGAATACAGCCGTATCCACAGCCCTGGTGTCAGCCACGACGGGGCTTCTCAGCGCCCAGATCTCCGGGGCACAGTCGGGGACATACACCTTCGTGGATGCCGGTACGACGGACAGCAAGCTCACACTGGGCAACGGTACCATCACGCAAACGATCAGCATCGGCACCGCCCTTGACGGGAACACGGTGGCCACGGGGACGACGGCCATCGCAAGCTTCGACCGTCTGGGCATCGTCCTGAACTTGAACGACGCCTACACGGACGGGGATCTCGACACCCGGGTGTTGCTCATCGATTCGGGAACCGGAGGTTCGTTCCAGATCGGTCCGAACAACACGAACACGGATCGGATTGAGCTGAGCATCTCCGACATGCGTGCGACAGGCGTCAACCTGAATCTCTCTTCAGTATCAGTGAATTCGTTGGGGAGCGCGCGCAACGCCATCGCGGTTCTCGACCAGGCGATCGACGTCGTGTCGCAGCAGCGGGGTGATCTGGGTGCGTTCCAAAACCGGCTCGGCTTCACCATCCGCTCGCTCAACAACACGGTCGAAAACGTACAGGCCTCGGAGTCTTCGATCCGGGATGCGGACGTCGCCGAAGAGGTATCGGCCTTCACAAGGGCACAGATCCTGGTGCAAGCGAGCACCGCGCTTCTTGCCCAAGCCAACGCCATCCCGCAGAGCGCGCTTTCGCTTCTCCAGTAGTCCTGAGCCCTCCCGGTTTTCTTGATCTTTTTGTCCACCATTGGTGGGAGGGCTCAGGGGAGGCGAGAGCTTCCCTGAGATGGTCCGCTTGCAAAGTTTTATTTTATATTTGTGTTTTAGGTCAACACCGAGTAGGGCAGGAACATCGCCGCACTCGTTTTGGTGTTGTGCGATTTTTATGGAAAATCAAGAGGTGAGTCGGGTTGGTGATATAGAGATATGGAGAACCATAACATAATATGAGATCCCCGGTACCTTGTCAAACAATTCTTTCGATATCAAAAGTAAAAGAGATCGTCATTCCCCTCGGGTATTTGGGCTTGACTTATCAGAGGGGATGCCCTATAATTTCGAAAAATCAATTTTGACTTCGAACCGTTTTTGTGCTGCCGTCGGTGTGCGGAGGGTTTAATGACCCTGTTGGATATCATTTCGGAAAAATCGATCATTATCGGGTTGAAAGGTACAGAAAAACAGGAGATCATAGAAGAACTCGTCAGTGCGCTGGATGAGGGGAGTCAGATCACGAATCGTGATCAAATATTGGAGGCGGTCCTACAACGAGAGGGGATCATGAGCACCGGGATCGGCCACGGAATTGCTATCCCCCACGGAAAATCCGAAGCCGCAAAGACGCTGAGCGGCGTCCTGGGAACCAAGGAAGAAGGAGTGGACTTCGAATCCCTGGACGGCCAACCCGCTTACATCTTTTTCCTTCTGATTTCCCCGGCCAACGTGTCCGGGCCTCATATCAAAGCCCTTGCCCGCATCTCCCGACTCCTCAAAGGGGAAAATTTTCGAAACCTCCTGATTCAAGCCAAGAGTCCCGAGAAGGTTCTCACAATCATATCCGGGGAGGAGAAGCTTCAAACAAGTGCGGCGGCTTCATAGATGCAGGTTGATTCGCCGTCTCTTCTCGAAATCTAGAACCTTTCAGCTCTGCTTCCTTTCCGGGAGGCGGGGTTTTTTTGTGGTTGATCGGTGTATCCTATGAGCTTTTTCAACCCTGCGTTACTCTATGGCCTCGGGGCGGCAATCCTTCCCCTTCTTATCCACCTGTTTAATCGTCGGCGGGCAACGACGGTTCAGTTCAGCAATGTCGCCCTTCTCCGGCAGCTCCAGCAGGACAGGATGCGAAGGGTCAGGATCAGGCAGGTGCTTCTGCTGATTCTTCGAACGCTTGTCGTGTTGGCCCTCGTTTTAGGATTCGCCAGACCGGTTTTGCGAGAGCCCACCGGGTCTCCGTTCGGGGCCCGTCTTCGCACCTCCGCTGCCCTGGCGCTCGACCAGTCCTACGGGATGGGCTATCGTACGCCGACGGGAAGGCTTTTCGACCGGGCGAAAACACGGGTTGAAGGGGCTTTGAGTCTGTTCGATGAGCGGGACAACGTAGAACTTATTCCTTTTTCCGACCATCCGCGGTCGTTTAACCCGACGAGCCCCGGTGATCTCCGGGAGCAGCTCACATCCCTTGAGGTGACAAACCGCATCCCAAGAATCGGAAACCTCCTGAAGCGAATCGTAGAATTTTTAAGCGCTTCGAAGGAGCATCAAAAGGAGGTCTTTTTATTTACCAACCTCGCTCGGGTTGGATGGTCGGGTTTGGGGGACTCTCTCGCATCGTTCAAGGATGTGGCGGTTTACGTAGTCCCGGAGCGTCCCGGGGCGGTCGAAAACCTTGCGGTAACGAGGTTGTCGGCATCGAATCAGATCGTCATGATCGGCTCCCCGATAGCCATCGATATCGAGATTTCAAATACGGGGGAGGTCCCGAAACGGGACATCCCGGTCCGGTTCTGGTTCGACGGGAAGCGGGTCGGCCAGACGGTCATCGACCTAAAGGCGGGGGAGCGAAAGGGGATTGTCTTTCAGGTTTCGCCCGATCGGAGCGGAAAGACGGTCGGGTTTGCAGAGGCTGGGGACGATCCCCTTCCTGTCGACAATACCCGGTATGTCGTGGTTGACGTTCCAGATAAAATCGAAGCCATCCTGATCGGAGGTTCCGGGAAGGACACCTATTACCTCCAGCGTGCGTTCTCCCTTGGGGAAGATTCCCGGCTTGTGAAGGCAAAATCCACGACCCAAGATAGGCTTCTGGCCACCGATATCGTTCAGAGCGAACTGATCGTCTTCTCCGATGTGACACGGCCGTCGCCCGGCCAAATTGCCCTTGTTCGAGATCGCGTTCGACGAGGCGGGGGTGCATTGATCTTTCTTGGCGGCAAGATCGATTTGAATTATTACAACGAACGGGTTCTTCCACATCTGCTCCCCATCAAGCTTGTCGCCCGCCGGCGAACAAAGGGAACCGGTCGGGCCTACCGCGGCCTGGGGGAGATGAAGAGAGGGCATCCTCTGTTTCGTGAACTGCTCCCGAAGGCGTTCCAAGCCCCGAGGTTCTTCGCCTCCTTCGATGTTGCCCGTGCAAAGATTGACCGGGTTCAAACGATTGCCTCCTATGGCGATGGGGGTGCAGCCATGCTGGAGGCCCGACTGGGCAAGGGGAGGGTGATCCTGTTTACCAGTGCGGTGGATCTGGAATGGAGCGACCTGCCCTTACGCGGCCTGTTCGTCCCCCTGCTCCACAGAATCGCACAATATGCAGTTGCCCATCCTCCGATGTTCGAGGCATATCACGTGGGTCAGACCGCGGAGCGACCCGTCTTGAACGACGGGGCGACTGCCGACATCATCTCCCCCGACGGTTTATCTCAAGTCGTTCGCGCAGAGGGTTCTGAAAAAGGTCCGGTTTTCAGAATCGGCCCCCTGGAACTCCCCGGCGTATGGGAAGTACGGTCCGAGGATCGTGTTTCGGACAATTTCGTTTCTGCCATAGACGCGGAGACCGGATCGGATCTCTCGCCTATTTCTCACGACCGCTTGAGACGTATTTTCGGAAAGGGGCGGCTGCATATTGTCGAACCGGATGAGAACCTCCCGGTTCTGGTGAAGAAAAAGCGTTCCGGCCAAGAACTCCGGGGGATATTTCTGGGGGCTGCCCTTGCACTGATGATTGCAGAGGTGTTCATCGGACGTCGTTCGGCGTCTAGAGATGACAGGAAGCGTATGGAAGGGATGGCTGATCGAACGTGAAATACGGTCAGGAATTTCCATCCCACCACGCCCTCCGAAAGATCTTCCACCACCAGATGGCAGCGACAGGCAGGTCCTTGACAATCTGAGTATTAGATCCTATATTGAACGGTCTTCGGGAAAGAGAGAGAGGCTTTTTTTAAAAAAAAAGGAGAGAAAAATGACGAAGGAGAGAGGCAGGAAAGAAGGTCGGAGGTCGCCTGCCAGGCTTAAGCCCGCACAATTAAAATCGCCGGAAACCCCGTGTATCGTCTGCGGAAGCGAGAACTGGTGCGATTGTGAATGGGATCATTTCTATGGAGAGTCCATCCAGGAGGATCTTGAGCCGGCTACACCCGAGGGTTCCTGATCGGATCGTTGCCTTCAAGTCGATTTCTCTGATTCAGGAATTCCCTCAAGGCCTGGTCGACAACATCTTGAATGGACCGGTTCGTTCGATTCGCATATGTCGTTACGTCATCGATCAATTCGGTTGATATAAATTTAGATAGCCGATCTTCGATGAATGCCTCGGGTGTGTTCACGGGGGTCGACCTGCCGTATAGCAAAGCAGCCGCGAAAACGAACAAAGCAATGATGAGGACAAAAAATAGGGTCGGGGCCATATCGGAGGTCAGGGTTTTGGGGACAGGCGTCGGTTCCGGGGTGGGTCGACACGGTGAAATTAATAAAAAGAGGAATGAATGTCAATTTGCGGGTAACCGACCAACAGAATCTGACGTGCCGCTAATTTGACAATTTGTAAAGAATTGTCGATATTAGTCCACCCACGGTCGATATACATACTAAAAGATTGAATATAATCGCTCAAAATCCTCCCTCCAGTCTGAATTTAAAATAAACTTGACAAATTCTAAACAGGCTTATATATAGGTTTCAGGGTTCCTGTCCGACGTTATCCAGGATTCTCTACCATATTCTCCATAACTTTATAGAGGTGATCGATTTGAACCAGAGTTTACACAGTGCCTATGATGATGTGAAGGATTCTCTGCAACGATATCTGGAGGATGTTGCGGCATCGCAGCCCCTTTCATCCAAAGAGGAAGTCGAACTCGCTCAGAGAATCAAATTGGGGGATCTCCAGGCTCGAACGAAACTCGTCGAGGCAAACCTCCGTTTTGTCATCAGCGTGGCACGTGAGTATCAGAATCAGGGGGTCCCCTTGGCGGACCTCATCAGCGCGGGAAACGTCGGGTTAATCACAGCGGCGGAGCGGTTTGACGAGACGAAAGGGTTCAAATTCATATCTTATGCGGTCTGGTGGATCCGACAGGCCGTTCTCCAGACACTCGCAGAACATTCTCGGGTCGTACGCCTGCCCCTGAACAGGGTTGATCTGCTCCGTCGAATCTCAAGGTTTTCCACCGACAAACAGCAGGAGACTTCCCGGCGACCGGCAGAAGAGGAGATTGCAGAGGAGTTGGGCATCTCTGTCGACCAGGTTGCGGAAACGCTTGCCAGCGGGCAGCGGATCTTGTCCCTCGACGCGACCTTCGACGACAACGATGAAAACAGTCTTATGGAGATTATGGCGGATAGCCGCCAGGAACCGCCCGACGCGCTTTTGATGCGGAATTCCCTTGAGGAGGAGATAGATGTCGCCCTGGGAACGCTCGAAGATCGGGAGGCCGAGGTGGTCCGTCTCTATTTCGGTTTGGGAGGGGCGAACGAGATGACCCTGGAGGAGATCGGGGTCAAGTTCGGTCTTACCCGAGAACGCGTGCGGCAGATCAAAGAAAAGGCCTTGCGAAAGTTAAGGCATCCCACCCGCGGTAAGAAGTTGATCCCATATTCGGAAGAGATATAGATCCGATCTCCGTGTGTTTTAAGCGTGTTGTCGATTTGGGCTAAAGGAGGAGGTTCTCAGGGAATTTGACTGAGAGTCGCCTCCTTTATCTTTGATCTTAAACTGTATTAACCCGGGAGGTTTCGTGATCCAAGCCCGCCCCCACAAGATCTGAAACCCCCGAAAAAGGGGACCCCGGGCTCCCGCGGACCAAATCCGGAATGAACCTCTGTCGTGGTTTTCACCTCCTTCACTTCGTACTTGACAAGGATCGTTTAATGTCGTAAGTTATTAATTTGAAGGCAGGAGGAGCGCATTTCCCGTGTTTGGTTGCCGTATTTTTTTCCGAAAATCAGGCAGCGGGGGACTTACCGCTATTATAATCGGCAGCTCCCCGCGGATCTAACGGCCATCCAAGACTATGATCCCAGTGTATTGAGCCAGGTTTATGCTGCGGACGGAACGGTAATCGGAGAATTTTATATTCAAAGGCGAGTGGTCGTTCCCCTGGACTCCATTCCGAGGGTGGTTAAAAAGGCTTTCGTTGCGGCGGAGGATGGGCGATTCTTTGAACACAGCGGCGTGGATTTTCTGCGTATTGCAAAGGCCTTCCTGAAGAATCTCGAGCCACGCAAGCGTCCCCAAGGGGGGAGCACCATAACCCAGCAGATCGCCCGGGAATTTTTTCTGGACCGTGAGATATCCTACAGCCGAAAGATCCGAGAGGCGATCCTGGCCTATCGGATCGAACGGGAATTGAACAAAGGACAGATCCTCCACCTCTATCTCAACCAGATCTACTTTGGACACGGGGCATACGGCGTTGAGGCCGCCGCTCAAAACTATTTCGGACGGCACGTCAACGAGTTGGGACTGGCCGAGGCTGCTATGCTGGCGGGTTTGCCGAAGGCCCCGTCCCATTATTCCCCGATTACCAATTTCCGGGGAGCCAAACAAAGGCAGGTCTACACCCTCCAGAGGATGTTCAAGGAGGGGTTTATAACCCTTCGTCAAGCCAAACGGGCTGCTAAACAGGATATTCAGATCGATCCCTGGGAGGATCGAAATCACAAGGTCGCTTCTTATTTTGTCGAACAAGTCAGAAAAAACGTCAGATCGAATTATGGATCCGAGTCGATCTACCGGGATGGCCTAAAGATCTACACAGGTTTGGACCTGCAGATTCAGATGGCGGCAAATCAAGCCATCCAGGGGGGCTTGCGAGGTCTCGATCAGGACATGGGATTCCGAGGGAGAATCGGATTTCTGAGTCCGCGGCAGGTGAAATCGTTCCTGCAGAAGCAAGCCGAGGAGATTCGGAGCGCCAAAGCCGGCGGTTCCTCCCGAGGCCAGAGTATCAAGCTCGATGAGGGGGAGAAATATCAGGCGGTGGTATCAAAGGTTGGAAACCGGGTTCGGCTCCGTATCGGGTCTTTAAGGGCCATCCTGGATGAGGATGAATCCAAATGGGCAAGTCGGACGCTCGGGAACGAAGGGGTGGCCACAGAGCGCAGCCTTCGGAGGGGCCTGGGGCCCGGTGATATTGTTGACGTCCGAGTCGTGGGGCGCGAAGGAGGCATCTATCGCGTCTCCCTGGATCAGGATCCGCTGATTCAGGGAGCCCTGGTGGCCATCGACCCTTCGAACGGATACGTGCGCTCGCTGGTCGGAGGGTATGACTACAGCAGGAGCCAATTCGACCGGGCCATCCAAGCCCGAAGACAACCGGGTTCGGCCTTTAAGCCGATCATCTATTCGGTTGCCATGGATTCCCTCGACTATACCCAAATGACGGTGGTTGTAGATGCTCCGATAACGATAAAGGATTGGACCCCGAGGAACTTCAAGGGAAAGTTCATGGGGCCGCAGACCCTCAGGAGCGCCTTGGCAAAATCTCTGAACTCCGTATCGGTTCGGTTGACGGATCGTCTTGGGCCTCAGGCTGTTGTCGAGCGGGCAAGAAGGCTTGGAATCACGACCCCCTTAGGACCGAACCCCTCGATTGCCCTGGGTTCTTCGGGGATCTCCTTACTGGAGTTGACGAAGGCCTACACGGTTTTTGCCGCCGCCGGCCGGAAAGTGGAGCCCGTTTTCATCACGATGATCCGGGATCGAAAGGGGCGGGTGCTCGAAGACAACCGATTTGTCAACCGTCCTGGCAAATGGCACGAAAGGGGAAGGGAGACCGGTTCGTCGAACGGGCAAGCCGAAACACCGGATGAAGAATACGCCATCTCCCCCCAGACCGCTTACATCATGACCAACATGCTCCAAGCGGTAGTGGAAAGGGGTACGGCCAGAAGGGTCAAGGAACTCGGTCGGCCAACCGCGGGGAAGACCGGGACAAACGGCCTTACAGATGTCTGGTTCGTCGGCTATACCCCGGAACTCGTGGCCGGCACGTGGGTGGGCTACGATGATCGCAGACCCATGGGTAGAGAAGTTTACCGGGGGATATGTGGCCGCCCCTATCTGGTTGGATTTTATGAAGGGGGCCCTTTTCGACAAACCCTCTCGGGAATTTGAGGTCCCGGAAGGAATCGCCTTTAACTATCTGAGCACCCGGGGCGAAATCTTGTCGGACGAGCGCGGGGGGGAACCTGTGGCGTTTAGGGCGGGTACGGAGCGTTTCCCCGGGTCCCCGATCGCTGGGGACGGATGGCGGTCATCTCCTGGGGGGGACGGTCAACGGACCGACCAAGGGCATTTCCGGGACAGGTTTGCGGGGAAGCCAGGGGCGGCCCGCCAAAACCCGAAATCGGAATCCAAATTTCAGTTCTGAACCCTTTATGTCGTTCGCCATCAGCAGCCGTGCCGATTACGGCCTTTGACCCCAGCTTTTGTCGCCTAAACGCGACTTCACCTTTTTGCCTATGCTTGGAACCGGGTTGTCCCAGGGCGCAATTGGGCTGGTCGGGGAAGCGGGACCGGTTGTCAAAGGGGTTTTGCTTGTTTTATTTTTCTTCTCGGTGGTCTCCTGGGGGATCATCGGTCGAAAACTGGTCGATCTAAGGCGAATTCAGCACGAGTCGTCGAGGTTGTTGCGGCTTTTTCGATCCAGGGCCCAAGTTTCCGATATATACAAGATGAGCCGGATTTTGAATCGGTCCCCGTTATGCGGAATCTTTCGAACGGGCTACGAGTTGGTCTACGGAGAGGGGGGCGGAGGATGGTCCGGAGATCGGGAGGACCTTCGGAGGACCCTGGATGTCGCCGCTACCGGGCGAATGGTATCCCTGGAAAGGCATCTGCCCTTCCTGGCCACAGTTGGAAACATCAGCCCTTTCATCGGGTTATTCGGAACGGTGTGGGGGATCATGACCTCTTTCTTGAACATCGGCCTACGGGGTTCGGCGAATCTTGCGGTCGTGGCTCCTGGAATCGCGGAAGCGCTGATCGCGACGGCTGCCGGCCTCGCGGCCGCGGTTCCGGCGGTGATCGCGTATAACTATTTTCTCGGACGGGTTGAAGCCATCCAGCGCGAGGTGGAGCAGTTCGCCGTGGAGTTCGTGGCCACCGTACCGGTCCGGGGAAGAACGTGAACGTTCAGCGTCTGAGGTCGGGGTCCCGGAGGTCGGTCCTCTCGGATATCAATGTGACGCCGTTCGTGGACGTCATGCTGGTTCTCCTGATCATTTTCATGGTGACTGTCCCGGCGATGATGGAATGGCTTGGGGTGAACCTTCCGAAGTCGACGATCGGTCAGGCGGAGGTTCAGGAAGGCGTGGTTGTCACGATCACCCGCGACCTGAAGGTGCAGATCGATAGGGAGCGCGTATCGTTCGCCAATTTTCAAAAACGCTTCGAGGCGGCACGGGCCCGGATCGGGGATCGTCCTGTTTTCCTCCGCGCGGATGAAGAGGTTCCCTACGGGAAGGTGGTGGAGATCGTCGGGAGGATCAAGGCATCGGGTGTCACCCGGTTGGGGCTGGTCGAAGAGATCGTCGAGGGGGTTGGGCGGCCATGAAGAGCGCAGTCTTGATCTCCATGATCATCCACGTTATCGCTGTTGCCGGGGTCGTATGGGGGTCTGAGAGGGGGAATAGGCAGAGCGGCCCACCGGTCAGGGTGTATGGTGTGGAGCTTGTCGGTTTCCCACAGGGACTGGGTGGGCTCGGAGCGGCGCACGGGGAAGGCGAGAAGTCGTTGAACATCCCCCAAACGGAAGTGGTGAGGCCAAGGGTAAGAACCGGCCTGAAGGTAAAACGGGCGCCGTCCAACGAACCGTCGGCCCCGAAGGGAACGAAGAAGCCCGCCCGCCGTTGGAGCCAGCGACCCGGGAAAGAAGGTGCGAGCCCGAGTAGAGGCGGGCAGGGACCTGGGGGAAGTGGAGGGGGGATGAGGCTGGAGGGGGAGCCTTTCCCGTTTCCCGATTACATTAAAGACGTCAAGTCTCGAATCTTGTCGCGGTGGGAAGAGCCCATGATCGTGGGAAAGCAAGGGATCCTGAAGGCGACTGTCTTTTTCAGGATCAGGAAGGACGGGATGATCACGGAATCTCTTGTGGAAGCAGGATCTGGGGTGCTGGTGTTCGACCGTGCGGCTTTCAACGCTGTAGCCTGGGCAGGGCCGCTGGCGCCTCTTCCCGATGGGTATCAGAGTGACCAACTTGGGGTACATTTCGACTTTGAAAATTGAAGACGCCTTGGTCTCCGGATCTCGTCGTTTTAAACAGATCGTATATTGTCTCGTTCTCTCTCCCATCATCCTAGCGGTGGGAGAGGCGTCTGCCCAGCCCACCCCGACCGATGTCCGGTCGGATACCGTTCGGTTTTATCCGGAGGTTTACCTCGGTGTAAAAGGGGGGATCCGGAAGACCCCCCTTGGCCTCACCACATTTGTTCGGGACACGACGGATGCAACGGTGGTTCAGGTCGCGGATGTCATCTTCAACGTACTGAGGGACGATCTCAGATACTCCGGCAGGTTCGACGTTCTTGCGGATTCCGCTATCGTAGACAGCACGGGACACGGATCTTTGCTCGATATCTGGTCCGCCGCGGGCGCCCGGGGTCTGGTCCGGGGTGAGGTTCACCGAACGCTCGACCATACAGAGCTTTTCGCGACGCTTTACCGGCTCCCCGACGGGAGACTATTGATCGCAAAGTCCTATGTCGTGGATCTGGACCGTGCGCGGTCTGTTGCGCACCGATTAAACGACGATATCATATACAGCCTGCTGGGTCAACGGGGCGTGGCTTTGTCGCAGATCGCATTCGTTTCGAAGCGAAACGGCGACAAAGAGATCTTCGTGATGGGTTACGATGGCCACGGGGCTCGTCAGGTAACCGACGACGGTACGGTAAACCTATCTCCCGAGTGGTCGCCCGATGGAAAACAGATCGCGTATTCTTCGCTCCAGCATGACCGGTGGGAGCTGTTCATCGCCGATGTCTTAACGGGTTTCACGACCCCGATTCGTACCTCTTCAGTATTGAATATCTCTCCTGCGTGGTCGCCCGATGGGCGTCAGATCCTTTTCTCGGTCAAGGATGGGGACAACATCGATCTTTATACGATCACGACATCGGGATGGAGGCTTCGCCGGTTGACGGATCATCCCGAAACAGACACAGAACCGGCGTGGTCCCCCGGGGGGGATAGGATTGCTTTCACCTCTGATCGTTCGGGAATTCCGCAGATTTATATGATGGACAGGGATGGATCGAACCTTGGCAGGTTGACCTGGGAACCGGACGCCTATGAAGGGTCTCCTCGGTGGTCGCCGGACGGGAAGAAGCTCGCTTTCGTCCGACGGGGTTTTGAAGGTTTCGATGTCTATGTGACGGAAGTGGAAGGAGGAACCCCTTTCAGGCTAACCGCCGGGGGAAGCAATGAAGATCCGTCCTGGTCGCCGGACGGGTTACAGATCGTCTTCTGGTCGGATCGGAACGGGAGGGAGGAGATCTATGTCATGAATTGGGATGGCACCAATGTTCGACGGTTGACCCCGGGGATTTCTCCGGCTTGGTCTCCGGCGTTAATGATGGAGCAGGAATGAACCCGGGCGCTCATTCGGGGGCCGGTTATCCTTCAAGAGAGTCGGCATTTTCGCGTGAGCAATCCACAACTCCAGTTAAGGAGGCAATCATGAAATTCGATGGTATGAGGATAATCATCAAACGGAACCTGGCCTGTTCGACCGCAGTCGTGGCGCTCCTGGCCATCGGATGTGTGGATCAGTCCGCCATTCGCGCGCAGGAGGAAGCCGACGCGAGGGCCAAAGCGGAGGCTGAAGCAATGGCCCGAAAGGCGACAGCCGATTCGCTTGCTCGAATCAAAGCCGAGGAAGAAGCCCGGGCAAGGGCCGAGGCCGAAGCAAAGGCCAAGGCCGAAGCAAAGGCCAAGGCCGAGGCAGATGCCAGGGCGAAAGAGATTGCACGAAGGACCTTTTCCGAAGTCCACTTCGACTACGATAGACACAATATCCGAGACGACCAAAAAGCCACGCTTGCCGAACACGTGAAGAAATTGAACGATAACCCGGAGTTCCAGGTCACGATCGAGGGACACTGTGACGAGCGTGGAACGATCGAGTATAACCTGGCGCTTGGCCAGAGGCGGGCGGATAGCCACCAGAAATTCCTTGTGAAGGCTGGGATCGACGCCGGAAGGCTGGGGACGATCAGCTACGGAAAAGAGCGCCCTGTGGACCCCGGTCACGACGAGATGGCCTGGTCCAAGAACAGGCGTACCGAGACGAGAGTCACCGAACCCATGGCCCCTTAAGGGGGAGCCTATGCACCTGACTTCGCTCAGGCCGATCACCCGTCTGATTTTTCTGGCCGTGGCGGCAGGAACGGTTGCCTGTGCCACTGAGGAGATGGTCAAGACGGTTCAGACCGATATGGGGATCGTTCGCGGAGAACTCAGATCCCTATCCCTGCAAGTCGGATCTCTGGATAGCTTGATGAAGGCCCAGGCGGAAGAAGGCAAGCGCAGGTGGGCAGAGCTTTCAACGGACGAGGGGGATGTCAAACAGAGGTTAGGGCAGGTTCAGGCCAAACTCGATGAGGCCGCCCGCCGCCTTGCGGACCTGGCCAAGGGTTTGGAATCCGTGCGGCTCTACGGCGGGAGCAGGCAGGCAACGCCTTCGAGGGGATCTCAGTCCCGGGCCTCCCGGGTGGACACCTTCGCCGGCACCCCCTCACCTGAGTTTGTATCGGATGTCAGGGGTCTTTATGACCTGGCCTCTGAGGACATGAAATCAGGGAATTATTCCCTGGCGATCTCCGAGTTCTCGCAGCTTTTGGAAAATTTTCCAAAGAGCGATCTTTCTGATAACGCTGGTTATTGGTTGGGAGAGTGCCACTACGCCCAGAAGAACTTTTCGAAGGCCATCAAAGCATTTCAGAGGGTGATCACGGACTATCCCGACGGGGATAAGGTTCCCGCGGCGATGTTAAAGCTTGGATACGCACGTCTCGCGTTAAACCATCGAACCAAGGGAATTAGACAACTCCGAAACCTGATCAAACAGTTCCCGGAATCCGACGAAGCGGACCTGGCCAGGCAAAGGCTCAAGGCCGTGAAACGGAGATGATGTCCGGATCTATACTGTGGATCGGGCCATGGAAATATTCACGAGGCCGATGATGGGCGTTTCTTTCGTCCGGTAAGGGCCTATTTCTTAAGAAGGGATCAATTCTGTCAAAAGGAGGTGAAGGAAGGTAAATCGATTTGGTGTGGTGAGGGTGTTCTTCTTGTTCGTCCGCTCAAAGGTTGAATTACACCATGAACGATGGCGTTCTATATCAGGAGGATGAAACTTGGCCATGAAACAAATGTCCCTTCTTGTTCTAAGTTTTGCGGTCGCCGGGTTGGTTTCAAGTTGCGCAGCACCCCCTACGTCTGAGGTCGATGCTGCAAAGGCTGCAGTGGAAAACGCCCGTAAGGCCGAAGCGCCCAAGTATGCGACTGCCGAGTTCAGTGCCCTGGAAGGATCGATAAAGAGCATCGATGCGGAGCTGGGAGCCCAGGAGGGCAAGTTTCCCTTGTTCCGGAGTTATGACCGGGTAAAGCAGGATGCAACCGATACGAAGTCGAAGGCCGATGGCGTGGCCAAACTTGCACAGGAAAACAAGGCCAAGGCCAAGGCCAAGGCCGAGGCCGAGGCGGCACTGAACGATGCCACAGCCTCTATTGAAGCTGCGAAAGAATCTCTTGGTGTTGCTCCGCGCGGGAAGGGGACGAGAGCTGATGTCGAGCAACTCGAGTCCGATCTGGCAGGCGTGGAGGCGCAGGTGGCTGGCGTGAGTTCGGCCATTTCGGGAGAAGATTATTTTGGGGCCAGAGACAAGGCCAGTGCCATCAAATCAACTGCCGACAACGTAAAGAGTCAGGTGGATGAAGCTATCGAAAAGTACCAGATGAAAAACCCGTGGTGGAGCCCCCGGAAACGCTAAACTCGTATCCGGAGATCCCGAGGAAAGTACGATGCCCGAACGGTTGGCCGGTACGGAATTCGAAGCCCCTCTTCCTCGGTTAGGAAACGCTTCACGCGCTTTCACTTTTGAAACGGCATCGATGTGGATCGGTTGATCGCGTCATCTCGTAGAAGACAGATCATTTTCCCGTCCAGTTGCATCCTTCTGCTGGTTGCGGGGGCCTGTGCGGAATTGCCTGTTCGGGAATTGGATGCGGCAAAGGTGAAGGTGGAGGCCGCCCGACAAGCCGATGCGGAGAACTATTCTCCGGAGGCGTTTGAGGTTTCCGAGCGAACCCTCTTGCGCGCCCAACGCGAAAGCGCGCGCCAGATGCGCCGGTTTATCTGGTTCAGAACCTACGATCGGGCAAAAAGGTTGGCGTCGATGGCTGGATCCAGAGCCGTTCAGGCTCGAGTATCGGCCGTCCAGAATAAAACCCGCGCTCGGGAAGTCGCGTTTGGGACGCTTGAGAAGACAAAGGCCGTCATCGATCGTACGCTTTCCATTTTGGGAAGGGTTCCCCTGGATCGCGGCGGGAACCGGGAGGTTGGGGCGGCCCGGGTTGCCCTTGAGGAAGCGGGGCACCTTCTAAATGGTGAAAAGTATGAGGCCGTTCAAGACCTATTAGACCGGACGATTGCGGGGCTCGATCGAGTGCGGTCCGGAGTCGAGTTACGAATCAGGGATTACGCAAGACATCAAGAACGGTGGGGAAGATGGGTCGATGAAACCTTGAAGTGGTCAAGTCTCCATTCCGCCCACGCCGTCGTGGTGGACAAAGTCAATCGTCGTGCCGAACTGTACTATGGGGGGGTGCTCCGGAAACGTTTCCAGGTGGATATCGGCATGCGATGGCTGGGGAAGAAGCTCCACCGGGGGGATCACGCCACCCCCGAGGGAAAGTACAAGATCGTTCGAAAGATTGCGGAAGCAAAATATAATCGGGGATTGTTGTTGGACTACCCAAACGAAGAGGACAAGCGTCGGTTCAAAATGCTCAAGCAGAGGGGAAGGATCCCCCGGGGTGCGGATATCGGGGGGTCGATCACGATTCACGGCAGCGGGGGGCGCGGCAAGGACTGGACAGAAGGGTGCGTTGCCCTGACCGACATCGACATTGAGACCCTTTTCGGTCACGTGCGGGTGGGAACCCCTGTCACGATCGTCGGATGCAATCCGCGAAGCTGAAGGTCTGCCGCACGGAGGTTTTCTCAAAATGGGGCGTCACCACATGACGGGATTTTCAAAATGGATCACGATACCGGGGATTTTCCTCGCGCTCCTCTCGATTCCTGAGAAGGGGAACGGGGAAGGGGAATCAGATGATCTTTATAAAGACCGGCCAAACCGGGATCTGGCCATGGTGGTTCAACCCGGTCGTGATGCCTATCCAATATCCAGACCTGACGATACCTCCCTGTATAAAGTTCGACCCTCAAGCTTCGGGGTTGAGGATGGGATCGCCGAATTCCTCTCCGACGAAACTGCGGAAGAGCGGCTGGCTGAAAACTGGACGATCAAACAGAAGATTGCTGCCTTGATCGGCAGAAATCTCAGACTTAGGCTGAAGATTCAAGCCATGGCACCGGACATCGTGGGACCCCACGGGGAAATTGCAGATCCGTCCACAGTAGCGCAACGGGATTTGAAGCGGGATGTCTCCCGCTTACTCCGAGAGAAAAGAAACCTCCAGATCAAGATCGAGGCCTTGGTGCCTCAGGATCCATACATCGTCGTTGATACGAACGCAAACCGGTTGTTCCTCCGGGGGCATCGAGAAACCCTTCTGAATGCCACCTGTTCCACCGGCAAGGGGGACACGCTGATCGGTCCGGACGGAAGGGTTTGGATCTTCCGGACGCCTCTCGGTATCCGGAAGATTCGGCGCAAGATTGAGGAACCGATCTGGACCAAGCCGGATTGGGCCTTTATTGAAGAGAATGAACCGATCCCGAGAGATTGGAGAAAGAGGCGCGAGGCGGGTGTGCTTGGCGATTATGCGATGGACATCGGTGGCCCTTATCTAATCCACGGCACCCTATTTACCCGCCTTTTGGGAAGGGACGTGACCCACGGTTGCATTAGACTTGGCGACGAGGATCTGAAAGTCGTTTTCAACGCCTCCAAAAGGGGGACCAAAGTTTATATCTTCTGAGACCTCGGAGAGGTGAGGCGTGATGACCCGGAGATGGATTCCGGTCGTCGTGGTGACCTTGATCAGCGCCACTTCGGCGGCGGGCGGTTTGCCCCCATCGGATTTGGGAATGGATCACCTGCGCAGATCGTTCATCGCCCTCTCGCATGAAAAGGCGATCCTGGAACACGACAACCGGTCGTTGCGCCTTGAATTGGCCTTGGCCGAGCTTAATTCGGCATACGCCATCATCGATCTGAGATCCCGGAAACTCCGATTCAAGATTCGCGGGGTGGATTTACAGGCCTATGATCTGTTGGACATCACCGTAGAGGGGGATATCAAGGCATGGTCGGATTCTCCCCGTAACACCTCGAGTCCCCATACAGCTAGGAAGAAGGAGGATCTCGGGCTTCCGCCGCAACCCATCATCCCCCAAGCCCGATCTTCCGCGGATACGCTCCTATTTTTCTCTCCTAAAACGAAAAACCCCACGCCGTTCTTTTACAACCTTTTCTTCGATCACGAGCTGGTCGTTCGCGTTATCCCTGTCGATTCAGTCCGGTCCAGTGAAAATGATAAGCCCGTGACAGCGCGGGTGCTCGCAACCCTTCGAGGGATGAGGGACCATGTCACTGCGGGTTTGAATTGGGAGGCTGTATATCCAGGAATCCGCGTGTCTTTTGGTGTTCTCCCAGACCATGCTCAAACGATATTCAAAACGGTCCATCCCGGTATCCGGGCCATTCTGATTTTTTAAATGTTGGGAACCCGGAGGGCTTATTCCCTTCGTGCTCCCAAATTCCTTGTCGCGGAGTTCCATCGCGATCCCGGAGTTTCTGGATTGGGACAAGCCCGTGTGATAAAAGGTCCGGGAGGGCAATCGACCAACCAAGAGGAGATATTGGCCTCTTCAAACCATGAAAGTGAAACAGACCTTTGTCGTTACTCTCCGTTCCAACTCCTTTCCTTTGTGACGGAGAGAAAAAACCTGCCTCTGGCGGATGGAATGGAGATCGATCTGGTCCGATCCAGGATCAGAGAATATCTCGAAGACGAAGATTGGCGAGTGCGGAATGTGGGGGTTAAACTGGTCGGGTTGATCGGTTATCGTGAGATGACGCCCGTTCTCCTGGATATGTTGCGCGACCGGACCCCCGACCGTCTGATCCGCCGGATTTTCGGAGGGGATTTCCGTCAGGTGGGTTTTATCAGGAGAAACATCGTTCAGACGATCGGTAATCTCGGCTTATTCCGTCCGGAGATCAAATCGGGTCTCATCACAGCTCTGAAAGATCCCTACTATGAGGTGAGGTCTTCAGCAGCCACTACAATCCGCAAGCTGGCCGGTCAGGTGGTAGCGGATCCTGAGATCGAGGGGTTCCTCCTCCCCTGCCTTAAGGACAGGTCCTTTGAGGTGGTCATGGAGGCTGCATTGGCCCTCGGGAACGTCGGGGGGACGGTTTCGGTGAGACCCATCCTGGACCTGTTTGGCCATCGCAACTGGCGTGTACGGGAAGCGGCTCTCCAGACCGTGCACGAACTGATCATAAGGGACGTGATCCGAGATGCGGAATTGGTTGAAAAATCGCTGGACTTGCTTTTCATTCCGTGTCCGAGCTTCAGCCCTCATTTTCCGCTTCGAGGCAACCTAAGAACCTTGACCCAAGATCTGATTCGGCTCAAACAGAGGTGATCGAATTTGCTGTTCTACCTTTTTGATGTATTGCGTGAATCCTTGTCGGAGCTTTCGTTTCTGAGGCTGGCTGACTATTTGACATTCCGGGCGATCGCCGCCGCCTTGACCGCATTTTTGCTGACGATGATTTTGGGCCGCCGTATCGTGGAATTTCTATATCGATCCGGGATGCGGGATGTCATCCGGGATTATGGCCAGCTATCCAACGAGGGAAAAAGTGGGACACCGACGATGGGAGGGGCCGTCATTATTTTGTCAATCCTCTCCGGTATCCTTCTCTGGTGCGATTTGGCCAATCCATTCATTCCCCTGTTGTGTTCGGCCCTCGTGTGGTTTGGAGGGATCGGGGCAGCCGACGATTATCTCAAGAGCAGGCGGCAGGACAGCGACCGAGGACTTTCGCAACGGTCAAAGCTTCTGGCTCAATCCGGTTTCGGCCTTGCCCTGGGAACGGTTTGCCTCTATGCTTCTTTCTCTCCGATCCCACCGGAATTGGCTACAAAACTTTTTGTTCCGATGGTAAAGACACCTGTGGTTGACCTTTACTGGGTCTATCTTCCGTTTATCACCCTGACCATCGTGGCGATTGCCAACTCGGTCAATTTCGCCGATGGTCTGGACGGCTTGGCGATTGTCCCGGTATCGTTCGCCGCCGTGGTCTACGGCGTGTTCGCTTACGTGATCGGAAACACAAAATACTCAAGCTACCTCCACTTCTTTTACCTCTACGGGAGCGGGGAAATAGCCATCGTCTGTGCCGCCATCTTCGGGGCCGGGGTCGGTTTCCTCTGGTATAACGCTTATCCCGCAGAAATCATCATGGGGGACACCGGTTCGCAAGCTTTAGGGGGTACGTTGGGCACCCTTGGCGTCCTACTCAAATCCGAGGTGCTCTTTCTGATTGTGGGTGGCATCTTCGTGCTGCAAGCTTTCTCCGTGCTCATTCAGGAAAAGCTCGGAATCAATTGGATCGGACGACGCATCTTCTACAGAGCCCCCGTCCATTATACCTTCCTGCATCGCGGGATTGGTGAGACAAAGATGGTCATCCGCTTCTGGATTGTATCCGGCCTCCTTGCGCTCATTGGACTGGCGACTCTCAAGATCAGATAATAACCCCCCCGTGGGTTCCCCCCTGTTCCGCCCTCCAAAGGATACCGAAAAACTTCTGTGAAACCAGATCGCATCGGAGCCGTGATGGGCCTTCGCCAATTTGCGTGGATTTTCTCAGTCCTGATTCTATCCCACGAATCATCGGCTCAGAATGCCGACATCAAGGACTATACGGTTCCGGTGACCACTGTCCAGAACCTCCGCGCTGACTTCAGCTTCAACTACGCGGCCGAGGGGGGGGACCTGAAGGGAAGAAGCGGGAGCCTCGCATTCACCTACAAACGATTCAGGGAAGGCCTTTCCTTCGGCTATTCGCTGGATGCCATCGGGTCCGGGGCGCTCAACCGGGATGTCAGTTCTTCAAGGGATACGTCGCAGTATGCCTCGGACGTGGACTTGAGGGGCAAGAAATATATCCTGTGGGGGACGTCGATCTTTGCGTTCTCGGATGTCAACTTCGATTACGACAAGGCCTTCGACCAACCCTCTACACGGGTTACTGTTGGTGCCGGGAACGGCAGATTCATCGACGCCACGTCGCTTGCCCGGGCGGTTCGGGTAGAGGCATTTCTGATCCGGGAGGATGCGATCTCGGACCACCTGCCGAAAGAAGACTTGATCGAACTGGGCCACGTCATTGAAAAGGAGCGTGAGTTCAAGGAGCGATACGGGTCCACCTACAAGAAGTGGTGGTTTGAGGAGATGGAGCGGGTGATCGTGGGGTCGGGTGTGGCCCCCAAAGGGATTGGGGCGGGTGGCATCCTTCGAATCAACGAAGTCCTCTTTCAGGAGCGGGTCAATAACCGGTTCTACGGAAAGGAATTCAGTTTCGGGGTTAGTTTTCAGACGACGGCTTCACACAGGGGGATTCCACGGGGGGATCCATCTGCCTCGGCGGACTACCGCTATTCGTTGCCCCTGGGCTGGCGGATTCAATTCAATCAGCGCCTGGAGTTGAACAGTCCGTTCACCCGGCGTTTCGGGCGGGTGTATACTGCGGGCCTCATCAGCGATTTTGTCTATGAGGTGAGCAACCGCATCGACATTTCAATTCAGGACATTCTTCGTGCGGAAAGAAATCAGACAGGCCAGAGCAAGGTGGGCACTTCTTTTGGCGCCTTATTCAGCTTCTTCCTCGAGAACAAAACGAACTTCGTGGTCGGTGTTCAGGTGGACAAGAGCGAAGGGCTTCCGTGGACCAGGAGTTTTACCTCCAGCCTCAATTACCGATTGCTGTGATGACGATAAAAGAAAACATGACATGCGTTCGCCGGTCGAAATGCAATGCCTGGCTCATCGGCTTTCTCATCCTGTTCGCGTACGCGGGGGCCGGTGCCCAAGAAGTCGACCGGATTGTGGCAGAGGTCAACCGATACCAGGAACGGGCCCGAGCGTTCGTCCGGAGCTTGAGCGTCGTCCAGCTGGTGGTCCAGGAATCGAAGGGGGATAAGAGAAGAGAAAAGGCAGTCGTCATCTATCGACCCCCATCCCTTGTCGATCGGAAGGTGGAATGGACCAACATCGGGCATCCATCCAACGCTTTCCCGCTAAAAAACCTTATGGGATTTCCCCTGGGGAAGTACGATTACACGGTAGGACTGATCGGAACCGATGTGGTCAGGGGGCATATCACTTATAAGCTTAAGATCGATCCCGCGAGGGACAAAGTACGTCGGATCAAAGGCCACCTTTGGATTTCTGCGTGGAATTACGGTCCTGTGAAGGTGGTGGGGGAGATGACGAATCCCCCGTTTCCCATCCGAACGTTGAAGATAGAATGGGATTATGAACCCGGATCTTCGGGTATCTGGATGATGACACGGGACAGCACTGCCGCGCGCGCAAAGATCCTGTTCAAAACGATCAAGGGGAACAGCGTGGCTTACTACGATGACTACGAGTTGGAGGCGGAGGGGATCACCGAAGGGGTGAACCGTGGACCATAGGGAAGGAGGACCTTGGTAAGCAGGGGAAAATAGATCGAAGATCGATCGAAACCTATATGAAAACCTCTTGGGTTTTGGAGACGGAGATCTGGCCGGCCTCTTCGATTTGGCCGGTCAAAACCGCCTGGAGTTCATGGGCCAGACTTTGCTCGATGTCCCTGAGGACATGCGGTGAGATCTGTTCCAACGTGGCGATTCGGTAGGTCACATCGGAGCGAATGTCATCGGGGAGCATCCCGATAATCCCAGCGGCCTGTCCGGGATCGAGCTGGGAAAGGATCAGGGCGATCGTCTGTGGGTGCTCTTTGGAGATGAATGGGACAAGCTGATTCGGCGGCACGTTGCGCAGGAGGTAAAATCCGTTGGTGGTTGTGCTGTTGACGCGATCGAGGATGGTTTGAGATCTGTGAGGGCCAACCGCCCTCTCCAGGGCCCCTCTCGCAAACTCGATCCCGCCCGTGGCGATGTAGCTTCCCGTGGCCAGGAGCTGCTCGAACTCCTGCAGGACATGTTCTTCTTGGTGTGAGGTTACCGTCTTAAGTTCTGCGATGGCCTGCGTAATTCCTTCAATCTCGATATCGTTCAGGTACTTCAAGATCTCGGCCGTCGTATCCTGACCTAGGGCGATCATCAGGATGGCAACTTTTTGTCGGGGGGGTAAGTCGTCCGTCTGAGGCATATAGGTTTCCTCCTTTATGGAATATCGGTCCATACAATAGCAAAGTCTGTGCCGCAATCTTAACCCCTGAACGAAGGGGCGATCCGAAGGATCGCCCCTTTTTCGTCGTAACTTTTTGGACAAATTGTGGAAGAATATGCCGATCTTCAAGGTCCCTGTTCAAGGACGGTACGAAGCCTGCGAGCCGATCCGGCCACGCTATCCCTCAAGTAGGGGGCGGGATTTTCCTTCTCACGCATGGGGGGAGGTTCCATGCCTGGTTCCACCCGGAGGGTGACGAAGAGAGGTCCCTCGCCGGACAATACCTCCGGAAGTCCCTTTTCAAGGTCAGTCTGTTCACGAAATTCATAAACCCTTGGGAAGCCCGAGGCTTCGGCCATTCGTGCGAAACAGATGTCCCCTGCCCCGGGGACGGGTTGATTTCCAGTTACCTCATAAGTGCGGTTTTCCACGACGAAGAGGATGAGGTTACGCGCACCTGAGCCAACGATGGTCGCCAGGGTCCCAAGACTCATCAGCATGCTTCCATCGCCGTTGAGTATGAGGACCTTAAGATCCGGTCTTGCCAGTGCAAGTCCCAGGCCGAAATCCGCAGCGTGTCCCATCCCACTGTCCACGGAGGCGAAGTCCCGCGGGTGATCGGAAAGAGCGGACCAGGGAAGCGCAACCCCCATGGTGGTCACGACGATCTCGTCACTTCGGTTGGCGGCGATTGCCTTGAGGCAATCGTATTTATTCATCATTATGTGCAATCCCCAATGATCAACACGGCCACAGGCCTGGATCCCTCCTGGGCTTGAAGGAATGCCTCGGAGATCACGGGGAGGTCCGTATCCGACCCGAGCTTGTAGTAGGGCATGCCCCAGGCCTTTAAGGTTGGCTCCAAGAAAGAAGCCGCGGTGTCGACGCGGGGTGAGTCCGAAAAGATGCTGTTGTAACCGCGGTAGCCGATGAACGTTACAAGGGGGATGGCCATGTTGTAGGCCGTACCTCGGAAACCGTCTCCAGATTCCAGGAAGCCGGTGTTCTGCACCATCACGCTCGGCCTGCAACCGCCGATGTAGAGACCGGATGCAACCGCAAATGCTTCGCCCTCCCTGCAGACGGAGATAAACCCCATGGAGTGATCACCCCGGATTCGCTCGTAGAGGAGACGGGACCCGTTGTCGGGGAGACCAACAACCTGAGTGATGTTCCATCGTTTTAACTCATCGAAGATTAAATCTGCAGTCGGCATCCGAATGTCGATTCTTGAAGAAACCGGAAATCCAGTCGTTATTCGAACAGGGCAAAAGTGACGACCGTGTCTAGATACTGCAAGTCGATCGGCTTTGTGACGTAATCTGTCTCGCCGCTGGCCAGGGCCTCTTTAGAGATCTCCTTATCGTCCACAGCGGTGATCATGATGACCTTAATCTCCGGGTCGATCGCCTTCACCCGACGCAGTGCTTCGACGCCGTGGATACGGGGCATCATGATATCCATCAGGATCAGGACGGGCTTTTCGGCACGCACCTTTTTCAAACCGTCTTCAGCATCCGTGGCAGTGAGAACCCGGTGGCCTTTGGAGTCGAAAAAATGACTCAGGAGATCCAGGATGTCCTGGTTATCATCAACGATCAGAATCGTAGCCATGAGTGGCTCTCAGACTTCACCGTTTCGGCACTCTCGGGGAGAGGTTCAACACCAGGTTTTCTTGTCCACCAAGTTAATTAAAGGTTTTTTTGAGCCGAAACGTTTGATGTTTTCCACCACAATTTCGATCCTGCGCTCCATGATGTATGGGCCGATTCCTGCCACGTGGGGTGTGATGATGACATTTGCCATCTTCCAGAGCGGGTGATCTTCCGGCAGGGGTTCCTCCTCGAACACATCAAGTCCTGCGCCTGCGATTAGGCCTTCCCTCAGCGCAGAGGTCAAGGCATCTAACCGGACGATCTTTCCTCTGCCGATGTTGATCAATATCGCTGAGCGTTTCATAGCGGTAAATGCGGAACCGTCGAACATCCCGATGGTCGACGGGGTTTGAGGGGAGCAGATGACAACTAGGTCGGACTCTCCCAGGAATTCGAAAAACCCATCCGGTTGATATACCTCCCCTACGTTTTCGGTATTCCCTTTTGGGTTGGGGTCCAGGGCGATAACCCTCATCCCGAAAACGGCAGCACGACGGGCGACCTCCTCCCCGATCCCTCCCAGGCCGACGATTCCCAGGGTTTGATCCGGAAGATGGATCACAGACCCATCGTCCTTGGAATCAGGCCAGTGGGCCTCCAGCTGGTTGCGGAAATGTCGATGGAAATCCCGGGCAAACGAGAGGATCATCGCGAAGACGTGATCTGCGATGATCTCGCTGAAGATCCCGCGAACGTTCGTGAGGACGCAGGGGTGATCCACAAGTTCGGGGAAAATGTAATTTTCCAGGCCGATGCACGGGGCCTGAACCCATTTGAGGTTTTTGGCGGCGCTCAGGAGTCTTGGCGTCATCTGCCCGTATAGGGCGTCGGCGTTGGCTATAAGGTCCTCAGCCTCCTCCACCGATCCCGCCCGCAGGACCTCCACCTTGGCGGACGCGTACGCCAGTTTCAGCAGCCATCGATCGTGAATGTCCGGAAAAACGACAAGGTCCATGGATCTTTTGAATCCTACTTTTTAACGGTGAGAATCCTTCTCTTCCGAACCCCGTCGAGCTCGATCTGACAAAGCCGGAGTGAATCCCTTGCGGATTCCCCTGAGATAATCGGGGATTTCACGCCCTTCCGGATACAGTCCACGGTGTGCTGGAGCTCCCCCACGAAAAGGTCTTGGGTGCGGAGCCTGGGGGTTGTCCTTCTCCCGTTCGAGGTAAGGTGAAGGATGGGGGATTCATACATCGAGTCGTAGCAGAACGAGGCTTTTTCGAAGTAGACCTCATAGCCGTGCTTGAACGGCAAGGCAGATTGCGTAACGCATCCGCTCTCGGATGTAACGCTGAAATTTCCCCTGTCATAGATGTAATGCGTCGTCAGATACTGTACATGACCTGCCACCAATGTACCGTTGGAGAAGACGCGATCCGGCATCCCGAGAAGGTAGAGGACGAAGTCGGTGTCGTGAATATGGAGGTCGAGCCCAGCGCCGCCGGTTTTATCCAGGTCTGCGAACCAGTTGTCTCGAGACCAGTTCGGCTTTGAACAAACCCGTTTGAAGTGTGCTCCCATGAGCTTTCCGTATTTTCCGCTCTCCAAAGCGTATTTGAGGAAGGCGAACTCGGGAGAGAATCGGAGAACCTGTCCCACCATAAGGTGTCGACCCGCCTTTCGGGCGGCCGAGATCATCCGATTGGCATCCCGGACATTGAGGGCTATTGGTTTTTCAACGAAGGCGTTCACCCCTTTTCTCAGAACCTTAAGGGCAACCTGGGTGTGGAGATAAGTGGGAAGGCAAATATCAATCAGATCCAGGTCCTGGTCGGAAATCATGTCATCAAGCCGATCATACCGTTTCACCTTTGAAAGATCCTGGATTCCTCCACTATCGCCGAAGTTTCCCTGTATCTTGGTCCAGTCGCCCGAAAGTTTTTTTGGATCTCTCGTGAAGATCGCCGTCACCTTCCCGCCCTTCACCTTCTGGAACGCCTTGTAGTGGGTCATTCCCATGAATCCGATGCCGGCGATTCCGACTCTGACCATTGTCTCTATCCTCCAAACAACGCGATCTTTTCAACCCCGGAGAACCCGCCAGCCTGCCCGCACATTTCGGTCAAGCACCCTCTGGCATGGTACTACGATTGGAATTCCGGATCAACCATTTTTTAGTTTGGGAGGTTTCTTACCCAACGCGAGATAGTTCCAAGTGTCGCCTTCACTCGATGAACACGATCGAGGCAAAGCACAAGAACCTGGACCAGGCCGAAAGATATCCTGACAAGGGCCTCAAGATACCTTTATCGAAGGCCTCCAGGTGTAACAAAATCGAGTGCCGGCTGGTCGCCACATCCAACGTCGAGAAACCGTCCGCGGCTATAACGGACGGCCTGGGCTACGTGGGAACGGGCGATCCGGGAGACCAGCCAATTTTTGGAAAAACCCACGGATTCTGGTCCAAATTTAAAGGAATTCCAGGGAAAACGGCAAAAGGAAGCCCACTGTTCATCTCTCGATGCATCGGTGGGCTTTAAGTTAATTCAGTTTGAACGGAAGTCATCCGACGGCGTTGAAGCGGCTTCCCACGGTCCCGGCCCTGTTCCGCTCCCTCGCGGCCAGGATCTCATTGGGCTGTTCCTCCTCGATCTCTTCTCCGCCCGCACGATCGGCTCGAGATTGGTCAACTCTCACCTGGGGTTCCTCCCTCAAGGCTGCGTTTTCCCCGGGCTGACCTTCCGGCGCCGGATTGGGCTCAGCTTGATCCGTAGCCCTGACATCAACCGGCTGACCACGTCCCTGTTCCTCCCTGACGGGCTGGCCACCCTGTGCGTTCAGGCCCTCTCGAGAGAGGGTCACCCGATCACCACGTTCAGCCTCGGCTCGGGCGGTCTGGTTTCGATTCTCCTCCTCTTCCCCTCCGCGGCCCTCGACGCCTTGCCTTGCCGTCAGGTTCGCATTCCTCGGTGCGCCGAGAACTCCGTCAACTCTTCCCGGCATGCTACCACCTCCCTGATATGCACGGCATCTCCACGTCCTGCGACACGCCGCAGGTATCGTAGAAAGCCTTTGCACGGGGTTTCACACTGCCCTGGACCTTATAAATATCACAAATTTAAGGTGAAAATACAAGGGAATTTTCACAGAAAGGGGCAAAATCCCCTTTCCTCAATCCGTTTTCGAGGATCCGTCGAAATCCATGATATTCACGTTTCCGATGTATGGCTTGCTTTCATAACGACGGATCGATTGGAGTTTTTTGATGATTTCGGAGATTCGAAGGGAATTTTTATAAATCGATGTCACAAATTCATAAAATTGATCTTGTTTCTCCATCCTCTTTTGGATCATGTCCGCATAGCCCATAATAACCGTAAGGGGCTGGTTTATCTCGTGAGCCGCAGCCCCAGCCATCTCCAGTAGGGCCTTCATGCGCTCCGCTTCCATCGATTTGATCTGAAAATCGCGCATCCTCAGAAGCGCGTTGACGCGAGCGAGGAGCTCCTGGAGCCCGAAGGGTTTGACAATATAGTCGTCCGCGCCCATAGCGAGACCTTTTATTACTTCGTCGACCTGGCTTTGCGCCGTCAACATGATGATGGGTGTACACACCAGGGATACATCCTCCCGGATGGCCCTCGCGACCGCATAACCGTTTATCTCCGGCATCATGAGGTCGGTGATGACAAGATCTGGCCGTTCTTGTTTGGCCTTGTCGATCCCCTCCTGACCGCCTGTCGCGATCAGGACATCCATGCCCTCGGACCGGAGTTTCTCACTCACCACGCGAAGGGCGTTTTCATCGTCGTCTACCAAGAGAATCCTGGCCACCATAAAACTCCAGATAGGGAGGGTTGAAAAATTCGGATTCTCAAGGAATCCGATCGGCCGTCCCTGTACTTATTTTGCAGCGACCGTCGCACTCTGGACGGATTTTGCCATTTGGTCGAACTGAGGAAGATTCCCGTCCTCACCCAGACGCATCGGTCGGGGCTCGCACAAGATCTCCAGGTCGGCCCTTCCCTCCGCCTCACCCCAGTAGGCCTCGGAGGCCTCGACTTCCGTAAGGTCGAGTGTATTCCGGATCCACATAACCTTGGCATCCGGGGATTCGGTGAGTCCCATGGAGACGAACGCAATGTCGAGGACCTCGCCGTCCGTGTCGTAATACATCGGGACCTGAGACGAAGAGGGATGCTGCCCCGTGATGGAGTTGATATAGGTGGCGGTCCGGTCAATCTTCTCGACCAGCCGGCGGGTCGTGAAACTGGAAAAACCGATCCCCACGGCATTCCCGTGGGTCGTTTCGGTGAGGTCCCTCGTGAAGATATGTAGAATCTTGGGCCACTCGTCAGGCTGGGCTTTCCGGTCGTCGCCCTTTCTACCGATCACATTCGTATCGAGTCCGGCCCCACTGATATCCTTGCCCATCTCATCCACGATCAGGAGGTCCGCTTCTTTAAACGGAAGTTTGGGACACCACGCCTTGGCCTGCTTCTGAAGTTCCTTTTCGACGGTTTCAAATTCCTCGGGCTGGAGGGCTTTGACCATCGCGGTCTGGTCGTATCCGTTTTCAAGCGTTGCGAGCCCGAACGCCACCCGACATCTGGTGAGCACCATCTGACCCACTGCCTTAACGATCTTATCGAAGGAGTGATGGACGATGGCTCGGTGATACAGGGAAGCGCCTTTATGTTTGCCGAGTCCGATCAACATCATTTTGAAAAGCCCGCTTTCGATCTCTCCCCGGAAGCCGGTGTGGGGCTTTACCCGGTTGAAAACGATGACGTGGTCGGCCTGGGAAGCGATCTGGTCAAAATATACCGGCATTCCAAAATCGGTCCGGCCTACTTCAATGACCTCCATAGACGATCGCACGGGACAGCCCATCAACCCCTCGGTTATACCGTAGCGGGCAAGCACCTCGGTTTGGCCCTCGGCTGTTCCGCCGCCGTGGCTCCCCATCGCGGGAACGATGAAGGGACGGGCACCGATGGCTTCCATCTCCTCCACGATCGTCTTCGCGATCACATCGACATTCGCAACGCCCCGGCTCCCAACGGTAATGGCTATGCTCTGGCCCGGTTTGATTCGTTTGCCGGGATCGATCCTTCGAATCTCATCCCGGACAGCATTGGGCACATCGTTTAAACTAGGCGCATCGAATTTCTGCCTCATACGAAACAATTTCGGGTATTCCATTGGAAACCTCCGTCAGTGAAAAGACAGGGTTCTGAACCCTGAAACCTTCCCCCGTCAACCCGCCATCCAACCCCCGTCCACATCCAGGATTTGTCCTGTGATGAAATCAGAGGCGGGGGAGGCCAGGAAGACTGCTGCCCCTGCCAAGTCCTCCGGCTTTCCCCATCTCCGCGCGGGGGTCCGGAGCATGATCCACTCCGCTCGTTCAGGGTTCTCCTTGAGGGGCCGGGTCATATCCGTCTCGATATAACCGGGTGCGATGGCGTTGACCTGAATGTTGTGCTTCGCCCATTCTACCGCAAGGGTTTTCGTATACTGCCCGACCCCCCCTTTGCTGGCCGCGTAGGCGCTCGCGAGGGGAATGCCGATGTGAGTCGCGAGGGAAGCGATATTGACGATCTTGCCCCTGCCCCGTTTGATCATCTCTTTTCCGACCCGGGCGCTCATCAGGAAAACACCGCGGAGGTTCACCTCCATAATCCGATCCCATTCGGCGACAGGGAAATCTTCGGCTGAGGCACGATAGGTGACACCCGCGTTGTTCACGAGGATGTCGATGTGTCCAAATCGCTCAAGGGTTTGATCTACGACACGTCGTACGTCTTCCTCCCTTGAGGCGTCACCGACGATGGCAAATCCCTTTCGCTCCAGGCCAGAAATTTCCCGGGCTGCCTTGTCGAGCGTATCCTTCACTCTCCCCATAAGGACCAGGTCCGCCCCGGCTTCTGCGAGGCCCAACGCGATGCCATGTCCGATTCCTCTACTGGCACCGGTAACGATTGCGACTCTGTCGCGCAGGTTAAAACGCTCTTGGGTCATCTTCATGCTCCCCTTTCCTGCTGAATCTTTGGAGAGGACGCAGGCGTCGTCCCTTTACATGGTTTTCTCATATAGATCGACGATATCCTCAAGAAAGGTCTTTCTTGGGTTGATGAGGACGTTTCCGCTCTTCATGGCGTCTTGGGAGAGGGTGGGAATCGCGTCAGATTTCACCCCGACCTTCCCCAGACCATCCGGGATGTCCACATCCCGTTCCAATTTCTCGACAGCCAGGAGGCTCGACTCAGCCGCCTCAACCGTCGTCAGGCCCTCGTGTGATTCGCCAAGGGCATTTGCGATCATGGCGAATTTCGCCGGACAGGACATCAAGTTGAACGCCATCACCCGGGTCAGGAGGATTGCATTGGCAATCCCGTGAGGGACCCCGAAATGTGCTCCAACCGGGTGCGACATGGCGTGGACGTTGCCGAGGCGCGTCTGCGAAAAGGCCATTCCGGCCATCGTGCTGGCGACGAGCATTCGTTCAGTCGCTTCGCGGTCGTTGTGGCTTGCGACCGCTTTCCGAAGATTCTCCCCGATCAGACGGATCGCGTGGAGTGCAAGGCCCTCTGTGATGACGTGAGATGTCAAGGCCACGTAGGATTCGATTGCGTGGGTGAGGGCGTCCATACCAGTTGCCCCCGCGATCGAGGGGGGAAGGGACACGGAGAGATCGGGGTCGAGGACTCCAGCGTGTGGGATGATAAATGGGCTCCCGATGGTCGCCTTTAACTTCAGGTCTTTGTCAGTGATCACAGCGAAGGGGGTAACCTCGCTCCCCGTCCCGTAGGTTGTGGGTATACACAGCAGGAAAGGGATTCTGTTCCGACACTTTCCGAGACCCACCAACTCCTTTATATGTCCTCCGTGAGACGCCGCGACCCCCACGCCTTTGGCCACGTCCATGGGACTACCTCCGCCCAGACCGATCAGAAAGTCGCAGTGTCCTTCGACAAAAACCCGGTAGGCCGCCTCGACGTTTGAAAAGGGCGGATTGGCCTCGACTCGGCCAAAGATCTCACAGGGGAGCTTGGCGTCCTTCAATAGGTATACAACCCGATCGACGATTCCAGCAGCCGCCAGCCCGGGATCGGTAACGACCAGGCCCTTTCGAAGGCCGCGTTCCTGAATCAGGTCCGGGATCTTAGATATGGAATTCGGACCCACGATCAGGCGTGTCGGAGAAAGATATTCGAAGCTGTCCAGATTCGCCAAGATTTTCTCGCGGCTGGATAAAACCCCCAAAACCGAATCCAGGGCCGAAGTGTCATTTTCTCAATCGGCGGGCGATCCGATCACCCCGGACCCGCGTTTCTCCGTACTAAACTTTACCCAGGATAAAGCCTCAACCAGGGATGAAACTGCCGGGGAATGGTCGAACGACGGTCGGTCGTGGGTGACGTATAAAAAAGGGACACCCGCTTTTTTGCTTGCTTCAAGGTCATACCGACCGTCGCCGATCGATAAGACCTCCGAGGGGGACAGAAGGAGGGCCCTCATGGCTTTTCGGATCAGGTCCGCCGACGGCTTGATCGGCCCATCATCACGGCTGATCGTCGTTCCAAACCGGAGTCCATGTTTTTTCAGGACGAATTGCATCGCCTTCAGGTGGTTGTTGGTGACCAGGGCGGTTTTTATCTCACGCTCTCTCAGGTATTCAAGCAATTGGGCTGCACCCGGATTCAATTCAGATCGGTTTGCAGCATCCATCTCCACTTCAAGGAGGATTCCCTCCGCCCGTTGATCGTCTGGGGGATCCAGACTGGCGATGTGGTCGATGATCGTTTGTCCCCGGGGAACCTCGATCCGCTCCCGGAGGGTGGGCCAATCGATGCAGGGTTTCGTGATGGTTCCATCCATGTCAAAAATGACGCCATTGATCATCGCATCCTCGGTGGGTCAAACCCCGAAAGGATTTGGTTTAGAAGACTTTGGCGATCTCATCCTGGGGAAAGGCAGGAAGGTCGGCCAGATGTCCGCCATCTCCTATTTTGATCCCAAAGCCTCTCTCACGGACGGTTGCGATCCGGTCGCATCGAATGCTGGAATTCCGGATGGCTCCAATTACGGCGTCAGCCTCCGTATCCGAAACCCCGATGAGAAGGGCACCGGAGGATATGACCCCGAGCGGATCGAGTGAAAGGGCGTCGCAAAGAACCCGCGACTCCTTTGCCATGAAAAGCCGATCCTCCATCACCTCGATTCCCACTTTTGAAGCCCTGGCCAGTTCGTGTAGTCCGGAGGCAACCCCGCCTTCGGTCGGGTCGTGCATGGCGTGTATATTTGCAGCCCCACAGGCGATACGGGCTTCCACCAGCACGCTCAATCCGGGATCCTTCAGGTAATCCTTGCAGCGAGATAAAAAATCGTGTCCGAAGACCCCTTCCAGCTCCACCCCTTTTTCTCGAGCAATTATGGCTGTGGCTTCAATTCCCATCCCCTTGGTGAGGAGAATAGAATCGCCCACTTGAAGGCCCGAGGACAATACCAGGTCCTCTTTTTTGACCTCCCCAAGCATATGACCGACGACGATGGGCCGGTCCAGGCCGTGGGTGATCTCCGTGTGTCCGCCACAGACGGAAATTTTAAATTCCGATGCCGCACTGTTGATGGAATGAAAAATCGATTCGATCAGATTTTGGTCGGTTTTGGCCTCAGGAAGAAGCAGCGTAGCCAGAAACCACTTGGGTGTGGCTCCCATAACGGCGATGTCGTTGGCGTTGATGACGATGGCGTAAATACCGACCTGATCGGTGACAAACGTGATGGGATCGGTTTTTGCAACCAGGCAGGTGTCCCCAAAGTCGATCACGGCGGCATCTTCTCCCACCGCCGGCCCAACGATAACCCGCTCATTGGAATGCTCACAACCGCTCAACAAACGGGAGAGGAGGTCGGGATGGAGTTTGCCGGTGGGGAGAGGCATCGATGGGAGATGAATCCAGGTGGGTTATCGTTGGTTTTCAGAAAACGGCAGGAGGATATCTGCACCTGCTCCGAGGCATTAGGTCAGGGTTAAATCAAGATTGGAACGTAACTTCTTGCATGTATTGGACATGGTTAGAATACAAATTTTTGAGAAGGCTGTCAACCGTTTTATCTTGAATAAAAAAGGACCCCCCTCTCGTCGGTTACCCCTGAGTTTCCCGCCCGAGAGAGGGGCCTGACCAAGCGGTCCCACTCAGCGCCACCTGGGCGGTCCCTTGACGACGCGCCACTCCGAAGGACGTCGTCCAAAGCCGTTTTTTATTGGGGAATCGGCTTCAGAACCCCGTAGATCCATCGATTATTGTACCAGAAAATTCAATCGGCTCCCGAGCGGGAAGACGTTTGTCGATCCCGAAGTCGTCGTGGTCCGAGTCTGGCTTTGAAGCTTCCGAATCTTCTCCTCCGCCATTCGAACCTCCCGCTGGAGCGTGTTTCGTTGCGCCTGGAGACTTCGGACCTGATTCTGGTTATCGCGACTATCCAGTCGGAGTTTCTTATCCGTAGCCCGATCGGCGCTTTTCACGGACTGTTCGACGTTTATGCTGGTCTGTATTTCAGCGTCACGCTGGAGCCCCTGGCCGATTTCCCTCGATGCATCCCGGACAGCCTCCCTCTGGACCTCCGCCGGTGGAAGCGCAACCGGTGCAAAACCCGCTTGTCCCTGGTCATCCGCCGCTTCCTGGCCTTCCCTGGCCGTTTCACTTCGCTTCGTCCCTTGAGGGATTTCACGTCCAGGACGGAAACTTCGGAGGGCTCAGCATCTCCTTCGGATTTCTTCAGCTGTTCCCAGTTGACGAGAACCTCCTCAGTTCCTTCGACTTTCTCGTTTCCAAATACGTGGAGATGCCGGTGTATCAACTTCGAAACGATGGCTTCGGATACCTCATCGACGTTGAAACGGTCATCCTCATGCGCGATTTGCGCGTGAAAAACCACCTGAAGAAGAAGATCCCCAAGTTCCTTTTTCAGTTCTTGGTCATCCTCCTGGTCGATGGCATCAAGGACCTCGTAAGTCTCTTCGAGGAGATAGGGTTTCAAAGTCTTGTGGGTTTGTTTCCTGTCCCACGGGCATCCCCCTTCGCCACGAAGCCTGGCCATGATGCCGGTGAGTCTGTCGAAATGGTTCATGGAAACCTCCTTATTTAACCCTTCGTAGAAGAACAATTTCCCTATATGGGTATTTGGGGGTTATTTCCCGGTGGCCGCAAAAGGATAAACTACCCATCAGGATCTTCTATGTCAAACCCAATTTACAGGGGTAAAACGCGGTTGACAAATCTCAGACTTCACCTTATTTTTCTCCTAAAAATCTGGTTCAGATCGTCTTTTGATTTATCTGAGGAGGCACAGGGATGAACGATTCTGTCAGGGATCTTCTCAGGAAGATGGGGGAAGACGCACCTCTTGAAAGAGAGCGGGATAAATGGCGCCAGCGGGCGAAAGAAACCGCTTCAGACCATGAGGATATCGATAGAAGCGAGGTTGAGAAGAAACACGATCATTTCCGCAGGCAACAGGAGTTCGCCAGTCGTCTGGGACCGGCTGCGGAGAGATTGCCGATCCTGAGCCCCGAAGAGCAGGCTCAAAGGGCGAAAGGGAAGCCAAAACGCAAAAAACTCGAATTTGAAGGCCCGATTGAGAAGCTGATAGAAAAATACGGAGACCCGGAGGAAGTCTTCAAGCACCTCTCTTTAGGCCAACACATGAAGTATGAATTGAAGGATGGAAAGATTTTCGAGAAAGGGAAGCTGATTTTTGACGGGGAGAAAATGGTAAAGGATGATTGACCCGGAAAATTCCGGATCCTCAAGGCTGAAGTTTTTTAAGGGCAAAGGTCATGCCGAGTGTTTTGACAGAACAGGACGTCCTGAAAATTATTGATGATGCAGAGGATTTTCCGACCCTCTCCACTGCCGCGGTTCAAATCTCCCAAATGACACAGGATCTCCAGGTCCCGGTCGGAAAGGTGGCCAAGCTGATCTCCATGGATGTGGCCCTCTCCACCAAGTTGCTTCGTGTGGTCAACTCCTCCTTTTATGGGCTGTCCAGCCAGGTTTCGGATGTCACCCAGGCGATCAATATCCTTGGATATAAAAAGGTGGGGAGCATAGCCCTCGGTCTTGCCGTGATGGACACCTATTCGGTGTCGTTGGCCAGGGGTTTCGATCTGAAGCTTTTTTGGGAGCGTTCGGTTTGCAATGCAGTTGCATCGGGATTGATCGCGTCCAAGCTCCAGCGGGATATTCCAGGAGAGGTATTTACCGCCGGGTTGCTTCAGGACATCGGATGTCTTTTTCTTGCCCAATGTTTTCCGATCGAGTACGGGGGCGCAATCGGAGTGGCCAAGGTCCGCGACGCACATCTCGCAAGGGTGGAAAGGGAGGTCATCGGTCTCGACCACGCGGCGGTGGGGGGGCTTCTGGTCAGACACTGGTGTCTCCCATCTATTTTTGAAGAGACCATTCGGGAGCACCACTTTGTGGCCTTCGAAAATGACATATCCGCCTCTCCGGTAGCCGAGTTGATTCGTGTCGTCAACACGTCCAGCCTGGTCACCGACGTTTTTTATGAAGAGGATAGAGAGAAGGGGGTCTCGCTGTTACGGGAACGTGCTCAGGAGCACTTCGGACTTGATGAACAGTCCATCGAAGATATCCTGGAGAAGGTTCCTGGGGAGATGCAGGAAGCCGGTGCGACTTTCGACTTGAAGATCCGCCTGAAAGCCCCCCCTAAGAAAGACGATGGGGAATCGTTGGACTCCGAAACATTGTTGCAGGAATGCCCTAAATGCGGTTCCAAGGGGACGGGAAAATTCTGCATCGAGTGTGGGACCCGCCTGACCAGAGGACAGAAGAAGGACTCGAATAAATGCATCCTGATCGCTGAAGATTCTGTCGCCACCCGGCGTGCCCTGGCTTTTATCCTCCAGAGGATGGGGTATGAGGTTATGGAGGCAGTCAATGGGGCCGAGGCCCTGGATCTGGCCAAGAAAAAGACCCCTGACCTCGTTATGCTCGATATCCTGATGCCGGTGTTAGGAGGGATCGAGGCCCTTAAAGGCCTTCGCCAGCGGGATGCAACGGCCAGCATCCCCATCATCATGTTGACCTCGCTCACGGACAGCACGACGGTCGTCGATGCGATCGAAGCGGGGGCAAACGACTACATTGTCAAACCCTATTCCTCAGATACGATCATCGACCGGGTAAAGAAATACCTTGAAGAACCGGCCTTCTCTGAATGACAATGAACAATTTCGTCCCCACCTTTCCTTCCCTTTTGATTCAACCCCCCTTAGAACTTCCATTCTCCGCTTTTTTATCGATCCGATGAGGTCGCGATGGGCCCTCGATTCATCCCGCTCCCTCCCCTTGGCTCAAGAATCTGATGCTTTTATCAAAAAGCTGAGGGAAGGATCGATCATGCTTCAACGGTGCGTGGATTTTGTGGGGGTTTTGGGATTGGAGGGAACCGTCCGAGCGCCTAAAACCAGACTGGCATAATCTTTGAGGTTTTTACAAAGCCGTCGGGTCTGATGATTGGAAACCGGGGGCTGCGGGGTATCCAAAGAGCCGAATGCGATATTGATTTGTGGGCGGAATTTCAACGAGGAGGTTATCGTGAAACGAGGCGTCAAGTTTTGCGGGATCGGTCTGGCTTTGATATCGTTCGTTTTCGCCGGTATGTTCCTGGCGAAAGGATCTGATTCTCAAGAGAGACAGCAACAGTCTGACCGAAGAATTCCGATTCCAGTCCCGAACGTCCTCGTCGCGGGAAGGGTTCTCACAGACGTGGGCGAAACACCAGTGGCCGGGGCTCTGGTCCGCCTGGAGCCGGTGGATAGAGACATTCCCCTGCGCGTGAGCGCAGAAGGGACAGATCCTAGGGGTTCGGACGGAAATCCGACACAGTTGCGGCGGGATTCGTCGAACGGGGAACCGGACCCGAAGGACCAGGCCGATTTCAAGCGCCTTCCGGATAAAAAATCGGGGCCGGATGGCCCAGACCGGACTATCGCGCCTTATCCCCGATCCAGCCTTCAGGCTTTCACCCACGGGGATGGAGGTTTCAGGATTGCGGCCTTTCCAGGCAAATTTATCGTGCGGATCGAGGCACACGGTTTCCAGACCGAATACTACGACGATGTTGAGGACAGAGAGGATGCCAGACGGATCGAATTAACCCCAACCACGGTACCGATCAAGCTTCTGATAAAGCTAAAATCCGTATCGACGATTGCGGGGACCGCGACGGTGGAAGGGACGGTCCAGCCGGTCCCCCTCGGCCAGGTCGTCGCCAATCCTGAATTTAGGGGGATCCGGCGATCCGGGACCATCCGCCCAGATGGTTCATACCTGATAGAGGGGTTATCAGAAGGACGCTATTGGATCCACGGGACAGCGCGTGGATTTCTGCCCGGTACTTTTGTCGCTGAAGGGTCAGAATCAGAGCGTAGTATTGTCACCGTTCGGGCGAATTCGCACGTCACCGGGATCGATTTCATCCTTTCGAGGGGGCTTTCGTTCTTTGGAGTTGTGAGGGTTTCGGAGACCGGTACGGGATTGGCCGGTGCGATCGTAACAGCCAGCAGGGTCAATGCGCGGGAAGGATTGTCCCAAACGGCGGAGACGGAATCAGACGGATCATACACGATGTCGGGGCTTGTCCAGGGGGAGTACATTGTCAACGCGAGGAAAGCGGGATACGGTTTTCAGCTCTATCCGAATACAAAAGATCGAAGGGATGCGGAATCCGTTATCGTAGCGGAGGATCTTCAGCCGGAAGGCGTGGATTTCTCCCTGAGTATAGTCGGTACGATCTTGGGTAAGGTGACGGCAAAGGACGGCGGGGAACCGGTTCAAGGCGCGATGGAGATTCCCAGTGGAGTATTCTCCCGGCTGCGCACCGTGGAACACTGCGGTTCCGTCGGCGGTGAGCACCTTGGCTGGGCAACGCGATGCAGAATCCATTCGGTCTTCCGAGCGCATCCGAACGCGAATACGCGACAGACGGGGCAGAATTCGGCCCGCGAGCGGGTGTCCCACCCCCATGTGTCCAACTCCCATGTGTCCAACTCCAACACTCGCCTCGCAAACATGCCCCCCCCTCTTGCCCTGGAATCGCCCACAGGGCATCGGATTCTCCCCGTGTGCGACTTTATTCAGGAATCCGGGCAAAACCAATGCGGACCTTACAGAAAAGCGACCGTGGGGGGGTATATGGGATAGTGGAGTTGTTCGCCCCTCTAATTCGGATAGTTTTTGACGGACATACAAAATTGGGTAAGGTGTCAAACCCCCTTCGCCCCCTTCCCGGGGAGGGGTGCTCTTTCCCCATTCTGGAGTTCGAAAGTGAACCGTTTTCTCCAAAAGATTGAAATCGCTTTCTGCGGGATAGCTCTCCTGTTTTTATGGTCTATCGAATGGGATCGGTCCGGGGGGGAAGGGTTCATTCAGTCCATAGAAGCGGAATCCCCTGAACTTGGGGGTCGGGAGGAGCACTTTAAAAGAAGGATCCAGGTTGCGGAGGAGGCCGTTAAGCGATCCGAGGAGACTTTAGGCCCAGACCATGCCAACGTAGGGGGCGCCCTGAACGTCCTGGCGGACCTTTACATGGTCCAGGGTCGGTATTCCGAAGCCGAACCCCTGGTCAAGCGGGCGTTGAATATCCTGGAGAAGGTCCTCGGGCCCGACCATGCGTTTGTCGCCGCCGCCCTGAACAACCTGGGGGAGATATACAGTCACCTGGGCAAGCACGGGAACGTCGAACGGCTCTACAAACGAGCCATTGGCATCCTGGAGAAGTCTCGGGGACCGGACCATCCCACCCTGGCGAGGTCCCTGAACAACCTGGCCGAACTTTACAGGACCCGGGGCCGTTATGATGAAGCCGAGCCTCTCTACAAACGGGCCCTGGAGATCGTGAAGGCGGGTCTTGGATCGGGCCATCCGCACGTGGCGACGGCCCTGAACAACCTGGCGGGACTTTATAGAGACCGGGGCCAGCACGCGGAGGTGGAACGACTCTACAAACGAGCCCTTGAAATCCTCGAGAAGGGTATGGGACCGAACCATCCCACAGTGGCGATCACCCTCGGAAACCTTGCGGGACATTACCGGGCCCTGGGACGATATGGGGAGGTCGAGCCTCTCCTCAGGCGGTCCCTGGGCATCGTGGAGAAGGGTATGGGACCGGACCATCCCACCCTGGCGAGGTCCCTGAACAACCTGGCCGAACTCTATCGGATGCAGGGTCGTTATGCGGAGGCTGAGCCGCTCTACAAGCGGGCCCTGGAGATCGTGAGGAAGGGTCTTGGCCCGGAACATCCACACGTGGCGACGGCCCTGAACAACCTGGCGGAACTCTACAGGACCCAGGGAAAGTACGATGAAGCTGAGGCACAATACAAAAGGGCCCTGGCGATCAGGGAGAAAGTCCTCGGGCCTGAACATTCGGGGGTGGCGGCCGCGCTGAACAACCTGGCGGGACTTTATAGAGACCGGGGCCAGCACGCGGAGGTGGAACGACTCTTCAACCGAGCCCTTGAAATCCTCGAGAAGTCCCTGGGCCCGGACCATCCCACCGTGGCGATCTCTCTGGGAAACCTGGCGGGGCACTACCTGGCGCAGGGGCGATATGGGGAGGCTGAGCCTCTCTTCAGGCGGGCCCTGGCGATACATGAAAAGGCCCTGGGCCCGGACCATCCGCAGGTAAAGGCCATTCAACATTCCCTTGCGGACGTGGAAGGAAAGCGGCAGGCTGAGTAGGGGAAAGAAATGCAAAATGGAAAGTGGAAATTGAAAACATCATGATTATGCGTAGGGGCGACCCGATGTGGTCGCCCGTCGATGGGATGTGGACGAATCACCCGCGAGGCATCGCCCCTCCAACCTTTAAGCCGGCACAGACGGGGCAAGTCTGAAAATGGGGGTCGTGGTAATGGCAGGAAATGGACGTGGGTGGGAGGAACCGGGGCAGGCTGGAAACATCGAGCTTTCCCGTGGGTCCCCTTGGGGGCCTGGCTTCGAGATCGTGGCTCAGGCGGCGGATTTCGAGCTTTGGATCCCGGAGACGGGGCAGAATTCGGCCCGCGAGCGGGTGTCCCACCCCCATGTGTCCATTTCCCATGTGTCCCAGTGTCCAACTCCCATGTGTCCAACTCCCATGTGTCGCACACTCGGAATGGACAGGTTTGAAGCCACGATGAATGAAATGATGAACACTATGAACGAGAGATTCGCTCATTTGACTGCTTGTATGGTCAAGTCGGGTACCATCAGGGGGGATTATCGTTGAATCGTAAATATGGAATATTATTTGTCGTGTTTGCCCTGTGCTCGTTTTCAAGTGCCGGTGCATTGTTGTTAATACTCGAACCAGAGACTGCGTAAGCTACACCGACGGCTCCACTCATACCAACACCATCGAAGGCTTCTGGTCTCTACTCAAGAGAGCCTGGTACGGTTCCCATCATCACTACAGGAAGCATTACATGCCTCTTTATGTGGCCGAAGCCTGCTATAAATACAACAACCGGAAGAACAACAACGTGTTCGGAACGTTCCTTGAGGGGTGCTTCGCATGAACAAAACAGACGATCAATTCCTTGCTTACCTGCTTGAGACTCGAAACGAGTTTATCCGAGAACTGGAGGATCTACTTGGCAAACGGGATCCTGACTACGAAATACTGGATGTTATCCGTGTGGCTGAGGACAGCATTCCCTGCATTTATTTCCCAGAGGGGTTAAAGATCAAAAAAATAGAAATCCGTCTGGGCTCTGACGTGATAGAAAAACGAGACTACGAATGGGCAACTTGGCAACTGGCTCACGAGTGTGTCCACCTTCTGGATCCGGGAGAAATCCCTACCATCGTCATGGAAGAGGGCATAGCTTGCTGGTTCCAGGACAAAAAGGTGCCCAGGAATTATGTTCCCACGAGGGCTTACACGTGCGCACGTGTGCTTGTTGAACCTCTAGTAAACCACCCCGCCCAAAGGGCGGGGCATTAACCACTCCCATCCCCAAACAGATCCAACTGTAGGGGCCCTTTCTGCTCTTGACGATGATACCGAATATATTGCTCAATCACTTCAGAAGTCACCTTGTCGCCTACGGTGCGGGCAAAATAACCATCTTCCCAGAATTCTCCACCCCATAACTCCCGTTTCACCTCTGGATGTTCTCGGAAGACCCCGCTGCCCGAAATACTCTTCAAAATGCCCACTACCTTAGAAATCGAATACCGGGGAGGAAACGACAAGAAAATATGCACATGATCTTCGGCCACTTCCATCTCTTGGATGTCAAAACCAAAATCCTCTGCTATCCGATGAAACAGCTTGCCCACATACTCTCGAAGGTCACCTCGCAAAATCCATTTCCGATACTTCGGTGCCCATACCAGATGATACTGGCTATCATAGACTGCGTGACTGGTCCGTCGGAGTCCCATCGTATGCCTCCTGAGTCGATATGAGTCTCAGTGGTCTGCACACGATAAGACAGCCTTTTAGCTTGCCTTCGGCAAGCTAAACTTTTCCTCCCCTTCCAAAGGAAGGGGTATCCAAGTCCAAATACTTTCATGAATATCCTTCCCGGCACCATCAAGCGTATCCGCAGGAACGGCACCCGCATTCGAGACATTAACTTTGACATACTCTCCGAATATCACCCGGGGCTGTGCGAGCGTACGTATAGGGAGTTGACCCGCCTTTTTGATTACAGACTAGGTAAATGAGGCCCATATCCGCGTCACTGTCAGGTAATTGGGGGCCGAAGTTGAAGTAGAGAAACTTCTGCAAGGCCCTAAAACACTTCAAATCCTTGCGTTCCTCATCCGTCAAGTCTCCCTTGGCCTCCCCTTTCATGAGGTCGCCAACCAGAAAACCCAGCAGCATATACCCGCTCGATGGTTCCTGTGACATTCTACACCTCCACTTGAGAGATACTTCGCATGACCGAACCCAACTTCAAGAACCGCACTATGTGGACGGGCGACAACCTGGACATCATGCACGGCATGAACTCCGAAAGCGTCGATCTGATCTATCTTGACCCCCCGTTCAACTCCAACCGAACCTATAGCGACGCTATCTGATTTTAGAAAACGCTGTAGGGATGCTTCCCCTCCCGCGCTTGGGAATTAACATGCCGGCGATCCATTAATCGAAAAGGTGGACAGCCCCCAACTACGCAACCCCGAAAAATCTATGCCGGATCGTATCTTCGCCTCACGAGCTTGAGTTTCGGCTTCCCTCGAACGCCTCATTTCCGATCTCCTTTAGGTCGTGGTCGAACATCCTCGCGAACCCGAGATTCGGCTTCCTCACGAGCCATTCCGCCCTCATACTCCATGATCGCCGCACGTTCCTCCCCCGCCTCATCCAACGCTTCTTCCCCCCCCCAGCGGAGATTGGGGGTAAATCGCCGCCATCGCTGTCATCGCTGCCACCGTCCAATAATTTCAATGACTTACGCGTGGCGGGGATGGCGGGACTGGCGGGGTTTTGCGCCTTTTCTCCGCCGCTGGGTCTCTTGGTTATTCTCCACCATCTGGAACCCTTGTGCCGGTCAAGCTTTTCGCATTCGATCCCCGTCTCTCGCAGACTGGGCGCCAACCGTGCGAGACGGAAACCCAGCGCACTCGCGGTCGCGGGCCATCCTCTCGCCTTGCGCTGGAAATCGGACCCGAGGCCGTTCAGCCTTTCCAGCAGATCGGTCGTCGTTCCCTCGAACGACCCGGTGCCGTCGATCAGCTTGACCACGGTGGCGCCGATGGCGCTCGACTCAATGACGGCTTCGTTCGCCGCCGCGCGATTCGCGCCATAGGCCTTCATGAAAGCTCCTTCGGGCCAGAGCGCGGGCTCACAAGCCGTTGCCCACTTCGCGAAATCTGCCATGCGGGGCAGGCGTTCCAGGCGCACGGTGGGCAGTCGGCGCAGTCCCTCGGATATGGCGTCCAACAACGCGCCCAGGATGCGCGGCCGGCACGCTTCAAATTCCATGAGCAGGTCGCTTTCAAGGCGTCGCTGGGTTTCCGGGATCGGATCAAGGGTGAGGTGGATCGCCCGGTCGGCGAGATCGCCTCGCGTGACGATGTCACCGATGCCATTGATGATGACCGGGCGCGTCGCGTTAAGGATCGTCTCCTCGTCGTCGGTGAAAAGGCTTCTTGTTGCGTAACCGCCGCCGGTTGCCATCCGGCACAGCACATCGGACAGCCAGGGAGGCAGGCCGGACACGTTGTCGAAGGCCAGCACGTGCGCCCGTCGCGTTGCGATGAAGATGTCGCGGTCATCGCGCGGTGGCGACCGCAGCGGCATCGAGGACGGATCCACAAGGGAGCGTAGCAGCCGGCAAAGTGTGCTTTTGGCTGTGCCCTGTTCTCCACCGAGCGCGAGCCCGGGGTACGGCCCTTCCGGCCTCAACGCGGCAAGGAGCCACGCGACGATAAGCTGGAAATCGCTCTCACGACTTACGTTGCAGAACTTCTGGAGGGCCGCCAACGATTCGGCCCGGTCCCCAGACTCCGGCACGGGCAGCGCCTGCATGGATTCGCCGCGCCGGAACCGAACGGGTGGATCGGAGACAATCCGCCACCCGATGGCGTCCACCTCAATGGCACGCCAAGCGTCGTCGGCCAGGTCAATGTAGAGCTTCTGGCCAGCCTCCCCCACGCGAAGGAATACCCGTTTCTGGGGCGAACCGATAACGCTCATCGCTTCGAGCGTGGCGACAGCCTGTTGCATCGCCTCGGCTCTTGGCGACTTCTTATCCTCGGCGACATAGAACTCCCGCCGCAGCCAGCGCCGGAAGCCCTTCGATTTTACGGCCCACGTCTCGCGATGACCGTCTACGGTCAAGTCGACAAACGCTTCGTCGCCGTCCGCAAAAAGGACGGCATTCCTTACCGTGAGCTCGACCAGCCGGTCGGCTTGCGATGGACCGCGCGGGCGCGGTCGGGCGGCCCGGTCTTCGGCAACCGCTTCAGCCTCGATGTAGTCCGCCTGCTCGATGTAGTCCGCAACGTCAATGCCTTCCTCGATGGCGTTGTCAACGTCCCACCCCTTCATGCCATCCTTGTTTCGCTCGGGCTCGGGCTTCATCATCCGCACGGATGCCGCCTTGGCCTTCGAGGCGATCTCCGCCATCTTGGTCATAGCCTTGAGTCCCGCTTCGTTCTCGTCGGCGTCCGGCCACAAGGTTACGTCGCGGCCTTCGAGGCAATCCCAATCGGTTTTGTGTGGCGATCGCGCTCCGCCCATCCAGCCGATCACGTCCAAATTTTTGAGTTTGGCAACCGCCGCGTCCACACACTTCTCACCTTCGACGATCAGTACCGGTCGGCCATCGGCGTGAAGCTTCTCAACGCGATAAGGAAAACGATGAACGGGCATCCGATGTTCCCACAACCCGTTGGGGTTGAGCCTCCACGGATCGGCCTTGCGGTTGTGAAGACGAAAAATCTTCGCATACTCGACCCCGTCGGGATTGCGGTAAATGTAGACATCTTCGTATTCCGTGGGCGGGTTGACCGGCACCGGGTTGCTTTCTTTCATGCAGACGGCCTCCGGTCCGGGAACAGGTCGCCAGGTTTCATGCAGACGGCCGCGAGAATCGCCCCGTAACCGCACCCCGCAAAACAATGAATCAAAATTTTCCCGTTGTCAGTCTCGCGGATGGAAAGGGATGGGGTCCTGTCGTTGTGCGCCGGGCATTGAGCTTCCCATCGGCGCTCGCCGATCTTGCGGACGCCTCTCAGCCGATCAAGGATCTGAAGGCTCATGGTTAGGCCGTCCTCCCGGGGTTGAACACTTCGCGCGGGTCGGCTTTGGGTTGTATCGAAATCCAGTGCTCTATCTCTGCCCCTGTCCATGCTACTGCACGCCGGCCGATGCGGCGCGGGCGCGGAAACGTCCCTTCGTTCATTTTGGTGTAGAGCGTGCCTCTGCTCAAACCGGTGAGTTTTTCGACCTCGGGTCTGCGTAGAAGTCTATTGACCATCTCGGTTTTCCTCCCTCGCTACAGGTTGGCGTTGACTCCCTTTCCTTCCTAAGAAGTGGAAGCGCTTGCAAGAACGCAATTGACTCCAATATTATTCGTTTCAAACACCAGATACTATAAGGGCAAAGAAGGGAGGATAAGAGCAAAGAAAAGAGGGTAAAGTAATTACTTTACCCTCAAACGAAACCATCCAGATATGTCAACTGTGCCGGGGGGTTGTTCACCACCTCCTATAGGAGATTCAGAAGATCACTCTCCTGGGCGATAAGTTTCCTGTATGCGCTCTGCTCGATAGCCCAGGCCTGGAACCCGGCAGGGTCGCCGGAATACAATCCCCACGCTTCTTTAAGTTCGTCCCATTTGGAAGCGTTCCAGACCTTGTACACCGTCGCGTAGGACATGCCCCTCCATGAACCTACAATGCGGCAGGCGGACTTCTTGTAGAATTCGTATTTTGTCAGCCCCTGATCATCCTTAACCTCCAAAATCTTGTTGGACGTTGCGGGTGTCCCATAAACTTGCAGCTCCTTAACGCTCAGCACAATGAAAAGGTCACGGAAGATGTTTTGAAAACCGTGCAAACCGTCGCCTCCTCTCTTCCGCTTCGGCGGTCGGCGACTGCCGTCAGCGACGCCATATGCCCATTCATGCAATGCTTCCGGAACAGGAAGTTTGCGCTCCCTCAAGGTCTTTAACAGGTGTTGCAGACTTTCCCATGCAATCCAACTTTTTGTAGATGCGGCGATCCACGTCCGGAGCGCCAGGTCGGGATCCGAATAGTGGCGGGAAAGCCACCTAATGGTTAGAAGGCCTGACGGCGGTGCTCCACGGGCGATCCAGTTCGGCGGTTGGCGCTTGCCGGCCTCAACATCATTTGCCCAATCCGACAACTCTCCCGGAATAGGAAGGTTGTGCTCCTTCAAGGTCTGATGCAGGTGTTGCAGATTTTCCCATAAAATCTGATGTTTTGTAGATCCTGCGATCGCCTTTGAAAGCGCCAGGCAGGCATCCGAATTGCGGGAAAGCCACATATAGGTTAGAACGTCTGCATGCGATGCTTCTTCCGCCGCCTGTTTGCGGGATTCATCATCCACGGGACGTTCCTCCTTCAGTGCCGGCGTTCAGGTAGGCCGCCCAACCGTCCATGAGTTTGCGGCGATGCTCGAACAGGTCCGAACGCGCGTAGGCTGCTTCGGTCTGGTTGTCCACGACGTGCGCCAGCACCGCTTCCATGACCTCGCGTGGATGATTCGTCTGCTCGGAAGCCCAATCCCGAAAGCTTGACCGGAACCCGTGAGGCACGGCTTTGATGTTCAAAACCCGCAACATCTTCGACATGCCCGATAGTGGCTTGCCGTTTATGGTGCTTGGAAACACCGGACCGGTCCCATCCTCCCGGGATAGAGCCCGCGCTTCATTCAGGACTTCCAGCGCCCGCCCGGACAGCGGCACCCTGTGCGGCCGCTTCGCCTTCATGCGCTCGCCGGGAATGTTCCACTCGCGGGCTTCCAGGTCGATTTCGTCCCACCGGGCCAGGCAGACCTCGCCCGAACGGCACGCCGTTAATACCAGAAACTCGAAGGCCAGCTTCTCGACCATGGAACATTCTGAATTGCGCACGGCTTCCACTGCGCCCGTGACCTCGCCATGGGGAAGCGCCTTCATGTGTTTCTTGGCTAATCCGTTCCGAGGCAATGCTGCATTTATGGCATCACCGGCGGGGTTGTCTTGCCGCAAGCCTTGGGCCATGGCCCACTTCATCACCACGCCGATCCGTTGCCGCACCCGGCGGGCGGTCACGTTCTTTGTTGCCCATATCGGAGTCAAGACCTCCAGCACGTCAGCCGTCGTTATCTCCGACACCGTACACTTGCCCAGGCGCAGGAACACGTAATCGCGAAGTGACGATTCCCATTGCGCCTCGCTCCTGCCGCCGTTCTTCCAGGAAGGCCTGTTGATTTCTATCACCCTCGCGGCGGCTTCCTCGAACGTGGGCATGCCTTGATCCTTGCGCTTCTCAGTGAGCGGATCGCCGCCCGAGCGGGCCAGCCTGCGGTTGTCAAAAGCCTTCTCGCGGGCTTCGGCCAGCGTGACGAGGGGAAAGCCGCCCAGGCCAAGCTCGCGCCGCCGTCCGCGAATCACCAACCTCTGCACCCAGCAGCGCGCCCCGGTCGGCGTGACAAGCAGATAGAGCCCGTGCCCGTCGCCGTACCTGCCCGGCTTCTTCACCGTTCGGACAAAGGCTGCGCTCAGCACCTTATACTTCATTTTCGATACCTCCCTTCTTGTATTGTTGCGTTTTATTCCCCTATCTATTCCCCCCATAGATAAGGGGAATATAACGAATTACACAAGCCCTTCCAATCACTATTTTGATTAATATCTTTTTGTGGCTCAAAATGTTATAGGATGTTCAGGGATTTTGTGGAAACAGTAAGAGGCGGATGCGGAATCCGCAGATCAGGCGAGTCCCATCTCAGTTACGGAGGGGGAAAAAACGGTGGGAATCGATTTCGTTCTAATGAAGGGCGGTGCCATCGAAGGCTTTGTGCTTGGGGATGGCGACGGCAGCCCCGTAAGAGGTGGGACGGTAACCGCTCAGCTTCTGGGCGGTGGCGGGGGCACCAGCCGGGTGGAGGCCAACGGTGGTTTCCGGGTGGATGGCCTTCGAGACGGCAAATACCTCCTGAAGGCGGAGGCCCCTCACTATATCGGAGAGTTCTACGACGATACCCGGCAACCGGACAAAGCCCAGGTTATCGAGATTGACGGGGGAAACACAGTCACTTTCCTGATCCTCGGACTCGCACACCGTTCACCGGCTGATTTGAATGGTGATGGTGACGTCGATCTGGAAGATATGTTCACTTTTGCTCAGGGATTCGGTCTACGGGAGGATTCTCAACATTTCAATGAAGCCCTCGACCTTAACTTGAACGGGCAGGTCGATTTAGAGGATTTCTTCGCTTTTGTGGATGCGTTCAACAAAGGCGAGGAAAAGGCTGGAAAACCCGCTCTGGAACACGATTCTGGCAGGGTCTCATTTCAAAGGGTCGAAGCCCCACCGGGGCTGATCGCAGTGCGAATGGCCGTGGAAGCGTCGGAACTGGCAGGTTATGCCGTGAAAGTGGATTATACGAACGAATTAAAGTTTAAACGGGCAGCCGGGTCCGACCCGATAGTTTCTTCAACCCCTGGGGAAATCTTGGTGACCGGACGGGCCGATATCGATCACGCTGTATTTCGAGGGGCTGGAAGAAGGTTGGGAAAACAGGATCACACCTAGGATGGTGGCCCTTCTGGGTACAGACGGGGTGCTTCGCATCCTCGAAAACGGATTTACAGTGGATCCTGTCGGGATGCAAAAGACGGACCTCTTTCAGAATGTTCCTAACCCGTTCAACCCTGCCACGCAGATCGGTTTCTTCGTATCGAGAGAGGGTTCGGTCCGTCTCGCGATCTACAATCTTCTCGGCCAGCGGGTTCGGACCGTCGTCGATGGGCACCGGGCATCCGGTCACCACGTGGTGACCTGGGACGGCCGGGATGAGAGGGGACGTTCAGCTGCATCCGGAATCTATTTCTACCGTCTGACCGCTCAAGGGTCTGTCCAAACACGAAAGATGATGCTTTTGAGGTAGGATTCCCGTACGGTGTTAATCGAGCTTATGGGCCGGCCTTCCAGGAAGGACGGCCCATATTTTTTCTATCCCCCAACGCTTAACCGACTTTTTAGGTCCCGACACGATTTACGTATCCTTTCTGCTTGACAGTTAATTCTATGATGGTTATGATTGCGTAGATGATCTGGTAAATTATTTTAATCAAAATTCCTTCAACTGTCTCAGGAGTCCTCTCATGAACCAATCGGAGCGCAATGTCCTGGATCTCTTCAGCTTGAAGGACAGGGTCGCGATCGTGACGGGTGCCGCCGGCTGGCTTGGCTCCGCGATGAGCAGGGCCCTGGCCGAAGCAGGTGCCAAGATGGTCGTGACCAGTCGTGATGAAGGACGGGCTTCGGAATTCGCCGATTCCCTGCCCGGGAATGGGCACTTGGGGGTCCAATTCAAACAGGGAGATACCGACACGATTCCGAATCTGGTGAGAGATGTGGTAGAGCGTCTAGGGCGGATCGACATTCTGGTCAACAATGCCTATGGCGCACCTGCGCCAGACATCGATAGTGCCACCGCGGGAGATTTTGACCAGGCATACCACGTGGGGGTCACGGCCTATTTTCTCCTTGCTCGGGAGGTGATGTTTCACCTGAGAGAGCGGGAAGCCCCGGGCTCGATCATCAATATCGCGAGCATGTACGGCGTGGTGGCCAGCTACCCCAGCGCATACGAAGGTGTTCCCTTCAACAGTCCACCCGCTTATCACAGTCTTAAGGGGGGACTGATCCACCTGACCCGCCATCTGGCGGCCTACTGGGCGAAGTATAACATCCGGGTCAATGCAATCAGCCCGGGTGCATTTCCGAGGGCGGAGCAGAGGAAAACCCTGTCCGAATTAATTTCCCGACTTGAAGAGAAGGTTCCGTTGAACCGGATGGGAGACCCGGAAGAACTGAAGGGTGTGGTTCTGTTGCTCGCAAGCGATGCGGGGAGTTATATCACCGGACAAAATCTGCTTGTGGATGGGGGTTGGACGGCCTGGTAATCGCAAAGGACAGGAGAATCCGTTGAAAGCGGGCGGGAAAGAAAAACGCCGGGTCCCAAAGATTCGGGTGCCGGTACCCAAGCCTACGAAAAAACACGAGGATCGGAAAAAATACGACCGGAAACGAATGAAAAAGGAAGATCCTTAAGCCTAAGCGTTGTTCCAGATTCAAAGAAACTGGGGTTGAGAAAGAACTTGGAACGTGCGGATGTCCTACGCTTCACACGGGAATTGAATGGAAAAGAAAAGGGTGTTGAGCGGAATCCAGCCCTCCGGGGATATGCACCTGGGGAACTACCTCGGTGCGGTCAAGGGTTGGGTTGAAAGGCAGGAAGAGAAGGTTAATTTTTTCTGTATTGTGGACCTCCATACGCTAACCGTCCCCCAGGATCCGGAGGCCTTGAGGAACGAAGTGCGTTCCCTGGGGGCGATGCTGTTCGCCGCGGGTCTCGATCCCGAAAAAAGCACGGTTTTCATCCAGAGTCACGTGGCGGCACACGCCGAGGCCTGCTGGATACTGAATTGCGTCACCCCACAGGGGTGGCTGGAACGGATGACGCAGTACAAGGATAAAGCCTCAAAGCAGGAGAGTGTTTTGGCGGGCCTGCTTGACTACCCGGTCCTTATGGCCAGCGATATTCTCGTCTACGATTCCAACGAGGTCCCGGTCGGGGATGACCAGAAGCAACACGTGGAGCTCGCGAGGGATATCGCACAGCGCTTTAACCGGATTTACGGGAATACCTTCACCGTACCGGAGCCGGTCATCCCGAAGACGGGGGCCCGTATCATGGGGCTTGATGATCCGACGGTGAAGATGTCGAAGAGCGAGGCCCACGTGAGGGGCCACGCCGTATTAATGGTGGATGAACCGAAAGAGATCGAACGTTCTTTCAAACGTGCCGTAACCGATTCGGGAAGTGAAATCCGATTTTCCGGCGATCCGGCAAAGGCAGGGGTAAACAATCTCTTGGAGATCTACGGGGCGGTCACTGGAAAAAGCCGGGATGCGGTTGAAGGGGATTTTGAGAAGGCATCAGGTTACGGGGACCTAAAAAAGGACGTAGCGGAGGTTGTGATCGCAGCGTTGGCCCCCATCCGGGAGCGGTACAAGGTGTTGATGCAGGACAAGGCCGAACTGGACCGTTTACTCGCGAGGGGAGCCGAGAAGGCCCGAGCCGTCTCAGATCCGAAGGTTCGGGAGATCAAACATCGTGTAGGCCTCGTACTCCCCCGATAAATAAGTCTCGCGTCCGGAGTCAACCACGCCGGGCCCAAATTTGGACTAAGGACCGTCTTCAGGAGGGTTATGATGTTACGTCTCGCGGTATTGGGGACCGGACGGCATTCGAGCAGCAATCACGGCCCTTCTCTCAAGAGTATTAAGGAGAAGAACCCGAACGAGATCGAACTGGCAGCCGTTTGCGATCTGGATGAAGATCGCGCAAAAGGCTACGCCACAAAATTCGGTTTCGGCAAAGTCTACCGCGATCAGGAGGACATGCTATCCAAAGAGAAGCTCGACGGAATCATTGCGGTGACACCGATTCCGCTGACCGCGGAGATCGTGAGCGATCTTCTTGTGACGGGTATCCCGATTTTAATGGAGAAACCTCCCGGAAGAAGCTCAGAAGAAACCAAACGCCTGTTGAAAATCGCGGAAGCACACCAAACCCCTCATATGGTCTCTTTCAACAGGCGATTCAATCCAGCACTGGCCAGAGCTCGAGATTGGCTGGCTCAAGGGAATCACAAGATCCAGCTTGTGATCTCTCGAATGCTGCGGCACGCGCGGCCGGAACCGGACTTTGTTACCATAACCGGCATCCATGCGATCGATACCGTGATCTCAATGCTTAACTGTCCTGAACGGGTCGTTACGCACAAGGCCCTATCGGGGGATGACGGAAGTTACCTTTACGACGCTAGTCTCTTTTTTTCAGATGGCCGGACCGCGGATCTGATCATCGCTCCGCAGGTGGGGGCGATCGAAGAGACCTATGAGATCCTCGGATCGGATTTCTCGATTCAGGTCGACACACTGAAGTGTCGTGTCCGGATTTACGAAGGAGGGGATCTTGCCATGTCCTGGCGGCCCCCCGAAGACCGTGAACCGACTTTGGATAACGGCTCCCTGGGCGAAACTGCAGCCTTCATTGAATCCATCCGAAGCGGTCGAGGTTTTCGACCGAACCTCAAGGACGGGCTTGGGTCTATGTTGACCGCTGAAGCGGTCCAAGAAGGTGGGGAGAGGGCAGTGGATCGTGAGCGTGAACCGTGAGTCATTCACGGTGGATCGGGAGATTGCTTGCCTACCTGTCTTAGCGGAAGACAGGCTTGATGCGTGAGGAGGAAATCCAATGAACCTTGGGATGTTCATGATGCCCCTGCATCCTCCGGAGAAGGACAGGACGCAGTGTTTCGAAGAGGACATCGAGCTGGTGGTTCGTGCGGATGAGCTCGGTTTCTCCGAGGTCTGGGTCGGCCAGCATCACACCGTGGCCTGGGAGCCCATCCCCTCCAACGATGTCTTTATCGCAAACGTCTTGCCGCGCACGAAAAATGTCCGGTTCGGTACTGGCGTTTCGATCGTCCCCCAGCACCATCCGGCCAACATCGCCGTTCGCCTCGCGTTTCTGGATCACCTCTCCCGGGGGCGTTTGAATTGCGGGTTCGGGCAGGGGGGGGTGCCGACGGACTGGGGTTTGTTCGATCTTCCCGACCCCAAGACGCAAGGTCTGATGACCGTGGAGGGGATCGACATGATATTCAAGTTGTGGCAGACGGATGCCCCTTTCGACTTCAAAGGGAAGTTCTGGCACATCAAGATCGAGAACCCGAATCCCGAACTCGGAATCGGTAAGATGCTCAAGCCGTACCAACGCCCACATCCACCGATCGGGATGAGCGTTATTAAGGGGGATTCCATGGCCGGGAGGATGGCCGGTCAGCGAGGTTATATGCCTATCAGTACAAACCTGGTTCCCGCCGGCACGGTACGCGAACACTGGAGGACTTACTGCGCCGGGGCGGAGGAGGGAGGCCAACCTGCCCCCTCCCGAGCCAACTGGCGGGTGTCGCGCAGTATCTGCGTGGGCGAGTCGAACGATGAGGCCTGGAACCGCGCACGGAACGGAACTTTCGGGAGATCGTTCATCTATCTGATCGCCATCCTCAAATCCTTGGATATGCTGCACTTGATGAAGGTTCATCCGGATATGCCAGACGATGAAGTCACCCTGGATTATGTCCTGGAGAACCTCTGCATCATCGGTGATTCGAAGGCGTGCCTTCGTCAATTGCGGGAAGTGTGGGACACCACGGGGGGCTTCGGAACCTTGCTGATGATCGCACACGACTGGGATGACAAATCAAGATGGGTTCGCTCAATGGAGTTGCTGGCAAAAGAGATCGTCCCTAACATGCCGGAGATTTGATCGATATGAGGTCCGACCATGACGTTTGATCCGATGCTTCAAAGGAAGATCATGGGGCACTTTGCGACCGGTGTCACTGTCGTGACGACAAAGGCCGGAGATCAACTCTGGGGCATGACGGCCAACGCGGTGATGTCTCTGTCGCTCGATCCCCCGCTGATCCTGATCTCGGTGAATTCTAGCAGCCGGATGGACGACTGCCTGAAAAAGGGCATGTGTTTCGCATTAAATGTCTTGAGGGATGATCAAGAAAGTATATCGCGCCGATTTTCCTCTTCAAGCCCCAAGAATTTCGATGGGCTTGGGTTAAAAAACGGAAAAACCGGTGCGCCCATCCTGACGGAAGCCCTCGCGTTTGTCGAGTGTAGAATTGTTAAGGTGCTTTCCGGTGGCGACCACAACATTTTCTTCGGTGAACCGATTGAAGGGGAAGCGCAGAGGGGAAATCCCCTGATTTTTTATGGGGGTCAATACGGCCAATTGTCGTTTCAAACCAAGGCGAAAAAGGGGCCTTCATCGACGCAATCGCTTGAGGGCGCGTGACTGGGGGGGGCTACTGATTTCGTCCGGTGCTAACCCGTTCAGCTTCCACCAGTAAATGAAAAAGGGTCCACAGGTTGCGCTGGTGTCTCTTGGTGACGAGGACTTGCCCGATTGGGTGTCCGAAGCGCTTTCCAAGGGCGGGATTGATATTGATCCCGGCGGTTAATCGGCGTTGGGAACTGGTCTGAAATCGAAGGCGGTCACGTCCCGCGGGCGGGAGTTGACGGCTGGGTTTCCTCTTTGGCGAGGGTTGAACGGAGATTCACCATAAACCCGGCCGATCATCGAAAGGGTCCAGGAAAGTATGTGGATCCTGATGGACCAAACGATACTGAAAATAATAGAGGCGTCAGGACCTGCGTCCTGACGCCCAGGGGTGACGAGTCCCTGCCCCCCCTGGAACAGGTCTCGCTGCTCACCGCTACAATTCTACTACGCGTGCGCCTCCGGTCGGATCTGAGCCCGCGATCTTGGGCCCCCGACTTGCATTGGGGTTTCTGCTCGTCGCTTCCCTGACGATATCCAGGCAGCTGTGTCGGTCCCGATTATCCGGCCAAGCCCCAGAATCAGATCGGTCGCCGGGGCTACGTTCAGGGTCCGGGACTTGATCACATAGCGTCGATCGGGTTGCGGCTCCACGTGAAGCAGTAGGGAGCAAGAGCCAGAATACTGCTCGCAGAGTGATTTTATCTCGTTCAGGGTCTTCGTACTGAGGGCGCCGGTCGAGAGATGGACGTTTACGGCGCTGGCGAGTCTCTCTCTCGCCCCTTCAAGGGGTATGATCTGGTCGACAATGACGGAGGTTCGACCGTTCGTCCCGGCCTTTCCGAGCACCAGGACCAATGCCTCGGGCACGATAAGATCGCGGTTTTTCTCAAAGGTGTCCGGAAAAACAACCAGATCGATCGCGCCGCTCTCGTCTTCAAGGCTGGCAAAGGCCATCGGTTTCCGGTTTTTTGCGATGTGGTTCTTCACCTCCGACAGGAGTCCGCCTACTTTCACCTCCCTGCCGTTCGCGACATCCCTGGCATCCTTCACAGACATGACCCCGAGGGCCCTTAGCTCATCCGCGTGCCGCGAAAGCGGGTGCCCAGAGAGATAGAGGCCCAGCACCTCCTTTTCCTTAGCCAGTTTTTGTGGCTCCGTCCATTCGTCCGTTATGGGCAGGGACCGGTTTGAGAAAGATCTGGCAGCGGGTGTGGACATGGCGGCCTCGAAGAGCGATATCTGCCCCTTAAGACGGTCCGACTGAGCGGATTGGGCCATCTCCACCGCCTGATCCAGGCCTGCCACCAATTGCGCCCTGTGCCCCTCCAAAGAGTCCATCCCCCCCGCGCAGATCAGGCTCTCCAGGCCCCTTTTGTTCAAGGCCTTCAGATCCACGGATTCACACAGATCGAATATTGTTTTGAAGCGTCCCTTCTCCTTGCGTGCGGATACAATCGACTTCATAGCTACCGGGCCGACATTTTTTATTGCAGCCAACCCGAACCTTATCTTGCGATCGACAGGGGTGAAGCCCACCCCGCTTTGGTTTACGTCAGGGGGGAGGATCTCGATGCCCATCCTTCTACACGCGTCGACCAGAATGACCAACCGATCGATATCTCCGATCTCGCTGTTTAGATTTGCGGCCATAAAAAAGGTCGGAAAATTGGCTTTGAGGTAGGCACACTGGTAGGCGATAACGGCATAACCGGTGCTGTGCGCTTTGTTGAAACCGTATCCCGCGAAGACGGCCATGTCCTCGAAGATCTTCAACGCGATCTTTTCTGGGATCTCCCTTTCCCTGGTTCCGTGCAAGAACAGCGCCTTCTGTTCGGCCAGGAGGCTGGGGATTTTCTTTCCCATCGCTTTTCGGAGGATGTCCGCCTGTCCCATGCTGAATCCGGCCAGATCGCGGGCAACGTGCATGACCTGTTCCTGATAGGTGATGACACCATAGGTTTCCTCCAGGACAGGCTCCAGGTCCGGATAGGCGTAGGTCACGGGTTCTTTTCCGTGTTTTCTGGCGATATACTGGTCGATGTACTGCATCGGTCCCGGACGATAGAGGGCGTTCATCGCGATCAGGTCCTGGATCCGGTCTGGTTTCAGCTTCCTGAGGTACTCACGCATCCCTTCGCTTTCGAACTGGAAGACCCCCGTGGTATCCCCCCGTCCGAACAAGCCGTACGTGGCCGGATCGTCGAAAGGAAGCCGGTCGAGATCGAGATGCGTTCCGTCCTCGGCCAGCATCTGGACGGTGTCATCGAGGACCGTCAGGTTCCGTAGCCCCAGGAAGTCCATTTTGAGGAGACCCAGCTCATCCACTTGTGTGAAGGTAAACTGGGTTGTGACCTCACCGTCTTTTGCCGATTTGTAGAGGGGGATATACTCGAGGAGGGGTTTTGGTGTGATGATCACACCGGCTGCGTGGACCGATGCGTGACGAGATATTCCCTCCAGTTTCCGAGCGTGGTCGAGGAGATCCTTTTTCATACCCTCGGATTCGGTCATCGCCTTCAGCTCTGGGACCTGATCGATTGCCCGGTCGAGCGTGATCTTGAGATCCGTGGGGATCAGTTTTGCGATCGTGTCACACTCCCCGAACGAAAGCCCGAGGACACGTCCGACATCCCGGACCGCTGCTTTTGCCCCAAGGGTTCCGAATGTGATAATCTGGCAAACGTTTTGGGCTCCGTATTTTTTCTTCACGTAGTCGATGATCTTTCCCCTGTCCCGGTCGGCGATGTCGATGTCAAAATCCGGCATCGAGACACGTTCGAGATTCAGAAAGCGTTCAAAGAAAAGTCCGTAGGTCAGCGGATTCACACTGGTGATACCCAAAGCGTATGCCACCAGGCTGGCTACTGCAGATCCCCGGGCCCCTACGAGGATGCGATTTTCCCTTGCATAGCGGACAAAATCGCTGACGATCAGGAAATAGCCTGCATAACCGGTCTTGGCAATGACCTTCAGTTCGTAGTCGATGCGTTCGGCCATCTGGGGGGTGATCGAACCGCAACGGCTCCTCAGGCCTTCCTGGACAAGATCCGAGAGGTAGGCTTCGGGTCGATCATAGGCGTCCGGAAGCGGAAACTCCGGGAGTACGGATTCTCCGAAACTCATGTCGAAGTTACATTCCTCAGCAATCCGGATGGTGTTCTCGATGGCCTGGGGTAGGTCTTTGAAGAGTTCTTTCATCTCACCGGGGGACTTGAAATAAACCTCCTGGCTGTAACGGAGGCGGTTGGCATCGGATAGGGTTTTCCCGGTCTGGACGCAAATGAGAACGTCGTGAGCTGTGTGATCATCCCGTCTCAGAAAATGAGAATCATTGGTGGCCACGAGGGGAATCCCCAGGTCCTTGTGAAGCTTCAGGAGGCCTTTGTTTACCTTATCTTCCCGGGGGATCCCGTGTCGCTGGATCTCCAGGAAATAGTCGTCTCCGAAAATCTCTCGGTATTCCAGGACGGCCTTACGGGCCGCCGGGTAACCCTCTTCGGATATGAGGTGGGCCACCTCTCCGCTCAAGCATCCTGAAAGGCAGATTAGGCCATCAGCGTGTTCTCGGAGAAGTCCCTTGTCGATGCGAGGATTGTGATAGAATCCCTCGAGATAGCCCTTCGAAACGAGTTTCACCAGGTTCCGATAGCCTGTCTGGTTTTTGGAGAGCAGGACGAGGTGGTTTGAACCCGACGGGACGCCACGAGCAGCTTTCCTGCTGAACCGGTCCTCAATGGCGACGTAGACCTCGCATCCTATAATGGGCTTGAGGTTCGCCTTTTTCATTTCCTTGTAGAATTCGACCGCCCCGAAAAGGTTGCCGTGATCCGTCATGGCAACTGCTTCGGTCTCATATTCCTGAGCCAGACTTGCGATGTCGCGTATCCGACAGGCACCGTCGAGGAGGCTGTACATCGTGTGGCTGTGCAGGTGGACGAAATCTGATGATCCCATTTCGAGGAGTCCGAATCTTTAATGCGAGAGGGTGGTGCGGGGCAACGGCCAGTCAGGAGAGGGAGGAGGAGCGGAAACTTATTTTCAGGAAAAGCTTATTTGAAACCTCCGAAATACCGCCATCTGGCCGAAGAGGAATAGTTCTGTAGGGCTTGAATAATCATCAACTTAAATGGTCAGGATCAAAATTTCGAAGTAGCGGCTGGGATCCGCGACAGGATCGGGGAAGGACCCCCCGGGGAAAGGGCCTTGGGGGATCGCGGTTCGAATTATAAGTTAATCATTTTTGTCGGAAAGTCAACTTGAACTTCCGATCAACCCGGACGGGGGATGGGATAACTGACAGAATATTCCGTCTTTTAAACCTTAGAAATTTTTTCTAAAAGCGTAAAATTGACCACCATATCGAGGGGTGCCGACGGGGAAGACTCAAGATGTAGAAAAATATCTGAGTCGGATCCGGGATGGTCAGAGTTGGGCGATTTTTAATTAAATCAGTAAGTTAGGGATCGAGAAACCGATATGTCCAATCAATAAACGAGTAAGATCGCTTTCCGGTCAATCACGTCGGGACGGCATCCTCACCTGCCATCTCCCCGAAGCTTCCTGGTTTCAGCCCGATCCACGGACCGGGTCGGAAGATCGACGATGACACGATAGAACTCCTTCGCCTGATCCATCGATACCAGACCTGCAATCACGTCCTCCAGGACAAGGTCGGGGTCCCGTTCGGATGGGGGATAGAATCCCCCTCCACCAGGCAGTCGAAGCGTCACCCGCTGACCGGGTTGCAGTTCGTATTTCCGCTTGGGGTGTCGATGCGTTCCGTCCGACATCACCACCTCTCCGGCGGCACCCTCCAGCCCTCCGCCGAATCCCCGAGCCGGGAATCGAATCCGATCGTACATACAAGAGTGGATCGCTGGACGAGAGCCACGAACCTCCAGCGTCATCGTCTGTCCCAGACCCCCACGCCGTTTCCCCGGTCCACCGGAGTCCTGTCGCAGTTCCCTTTTCCACATCGTGATGGGTGAAACGTTTTCGATGATCTCGGCAGGGACGCCTGTGATTCCGCTCGGAAAAGCGGTTGCCGAAAGACCGTCTTTGTTGGGACGCGCCCCGGTGCCCCCCGCTGAGAAAAAGATATAAGCAAACGGTTTTCCCTTGGTGTCGATTCCCTCTATTTCGGAGTTCCAGAGACCCGCCGAACCCTCTGCCATGACCCGCTCCGGGATCACCTTCGAAAGGGCTCCGAATACGGCCATGGAGAGGAAATGCCCGATCAGATGTCGTGCACTGACCGCGGCAGGAGGGGTGCAGTTCAGAATCGATCCCTCGGGTGCGCGGACGCGGATTGGACGGAAGCTTCCCTCGTTGTTCGGAATTTCAGGACTGATGGCGCATTTCAGGGGGTAAATCGTATAGGCCTGGGTATAGTTGAAAACCACATTGATCCCAAACCCGCATTGAGGCGAGGTGCCGGAGTAGTCGACATCCAGTTCGGAGCCCTTGACCGTGACTGCGATCTGAATCGTAATCGGATCATCAAAACCATCTGTCTCCATCCGATAAGGGTAAACGCCGTCGGGGATTTCCTCGATCGCAAGTCGGGTCGCCTTCTCAGAACGAGAGATAATGGCATCGGAAAGCGCTACGAGATCGTGGAGGCCGTACTCTTCCATATAATCGACGAGCTTACGCCCGGCGACCTCATTTGCGGTCACCTGTGCGTGGAGATCGCCCACGACAGCGTCCGGGACCCGGACGTTCGCCCTGATGACTGAAAACAGGTCGCTGTTGGGTTCCCCGCCTCGGTATAATTTGAGGGGTGGGATGTGAAGCCCCTCTTCGAACACCTCACGTGCCTCCGCCCCGAAGGTTCGTCCCCCGATGTCCATGGCGTGGCAGATGTTTCCGAACAAACCCACAGGTCGCTCTTTGAAAAAAACGGGGGTGGCCACGGTGAGGTCATTCAGGTGGCCGGCGGTGAACCAGGGGTTGTTGGTGATGAGGGTGTCCCCCGGTTCGAGGGTGTCGAGGGGGTACGACTTCAAGAAATGCCGGATGGCGGCGGGCATGGGATTGATATGCCCGGGGGTTCCGGTGACCGCCTGTGCGAGCATCTTGCCGTCTGCATCGAACACCGCTGCGGAAAGGTCCCCCGCTTCCCTGACGACGGTCGTGAATGAGGTGTTGATCAGCACTGCCGCCTGCTCGTTGACGATCGAGATGAGCCGGTTCCAGAGCACCTCAAGGGCGATTGAATCAAATTCGGACAGCGAAACCTCCAGTCGGGAAAAGGAATTGCAAAGTGAAAATTGCAAATTTGGGAATAAGATCACCCTCGGCTTTTTGCCGGGGCTACGAGCGATGAATCACGAAAGACGATTCAACCCTTCTGCGCCACCAGGCTACCATATTCGTTCATGCGGGCATTCCAGCCCGGAAGCAACAGGACCGTGGATTCCCGTTCCTCGACTACGGCTGGACCCGGAAGTTCGGAACCCTGCGGTATTTCATACCGGTCGTATACAGGGCAGGAGATGAAGCCTTCCTCCTCACGGAAACAGACCTCCCGATATCCCTTGATGGTCCCCCCTGATCCGGAGACCCTCACGCCTGGAGAATGGACATCCGGTTTCGGGCCCGTTGCGCGCAGGCGCCAGTTGACCGCCTCGACATCCATATCGGGACAGATGCGGCCGTAGAGCCGTCGATATTCATCTTCGAAGGCAGCCTGGTAGACTTTCTGGAAGTCGAGCGGAACCTCACCTGGGGGAATCGGACAGCGCACTTCAGATCCCTGACCGACATATCTCAGGTCCGCAGTCCTCAGGAATCGGATTTCCCCGAGTTTGACGCCTGCTTGGATAAGCGTGTCCCTTCCGGTCTCCTCCATCTCCCGATAGAGGCCAGAGATGACACCCACGTCCAAATCGTATAAACGCCCCAAGAAGGTTTTGACAAAATCGAATGCCACAGGGGCCAGGAGAAATCCGAACGAGGAAGCCACTCCTGCTCCGACCGGAAAGACGACGGTCTTCATCCGTAAGCGTTCAGCCACTCCGCACGCGTGGACGGGTCCGGCCCCCCCGGTGGCCACGAGGGTGTACGCATGTACGTCCCGTCCTCGCTCAACGGCGTGAATGCGGGCAGCGTTAGCCATCCCCTCGTTGACGATCTGGTGGATCCCCCACGCCGCTCGTTTGAGCGTGAGGTTGAGCGATCCCGCCACGACGCGTTCTATGGCGTCCACGGCAAGATCGAGACGCAACCCCATCCGTCCGCCGAGGAAAAAATCCGGGTTCAGATAACCCAGTGCAAGGTCCGCGTCCGTGACCGTCGGATCGCCCCCCCCGAAACCGTAGCAGGCAGGGCCCGGGTGAGCCCCGGCGCTGTTCGGCCCTACCCTCAAGAGGCCCATGCCGTCAACGCGGGCGATGCTCCCCCCACCTGCCCCGATCTCGATCATCTCCACCACCGGGACCTTAAGCGGGAGTCCGCTCCCTTTCTTGAACCGGTAGATCCGGGCAACTTCGGTCTGGTTGACGAGGAACGGCTCCCCCCGGTCGATCAGCGCGGTTTTCGCAGTTGTCCCCCCCATGTCAAATGTGAAGATATGATCCCCCCCGCACTGCTGGCCGTAATGGAGACCCGCCAGGACGCCGCCTGCGGGTCCGGATTCGACGAGTCGAACGGGAAACGCACTGGCCGTTTCGCAGGTGGCCAGTCCTGCATCCGAGAGGAGAACGTAGAGTCGACCTTTGAGGCCCAACTCCGACAGTCGATCCTCCAGTCCGTTCAGGTAGCGAGATACAACGGGTTGTACATAGGCGTTGGCGGTGGTGGTTGAAGTTCGCTCGTACTCCCTTATCTCTGGAACCACCTCCGACGAGATCGACACCGACAGGTCGGGTTGAATCCTTTCCAGACGAGCCTTGATTCGCTTTTCGTGTTCCGGGTTCCGGAAGGCGTGGATCAGAGAGACGGCCACGGCCTTTACACCTTCCTGGATCAATCGATCCACGGCGCCACGAAGATCCTCTTCTTCCAGGGGGATCAGGACAACGCCGTTGGGATCGAGTCGTTCCGTCACCTCAACGCGCAAATGCCGGGGGACCAAAGGTTTGGGAAGCTCAAGAAAGAGATCGTATATGTCGTACCGGCCCTCGCGGCCAATCTCCAGAGCGTCCCGGAATCCTTTCGTCGTGATCAGCCCCGTAAGGGCCCCATTTCGCTCGATGATGGTGTTCGCAACCAGGGTGGTCCCGTGAATCGCATTCAAAATCTGATCCGTCGAAACCCCGCTTTTTTTAAGGAGGGATCGGACACCTTCCAAGACGGCTTCGGACAGGTCGGTATCCGGGGTCAGGAGTTTCTCCCGGATCAGTTCTCCCGTCCGCTGATCAAAGAGAACCAGGTCTGTAAAGGTTCCGCCGATGTCGACGCCAAGACGATACAAGCAAGCCTCCAGAAGCCATCCCGGGATACCGTGAGGACTTATAATCTCATCTCGAGAGGTCGTTCATGGGACAGAGACAGACCAGATGGCGGACTGTTCTAACCTGACGAATATGATGCGTTTCCCGTCAGGGTGCCAGGTGGGTTCGATATCGTCCTCGGGACCGGAGGTAACCGACCTGAGGCTATCGCCCGAGATTGAGGTCACGAAAATGTCATCGTCTCCTTCCCGGTCGGAGACGAATGCGATTCGCTTGCTATTACGGGACCAGGCGGGATCGCTCTCACGCCCCCCGCTAAAGGTGAGTTGCCGTTCATCGCCGGTTCGCATCTGTGTCAAGTAAATGTCCTGATTTCCATCCCGATCGGACTGATACGCAAGCCAGAGCCCATCGGGCGACCATGCGGGCCGCATGCTCGGTTTCCGGATGACGGGGGCCAAGGCGGTTTGATCCGGCCTTAGGGCCCAGAGGGCCCAAATTCCCGATCGCTTGGATTCGAAGATGATCTGCTTACTGTCCTTATACCAGGTGGGCCTGCCTTTCAGGCCGCCTCCAGATGTCATTCTGCGAAAGTCGGACCGATCGGGGGAAACCGCCCAGATGTCCGAATCCCGGTCCTTTCGGGACGTGAACGCGATCCATTTTCCGTTTGGCGAGAAGCGTGGATGGGCGTCGATGGTATCCCGGACGAGGAAAGGTTTGGGGAGCTCATCCCCTTTCCAGATCGACCAGAGACCGGGGTCGCCCAGACGATTCGATTCGAAGATGATTTGTGACCCGTCGGGGGAGACATCCGGCTTGCGATCCTCGAAGATGTCCTCGGTAACGCGGCTGGGAGGCCCCCCATCTGCTTGAGCGGTCCAAAGGTCGGACGATCTTGCGCAAAAGAGGATACGATCCCCGTCGTGATACCACAAGGGTGAGGAGGGGTTCATCAACCCACGCAGTATCACCTCGGGTGAATTTGCGGGTGCGGGGAAGACCGCGACAGGCGTTTTGACTTCGGTTGGAACGAGGACGATGCTGTTCCACGAGCGGTAAGACACGAAGGCGATTCGATCCCCGCGAGGTGACCAAACCGGCGGGCTGTCCGCCCCACAGTTTTTCGTCAAACGGAACGGTTTTTCCCCTTCCGTCACAAGGAAGATATCCGCCCCCGTTTTCGAAATGGACCGGTAAGCGATCCGGTCCCCGTCCGGGGACCAGACAGGGTCGACGTCTGCCCCCCCGCCAAAAGTCAATTCGACGATCCGTCTTCGACCCACATCCGCGGTATAGATTTCCCAGTTTCCTTCCGTGGACTTAGCCTGATAGACGATCCGCCGGCTATCGGGAGCCCATTTAGGGTTGATGCCTCCGACTCCGCTCATCCGAACCACCCGGTCCTCGGAAAGGTTCCACCCCCAGATCGCGGCAGAATCCCGATTGGACTGGAACGCGATCCATTTGCCGTCAGGCGACCACTGGGGTCCCCAATCGGCACCGGAGTCCACCGTCACCCTAGTGGGTGCCCCGCCTCCTGCAGAGATGATCCAGATATCGCTGTTTCCGGACCGAGTGGACTCGAAGGCCACCCGAGATCCTTCGGGGGACCAGACCGGTTTCGTCCCACCGAATCGGGTCAGTTGTTTGGATTTCCCCCCGGAGATGGGGGCTGTCCAGAGATTGTAGCGATCCGATTCGCCAACCTGGAAAGCGATCATCGATCCGTCGGGAGAGATGGAGGGGTTCCGCACAGGCCCGGGGCCAGAGATCAGACGACGAATCTCAGGCGGGGTTGATTTCCGGCCGCATCCGTAACCTGCAAGAAGCAGGATGAGGAACGCGACGGATAAAAGAACTTGCACAGAGGAAGCCGGTCCCAGGGTGAAACGGGGACATCTGTGGGGGTGGATTCCGGAGTAGCAAGTTGCTTGAAAGGAATCGAAAATGTGGTTCAGGGGTTTTGACATCTGGTTTTAAGGAATTAACCAGGAAGCGGTTCGGTGGGTAAGAATCGGATCCAGATGGGGCATGAACAGCAGCCGCGAAGGGATTGTTTAAAAAGGAAAGTTTTTTTGGATCCGGTCGCGAAGGATCCCCTCCCGTCTCATGGCTGCCAGGGCTTCGAGGGATCGATGCACAAATCTGATGCCACAGTGCTGGCAGAAACCACACGGCTCCCCCCTTTCGGTTCGATCATTCAGGGGGATATCCATATGCCGATGTTCGCAGATGTGGACGACATAGTCGGAATCCGGGACATAGATAAAGGCATTTTCCAGCATAGGATATCCAGGGGTCGAAAATTGGAAAAAAACTTAGAGCCTCTGGAGAGATTCAAAGACGGGTTTGTTCCTGCGGGCGGCAGGCACTTCAGTAGAGGTGGTTCGAAAAGCGATATCAAAAGGAAATTCAAACCCCCGAATTTTACCTATGATTTCCTTTGAAGCTACATCGATCACGTATATCGCCGCACCTCCTCCCGAGAGCCGAAAGCCCGATATATAGATTCGTCGACCATCCGGAGAGACCTTCAAGGGACCTGTCTCGTCAGCGACCGTGATCCTCTCCCGAATCAGATTGCGATCCGCATCGATGAAGAGGACATCTCCGCCCGCCCCAGCATAAAGTGTCGATCCATCCGGAGAAATATCCATTCCGAAAACCATCTCCCCGTCGGTCTGGATCATCCCTACAATCCGGTGGGACTGGAGGTCCAACACCGATATAGCTCCACTGCTTCCGCTGTTCAGAAATCCTCTGTTCCCATCCGGCGACACAACGATCAGCCCGGGCTGGGTTTCAAATTCTACGGTGTCCTTCACGGCTCTCGATGGAATGTCTATGACGGAGAGGGATCCGGTTCCGGACTGTGTGTTCACGATGTAGAGGGTACGGCCGTCGGTGGATATCGCGACGCCGAAGGGTGAGAAACCGACGCTAACGGTGTCGACAACGGCCCTTTTTTCAAGATCGATGAAAATAACATTGCCGGCGGAGGCCTGGGTTACAAAGGCCAGCCGATTGTCCGGAGAAACGGCCACGTGGGTCCCATCAAACATCGGGAGGGTGTAATCGACGGAGAAGTCATCTAGAAGAACGACAAAGACAAAGGCATCGACGATATAGGTGCTAAGATTGTCGCTGGAAACGGCAACGCTTGAGGGAGACCGGAAGGGGATGTAGCTGAGGACCAGATTGGTCGCGGCGTCCACTACGGATACACCGTTGTCCGTGGCATCCGCTATGTAGATATAGGTGTGTAGAGGTCCCGCGGGGGGAGGATCACCAGACCGTTTGCCGAAGTTTTCCGCGAAGAAAAAAAAGTCGTTCTGGTCGATCCGCCCGTCGCCGATGATGTCGAAAGTCGGGTCGAAGCCGGGCTGGTCGAGGATCTGTCCAAAGTGTTCCGCAAAGAGGAAAAAATCATCGAGATCGACGATACCGTTCCCGTCGAAGTCGGCCTTGATCTCGCTGCTGAAGGAGGGGACAACGGCACATAATAAAGCCCCAATCACCCCGGCGAACCATCTCCTCCGCACCGGATCTCCCATTACTCCTCACTATCCAACTCGTCTTCGGACCCCGGGGCTTTCACCTCGGTGTCGGGATAGATCTCCACCCGGTTTCCGCCTTCTTTCTTTGCTGTATAGAGCGCTTCGTTGAGCCTCTTGAACACCAGATCGGTCAAGAGACGGGGATCCTTGACCTCGGTGTTGCGAACCGAACAGATGCCTGCGCTCACCGTGATCTGTAAGGACTCATCGCCACACGTGAAAGATCGCCCACGGATTTGGGTGCGCAATCTGCTCGCTCTGTTCTGGGCTTCCTGGATATCCGTGGAACTCATCAGGATGGTGAAGTTGGTTCCGTCGAGATGTCCAAGTTTTTCGTTCTCTCTGATCATAGGCTTCAAATATATAGCCACATCTTTGATGATCTGGTCTCCGGCAGTTCGACCGTGTTTCTCGTTAATGTCCCCCAGATTGTCGACCCCCATCAAGATAAACGAAATGGGTTCGTTATCAGAAATGGACTTGCGCACCTCATTCGGGACGATAGCACGAAGGAATGTGATGCGGTTGGGGAGTCCTGTCAGGTCATCGGTTCCCGCCAGTCTCGCCCATCTTCGATTCTCTTCACGGAGGCGTTCGACCTCTTTCTTTAGGTCAACACTCTGCCGTTCCAAAGTCTCGATGCGACCCTGCAACGATTGGATGGAATCCTCTTCAGGCATCTATGACCTCAAGATCCTAGGGATCTTATTTTGGTTCCTTATGTTCCTTAGCAATTCATATAGCAAGACGCCGCAGGCCACCGAAACGTTCAGGGAGCGCTTGATCCCCTGCATCGGGATATGGATACAACCGTCACATTCCGACAGGGTCTCTTCGGAGACTCCCGACAACTCGTGTCCGAGAACGAGGGCAACGGGAAAACGATATGGATAATCCTGAAAGTCGAAACTCCCGTCGGTCTTCTCTAACGCCAGAACGCATACCCCGTTCCGTCGGAGGTCACTGATAACAGAAAGGGTATCTTGGTGACTGGACCAAGGGACCGCCTTATCCGCCCCCAAGGCCACTTTGTCGATCTCCGGTCTGGGTGGAGATCCCGTGAAACCGGTAAGAAAAACCTTCTGAGCCCGTACTCCGTCAGCCGCTCGGAATATCGATCCCACGTTAAAAAGCGAACGGACATTCTCGACGATGACATAAATCGGGTTGCGCTCTATGCCTTGGTCACCCTGCCCCGTCCAGTTCATCGTCGATGCTCAGGTTGTTCAAAGGTGCTGGGCGTCTTCCATTCAGACGGCAACTCCTAAAATCGGTCTCACGTACGTCTGCCCCTTCAAGATCGGCACCCTCGAGGTTTGCTCTCTGGAGGTTCGCCCTCTGTAAGTTTGCGAGCCGAAGGTCCGCTTCCTGAAGGTTCGCCGCCTGGATGTTGGTTTCAATCAAGCAAGCCCTTCTTAGGTCCGCCTCCTTCAGATCCGCAGCCCTCAGATCAGATTTCCTGAGGTTGGCTCCTCTCAGGTCGGCACCCCACAGGTCGGCGCAATGGAAAGTGCTCCCTTCCAAGTCCGCACCCCGCAGGTTGGCATCCTCGAGATCCAGATAACTCAGATCGGCACCTCGAAGGGTCACTTCCTGGAGGTCGATTCGACGATCGTGTTTCCGGGCGGCCCTGATTTCACGTATTACTCGATCACGATTCATCGCCATATGTCCATCCACGCAAACGTTGCATTTCGGCCAATGAGCGTCCGGTCAGATCGGGTTATCCGTGTCGATCTGCGGCTGCTCCGGAGTAACATTCGATTGATCGTTGTCGGGTTGAGGATTTTCTTTGCTGACCCTTGTTCGGAACCGTCCGTCGATGCGGTCTTTCAGGTCGGCAGTAACCCTCCCGAGCTGGTCGCGGGCTCCTCTTCCGGAGTCCGTTGCTAAAAGGATCCCGAGCAATCCTCCCGCGGCTGCACCCGCAATGAATCCTGCCCAAAAGAGATCTTTATGCTCATCTCTACTCCAAATCATCGATGCGACCTCCTTTTTCAGAGTGGACCCGACCCGATGTATCAATCTTTGAGCGCATCCGGGTCTTGCAACATTCGGCGCAATACGCCTGCCGCGATTTCAGCATCCTTTCCCTGTAGATTGATCTGTTTTCTTTTCTTCTCTTCTGGGGCCTGAACGTCTTGGACACCTGAAGCGATCACCTTTTGGGTTTGTGGCGACAGGCCTTCGGCCTGTGCTGGGTTCCCCTCTTGGTCCGGCTTGTTCTGTCCGGAGCGCTTCAGCCAGCCCATCAGGACCAGGTAAATGACCAACAAAACGGCAATACCCCCGAATGCCATCCCGACTTGAGCGTTGAAAATCGCTTCCATCCAAACTCTCCTTCAAGATTCTTCGTGTCTTTAAGATTGAAAATTTCGAACCATCGATACTGAAAAATTATATACCAAATCTGATTCACAAATACAAGTCATTTTTGGAATTTGTAATTCGTGAATATGTACTTCTCAAAAATTCCGCTGTCAAGAAAAATATAACACAACACCTAATCCCCGAGTTCCACACCGTGAGTCAGCAGAACGGGCCCGAGGATGCAACCATCGAACGCGTTGCGTCCCCGTCTTCGAAGCACTTGGGCGAACCTCGGATCTCCCCATACTCGGTAAGCGATCTCATAAAGCTCGCTATGAAGCCCTCCAACCGACACGTCTGACCCATGCCAGGTTTCTTCGTCGAGTATAAAAGGGACGAACCTCCGAAAAGCGATGTGGAGGTTTCGACCACGGTGCTCGGCATTGAAGAAATCGATGCCCTGTTGCCGTGCGATCACAGCATTGAACGTCAAGGATTTGAGCGTGAGAAGGGACGCCCTCAACCCATCTTCGCCGATTTTTTCATACTCCATCAACCCCTCGGAGGAGATCCGATCCGCGATCAAAGGACCGAATCCATCGAATGCAAGGTCGAACCATTTGGGGTCTTCGATGGCGAGAGCAGAAGCCGCATAAAAGACGGATACCCAACCCGCCGGACGGTCCAGGAACGCGATGGGCTTCGACCCCAGATCGCAAGCGAGTTCATCCGCCCACATCGCAAGGCGATACTTATCTTCATCTGTGAATCCTCTCGAACGCCAGACCAGATCCACCCCGTAATACATCGCGGAAATCGCCACGCACAAATCCCCTACGGAGGATTCGAACGGAAATCGAGGGGTTAAGGCTTCCACCCAACTCAGAATATAATGTGCGATCTTTCGAGGAAACCGTTCTTCTCCTGTCAGCGCGTAGGCCAGGCCCATGTCCCGCACCGCGTGGCAGTCTCTGAGAAGTTGGCTGCGGGCAGCAGGTTGAGGACTCGAGGTCGGGTCCACCGGGTATTCCCCTTCAACCGGATCGGCCTTTCGGTCCATGGCCACCGAAGCACTGTCCATCAACCGGTCGAAGGCCTTCGCCCAGGGTTCACGATTCAGGCGATTTTTAATCTCCGCGATCTCTTCGGCGTTGAGGAAGAGCCTTGGATGGTGAAAGGACCAGTTCCACTTCACGTTATTTTACTTCCCCATCTCGGAATAGACAGCGATCATCATTTCGTGGAGTCTCTTAAAGGGATCCGATGAGGTCACTTTCGGGAGGGCTTCGGCGGCGTCCTGATCGATCACAACCAGATTTGCAGGGACGCTTCGGCTCGCCGGGAGGCGCACTCCCATCACGATTGCCCCCGGTTGGATGACACACCCGTTTCCCACCTCCGAATCGAATACCAGGGCTCTCATTCCGATGAAGACATTATCCCCGACCCGTGCCGGGGCGTGGACCTGGGCCTGAGCCCCGATTGTCGTTCGACTTCCGATCTTTACCCCGTGGGGTTTCCCCAAACTGCCGAATGAATGAAAATTAGAGAGCCCCACAACCACAGCGCCGTCCTGGACGCTGCTTTCATCTCCGATCGTCACGAAGGACCCGGGGAGAGCCCGAAGGGAACTCATGGGGCCGATAAAGGTCTGATTTCCGAGTTTGATGTCACCGACGAGGGAGGCGTTTGGATCCAGGTAGGGATTTATTTTCTCGGGTGGAACGGTCGCATCCCCGCACAACTCCAGAGGGTACAAGGTAAATGCCGTTATGAGAAGGATTTGTTTTCGAAACATCCTGGAGGTCCTTTCTAAATATCAAGTGGGTTTACCTTCGTTGGAACTGTTTAAGAGGAGATCGAACGAAAGGGGGTCAGGGTTCCTCTCTCTCCACAAAATCGATGGGGATGGGGGCAAAGGCCGATACAAAAACAAATCGGCCGGGTCCGTCATTTCTCGCTCCGTGCGTCTCGCCGGCTTTCGCCAGTGCGAGCATTCCTTCACGGATCTGGCTGGTCCGGCCCCCACCCTGGAAATAAACCGCCTGGCCTTCCAGTACGACCCATATATCGTCCGCGCTGGTATGAGCATGTGCCGGAACCACCTGGCCGGGCTCGAGGCAAGTCAGCGAACAGCCGATCGTAGGCAATTCCACAAAGGGCTGACGGAAGCCGATCTTGCCAGGGGCAAACTTCTGCATAGCGGACAAGTCGTAGACGCGGGACATCGAGCCCTCCTTGTTAGACCGCGTGTGACACACTGAAATGGACCTATCGTTCGCACTGACACGGCGCAATCTGAATGAAATTCCGAGGGAATGCGGGCAGGATCAAACCCGTAGTCAGATGGTACAGTGCAAAAAGCTCCAGTGCGAATGGAAGGTAACCGTAGTAGCCCAATAGCGGCATCTCGAAGACGTGAAGGAAATCGACGAAGGGTACACGGTATACCCATTTGGGATATGACCAATAGTTCCACATCTCCCAGAAAAATCCGCATGTCAGGGATCCGGTCCATAGTGTCAGAACCGGCCCCCAGTCCCCCTCCCGGGTATGCTCCAGGATCGATCGATTTCCCAGAAGTACGTTGATGGGTTCGAGGATAAAATACACTGATACCCAGGCAAAAGGAAAAAAATAGAGGGGCCGGAACAGGAGCAAGGTCATCATCAGAAATCCGGCGGTGAACAGTACAAACAGCGTTGTGGGGGTCGGTCGGATCGAGGGGCCGTGGGGGATCTTTTGTAGCCAACGGAATGTGCTTGCGAGTTCGGCGGTTTCAAACACCGCAGGCATTACCGTCGAGAAACTGAGAGACGACCAGAGGAAGTATTCAAGGTCCGTAAAGTGCTGCCTGCCGTCATAGACCCAGTTCAGGGTGCGCAAATTTATCAGTTCGAAGAGCCACCAGGCGGGTACGGAAACGCAGAAAAGTCCGATATAGGCAGGACGGCTCCGAGTCCATAGGGAACCGCCCTTGCGTTTTTGAACCAAGGCGTCGACGGTTAAACAATAACCCAGCCAGAGAGGGAAGAACCCCCAATGTGTTCGGATTCCAGGAAGGGTCCAATTCAGAATCCAGAACAGGCCCGTCATCCCAATTCCGAGGCGGCCCCGGAGGGGGAAACCCGTCCCCACCGCATCAGGATTTTTATCTCCGGACTCCATACGCTTAAGAACCTATATGGACAAGGATGCCTTCGAGAAGCCGATTCTTCACGGGATTATATTTTGGGTCGTTCGCTAAATTTGTTTGTTCATAGGGATCTTCTTCCAGATCGTGGAGCGAGATGTCGTGAGGCCCTGGATCCAGGCAGGCGGTGAGTTTCCACGGGTCGTCCCGAACCATTATCAGACGCCCGTTATGTTTAAACCCGAATTTGGATATAGACCCTAGCAGCCTGTTGAAAAAGTGCGTTTATGCCAAGATGACTGTTGTCTTTCCTTGTGGTTTGGTCCTATGATATATCAGGTTCAAACTGAGAAGGGAGGACGAGCAAATGGCAATGGGAAAACGAGGACGACAGAGACAGGAAAACCTGTTCATCGCATCGAACACTTTGGTGAAATCTCCGGGTCATCCGTTCTACGAGAAGCTGAATCAGGTATTGGGGGCGAACGGCTTCGACGAGTTCGTCGAGGGGCTTTGCCAGCGGTATTACGCTCCTCATATGGGTCGCAAGGGCATTCCGCCCGGGGTTTATTTTCGGATGCTTTTGATTGGGTATTTCGAGGGACTTGATTCGGAACGTGGGATCGAATGGCGTGTATCTGACTCGCTGACGTTGCGCCGGTTTTTGGGGTATGCCCTTGACGAACAGACCCCGGATCATTCCAGCCTGTCTCGCATCCGGCATCGGCTTCCCTTGGAAGTTCACGAAGCGGTTTTCAAGTGGATCCTGAGGGTCTTGTGCAAAGCGGGTCTGGTGAAGGGGAAGACGTTGGGCGTGGATGCTACGACACTGGAGGCCAACGCCGCGATGCGCAGCATTGTACGCCGTGACACGGGTGAAGGCTACCAGGCATTCCTTGAGAATCTGGCCAAGGCCTCGGGCATTGAAACGCCTACCCGCGAGGACTTGTCCAAGATCGATAAGAAGCGACCGAAGAAGGGATCGAACCAGGACTGGGAGCACCCGCACGACCCGGATGCCAAGATCGCTAAGATGAAGGACGGTCGCACGCACATGGCGCACAAGGTGAAGCACGCGGTGGATCTGGACACCAATGCCATTGTGGCAGTGGCGTTGTCGGGAGCAGATGAAGGAGATACCGGGTCGTTGCCCTGGACGCTGCTCGAGGCGCAGCTCAATCTCAAGCAGGTCGCGAAGGACGAAAAAGCTGCCAAACGTTTGCACAGACAGCGTATACGGGAGGTGGTTGCGGACAAAGGATATCATAGCAACGATGTATTGACCAGTCTGAAGCAAGGCGGCATCCGGAGTTACATTTCAGAACCGGATCGGGGACGCCGCAAGTGGAACGGCCGACGAGATGAGCAGGCCGCGGTATATGCGAATCGACGCCGGATCAAGGGAGATCGCGGCAAGGCCTTGCGCCGAAGTCGTGCAGAACGGGTGGAAAGAACCATCGCTCACACATATGATACCGGTGGCATGCGCAGGTTGCACTTGAGAGACCGCGGCAATATCCTCAAGCGTTTGCTGATCCACATCGGGGGCTGCAACCTGGCTCTGCTCATGCGCAAAGTGATGGGCGTAGGTACTCCGAAGGCCCTCCAGGACCTGGCCAAGGCCTTGCAGCGTCTACTGCTCGTCCTACAATCACGTTTGCTGCCCTCGGTCACCTTTTTAACCTCTTATCAGCGTCTCCTGCTCAATCTCCTTACCTTGATTTATCTGACCCGCACTCCAGGCGTCTTTTCCGTTTATGTGCGTTGAAAGGTAGTTCTTCAACGGGCTGCTAGTGTTATGTCCCAGAAATAACTTGACAAAGTAATGGATTCGTCTTATGGTTCCTTATGCCCTTATCCAAGGAGGAACCGATGAAAATGGGACGTCCATTGCAGCCATTGAACCTTAGTGATGAAGTCCGAAGTGAATTGAAGGCGATATCTGGTTCGCGGATCTTACCGCATTCTTTGGTGCGCCGTGCGAAGATCATACTGATGAGTGATATCGGACTCACGAATCTACAGATAGGCCAGAAGCTGGGACTGTCCTATGCCACGATTGGGAAATGGCGTAATCGTTATTGTGCTCAAGGGCTGATGGGGCTTTACGACGAGATGCGTCCTGGAGGTCCACGTTCAATCTCCGACCAGAAGATTGCCAGGCTCATTGGCAAAACCTTGAAGACAAAGCCAAGGCATGCAACTCACTGGACCTGTCGGTCCATCGGAGCTGAGACTGGGCTCTCCAAGTCCACCGTTCAGCGAGTCTGGAAAGCCTTCGGACTTCAACCTCATCGACAGAAACACTTCAGACTCTCAAACGATCCCTTCTTTGTAGAGAAGGTCAGGGACGTTGTCGGGCTCTACCTCAACCCGCCAGACAATGCTATGGTGCTCTGTGTGGACGAGAAAAGCCAGGTCCAAGCATTAGATCGAACGCAACCGATTCTGCCACTGGGTTTGGGTTACGTCGAAGGCGTAACTCACAACTACATCAGACACGGGACAACGACGCTGTTTGCTGCTCTAGAGATCGCCTCGGGAAAAGTGTTAACACAATGTAAACCGAGACACCGTCATCAGGAATTCCTTCAATTCCTAAAGCACATCGAGGCAAACGTCCCGGAGGATCTCGATATTCACCTGGTCTTGGACAACTATGGCACGCACAAGCACCCTAAAACCAAACAATGGCTTGCAGCCCGGCCAAGATATCAGGTCCACTATACACCCACTTACGCGTCCTGGCTAAACCAAGTCGAGATCTGGTTCAACATCATTACACAAAAGGCAATCCGCCGGGGTTCCTTTCGTAGCGTGAAAGATCTGGTCAATAACATCAAGAAATTCGCCGATCACTACAACTCAAATTCAAAACCCTTTGTGTGGACTGCCACCGCAGAATCCATCCTCGAAAAGATTAAGCGACTATTTGAACTTATTGGCGGGACACGACACTAGGGTAAATTCGCTGAAGACAGGACCGTGTTGGGGTTCTTCTCCGGTTACGAGCACCCTTGCCAGGCTATCGGGGCTCGCTCCCTCAGGGCTCGAAAGTCCGGCAAGCTCTATTAAGGTGGGAAGCAGCGTCCGTATTTCGACGGGTCTGTCGATCCTGACGCCGCCGGTGAATCTCCCCGGATCGCAGATCATAAAAGGTACCTTTACGACCGGTTCGTAAAAGGTCTGCTTCTGGACAAGCCCGTAATCTCCAAGATGCGTGCCGTGATCGGAAACCAGAACGATGATGGTGTCTTCGAGAAAGCCCCGGGCATTCATCCAATCCAGCAGGATACCAAATTGATGATCCAGGAAGGACACTTCCCCATAATAATAGGATCTCAACCGATCGATCTCAGCGGAACTCAGACGGGAAGCCTTTGCGTATTCGTGGAGCTCTTCGGCTAACCAGGCTGGGCGTCCCTCAGGAGCTTCCTCCGCAGCTTCCGGGAGCTGAATGCTTGACGGGTCAATCATTTCATCGAAGGGGGGGGGGACGACAGGGGTATGGGGACCGTTGAATGAGATGCGAAGAAAAAAAGGCTTCGAAGGATCGTGGTTTTCCAACCATTCCCTTCCGAGCCGGACGGCACGGGCTTCCGATTTTTGAGAGGCCGATTCGGGAAAGCGGCCCCCCAGGATCCACGGGCTGTAATCGGAAGGATATTTGATTACGTTGTATGCCTTTTCATCGTATTGGGCGTCATATCGATAAGGGCCGACAAGAGATGAATGGTGGAAATCGATTTCATGGTCAAATCCCGGGGCCGATGCCACATAGTGTCTCTTGCCAAAACTCGCCGTTGCGTATCCCCCGGATCTGAACACGGGCATTAAATTACTCATCTCACGGTGAATGTCCCCGTTGCACCAGATTTCGGTTTGATGAGGATATCTTCCCGTGATGAGAGACGTCCGGGCGGGGACACAAACAGGGGCGGGGGTCACAGCGTTATCGAAGATCACACCCTGCGAGGCCAGCCGATCGATATTCGGTGAGCGTGCCCAGGGACTGCCATAGCATCCTAAGGAGTCCGTGCGCTGCTCATCGGTCATGAGCCACAGGATGTTCGGCCGTTTTGGGTTCAGGTTTAACTCCTCTCAGTGGGGGCCGAATATGAATCATCCGATATGTTTCAACTGGCGGAGAGGCCTTGATATAGGGTACATAAATCGTGGTATGAGAGGGGGGAATCCCTCGTGACCCAGGTGGTCGGAGGGGAGGGATGCTGCTGTGGAGGGGGGGTAATGGAAAGGATGGCCTAATGGGAGAGGGTCCTTCTCTATCAAGTCGACTTCACCTTCGGGGGGTTGGCAAAGTCGTGGTATCGTTCATGGACCCGGCCTTCAGGGGCATCCCCGGCGTGGACATAGAATCGATAAAAGGCATTGAGCCCTTCTTTTGGTTTCAGGACGTGATAGGCCCTTTTGGAAATGTCCCGGGTATAATGGGAGAGGCCGAAGGGGTTGGCCGTCATCAGGCCATAGTCCCTGACGTGCCAGGGTGTGGGGTGCCGGAAACTATCCGGACCGTCCATTATGGTGATTCCGACAATTTTTCCGTTGATGGGTCCCGAATAATCGCACCAGTGAGCCGGTTTCCCCCATGTCTCTTCCTCACCGATGCCTCCATGCGCATTCTCGATCTTTCCTCCGTTGCGTCCTTCCATGGACTCCTCGACGCGTACGGAAGCCAGACCGCCTTCTTTCGTGTCCGCGAAAAGTACGTCCATGTCGATGGCCTTTAGTGTGAGGCGGAGATCGATCACGGGCGTCGGGGTGTCGTAAAATATCCATTCGGATTTTTCTTCTAAAATCTTTCCCGCAGACGTGGGACAAACCCAACCTTCAGGGCCCACCCAGTCCCCTTTGGAAACGATGCGACCCAGGACAGGTCCGCTTTCAAGCGCTTCAAATCCGGTATGCTTCGTCCGGCCGTGGCCCGGGGTCTCCGCCCAGTTGTTGAGCCCATTGACCTCCCCGTGGGCGATCCATACGGATCTGTGATGGGGATGATCCATATCTTTGTCGTCCGGACCGGCCAATCGACGGGTGATACCCTCTCCAAAGGGACCGATCAAGGGATAGAGGTGAGGCCTTGCCAGATCCGGACCGTAGCGATAAGCCGTGACCAACTCGCCACCACGGGTCACCCGGATTTCATTGCCGGAAGCCTCCTGCAATTCGACCCCTCCATCGTGTCCCGTATCCGCTACCCCAAGGGTGATCTCGTATCTCTTCTCCTGACCCGCCCTGAGTTCGTCCAGGATCCAGTAGAGCCATGTTTGACCGTCACGATTCAGAACCTGACTTGGAAGTGTGGCATCGGATCCCACCTCCTTCAATGACGCCCGGTCGTAAACACCCGAGTCCCCAAGCGATACAGATACCGGACAATGGGACCGGTCGTGAGGTCCAGCAGCAAGGAGAAATTCCTTCGTCTCCATGTGAAGTTTCCTCCCCCGATTTAAAGTGGTTCACTCACGAATGATCCAGCCGTACCAAAACTGACAATCAGGATGACCGAACCTGAGATCTTTAGAGATTACCGTCTGTAGGCCATTCTAATAAAAACAGATAGGAGATGTCAAGGGATTTTCAGCCTTGACTTGGCTAAGGCATTCTCCCATATTGCCAGGATAATGGAAGACCCTCCAGAGGATGAAATTCGCGAGACCGCCGAAATATACGTCTTCCTATTTTTGGTTTCCACGCGGATTCTATTCCGTATTTTGTAAACCCCCCGGTGCCAACCAGAAGGCTTCGTGCTTGTAGATGCCATGAAACGGCCGGCCGGGCCCCGTTTGGCAACCGGTCCGGACGAGACGGATGGTACACGCCCGATCAAAAAATTCCTGAGACACACGAGGATCATTATCCTCACGGTTATATCCTGTCCTTTTGCCTCTGTGGCCGATCCCACCGTTGGAGTGCCTCTGGATCATCCCGTTTACCGCCTGATCGACCGGTTCGAAGCGAAAGGTTGGCTGGGGTCCTGGGGAAAAGGTACTCGGCCTGTCTCCCGCAATGAGGTTGCGGAGGCCCTTAAAGGAATTATAGATCGATCTGAAAAAGCCGAGGGCCTTACGGTGGTGGAGTCAGGACTGATCGATCGGTTGAAGGTCGAGTTTGCAACTGAACTGAGGACCCTGGGAATAGACGTTAAGCCGGAGCCCGGAACGATTTTGGGACGGATCGTGAAGGGGGGGCACCTGGCCTGCTGGGATGTCGAGAACGGAAATCTTTTTCTCGATCTGCTTGTACGGCAGGGTTTCATCTCGTCCGGTGGAAACCGGGCATCTTTGACCCACGTGGGGGGGATTGTTGAGGGTGGGATTGGGGGAATCGTCGGGTTCCGCCTGCGCCACTGGGAAGCCAGACAGAACGGAAACCGTGTGATCCGATCCCGCGCCGACATCGTCGACAGGCGGGTGGAGTTTTTGGAGGCAAAGGGGAAAACCGGGGACTTCAGGGAGTCCACCGCCCAGATGGTCTTGGGAACCCGATGGTTCGACGTGGAGGTGGGAAAGAATTTTGAATCATGGGGGCCGGCTTCCGCCTCCAGCCTGTTCCTGTCGAACAATGCACCATCCTATCCCTTCGCAAAGCTCAGGGCCCGATACGGAAGGGTGAAGTTCGTTCATCTGCTGGGATTTCTGCGGTCGGGCCTGATCGACACCACCCGGACGATCTTGGACAACGGTTTCCTGAGGACATTTGACCGCAGGAAATATTTCTCGGCGCACCGTGTAGAGTTGGGGGTCAGCCAACGGATTACGGTGGGTCTCCAGGAAATCGTCATCTATGGGGACCGCCGCGTTGAGTTTGCGTATGCCATACCGGCCACATTCCTGTTTGCGGCCCAAAGTTTTTTGGGAGACAAGGACAACGTGGCTCTTGGCCTGGATGTAGACGCGAATGTGATCAGAAATCTTAAGTTTCATGGATCCCTGTTCCTGGACGATCTCACCAAGTTCGGCGGCCCCGGTGCGTTCAGCAACAAGTTTGCCGGCCAGGCCGGATTCTTATGGGTAGACCCAGGAGGGTTGCGGGACTCTGAGATCAGGCTGGAGTTCGTCCATATCGAACCCTGGGTCTATACCCATCTTTTCAACATCAACCGTTACCAGCACTACGGGGGGCTATTAGGACATCCGCTGGGCCCCAACTCCGACGGGATATATGGCGATATCGTCCACCGAATTACCCCGTCCGTGTCGTTCACAATGTCCGCCTCACGAGAACGACACGGGGCAAATCCCGTGAATCCTGACGGGACCATCCAGAATGTAGGCGGCGACCGGGACCTGGGCCAGCGGCCGGGGGACGACGTCAGCTCAAAACGTTTCCTCGCCGGGATCCAGGAACGGCGCACGCGATTCGGTATGAAGGCGACCGTCGAACCGGTTCTGGATCTATTCCTGGAAGCGGGTTATCGACGTCTGGCGTTCAAGACGGATGGGGTCCGGAAAAAGGAACACGAATGGACCGTGACGATGGGATACAATTTTTATTAGGCCCAAGGATATGGATAAAAATCCAAGAGGATTCGCAAGCGATAACCATGCCGGGATTCATCCGGAGATCCTCAATGCCATATGCGCAGCGAACGTGGGACACGTGCATGCTTACGGGGAGGATCCCTACACGCTGGCTGCGATTAAAAAATTTCGTGAACACTTCGGGAATGAGGCTGCTGTCTTCTTTGTGTTCAACGGTACGGCTGCCAATGTCCTGAGCCTGGCCGGAATCACCAGATCCTATAACGCGGTTATCTGTGCCGAGACCTCACATCTAGTCATAGACGAGTCCACCGCGCCGGAGGTTTTCGCCGGCTGCAGGCTTCTCCCGGTACCGTCTGACGACGGGAAGCTGAGCGTGGAATCCATTCGCGTCAAAGCCAGTGGATTCGGGAATCCCCACCAGGTACAACCCAAGGTCGTCTCTATAGCCCAGACCACGGAGCAGGGGACGGTCTACTCACAGGATGAGATCCGGCCGATCGCGGAATTTGTCCATCGGGGTGGGATGCTCCTTCATATGGACGGGGCTCGCCTGGCCAACGCGGCCGCTGCGCTCGGCATGGGACTCCGGGAAATCACCTCGGATGTCGGTGTGGATTTGCTCTCCTTCGGGGGGACAAAATCGGGGATGATGCTGGGAGAAGCAATTGTGGTTTTTGACAAAGCGATGGCTAGGGATTTTCCGTATATCCAGAAACAGGGATTGCAGTTGGCGTCAAAAATGCGATTTTTGAGCGCGCAGTTCGAAGCCTTTCTTTCGAACGATCTCTGGCTGCGGAATGCCCTGCACGCCAACCGGATGGCACGCCTCCTCGCCGACCAGATCGCGGATGTTCCCGAGATCAGAATCACGCAGAAGGTGGACGCCAATGCTGTTTTCGTTCAGTTGCCCCAAGAAGTCATCCCTCGGTTGCAGGACGCGTTTTTTTTCCACGTCCTTAACGAGGAGGAACGGATCGCCAGGTGGATGGCGTCGTTCGACACGACAGAAGAGGACGTCATGAATTTCGTCAAGGTCATAAAGCGAACGATCGGTTGAACCCTTAACCAAGAGGAGAGGCTGTCATGCAATTTATCAAGACCAAGGAGGGTTTTCCTTTCAGCTCCGCAGTCGTGCATCAGGGTAAAATGCTGGAATCGGTATTGACAGGCATGCCGGAAGGCGGAGATAAGCCCGTGGAGGGTGGTCCCGGGGCCGAATTGCGTGAGATTTTCCGGCAGCTGGACGGAATTCTTGCAGAGGTCGGCCTGGACAAGACCGCGATCTGCTCAGTTCGGCTCTACCTTGAGAATGTCAATCGGGATATTGCGGAGGTCAACGCGGTATACAAGGAATATTTCGGTTCGCATCCCCCCAACCGACGTGCTTATGGCGTCGATCTCCAGAAGGGCATGCTCGTGGAGGCGGGGTTCGTTGCCGAGTTCCCGGAGGGTTGACGTCTGGGGTCCTTGTGGCCCCAGGGAACGTTCGAACCTTTCGAGATCTCCGAGTCCGCACGGCAACCTTATATCGCGATATTTTGCAGATCACATAGGAGTCGTCGAACGTGGATGTTCAGCAGATGGACGGGATTCTTTCGGCGCTGATCACGCCTTTCGATCCCGACTACGAAGTCAAATACCCCGAACTGAGGCGGATCGTCCGATACCAGCTAGCGCTCGGCGTAGCCGGTTTTTATGTCTGCGGTTCCACCGGGGAAAGCTTTTCGCTCTCCCCGGGCGAGCGAAAAAAGATTTTGGAGACGGTTGTGGAAGAGGTCGGAGGACGTGCCGGGGTAATCGCCAATATCAGCCACATGGAATACCGCGTGGCCTACGACCTCTCCGACCATGCAAAGTCGTCCGGTGCAGACGCGGTCTCGACCCTGCCTCCGATCTACTTTCCCGTGACCCCGGAAGAGGTCAGACGATATTATCTCTCCGTCCTGGATCAGGCGCGTCTTCCGGTGACGATCTATAATATTCCGGTCCTCTCCGGCCGAACCCTGGATGATAAGATGGTAGAATCCCTTGCAGCCCATCCGAACTTCGTAGGCATCAAACACACCTCAGAGGACTTTGACATGCTGAATCGCTTCAAACAGGTCGATGGGGGCCGTCTGATGGTGTGGAACGCCCGGGATGCGTATTACGTGAGCGGATTGGCGATGGGCGCAGACGGGGCCATTGGATCAAGCTATAACCTGTATGCCGATGTTTACAACCTGATCACCCGATCGTTTCGGGACTCGGCTATCGAGAAGGCGCGGGCACTACAGTCCGGGATCAACAGGGTTCAACGCCAACTCTACCGGTTCGGAGCCTACCAGAGCATCAAACGCTGCTTCGCGCTGATAGGTATCGACGCCGGAGGGTGTCGTCCGCCGTTCGGTAAGATCGATGATGAGAGTGATGAACATCTGCGCCAGGTATTGGAAATGCTGAAGGATTTCCGTCGCGAATGGGGATTAGAGGCGCCCCCAGTCGAACAAGACTGACCCTATCGGGGTTGTGTTGAAGAGGCGGGAACGATAAATGCCCACACCCGATTCGGTTTCGAACAGCCTATACGGAGACCATCATGAAAATTTTAATCACTTTCGATTTGGGAGATGCCTTTCTTAAAGAGATACGTAAGGCCTTTCCCGATCAGGATTTTCAAGCGGCCTACACGACAGAAGAACAGCTTCGGGAGGCGCCGGATGCAGAGGTCATATTCGGTCTTCTCAACCGGGATTTGTTCCTGGTGTCCAGGAGCCTTCGGTGGTTCCAGTTCATCGGGATCGGTTTCGACATGGTGCTGACAAAAATCCCCGAGATCATCGAGAGCGATGTCGTCATGACCAACTCGCGGGAAACACACGTGATCCCGATGGCGGACCACGTCTTCGCGATGATCCTGGCCTTCGCGCATCGTGTCCCCGAATTGATCGAGGATCAGCGGACTCACCTATGGAATCCCGAGAAGTACCATCGCCGAATGATCGAGCTCCCCGGCACGACGATGGGGATTGTGGCCCTCGGGGATATCGGTTCCGCTGTGGCAAAGCGTGCTCAGGGATTCGACATGAACGTCTATGCTGTGGATATACGGCCCATGACTCCACCTTCGGGGGTGCGGGAGGTCTGGGGGATGGAAAAACTGGACGACCTGATCGAGGTTTCCGACTGGCTTGTGGTCACAGCGCCGCTCACGGAGGCGACCCGCGGAATGATCGACCGGGGCCGGATCGAACGCTTCAAACCCGGGGCGCACCTGATCGTTGTATCCAGAGGTGGGATTGTTGAAGAAGGGGCGCTGATCGAAGCCTTACGTTCCGGGAAGATCGCAGGTGCAGGGCTTGATGTCATGGCCGAAGAGCCGCTTCCGGCCGGCGATCCGTTGTGGGATGCACGGAACGTGCTGATTTCCCCCCACACATGTGCGGATTCGGAGAATATTTGGGATCGCCGGACGGAGATCTTCAAGGAGAACTTACAGCGATATCTGACGGGCGAAACGCTCAAGTTTGTGTGTGATAAAAGAGGGGGATACTAGCCCTCCCCTATCCATGCCTTCAAACGAGGAACCAGGGGAATTCGAGGGGGGTTAAGGAGGTTCGCCATGCTGAATGATGAACAGATCACGTTTTACCGTCAAAACGGATATGTCGCGGTCGAAGATGTCCTCTCCGAGGATGACGTGGATGACCTGAGGAGGGTCACGGACGAATTCATCGAAAGATCCCGCCTCCTGATCAAAGGGGGGGAGATATTCGATCTGGGTCCGGATCACACAGCGGATAGGCCGCAGGTTCGCCGGATCAATGCACCGTGGAAACACCACTCGGTCTACGACCGGACCCTTCGACACGAGGGTGTCCTGGACATCGTAGACCAACTCATCGGCCCGGGATTGCGTCTCCGGGGGGGGAAACTCAACATGAAATCTGAGGATCGGGCCAGTCAGGTCGAGTGGCACCAGGACTGGGCCTTCTTCCCGCATACCAATGACGATCTTCTGACCGTCGGCGTGGCCATCGACGACATGGACGCCACCAACGGCTGTCTTCAGGTGATACCCGGATCGCATCGGGACCGGCTCTACGATCACCATCAGGACGGGTACTTCGTCGGCGCGGTCGCGGAACCGGATTTCGACGATTCAACCGCGGTTCCGGTGGAGGTCCAGGCGGGCGGTCTCTCGATTCACCACGTACGAACGCTCCACGGCTCCCTTCCGAGCGCCTCGGGCCGTCCGCGGCGTCTCCTGCTTTTCACACACGGTGCGCTCGATGCCTGGCCTTTGATGGGGGGGGACTGGGAGTCGTTCGGGGAGACCGTCCTCCGAGGCGAGCTCACGAATGAGATCCGGGTCGAGAAGGTGCCGGCGCGCATCTCGCTTCCCAGACATAAACGAACGGGAACCATCTATGAGGTTCAAAGCCGGCTGGAGCAAACGACTTTTGGAAAAATTCAGCAGGAAAGGAGTTCGTAAAAAAAAACAGGAAGGTGGTTTCGGGTACTTGGCTGCATTTTTATGCGGTTGACACAGGATAAAGAGCGGTGCATATTACCCCCCCCTGAGTCACTACTCTTTGTCCTTTAAGCCCTTAAGAGCCTAAATTGAGAAAATGAAAGCCATTGTCAAGAAAAATCCCCGGCCCGGCTTAATCCTTGACGAAGTGCCTGTTCCGGACGTGGGCCTAAACGATGTCCTGATACGGATCCATAAAACCTCGATTTGCGGGACGGACGTACATATCTATGACTGGAATTCGTGGGCACAGAATTCCATTTCCCTTCCCCTTGTGATCGGCCACGAGTTCGTCGGAACCATCGAGGCGGTGGGGAGCAATGTTCACGATTTCAGGAAAGGGGACGTTGTCAGTGGGGAGGGGCATATCGTTTGCGGGCACTGCCGGAACTGCCTGGCGGGGAGAAGGCATCTCTGCATGAATACGAGGGGGGTGGGCGTTGATCGAGACGGCACTTTCGCGGAATTCCTCTGCATTCCTGTCGCAAACGTCTGGTATTGCGATCCGAACATTCCCATGGATATCCTGACCTGCTTTGATCCGCTGGGAAACGCCGTTCATTCCGCCCTGTCGTTCGATGTGCTGGGAGAGGATGTATTGATCACGGGTGCGGGTCCCATCGGGATCATGGCCGTTGCGATCGTCAAGCACGCAGGGGCGCGCTTTATCGTCATCACGGATGTCAATCCCGACAGGCTTGAGCTGGCCCGAACGATGGGGGCCACCCGAGCCCTCGATGTATCCCGTGAAAAGATCGAGGATGTAGCCCGCGAACTGGGCATGAAAGAGGGGTTTGATGTGGGGCTCGAGATGTCCGGGAACCCGAACGCTTTCAAGGACATGCTGAAAAACATGTGTCACGGGGGAAAGGTTGCACTTTTGGGAATTCCGGAGTCAGAAGCCGTTATTGACTGGAACCAGGTGATCTTTAACGGCCTGACGCTTAAAGGCATCTACGGCCGGGAGATGTACGAGACGTGGTACAAGATGACCAGCATGATCCAGACGGGTCTGGACATCTCTCCCGTCATCACCCACCGATTTCCATACCGATCTTTTGAGGAAGGCTTCAGGGTTATGCAGTCTGGACAATCCGGAAAGGTGATTCTGGACTGGGTGGAATAACGGAAGGTAAATGCAAGGAGAGAGTGAAGGATTAATGCTCAGAGGAAAAGAGGTAGCGGAATTTCACAAAATGGGTTTTCTCAACGCCGGTCCTTGCCTGGGGATGGATCGGGTGGAGAAATTAAGGGAGGGACTCCAGCGGGTGATTGAAGGAAAACAGCGGCCGGATGTTCCTCAGCCCGTGCTGCTCCGAAACTTGGGAACCGATGAAGCAAGACCCGTCTGGCAGATTGTGAATGTATGGGAGGTGAGTGAGCCTTTCAAGGTGTTGTTGAGTGAGTCCAAAATCGTGGAGGAGGTCGGTCAGCTGACCTGGGCGTCCGAATTGCGCGTATGGCACGATCAGATCCAGTATAAACCCGCGGGCTTTGGTGGGTTGAACATGTGGCACCAGGATGCTCCATTCTGGCCTATTTTAGAGCCAATGACTCAGGTCAGCGCGTGGGTGGCGCTTGATGATGTGGATGAGACCAACTGCTGCATGAGCATGGTTGCGGGATCGCACCTGTGGGGAGATCGAATCAATTTCCTGAGTTCTTTGAAGGATTTCGAGGAGATTCCATCTGAATTTGAGGGACATGAAATCAAAATCGTCCCTTGCCCGGTCCGAAGGGGGGAGGTGCACTACCACCACGCCCTGACCTGGCACGGGTCCCAGGTCAACCAGAGCGACCGACCGCGGCGGGCGATCGCGATCCACTACATGACGGAGGAGACACGGTATGTCGCGGGGGGGAAGCACGTCATGAAAACCTTCGTTGATGTCGAAGATGGGGAGATGATGCAGGGGAAGCATTTTCCGAAGGTCTGGGAAAAAGACGGTTAGTTAAGTGGAGTCGATGCGGGAAACCGGTGGGATGGGCTGAGGGAGTCAGCCACGGAAGCATCCGCCCCTGGAGAACTATGAAACTTGGTCTTGGTCTGGGCCTCGATCGGTTGACGGGTGAGAGCCTTGGGTTCGCCAGCCAGCTTGATGTGACACACATCATCGTTTGTGGTCCCCGGCTGGGGGAACGGGGCATTCTGGAGTATGAAGAGCTGGTGAGGGTCAGAAAGTTCGTCGAGTCCTATGGAATGACCGTCGGGGGGATCGAGAATCTGCCGCTGGATCACTGGGACAAGGTCCTGATGGGGAAACCGGGTCGCGATGTGCAGGTTCGGAATGTGTGCCGGTCGATCGAAAACATGGGCCGGGCGGGAATCCCGATACTGGGATACTATTTCGGGATCCCAGGTGTGGATGTCCACTGGCGATTGTATGAGAGTGGAGGTGGTCGAGGTGGTGCGGGGATCAAGAGTTTCGACTATGATCTGGTTAAAAACGCCCCGATTATTGAGACAGGGCAGGTGAGCGGGAGGGACATGTGGACTCGCCTGAGGTGGTTTCTGGAGCGGGTCGTGCCTGTTGCGGAACGGGTGGGGGTCAAGTTGGCCGCTCATTCCGATGATCCACCTGTGAAGGAGTTGCGTGGGGCCGGGAGGCTTTTGGCCAGCTCCAAGGATATGGCGAGGCTTATCGAAACCGTAAGCAGCCCGTGCAATGGACTGGAGTTCTGCCAGGGGACGGTTGCGGAGATGGGACCGGAACAAATCCTGGATGTCATTCGGGAGTTCGGGGGGATGAATAAGATTTTTTATGTCCATTTTAGAAACACACGAGGAAGCGTGCCGAAATTCGACGAAGTCTTTATCGACGAAAGGGATGTGGACATGCTCGCCGCGATTCGGGCTTATAAGGAGGTGGGTTTCGACGGGGTCTTGATTCCGGATCACACTCCGTTTGTCGAGGGCGATATCGGATATCGATATCGGGGCATGGCCCATGCGCTGGGGTATATGAAGGGGTTGATGAAGGCGGTAGGGAAATAAAAAATGCAAAATGCAAAATGCAAAAAGGAAATTATAGGGACGCGCCGGCTGTACTCCCTATCCTGCTTCTGAATCCCGAAAGGAGAACAGATGGGATCATACCGAATTGCCTTGATTCCCGGGGACGGGGCCGGAGTGGAGGTCGTTGACGAAGGGGTCAAGGTTATGGATGCTGTGGCCGGACAGGTAGGGAATTTGAATCTGGATTACGTCCGCTTCGATTGGGGTTCGGACTATTATCGTAGACACGGGCGGATGATGCCTGAGGATGGCATCGATCAGCTGTCGAATTTCGATGCGATCTATCTCGGTGCCGTAGGTTGGCCGGACATTCAGGATCATATCACACTGAACGGACTATTGCTTCCGATCCGCCGGGCTTTCGACCAGTACGTAAACGAACGACCGGGAATCCTTTTCGAGGGGGTGGACTCACCTCTTTCAGGAAAAAAAGCCGGGGAGATCGACCTTGTCGTGATGCGGGAGAATACCGAGGGTGAGTATTCAAACGTAGGGGGACGGATCTACCCGGGAAGCGAGCACGAGGTGGCCATCCAATCCGCCGTTTTCACCCGGCGGGGGACGGAACGGATTATCCGATATGCCTTCGAAGCCGCCAGGACCCGGAACGGAATGAAGAAAGTAACCTCCATTACCAAATCCAACGCTCAGGGTTTTGGAATGGTCTTTTGGGATGAGGTTTTCACCGCTGTTTCGGGGGAATATCCCGATATCGAGACGGAGTCGAAACTGATCGATGCAGCATGCATGGACTTTATCCGAAAACCGGAGAGTTTCGACGTGGTTGTCGCCTCGAACCTTTTTGGAGATATTTTAACCGATATCAGCGCCATTATCATCGGGAGTATGGGTCTTGCTGCAAGCGCCAACCTGGACCCCTCCAGGCGCTATCCTTCGATGTTCGAGCCGGTCCACGGATCGGCCCCCGATATAGCGGGGAAAAGTTTGGTCAATCCGTTGGCTGCGGTAATCGGAGCGGGTATGATGCTCGATTTCCTTGGCGAAAAGAAGGCTTCGGAGATAATCGATCGGGCGGTCCGGCAGAACTTGCGAGAGGGGATCGTGCGCACGGCCGACCTTGGCGGGAAGTCATCGACCGCGGAGGTAGGGAATGATTTATGCAAAAGAGTGAAAGGTGCGACGGGAGACGGCAGATAGATACGATTCAGGAGATACGAGGTATTAATATGGCGGATCGCAAAAAACTCTTTATCACCGGTGCGGCTGGAACGATCGGACAGGCCCTGCGGAAACACCTTCGGGATCGATACCACTTTCGGCTGCTTTTCCACTCCAAGGTCCCCGACGTAGAGAAGGGGGACGAGGTGGTGGTCTCGGACGTTGCGAATTTCGAGGCGATGTTAGAGGCTACCGTGGGGGTGGATGTGATCGTTCACCTTGCCCTGGCCAAGTGGAAGGGACAGACAGAAGCCCATCGGGCACAGGCGACCCTCGAGGTGGATATCCCCGGTGTTTACAATCTTTATGAAGCCGCTCGCATCAATCAGGTGCCGACCGTCGTGTTCGCGAGCACAAATCACGTTACGGGAAACTATGAAAAGGACCAATTCTGCTCCTATCCCGATGCCATGGTCCGCCCGGACGGGATATACGGCGCGGGCAAGGCCTTCGGGGAGGCATTGGGACGATTCTATTCGGATCGCCACGGAATCCGAGTGTTCTGTCTCCGGATCGCGAATTTCAACGGGAAGGACGAACCCGGTCAGTTTTACGAACCGGGTTATTCCCGCTGGTTCAGTCCGCGCGACATCGCGCAGATGACGTGGCGCTGCATCGAAAAAGAGGCGCTTAAATTCGGGATTTTCTACGGGGTCTCCAACGGAGGTGAAAAGAAATTCGATCTTTCAAACGCAAAGGCGTTGCTGAGCTATGAGCCCGAGGATGACGGTTCACTGAAAGTCTACCGAGACATGTATCAAAAGGCGAAAGGTTGATGGACGGAATCGCAGGTGTCCGGTCCTGAAAGACAGGATACAGCGACGTAAGGTCGACTCCATTCAAGCAGGTCGGGGGAGGTTACCCGTTAACAGACCCAGAGTACCTACGAAAAACACCTTGCGATAAAATGTGTTAAAAACTTAATTTACACGATGAAGGCAAATCTTGAGCTATTGGGGTTTAGCGAATCGTGAACATTGAATTTTCTTCTCATCGGAGCTGGCAGAAGTGGGAGACCGAAAGCGCGTGTTGATCACGGGCGCGGCCGGAAGAATTGGAGAAGTTTTACATCAAGGCTTGAAAGACCGTTACGACCTGCGGTTGATGTATCACTCCAAGATCCCCGCAAGCCTGGACGGTTCCGATGCTTTCGTTGGAGACATTGTCGATTTCGAGGCGATGCTGAAGGCCACGAAGGGCATCGACGTTGTCGTCCACATGGCGGCAGATCCGAATGGAGATGCCCCGTTTTCGCGAACTCTATCCTTGAATATCATGGGGAACTATCACGCTTATGAGACGTCCCGATTAAATGGAGTCAAGAGGATCGTGTTCGCCAGTACGAACCACGTCACAGGGTTTTACGAGCAAGAGGGGGTCTACACCACGACGGAGATGGCTGTCCGGCCGGATAGTTTTTATGGGGTCAGCAAGGTCTTCGGAGAGGCGCTTGCTCGCTTCTATTTCGACCAGTACGGGCTTGAGAGCATTTGTCTTAGAATCGGATCTTTTCAACCCAAGCCGAAGGACAAACGGCAGCTGGCCACATGGCTGAGCCATCGGGATACCGTCCAGCTGGTCTGGCGAAGCATCGAAGCTTCGCACGTTAAATTTGGCATCTATTACGGGGTCTCGGATAATTCGAGGGGACCGTGGGACATCTCCAATTCCGCCAGGGATCTGGGTTATACCCCTGAAGACAATGCTGAAATCTATGCAAAGGAACTGGAAGAGAATTAGGAAAAATATAAGGATCTTTTGGTTTAAGGTTGAAAAACCTTCCCTTCATCTGTCTCCCAACCAATCTCAAATGCCTTGAGCATCTTACGCCATATCGCGATTCGAACCGCAGACATTAAACGTTCACGATTATTTTTCGAATCCGTCCTGGGCATCAAGTTTATCGGGTTTCGGCCTTCCGGCTCCGGAGCCCTGGACTTGTCCGATGGCACCATCAACGTGACGTTGCTTCCCTACGACGGGGATCCCAGGTCGTCATTACCGGAACCCGAGGAATTCATCCATATCGGTTTTATCGTTGAGGATCTTGACCTTGTCTACGGCCAATGCTTGACGAAAGGTTTCAAGATCCTCCGAGATGATGTCAAACAGCGAAACACGCCTGAAATAAGGCCGACCAACTCGTTCAAGGTGGCAGATCCGGATGGGAATGTCATCGATATCAGCTGTCGGAAAGACGAGTGGCGGGGGGTAAGGATGTAAGGCCTCAGGTGGGTTTGCAAGGAAGTGTGACGGTAACCCTGGGAGATTCCTATGAGTATCAAAGATTACCGACCTCCTGTCGATCGATTGCTTACGTACGGGGATTGCCGCCAAATTCGAGAATGGCCTGACTATCTCGCTCTGGGAATCGGTCCAGACCAGATCCCCGATCTCATCCGGATGTCTACGGATACAGAGTTAAACCAGGCCAACTCCGAAGATCTCGAAGTCTGGGCCCCCATTCATGCCTGGCGATCCCTTGGTCAACTTCGCGCTGAGACTGCAGTCGAACCGTTGATGGGCCTCCTCGAAGACCAGAAAGACGATGATTGGATACTCGAGGAACTTCCGGCGGTTTTTGGCATGATCGGTCGGCGGGTCATTCAGCCCCTTTCGGCCTACCTGGATCAAGGACCTCACGAGTTGAAGCCGTACGTGACGGCCATCACGTCCCTGGAACTCATCGGGAAGGTGCATCAAGAAGCCCGGTCGGAATGCATCCAGGTCCTATCGGATCGGTTGGGTCGGTACGGGGAGAACAGTCCTGAAATCAACGGATTTATCATCGGTTCGCTGGTTCAACTGCGTTCCGAAGAATCGATCCCCACGATCCAAAAGGCTTATGCTTCGGGCAAGGTGGATGATTTCCTGATGAGTTGGGATGATGTCCAGAAGCAGTTTGAACCGGGCGGGGCTCTCGACAAGCCATCCAGCGATGAAAAATCCGACACATCAGTCTCCCATCAACATGAGGGAGGTTCACATCCCCGCCATAAGAGCCGCAAAGCCAAGGCAAGAAGAAAACAGTCGGAAAGATCGAGAAAAATCAACAGAAGGCGGAGGAATAGATGAAACCGGGAGGGTGACCGGAATTCTATCATGACCCTGATACCAGATCCAGCTTCCATCAGAGGGTCTTCAATTTTCCAGGGAGGGGGCCTTGGCCCCTTGTCCAATACTCAAAATTCCTGGGAGGTGTCCCGAAGGCGGTCCAAACGGCAGACCTCCTTATCAAACACCGAAGTTCCATGAGAGGCATCTCGACCAGCCATTATATCCTGATCGCCCTGGGGATCTCAATTCTTCTGCACCTGATGCTGGTTGGATATTCCCGACGATTTGGATTCTTTGGGATCGTATCGAGATCTCCGGCAACCGGCCGGCCGTTCCTTCAGCGATTCGAGATTGTCAGGTCTCCTGTGGTAGAGAACCCAAATGCAGCACACCAGGAACGCCCCCCTGAAAACGCTCGGATGCCTTCCGACCGCAATGCGGTTGCCAAAAACCGCGCGCCGAGAGATCTTCCTAAGTCAGCCTTGCCTTTTTCGAAAGGGGATTTGGATGATGTTGTCGATTTAAATCGGAACTTAAACATCAGGGGAAATCGAGGGGTCCCTCCAGGGAAGAACCGGACAGCAGAGTCCTGGAAAGAGGGACAAAGAGGCGAAGTGATGGTCGTACCGAATCGTGGACTCAAGCGGGCAGGACCGGATGGGAAGTTGGATTTCGGCTCGTATCTCAAACGGGGGGGAGAGGATGTCTTAGCAAAGCAGGTTTATGGGGCTGGAATCCGACGAATCCCGATGTTTCAGAACCTGCAGGGAGCGGTCCTGGATGACGGGGCCCTCAGCTTGAATACCTATGAATGGGACTTCGCTCCATACATGATCAGGTTAAAAAAACGGATCCAAGACCACATCTATCCCCCAGCAGCTTTCTCCCTTTACGGCATGATCGATGGGAAGAACGTTATCCGCTTCCAGATCGGCCGGAACGGGAGGCTGCTCGGTGTAGAGGTTATGGGATATGAGGGCAGCAAGCTTCTGATCGAGACGAGCGCCAAGGCCGTTGAACTCTCCGACCCCTTTCAGCCCTTGCCCTCCAACTTTCCTGAAGCTTATCTAGAGGTGACAGGACATTTTCACTATTTTCTTATCAGAAATCCTAATTAGGGATTCGGGATGCGGAGCATTGTCATTCGACGTCCTCATGTATAATTTGTATGAATCGCAAAATTATTAAAGTCTCCTCAGTTAAGGCCTCGTATGAATCTCTCGTGCTGTGTCTGGTCTCTCCCGGGGCCGGAAGCAGAGGTGATGTCCCGGGTTGCCAAGGCGGGATTTAGTTCGATCGATGTCCGCCCCTCCGCCCTCACCTCCCCAATCGCTCACGATATAGCAGGTCAGCTTGGCCTTAGGGTCTCCTGTGTGGCAGCGTCTTTCGGGCTCCCAGATTGCGCTTCCCTCGAAAGCCCGGATGAAAGGGCTTCGGGTCAGGCCATGGATTACATCAACCAGTCCCTGTCGGAGGCAGCGGAACTGGGCGCAAAAACCGCCTATATCGTTCCCGGGAAGGCGGAGGGCGGGACTTACTTGGATCGGCTTGCCCGAAATCTCAGCCTTGCCGCCGAAGGCGCATCGAACTCAGGGATAAAACTTTGTGTCGAGCATTTCCCCGGTTCCGCGTTACCTACTGTCTCGGAGACACTGGCTTTTTTACAAGGGATCGGCCATCCAAACCTTTACCTCCTGTTTGATACTGGCCACGCACAGATCTCGGGGGAGGAGATGGTTGCAACGATCAAGGCCGCGGGGCCACATCTGGGCTATGTCCATTTGAACGACAACGACGGCCTTGGGGATCTCCATCTCCCGCTTCTTGATGGCATCATGGACCGTCGGGCTTTGACGCGGATGTTGAATGCCCTCGTAGATGTGGAATATTCGGGACCCCTGAGCTTCGAACTGAACCAGAATCTCCCGGATACCGATGAGTCCCTAAAGAGAAGCCGGGAGATCGTCTTAAATTGTGAGGTTGGTGAATCTAATCGGAGGGAGATCATATGAGCAGATCAGAGCGTGTCGTCATTGTCGTTCCGGGGGACGATCCGGTTCAGATACAGGGCTCGCCACACCTGGAGCGTCTCAAACCCTATGGCGACGTTATCATCCATAAGGATCGACCGGGAATGGCGGAAGAAAAAATAAAACGGGCGAAGGATGCGGTCTGTCTGCTGAATACCAGAGGTTCGGCGAGCTGGCCCGCCGAGATCCTGCGGAAGCTTCCGAACCTGAAGATGGCCACAACCTGCGGGATCGGAACCGATGCCTTCGATCTGGACGCCGCTCGTGAGCTTGGGATTGTGATCTCCAATATCCCTGGAAGGACGGCTCCCGTCGTAGCGGAGCACGCCTTTGGTCTGATGATGGCCGCGTCCAAAAGAGCCTATTTCCAGACGGCCGAGTTGAAAGCGGGCCGCTGGACCAGGATGGACAATATCTATCTCTTCGGCAAGACGCTTGGCCTGATCGGAACAGGGAACATTGGCTCGGCCGTTGCGCGGCTAGCCCAGGGGATCGGCATGGACTTGGTCGCGTGGACTTTTCATCCGACTCCCGAACGGGCAAGTTCGCTTGGTGTTCGATTTGTCGAGCTGGACGAACTACTGAGGGTATCCGATGTGGTCAGCCTCCACGTGCAGCTCACCGATCAGACAAAAGGGATGATCGGTCCGCGGGAGATCGATCTGATGAAGCGGGGGGCGATTCTGGTCAACACGGCAAGAGGGGCCATCGTTGACATGTCCGCCCTGGTTGAAGCGTTGAAATCCGGTCATCTGGACAGCGCAGCAATCGACGTGTTCGCCGAAGAACCCCTCCCGGGAGACCATCCCATCCTGTCCTGCGAACAGGTGGTTCTGACGCCGCACAACGCGGACCAGACCCCTGAGGGGATGGACATGCTTAATGCAGGGGTTGTGGACAATGTCATCGCTTTCCTGGAAGGCTGTCCTCAGAATGTGGTCAATCCGTAGAAATGGGAAATTGCATATTGAGCCCAGACCTCTGATCCCCATCACCCTTCTTCACTCTTTTTTTCATACGGCAGTTCGGATGACGGCGCACCTGTGGCGCAAAATGAAATGACCCGATCCTCCAGGGATGTCGCATTCTGCTCGCGATACCAGGCAAACAGGTGCTCCCCAGCGTAGCCTGCCTCATTTCCATAACGTGCATCCCCCCAGGCACAGATCTGTGCATCTGATCCGTTGACCCCGTACCAATCCTTCGCCAACTTTCGCACCCAAGTGTCCACTGCAAATGAGCTCAATCGATCGAGGGAGAACAGGTCGATGCACCGGGCGACCTTCAAACCTACGCCAGACCCCGGGGTGGCATGGAGCAGGTCAGCGAGTTTTCTCCAATCATTTAAATTGAGCTTCTTCCGGACCGTTTGGGTATGGTCCGAGATGATTCGGGCGGTGGTGATGGTCTTTTCAGAACGATACCCGAAACGGTGGCTCCGCAGATAGGGTCCGTTCAAGTCTGCGAGTAACTCCGGGGCTGGAAAGGTCCAATAGGATTGTCCCAAAAAGTCAATCCGGTTACCGAGAAGCTTCGAGAGCCATGCGATCCGCCGTCTTGTTAAACCCATATGGGCCTGAACGGACAGGACATAGGAGATCGTGCACTCGAACGGTTCCTGACGCACGAATCGAAATCCACGGAGGGCCTTCAAGGCCTCCCGCAGATGACGGTCCCCTCTTGGGATCCGGACCCTGGCGGGTTCTCGAAGCCGGAGGTACCAACTTAGAAAGGTTTCAATCTCCAGAACATCGGAAAAGGTCCGGATTCGATCCGAGGAAGCCCGGTAGTGGAGTAATTTCCCTGACTGCCTGAGGTGGATCACAGTTCCGTACCCGATTCCCTTCCACCATCCATCCCGATCCCTTCCCCACCGGAACACCTGGCCGGATGAAAGGGTGAAACCCAGATCGATATCATCCACTTGGATGGTTCCGCTGACGGGATTGGTCTTCAGAGCTTTGGGCGATCGGGTTTCCCGCCTGGAAGGGGATGAAGCTCGATCACAGCTTCGAAAGACATAGCAAGCATTACACTTGGTTTCCGAAGAATCGAAGGTTCCGTAGCAGCGTGGGCGGTCGGGCATAAACGCAAGATAAGCAGCTGAAGTCGGAATGGCCACAGAAAGATTGAGGGGGATATTGCCAAGCCCAACTGATAAAGATCCGCGGGATCCTAACATAGAAATAGAGCGTTTTCCGATTGTTCCGCCGTATCGTATATCCTATATTAAATTCGAATCACATCCTGGACCATCATTCTAACCGTGTGAGACCTTAGGGAGGAAGTCCCGATGTTTCTGGAGGCCGAGAGAATTCAGGAGTTCGAAGAACAGGGGTTTGTCTCGGGTGTGAAAATTTTCGATCGTGAGGCAGCGGACCGCATCCGGGATCAATTCGACGCCCTGGAAGCCCGGGAGGGGAGAGATAAATGCCTGATCGGCCTTCAAGACGAACATTTTAGGAGTAAATTTGTGTGGGGTGTGGCGACCCATCCAAAGGTATTGGGTTGTCTCGAAGCCGTGATGGGCATGAACATCATGCTTCTCGGATCCCATTTCTTCTGTAAGTACCCGGAATCGAAGCGCCCCGAAGGGGGTGCCCCCGAAAAATTTGTGGCCTGGCACCAGGATGTGACTTACTGGGGGCTGGAACCGCCTTACGCGATCACGGCCTGGTTCGCGGTGGACGACAGCGAAGTGGATAACGGCTGCATGCGGGTGATTCCCGGGACCCACAGGAACGGGATCCGGGAACACGGGAAGTCGGGTCAGAAGGGAAATTTGCTCAGCATCAATCAGGAGGTCCCGGTTGATCCCGAAGAAAATGAGCGGGCGGTTGATCTGATACTGAAGGCGGGGGAGATCTCACTCCATCACGGGGTGTTGATCCACGGTAGCAATCCCAACCGGTCGAACCGACGCCGGTGTGGACTGACGATTCGATATGTCCCGACCTCGGTCAAACATGTCCGGTCGGGCACCACACCAAGATATCGCCCTATTCTGGTTCGGGGAGAAGACACCTACCGACATTCCGAGGAGTGGGGTCAGCCTTTTCCCATAGATCTTCATGTGGCCGGGGTGAAGGGGTAAAATCAAGCGCAGATCGATCGGTAAGGCGAGGAGAAGGCACCTGTGGCGTACATAAATAGCATCCACCTGCTTGTCGACCTCTATGGTTCTTCAGCGGAGATCTTGAACGATGCGCCGTTGATTGAAGGTGTTGTAAGGGAGGTCGTAGAACGGGTCCAGGCTCAAGTCCTGAATATGCATTCGCAATCGATGGATCCTCAGGGCGTCATCGTCGTCGTGGCGCTCAGCCAGTCCCACCTGACGATTCATACCTGGCCGGAGGCGGGTTACGCCGCGGTTGACCTGTTCTTTTGTTCTGGTGATTCCGAAAGCGTTTCATCGATTCCAGAACTGCTCTGCGACCGTCTTGGTGCTGAGCGGTTTGAGGAATGGAAACTGAACCGGGGGAGGGGGGAGCCGGGCACCTCTACCATTACGTCGCGACGAGGTGGATCGAAGGGGTGAAATGGAAAAGGAAAATGAAATTCAAAATGGAGATTGCAAATTGACGGCCTTACACGCTGAGGCCTCTCGGTTTGTGTTTTTGAAGTTGAAGTTTTCCATGAGGGACTGATGTCTGATCAGGTTCAAATCGGGATTATCGGTTGTGGGGGGAATGCGAAGGGGCATATGGAGGCGTTGTCATCTTTGCCGGATGCACGACTCGTGGCGACGTGCGACATCGTGGAAGCATTGTCCAAGCAGGCGGGGGAGGCGTATGGGGCGAGGGCCTACACGGATTATCGGAAGATGCTCGAGCGAGACGATCTCGACGCGGTCTACCTAAGCCTCCCGGTGTTCGCTCACGGGCAACCGGAGCTGGACGTGATCGACCGGGGCTTGCCTTTTCTCGTCGAGAAACCGGTTGCCAGGACGATGGAGACTTCCCGTTCGGTAGCTGAGGCGGTGCGGAAAAAAGGGATTGTTACGTGTGTGGGTTATCAATTGCGTTACCGGGGCGGCACGGACGCAGCCGTCCGGGAACTTGAAGGTGAGACGATCAGCCTGGTTGCCGCAAAATACTGGTGCGGAACCGGGTTGGGGGATCCGGGGCACTGGACGCACCAGATGACCCTTTCGGGAGGGCAGATCCTGGAACAGGCGACGCACACGATCGATATGACGCGGTATCTGTTCGGGGAAATCGAAGAGGTCTACACACAGCGGGCATTCCGACAACTGCGTGAGATCGACTGCCCCGACACACACGTCGTGACGTTACAATTCGAGAGCGGCGTCCTGGGGTCTCTGACGACGAACTGGACATACGATTTAACGGATTGGAGCCATTCAAACGTGATCGAAGTCCTGTACGGCCAGAATCTCCTGCGCTGGGATTCCGGAAAGGTCTCGATCACGGAGAATGGGAAGACCCGAACTTTAGAAACCACGGACAAGGGGATCGACGAGGTGTTCGTGAAGGCCGTGAGGACCAAGGATTCTTCGATGATAAGATCCCCATATGACGATGCGGTGAAAAGCCTTGCCGTGTCCCTTGCCATCATCGAGTCGGGTGAAAAAGGGGAACCGGTTCGAATCGCAGAAGTCGGGATTTAGTTTGAAGTCGGAATTCAGACCGTGCTGATCGACTCTCACTGCCATCTCTATCAGATCCCGGACGTGGCGAACGCCGTTGCCCGGGCATCGGAAAGCGGCATCCGGCGAATCGTCGTCAGTGAAGATCTGGCTTCCATGGAGAAGGCGATGAATTTAAGTCGGTGTTATGACGAAGTCATGGTGGGGTTGGGATTGCATCCCGCCCTGGTCAATAGGATGTCACCAGAGGAGATAGATGCAGGGATGGCGTTTATTCGCTCCCATTTGGATGAGGTGGGGATGCTCGGGGAAGCCGGATTGGACTTCATGGTTGCGGAGCAGCCGGAGGAGCGAGCCTTCCAGCGATCCGTTCTGAATCAGCAGTTTGAGTTGGCCGGAGAGAAGCAAAAACCTGTTAATCTCCACTCTCGAAGGGCCCTGCGGGAGACGCTGGAGGAAGGGATCCGATTTCACGAGGAAACCGGATTGAATGTCCAGATGCACTGGTTCACACAGTCGAAAAAACTTGTCAAAAAAGCGTGTGAAGCCGGAATCTTCATCTCAGTTGGTCCCGCTGTCCTTCATCGTTCAGAAACCCAGGAAGTCGTGAAGACGATCGCGGATGATCTCCTGCTTCTGGAAACGGACAGTCCGGTGCCTTTTGGGGATGAAAGATCAGAGCCGGCGTGGATAACCAGGGTGGCAGAGAGGGTCGCCGAGGTGAGGGATGTGGATTTCGAAACGATCGAGAGACAGACTGAGGAGAATTTTGGACGATACCTGGGGAAGCCGATCTAAAACCAAGCTGGATGATCGAGAAAACATCCGGGGTTTATTTAAGGAGGGGGGAATTGGCTAAATACAGAATCCTGATGTTCGAGCCGATGGACGAAGTCGGGCTGAACTATCTGAAGGATCACGACGCGGAGGTTGTGATCGCGCCGGATGCGTCGGAGTCGACGACCATACAGTGGGCGGTCGATGTGGATGGGATTATCGCAAGGGGGAAGGGTTATTATAACGAAAAGGTGATGTGCGCGGGATCACGGCTGAAGGTGATCGGCAGGCATGGAGCGGGTGTGGACAATGTAGACGTGGAGGCGGCAACGGCCAACGGGATCACCGTGGTCAACGCCCCTCACGCCCCGCTGGAATCGGTCGCGGAATATGTGGCGATGGCATTGGTTGCGGTTTCGAAGCTTCCGCACGAAGCGGATCGGGCCGCCCGATCAGGGAACTTGGAATTTAGAAATCGTGTCAAAGGACCGGAGCTGATCGGAAAGACGCTCGGCATCGTTGGCTTCGGAAGGATCGGACGTCGAATTGCTGAGATCTGCGGCCGCGGGTTCCGGATGAAGATTCTGTACACGGATGCAATCCGGGCCCCCGAGGGGGTTGAAACCCAGGTGGGTGCTGCGCGAGTTCCTCTCGAGCGGCTGCTCACGGAATCGGATTTCGTCAGCCTGAATGTCCCCCTGCTCCCGGAGACGCGGCATATGATCGGAACGCGGGAATTTGCTTTGATGAAACCGACTTCGTATCTCGTGAATGCCGCAAGAGGACCGGTGATCGACGAACCCGCCCTGATCAACGCGTTGAAGAACCGCCGTATTGCCGGGGCAGCGATCGATGTGTACGAAGAGGAGCCCCTCAACCCCGAGAATCCGCTCCTTAAGCTCGACAACGTCCTGCTGAGTCCCCACAACGCCGGTCATTCCATCGAAGGGTTCCAGAAGATGTCGATGGTGGCTGCGGATGTGATCCGCGTATTGAACGGGGAAGCGCCAGAACATCCGGTGAACCGGCCGGAGAATCCGCGGTGAATTTCCAGCGGGGGACAAGGCCGGGTTATTCGTCCGTCACACAGCCTTCGGAGGCGGATTTGACGTTCTTGATATACTTGAACAGGGTCCCGCGGGTTGCCTTGTAAGCGGGTTGCTTCCAGGCCGCCTGGCGGGTAGCGAGTTCCTGATCGCTCAGGTCCACATCAATGCGATTGTTTTCAGCATCGATCGTAATCCGATCGCCGTCTTCTATGAGGGCGATCGGCCCCCCTTCTTGAGCCTCGGGCGTGATGTGTCCGACGAGAAATCCGTGGGAGGCGCCCGAGAACCGGCCGTCTGTCATCAACGCAATATCCTTTCCGAGACCAGCCCCGACGATCGCGGAGGTAGGGGTGAGCATTTCGGGCATGCCGGGCCCCCCTTTCGGGCCTTCATACCGAATAATCACCACATCGCCTCGCTGGATTTTCTCCTCCTCCAAAGCCGCAAGCATCATTTCCTCCGAATCGAAGACCTTTGCAGTTCCCTTGAAGACCGTGCCCTCTTTTCCGGTGATCTTTGCGACTGCCCCCTCAGGTGCCAGATTTCCCTTGAGGATCTGGATATGTCCTGTCGGCTTGATCGCCTGTTCGACGGTGTGCACAATATCCTGACCCCCCTGGAGCCCCTTTAGCGGTTCCAGGTTTTCGCCAAGGGTCTTCCCGGTCACGGTCAAACAATCACCGTTGAGAAGTCCCTTCTCCAAAAGGTATTTCATCAAGGCGGGCGTGCCGCCTACGCCGTGAAGGTCCGCCATGACATACTGGCCGCTTGGTTTTAAATCCGCCAGGTACGGCACACGGTCGCTTACGGCTTGAAAATCATCTATGGTCAGCGGGATGTCGACCGCCCTGGCCATCGCAATCAGGTGAAGGACTGCGTTGGTTGACCCGCCCAGGGCCATCACCACGACCATCGCGTTTTCGAAGGCTCCGCGGGTCATGATGTCCCGGGGCTTGATGTCTTCCTCGAGAAGAACCCGAACCGCCGCGCCTGCTTTTACGCATTCTTCGAGTTTGTCCACCTCCTCAGCGGGGGTGGAGGCGCTATAGGGCAGTGACATGCCCAGGGCTTCGATGGCGCTGGAAATGGTGTTGGCGGTGTACATGCCCCCACACGCACCCGCTCCGGGACAGGCCTTCTGGACGATCTGCAGCCGTTTCTTTTCATCGATTGAACCTGCGATAAACTCGCCATAGGACTGGAAGGCGGATGCGATGTCCACCTTCTGTCCGTTTATGAAGCCCGGTTTGATCGTGCCGCCGTATACCATAAGCGACGGTCGATTCAGTCGACCCATTCCGATCAGACAGCCGGGCATGTTTTTATCGCATCCCGGAATGGCGATCAACGCGTCGTACCATTGGGCGGCCATGATCGTTTCGATCGAGTCGGCGATCAGATCACGTGACTGAAGGGAGTAGCTCATTCCCTCCGTGCCCATGGAGATCCCATCGCTGACGCCTATTGTGTTAAATCGCATGCCGATCAACCCGGCTGCAGCGACCCCTTCCTTGACCTTTTTGGCCAGACCGAGGAGGTGCATATTACAGGTGTTTCCCTCGTACCAGACGCTTGCGATGCCCACTTGAGGCTTCCCCATATCCTCTTCGGTCATTCCCGTTCCATACAACATCGCCTGGGAAGCCCCTTGAGACTTTCTCTGGGTGATGCGGGAGCTGTAACGATTCAATAGCGCCATTCGATTCTCCTTCAAAAGTCCGTATCTCGTAAGAAATTCTATCAAAGACCAATAGTACAGACCTGGAGATGGGTTGGCAAGTCAAAAAAATCCTCTTGGAATCCTTGGGTGGTCCGTAAGGCCTGACACCCTCTGGCATAAACCGGGACAGAGAAACCAGAAAATCTCTTGACAAAAATCTCTGGTTATATTATAATTAATCCTACTTTAGGAAGTTTTTGCGCCTAAGACCACAATTCCGACGTCCACCTGCATCTTATGCGATTTCCTCAAAATAAACCAAGTATCCACCGCCGGGACACCGTGGTCATCAGCCGTCCCGTTTCCTCCTCTCTTTTCCGGTCAGTCGCGGCTGCCCCAGTCGACGTAAGGCCGTACATTCTGGTCCTTCCCTTAGTCCTGAGCCTAATTCTAGCACTCATTCTACCCGGTGCATAGAGGCTCAATCCTTCAGTTGTTATCCCTTCGCATTATCGGAATGAACTTTTGGATGGAGCCTCTGAAGTAATTCACAGGCGGCGGCCTCTTTGTGTGCAATTAGCTTTCTTAAAATTAGGATCAGATCAAACACACGGCAGTGGAGAGGGGGAAAGGCCTTATGGATGGCAGCGGGCAGACACATACGATTTCAGCCCTCGTTGAAAATCATTTCGGAGTCCTTTGTCGGGTCTCCGGGTTGTTTGCAAGCCGGGGGTTCAACATCGACAGCCTGTCGGTCGGGGAGACCGAAAATCCGGATGTTTCCCGGATGACGATTGTGGTCAAAGGGGACGATCGGGTTCTGGAGCAGGTCAACAAACAACTGGGCCGGCTGGTGGATGTTATCAGGATCATCGACATGACAAAGGGAAGCTTCGTGGAACGGGAGCTCGCGCTGATCAAGGTCTCCTCAGATAAGAAAACCCGGCCTGAAATAATCCAGATCACGGAGATTTTTCGAGCGAATGTCGTGGATGTGAGCTCCACCTCTATGACGATCGAGGCCACGGGCAAAGACGATAAGATAAACGCCATGATCGGGATGTTGAAACCCTTTGGGATCAAGGAGATGGCCCGAACAGGAAGCGTTGCCTTGTTGCGGGAGTATCGCGGAGAGGTGTAAGACCTGGTCCCCGCAGTGAAGTTTATCGAAGAAAAGGCCACATTCTCATTCACTTTTCTCCATCCGGAGGACGGATATCATGCAGATTTATTATGACAAGGATGCCGACCTGAACTTGATGCGGGACAAGACGGTTGCGGTGATCGGTTACGGCAGTCAGGGGCATGCCCATTCTCTCAATCTGCACGACAGCGGTGTGAAAGTCGTGGTGGGGCTTCGCGAGGGGAGCTCATCCCGTAAGGCCGCGGAACAGGAGGGCCTGCAGGTTTTATCCGTACCGGATGCGGCGAATGCGGGGGACATCGTGATGATCCTGATCAACGATGAAATTCAAGGGGAAGTTTACAGGGAATCGGTTGAGCCAGGCCTCGAACCCGGAAATGCGATCGCCTTCGCCCACGGGTTCAACATCCACTTCCAGCAGATCGTCCCGCCGAAAGACGTGGACTGTTTCATGATCGCGCCGAAGGGGCCTGGCCACCTCGTAAGGCGAGTTTTCGTGGAGGGAGGGGGGGTGCCCGCCCTCCTGGCGATCCAGCAGGATGCGAGTGGAAACGCAAAACAGACCGCCCTGGCCTACGCGAAAGGGTTAGGGGCCACACGGGGCGGGGTGATCGAGACGACGTTCAAGGAGGAGACCGAAACCGACCTTTTCGGCGAACAGGCTGTGCTCTGCGGGGGGATGACGGAGTTGATCCGAGCGGGGTTCGATACGTTGGTAGATGCGGGTTATCAACCCGAAATCGCCTACTTCGAGTGTCTTCACGAAGTAAAACTGATCGTCGACCTGATCTATGAAGGGGGTATTGCCAACATGCGCTGGTCGATCTCCGATACTGCGGAATACGGCGATCTCACCCGAGGAAAACGGGTCGTCACCGAAGAGACAAGGAAGGCGATGAAGAAACTCCTTGCGGAAGTTCAGGACGGGACGTTCGCCCGCGACTGGTTGTTGGAGAACCGGGTGGGCAGACCGATTTTCAATGCTCGTAAAAGGCAGGATCAAGAGCACCCGATCGAGAAGGTCGGAGCGGAATTGAGGGGAATGATGCCTTGGTTGAAGGGGAAATAAACCCATCCGACCAACCCCACCCGGAATACAGAATACAGAACACAGAATTCAGGAGAAATCAAAATCAAGCACCTTTTTATAACTACTGACTTCTGCTTTTCTCAAAGGAGGTGATCCAGATGGAGCCCGGACTAAGCGGGGGCAAGAAGGAAAGCGATCTGTGTCTATCTGCACAGATGGAGCGATTTCGCCGGAGGGCTCCATCTGAGATCCGTGGGAGGTTCCGGCAGAGGAGGTCAACCTGACATGGGGGAAAGTCAATCGGATCGAGCGATCATCTTCGATACGACGCTGCGCGACGCCGAGCAGACTCCGGGCGCGTCATTATCCGTCCGAGAAAAACTTGAGATCGCGCATCAACTGGCAAAGCTTAAGGTCGACGTCGTCGAGGCGGGATTTCCAATTTCCTCAGTCGAGGATTTTGAAGCCGTGAACCGCGTGGCCCGGGAAATTTCCGGTCCCGCTATCTGCGGTCTTGCACGGGCTTTGCCGGGGGACATCGATCGAGCCGGGGAAGCCCTAAAGGATGCACCCAAGCCCCGGCTTCACACGTTTATCGGGACTTCGGCGAGCCATATGGAAATGATGAGGAAGAGCCCGGATGAAGTTCTGAAGATGTCCGCCGCTGCCGTGGAGCGAGCCAAGACGTTCTGCGAGGACGTTGAGTTTTCTCCGATGGATGCCGCGCGTTCCGAACCCGCTTATCTTTATGAGGTCATCGAAGCGGCGGTCCAGGCGGGGGCAACCACCATCAATATCCCGGACACGGTCGGATATGCCGTGCCAGAGGGTTTCGGCGGTCTGATACGCGACATCCTTGAACACGTGCCGGGGATCGAGAAGGCCGTTCTGAGCGTACACTGTCATGACGATCTGGGCATGGCCGTCTCCAATACCCTAACGGCGATGAAAAACGGCTCGCGTCAGGCGGAGTGCACCATCAACGGGTTGGGGGAGCGTGCTGGGAACGCATCTCTCGAAGAGGTGGTGATGGCCCTGCGCACACGCCAGGATTACTTCGGCCTGTCGACCGGAATCGAGACGCGGGAGATCTGCCCGACAAGTCGATTGGTGAGCAGGCTGATGGGCATCGTTGTTCCCCCGAACAAGGCGATCGTCGGTGCAAATGCCTTTGCGCATAGCTCGGGCATTCATCAGGACGGGGTGTTAAAAGAGCGCACGACTTTCGAGATCATGGCCCCTCAGGATGTCGGACTGGAGGCCACACAGATCGTGCTCACCGCCCGGTCTGGGAGACACGCGCTCAGGCATCGGTTGGAGAAGCTGGGTTTTCAGCTCTCCAAGGAGGATTTGGATCAGGCCTATCAGCGGTTTATCGACATCGCGGATAAAAAGAAGGAAGTGTTTGACGAGGATCTGGTGGTCATTGTGTCGGACGAGGTGCACGATGTCCCCCAGAAGTACACCCTTGAATATTTACATACATCCAGCGGAACCGGGACGCTTCCGACCGCAACGGTCAAGCTCTCCATCGATCAAGAGTCCGTCGTTCAGGAAGCGGCGTGGGGGGACGGCCCGATCGATGCGACTTACAACGCCATCAAGAAAGCGGTGGGGATTCCGGTGGAGCTGGAGAACTACGACAGCCGGTCGGTGACGGGGGGACAGGACGCGGTCGGCGAAGTCAGGGTGAGGCTGGCCAAAGACGGGCTTACGGCCACGGGACGCGGGGCGTCAACGGACCTGATCGAAGCAGGGGCCCGGGCATTCGTCGACGGGTTGAATCGTCTTGTCGCTTTAGAGCAGCGGAGGGGGGGAGCGTCGCAGGTGAGGGACACGGTATAGGAGGGAACCCCATGGGGAATAGCCTTTTTCAAAAGATATGGGAGGCACACACCGTCCGCCGGCTGCCTTCGGGCCAGACGCAGCTTTTCATCGGTTTGCATCTGATCCACGAGGTGACGAGCCCACAGGCGTTTGGAGAGATGCGGGACAGGGGGCTCAAGGTGGCCTTCCCCGACCTGACGTTTGCGACGGTGGACCACATCGTCCCGACCGATGTCCAGGAAAGACCCTTCAAGGATCAGCTGGCCGAGGAAATGATGGTGGCGCTGGAGAGGAACTCGAAGGAATTCGGCATTCCGCTCGCCAATCTGGGCGACGCACGGCAGGGGATCGTTCACGTCGTGGGGCCCGAGCTGGGCCTTACGCAGCCGGGCATGACGATCGCGTGCGGGGACAGCCATACCTCGACCCACGGGGCCTTCGGATCCGTCGCCTTCGGAATCGGAACGAGCCAGGTGCGTGACGTCATGGCGAGTCAGTGCCTGGCCGTGGATCCATTGAAGGTCCGACGGATCGAGGTGACGGGAAGACGTTCCAGGGGGGTTTACGCGAAAGATGTGATTTTGACCATTATCCGACATCTCGGCGTCAAGGGTGGGGTCGGGTATGCCTATGAATACGGGGGGCCTGTGGTCGAGGCCATGACAATGGAGGAGCGAATGTCCCTCTGCAACATGTCGATCGAAGGCGGTGCGCGAGCCGGCTATGTCAATCCCGATTCAACCACGTTTGAATATATCCGAGGCCGTCCGTACGCCCCGAAAGGGCAGGCTTTCGAACGGGCGGTTAACTGGTGGCGGTCGATGGCTTCCGATCCGGACGCATCGTATGACGACGTCGTCTCCCTGGACGGCAACGCGATGGAACCATCGGTGACGTGGGGGATAACACCAGGACAATCGGCTTACGTGACCGAACGCATCCCGGATCCCGAATCGCTGCCGGAAGAGGAGCAGGGGTCCGCGCGGGAGGCCCTTGAGTTTATGGGCTTCAAACCCGATGATTCGATCACCGGGACCCGGATCGACGTTGCGTTTATCGGGTCCTGTACGAACAGCCGACTGAGCGATCTTCGAGAAGCCGCCCGGATTGTGAAGGGACGAAAGGTCGCAGGGCACGTCAAAGCCCTTGTGGTTCCCGGCTCTCAGGCCGTCCGTAAGGCCGCCGAGGCGGAAGGACTGGACGAGGCCTTCCGGGAGGCGGGGTTCGAATGGCGGGGTGCCGGGTGCTCCATGTGCCTGGCTATGAACCCGGACAAACTGGAGGGACGCCAGGTCTGTGCCTCCTCGAGCAACCGAAATTTCAAGGGGAGGCAGGGAAGTCCAACCGGACGGACGCTTCTGATGAGTCCGGCCATGGTCGCCGCCGCTGCCGTGACCGGGGAGGTCGCGGACGTTAGAAAGTTCATGGACAATTAAGATGGTTGGGATTCGGAGCGGATTCGAAGCGGATCCCGCGGGATCAACCTTAATACGATTGGGCTTTGACGTGAACAACGCATCTGTGACCCGGGTGGCGGGGAGAGGGATCGTGGTGCGGGGGAACGACATCGATACCGATCGGATCATTCCTGCCCGGTATTTGCGCAGTGTGACCTTTGAGGGCCTGGGGGAGCACGCGTTTGAAGATGACCGGAAGGCCGGGGTGCATCCGTTCGATGACCCGAGGTTCAAAGGGGCGTCCGTCCTGGTAGTCAATCGCAACTTCGGGTGTGGTTCTTCGAGGGAACACGCCCCACAGTCGCTGATGCGATGGGGGATCAGGGTGGTCATCGGGGAATCGTTTGGAGAGATCTTCCGTGGAAATTGCACGGCGATGGGGATTCCGTGCGTTACGGCCGGGGAGGCCGACCTGCTGTTCCTTCAGGAGGCCGTCGAGTCTGACCCTTCGGAGGTTTTAACGGTTGATGTCGATTCGGAACAGCTCAATTATCAGGATCGGGTGATCCCGGTTGCGGTTCCGGAGAGCACCAGATTCCTGCTCGTGGCCGGGACGTGGGATGCAACGGGCCAACTCCTTGACGATATGGAGTCGGTCCGCCAGGCGGCCGCTCGATTGCCGTATGTTAATAGATTCGAGTGATAAGGGTATGGACGAGCGATACGATTTTAAAAAGATCGAGAACCGTTGGCAGAAGCGGTGGGCGCTGGAAGGTACTTTCCAAACCCATGATCGATCGGAAAAGCCGAAGTATTACGTCCTCGAGTTTTTCCCCTATCCTTCCGGCGCCGGCCTTTCGGTAGGTCATTGCAAAAACTATGTTCCCACCGATGCATTTTGCCGCTACAAGCACATGAAGGGATTCAATGTCCTCCATCCGATGGGGTGGGATGCTTTCGGACAGCCCGCAGAGAACGAAGCGATCAAGCGTGGACGCAACCCCCGGGAGATGGTGCCGGAATACGCGGAAAACTACAAGCGGACGCTCAACTATATCGGGGGGAGTTATGACTGGACGCGCGAGATCAACTCCAACGACCCGGATTACTACAGGTGGACACAGTGGTTCTTCCTCTTGCTCTACAAACGCGGACTTGCCTATCGCGCGACCACGCCGATCAACTGGTGTCCCTCGTGCAAGACGGGCTTATCCAACGAAGAGGTAAAGGAGGGACGCTGCTGGCGCTGCGACACCCTCGTCGAGAAACGGCCCATGCCGCAGTGGTATTTCAAGATCACGGAATACGCCGACCGGCTCCTGGCGGACATGGACGGGATTGAATGGTCGGAAGGTATCAAACAGATGCAGCGGGAGTGGATCGGCCGGTCCGATGGCGCGGAGGTTGACTTTCCGGTCCAGGAAAAAAAGGACGTCATCCGGATCTTCACGACCCGGCCCGATACGCTTTTCGGTGCTACCTTCATGGTGCTCGCCCCGGAGCATCCTCTGGTCGAAAAGCTGACGGCCGCCGATCGGAAGGCGGAGGTGGATGCTTATGTCCATCGGGCCCGTCAGGAGACCGAAGTCGAGCGGATGAGCACAGAACGTGCGAAGACCGGCCTCCCGATCGGCGCGAATGCGATCAACCCGGTCAACGAGGAGCCGATCCCCATCTGGATCGCGGACTATGTCCTTATGGGATACGGCACGGGCGCGATCATGGCCGTTCCCGCACACGATCAGCGGGACTTCGAGTTCGCGCGGAAATACGAAATTCCGATCCGCCTCGTCTATGATGTCCCGGGTGAGGCGCAGACCCCCGATGAGATGACCTGTGCCCTTCCGGAGGGAGGGACGGCTATCAACTCCGGCCAATTCAACGGCCTTCCGAATGACGCCCAAACAATCGGAAAGTTTACGGCCTGGCTGGAGAAAACCGAAAAAGGGACGGGGGTGGTCAACTATCGTCTTCGGGACTGGTTGATCAGCAGACAGCGCTACTGGGGGGCCCCGATCCCGATCGTTCACTGCGGAAAATGCGGGACGGTTCCTGTCCCCGAGGACCAGCTTCCTGTCCTTCTTCCGGAAGTGGAGCACTACCAGCCTTCCGGAACGGGTGAATCACCCCTGGCCACCATCCCGGAGTTCGTCAATACCCCGTGTCCGGGTTGCGGGGGATCCGCGCGACGTGAAACCGATACGATGGGCGGATTCGCCTGTTCCTCCTGGTACTTCCTCCGCTTCGCGGACCCTCATAACGACCGGGCGTTCGCATCCCGTGACAAGATCGACGACTGGTTGCCGGTGGACCTTTACGTGGGTGGGGCAGAACACGCCGTCATGCACCTGCTCTACGCGCGTTTCTGGACAAAGGTGATGTATGACGCGGACCTGATCGGTTTTACAGAGCCGTTCAGCGTCCTCAGAAACCAGGGAAGCCTCCTGGCCTATACCCCCGGCCGCAAACCGAGGGCAGGGGAGGATGTCACGAGCGAGGCGGAGGAAGAGCGGGTCATCGACTGGATCGTGCTGAAACCGGAGGAGCGAACGTCCTTTCCGGAGGATCAGGTGGTCTGGCGCTGGACCCGAATGTCCAAGTCCAAGGGAAATGTGGTCACGCCAGACGAGGTGGCGGAAAAGTACGGTGCGGACAGTCTGCGCGTTTACGTAATGTTTGTCGTCCCCTTCGAGGACAATGTTCAGTGGAGCGAGGAGGGCATCAAAGGCGCCTTTCGTTTTGTCAACCGGGTTTGGCGATGGTCGATCAAGACTCTGCCGGAATTTCAACCCGGTTGGCGGAAATCGCTCAAAGGAATCGGGAGGGGGTCAGGCCAAAAAATTCGCCGAAAAGTCCATCAGACGATTCGTAAAGTCGGGGAGGATCTCGAAGATTACCGATTCAACACGGCCATCGCGGCATTGATGGAACTTGTCAACCAACTCTATGCTTATCGTCCAGCCGAAGGGGACAACGCCGGAGCGGGAGCCGACCCTGCCGTGGTCTCGGAGGCCCTGGAAAAACTGATTCTCCTCATGGCCCCGTTCGCACCCCATCTCTCCGACGAACTTTGGGAGCGGATCGGAAAATCCGGTTCCACCTACCACGCGGACTGGCCCGCTTTCGACGAAGCGGTGGCTGCCGAGGACCTGATCACGTTGGTGGTCCAGGTCAACGGGAAGGTTCGCGGGCGGGTCCAGGTGGGTGTTGGTATGCCGGAGGAAGAGATGAAGCGGGTCGCTTTAGAGGTTGAAAATGTCAAGCGTTTCCTGGATGGAAAGACGCCCAGGAACATGAGGGTGATTCCGAAGAACCACGTGGTGAGTATCGCGGTGTAGAATGGAATAGCAAAATGCAAAATGTAAAATTGGCTCAAACGTAGTCAGGAGGTTTCATTGTCTTACAAGATCGCGGTTATCCCTGGAGATGGGACCGGTCCGGAGGTCGTAGACGAGGGGCTCAAGTGTCTGAATGCGGTGGGAAACAAAGTGGGATTCAAGTATGAGGTGACCCACTTCGACTTTGGGGGAGAACGCTATAAGCGAACGGGGGAAACTTTACCGGACTCGGCTGTCGAGGAATTGCGAAAATTCGATGTCATCTACCTGGGGGCAATCGGGCATCCTGATGTAAAGCCGGGGATTCTGGAAAAGGGCATCCTGCTCCGGGCCCGCTTCGAACTGGATCAGTATATCAATCTTCGCCCGGTCAAGTTATATCCCGGAGTGGATACCCCCCTCAAGGACAAAGGGCCCGAACATATCGATTTTGTAGTCGTGAGGGAGAACACAGAAGGCATCTATACGGGAAGCGGCGGATTCCTTAAACGGGGAACCCCGGATGAGGTCGCCGTCCAGGAGTCGATCAACACCCGCAAGGGCGTGGAGCGATGTGTCCGATATGCCTTCAAGACGACCCGGAAGCGGGAAAAGGATAATAAGCTGACCCTCTGCGGTAAGACGAATGTCCTGACCTTCGCGTTTGATTTGTGGGAGAGGACGTTTCACGAGGTGGGCCAGGCGGACTATCCGGAAATCGAACGGGACTATGCGCACGTAGATGCGACCTGCATGTGGATGGTGAAGAACCCGGAGTGGTTCGATGTAATTGTGACCGATAATATCTTCGGGGATATCATCACGGATCTGGGTGCCATGATCCAGGGGGGGATGGGGGTCGCCGCGGGCGGAAACATCAACCCGGAGGGCGTTTCGATGTTCGAACCGATCGGCGGCTCAGCACCTCGATATACGGGTCAGAACGTTATAAATCCCATCGCCGCAATCGCGGCCTGTCAGATGATGATCGCGCAATTGGGCGAGGACAAGGGCGCTCAAATATTGGAAAATGCGATCATCGAGGTCGTCAGCCAAAAACTGAAAAGCCTTTCCGCGGGCAAGATGGGCTATACGACCAGCCAGGTCGGCGATCTGGTCGCCGATGCCGTCGCCGTGGGGTAAGGCCATGCGGGCGGGTTCAAAGCCAACCAATTGAAACCGGAAGCATCTATGTCGGATCTCGTTCGGATATACGATTCTACGCTCCGGGATGGAGCCCAGGCAGAGGGCATCGCATTCTCGGTCAAAGACAAGTTGTTGATTGCGGGTCGGTTGGACGATCTGGGGATTCATTATATCGAAGGGGGTTGGCCAAATCCGACTAATCCGAAGGATTTGGAGTTTTTCATCAGGGCAAAGGAACAAAATTTCAACAACGCCAGAGTCACCGCATTCGGGAGCACTCGCCGTGCCTCGAATGTCCCTGAGAAGGATGCGATCCTGAACACCCTCCTGGGGGCAGAGACGGAGATCGTCGCCATCTTCGGCAAATCCTGGGACCTTCACGTCACCCGGGTACTGCGGACCACCCCTGAACAGAATCTCGATTTGATCCAGGATTCGGTTGCCTATCTGAAGAGCCATGGCAGGGAGGTCGTCTTCGACGCGGAGCATTTTTTCGACGGATATAAGGAGAATCCCAAATACGCTTTAGCAACTCTCCAAGCCGCACAAAGAGGAGGTGCGGACATCCTGATCCTGTGCGACACGAACGGGGGGACCCTGACCTCTGAAGTCTGCCGAATCGTTGGGAAAACCAAGAAAGAGATCGATATCCCGTTCGGAATCCACACCCACAACGACGGGGGTATGGGCGCGGCCAACACGATCGCCGCGGTAGAGTTGGGAGCGGTTCAGGTACAGGGCACTATAAACGGATACGGGGAAAGGTGCGGGAACGCCAACCTGTGTTCGATCATCCCCACGATCGAACTTAAGCTGGAAAAGACCTGCATCGGGAAAGAAAAGCTGACGGAGGTCATGGAGGTCTCCCGTTTCGTAAGCGAGTTGGCAAACGTCTATCACGACCATCGGCAGCCTTACGTGGGGGAAAGCGCCTTTGCCCACAAGGGGGGGGCGCACGTCGACGGCGTGATGAAGATATCGCGGTCGTTCGAACACATAGATCCCGAGGCGGTAGGAAATTCACGGAGATTTCTCGTGTCGGACCAGTCGGGCGGGGGCGTGATCGTCAGCAAACTGGAGAAATTGAAACCGGGAATCAAAAAACAAGACCCCGAGGTCGGGGCTGTCCTGGACGCGGTGAAGTTGAAGGAGAATGAAGGTTATGTCTTCGAAGCCGCCGAGGGATCCTTCGAAGTGCTGGCCCGTAAGGCGATGGGACTCTACAAGGATCCGTTTGAGCTGATCAGCTACCGGACTGTGATCATAAAGGACGATCGGGAGACGGTGATCGAGGCGATCGTCAAGATCCGGGTAAACGGTGAGGTTCAACATACCGTTGCTGAGGGGGACGGTCCGGTCAACGCCCTTGACCGCGCCCTTCGCCGGGCCCTGGAAGGGACCTATCCGACGCTGGGGGAGGTCCACCTGCTGGATTATAAGGTGCGGGACTTGTCCAGCCGCGATGGAACCGCGGCGAAAGTCCGGGTGTTGATCGAATCGTCGGACGGTGTGGACCTCTGGGGAACCGTGGGCGTCTCCGAGAACCTGATCGAAGCCAGCTGGATCGCCCTGGTGGACAGTCTGAGTTACAAGCTGTTGAAGGACGGGGTCGTGGGTCAAAACACCCTCGCCAGTGACCAGAAGGAAGAATAAATAAGGCAATTAGAATTCATGGGCTTGACAAGCCCATAGATTCTAATTGCGTAAATAATGGTCATCGATACGAAAAGGCTCCAGCGGCTCCCCCCCTATGTCTTTGCGCAGATCAATGCGCTCAAACATAAACTCCGGCAGGAGGGGGTCGATATCATCGATCTGGGCATGGGGAATCCCGATCAACCCGCCCCGCCCCACATCATCGATAAACTGTGTGAGGTCGTCACCGACGAGAAGGTACATCGCTATTCCGAGTCTCGAGGAATCGCAGGGCTTCGGAAGGCGATCTGTCGGCATTACAAGCGACGTTTTGGGGTGGATCTGGACTGGGAGCGAGAGGTAATCGCCACGATCGGATCGAAGGAGGGGTTGGGTCACATTTGTCTCGCCCTCCTGGACCCAGGCGATCTGGCCGTGGTTCCGAACCCGGCCTATCCGATCCATATCTATGGGGTGACGATCGCCGGGGGAAACGTGCTGAGCATCCCTCTCAAGCCGGAGAAGGAATTCGTCCCGGAGATGGAAATGATCACGCGGGAGGTCTGGCCCCAGCCAAAGGTGATGATATTCAACTTCCCCCACAACCCCACGACCGCAACCGTGGACTTGTCATTCTTCGAGGAGATCGTGAGCTTTGCCCGGAAACGAAAGATTATCGTCGTCCACGATCTGGCCTATTCAGACATCACGTTCGATGGTTACGTTGCACCGAGTTTTTTGGAGGCCCCGGGCGCCCGGGATGTGGGTGTGGAGTTTTTATCGATGTCCAAGTCCTACAGCATGGCCGGATGGCGGGTGGGGTTCTGTGCGGGAAATCAGGACGTGATCGAGGCCCTTGCAAGGGTCAAAAGCTACCTCGACTATGGGATCTTCACACCGATCCAGGTTGCGGCAATTTCGGCCCTGGACGGACCTCAAGATTGCGTGAAGGGCGCGACTGCGATGTATCAAAAACGGCGGGATGTCCTGGTCCGGGGCCTGAACCGGATCGGGTGGCCGATTCTCAAGCCCAGGGCCACGATGTTTGTATGGGCGCCGATCCCGGATCGATATCGTGCGTTGGGTTCGATGAAATTCGCGATGAAGTTGATGGAAGAGGCCGAAGTCGCGGTCTCCCCCGGGATCGGATTTGGAGATATGGGGGAGGGGTATGTGCGCATTTCACTCGTGGAAAACGAACAACGGATCCAGCAGGCGGTTCGGAACATCAAGAAATGCCTAAGATTATCGTGATGACAAAATAATCGGAAACTGGAACTTTAAATCCGTTCTTACAGAACCGAATCACAAGATTACGAGAACCTTTCCTTTCGATGCGTTCCCGGAATTTCTCATCCTTCACTTATAAAGAGGGGCTTTGAATACGATTTCCGGTTCCGTCACCTCGCCCAAAGGGTTCCAGGCTTCCGGGATTTCGGCCGGGATCAAGCCTTCTGAGGATAAGGACCTTGCACTGATCTTTTCGAAGGTTCCCTGCAATACGGCAGGGGTATTCACCCGGAACCAGGTCAAGGCCGCCCCTCTTCTTGTGACCCAGGAGCATATGGCCGAAGGGCACCCTCAAGCTGTGGTCATTAACAGCGGGAACGCCAATTGCTGTACGGGAGTTCAGGGAATGAAGGATGCGCGCCGGATGGCGGAGGTGGCAGCGGACGCCATGGGTCTGAGGGTGAAAAACGTGCTGGTGGCTTCGACCGGGGTTATCGGTGTTCAATTGCCGATGGAGGTGGTGGAACCCGGTATCCAGAAGGCGGTCCAGTGCCTCAGTGAGAGCGGAGGCGAGGATGCGGCGGCGGCGATCATGACGACGGACACCGTGCCGAAACAGTCCGCCGTTCAATTCCGTGCTGGGGGAAAGATCGTTTCCCAGGGGGGGATTGCAAAAGGATCGGGCATGATCGCCCCGAATATGGGGACCATGTTGTCTTTTCTGACGACGGATGCCGAGGTCGAGCCCGGGTTGTTGAAGGTTTTGCTCAGTGAGTCTGTTGATAAGTCGTATAATATGGTGACCGTGGACGGGGACACGAGCACCAACGACACCGTGATCCTGATGGCGAACGGGGAATCGGGTTTTCGGGTTGATTCGGAGGGGTCACGTGAGGCGGAAATTTTCCGTGAGGGGCTGAATGCTCTTACGGTCGATCTGGCCAAAAAGATCGCTATGGACGGCGAGGGAGCGACAAAATTCGTGACGGTTCGGGTGACATCCGCACGTCATTTTCCAGATGCGAAAGCGGTGGGAATGGCCATAGCGAATTCAAACCTGGTGAAGACCGCAATCTTCGGCCGTGACCCCAACTGGGGAAGGATCCTTTGCGCTGCAGGCTATTCGGGGGTGGATCTGGATCCGAACCGGGTAAAGGTTTCGATGGCAGGCATTCCGATATTCGTCCACGGGGGTCCCGTTTCCTTCGACCATGGAAAAGCTATAGAAGCCCTGTCGGCCAGGGACGTCCTGATCGAGATCGATCTCGGGGAAGGATCCGAAAGCGCCGAGGCCTATACGTGCGATTTCAGTTATGAGTATGTGAAGATCAACGCCGAGTATACAACATAAACTCGTGAAGCGGGCTCCGACGAGATACGCTTCACTGATTTTTGAGAGGATTTATTTATGGCGCTGTCCAAACGCGTGTTGGGGATTGAAGAGTCGGTCACCATGGCGGTCTCTGCTAAGGCAAAGGCGATGCGGGCGGAAGGGATCGACGTGGTCTCTATGGATGCCGGGGAGCCGGATTTCGACACACCACAGTACATTAAGGATGGCGCCATCAAGGCCATAGAAGATGGATTCACAAAATATACCCAGGCCACAGGAATCCCTGAGCTAAAACGGGCGATCTGCGACAAGCTCGAAAGGGACAACGGGTTGAAATACGATCCTACCCAAGTGGTCGTAAACTGCGGGGCCAAACACACGATCTTTGATGCCGCCATGTCCCTGATCAACGAGGGGGACGAGGCGATCATCCCGGCCCCATATTGGGTCAGTTATGTGGACCAGGTGAAGCTGATGGGAGGGAAAGCCGTCGTTGTGGAGACCAGGCCGGAAAACGGGCTCAAAATGACCCCTGATGAACTGCGTGGGGTCATTTCGTCCCGAACGAAGCTTCTGATCATGAACAGCCCCAGCAACCCGCACGGCGTGGTCTATTCAGAGGATGAACTCTCGGGGCTTGCAGAGGTTTTAGCCGATTCAGAAGTGTATGTCATTTCCGATGAGATCTACGAGAAGATCATTTACGGGGTGCCCTTCTTTTCGATCGCCCAGATGGGAGAGGCCATGAAGGCCAGGACGATCCTTGTGAACGGCGTGTCCAAAGCCTATGCGATGACCGGATGGCGGATCGGCTATGCGGCTGGTCCGAAGGAGGTCATCTCCCTGATGGCCAAGCTGGAGAGCCAGGAGACCTCGAATCCCTCATCGATTTCCCAGGCGGCGGCTCTGACGGCGCTGAATGGCCCCCAGAGGAGTGTCGAACAGATGCGGGGGGCTTTCGAGGAGCGACGGGATTATATCGTTGACCGTTTGAATGGAATTTCAGGTATCAGCTGCATGAAACCCGATGGGGCTTTTTACGTTTTTCCGAATATGTCGGAAGTCTATGGTTCTCATTACGGAGATTGGAAAGTCGAGAGCTCCCTGGACCTCTGTAATTTTCTTCTGCAAGAGATGGGGGTCTCGTGCGTTCCAGGAAGCGGTTTCGGTATGGATGGCCATATGCGGGTCTCCTATGCCACCTCAATGGAAAACATCCGAAAGGCATTGGACCGGATCGAGGAGGGGGTTAGCAGGCTTTCCGGGTAGAGGATTCAAAGAGGATAGGGGAGGAAAGTAATCGGGCGTGGAATGATAGGGTATCGCTTCACGAAATTCTCAGCCCTTTCCTTCTCGGGATGGATTATTCGAGGTTGTCATGAATCAGAACTATTTTCTTGATTTCGAGCGTCCCCTCGCAGAACTTGTAAAAAAGATTGAGGAGTTAAAGGCTTATGCCTCCGAAGAGGGGATGGATATGTCAGAAGAGGTGAAGAAGTTGGAGGATAAAGCACAGAAAGTGCAACAGGAGATCTATTCAAATCTCTCGAGATGGCAGCGTGTCCAGATTGCCCGGCATCCCAAGCGGCCTTATACGCTGGACTACATCCAGATGATCATGCCGGAGTTTAAGGAACTCCACGGGGACAGGTGTTTTGGGGATGACCACGCGATCGTCGGTGGGCTTGCACGGCTGGATGGGATGCCAGTGATGGTGATCGGCCACCAGAAGGGGCGCAATACGAAAGATAATTTATATCGCAACTTCGGGATGGCGCACCCCGAGGGATACCGTAAGGCCTTGAGACTCATGAAGTTAGCAGCTAAATTTCGGCGGCCTGTAATCTGCCTGATCGATACGCCAGGGGCCTATCCCGGGGTCGGGGCAGAGGAGCGGGGGCAGGCCGAATCCATCGCTCGAAATTTGTTTGAGATGTCGCATCTACCGACGCCGATCGTTGTCGCGATAATTGGGGAGGGGGCAAGCGGGGGAGCACTGGCGATAGGCGTTGGGGATCGAATCCTCATGATGGAGAACGCGTGGTTCTCAGTCATCCTTCCTGAGGGTTGTTCGCTGATTCTCTGGCGGACCCGGGACAAGAAAGAGGATGCCGCGGAGGCACTTCAGCTCACTGCTTCGGACCTGGTTGGATTAGGGATTATCGATCGGGTTGTACCCGAACCGGTTGGGGGGGCCCATCGGGATATCACGAAGGCGGGAGAGTCGTTGAAGTCCGCCATTGTCGACGCGCTGGATGAACTTCGAAGCCTGTCAACCGATCAATTGTTGGAACAACGAATGGAAAAATTCAATCGAATGGGGGTCTGGGAAGAATAAAACCGGTTAATCCAACCGAGGATAACTGAGAATCGATCAAAGGTTCGACATTAAGCGTCGAGTGCGTGGATTAAATTCCCACGGTCCCGTCCATGTTGGTGGATGATTCTATCTTATCAGTGGACGATCTTAATGTGGAACATTTTTTTTTAAGACACGATTTTCATATCTCTCAAGGTGTTACATGGCTCATCCGTCTGTTTCACAAAACGGGTTCAAAATTGTCCTTGACTTGCCTATTTGCGGACCCTATATTCTAAACCGATTTCGATTGCGATTAAGAAAAGATAATCGATTGATTATTAAGGGGTTACAATTATACCCCATCCGCACTTTTGAGGCCTTTTGGAAGGGCTTGTTTTCGGGTGTCTTACAACCGATTCGGTCCCTTTCAGGCAACTCCATTCCAAACATTTTTTGAGTTTTAGGGCTCCGTATCGGTCAAGTTCTACTGTTCCGGAAATTTAGTGGGTTATGCCCGGTTGACAGCGCGACACCGTTGGGGGAGACGGTGTTGACCGAAGTCGGACTGGGATCGTTTAATGACCCTCTTTTTTCGCAACCAGTAGGCGTTCGAGATCGATTTTCGGAGCCCTTTTTTTGAACGATCAGTGGTCTACCCTCAAACCCCACTCCTTCAATTCCTCCCATACGCGCCCCTGCCCGCCAGAGTCATCGATTCATGAAAGTATTTGAACTTGGGGAGGAGAGTGGTTAATGCCCCGCCCTTTTGGCGGGGTGGTTACTCAGTCCCTCCGTGTGGACGTTCGAGGCTGCTGATTCAAGGCAACCAGGTCCTGATCTGAAGCCCATCCCCGTCCACCCGCATCACGATAGCGCCCTGTTGATCGGTTCGGAATACCCGGACACCGTCCGCTTCATATCTTGCCAGGACATCGGGAGCCGGATGGCCGAATCGGTTTTTTCCCCCGACGGAGACAACGGCAATCGATGGGGAGACTTCAGACAGGAAGCTGAGCGTGGATGACGTCCTGGAACCGTGATGGGGGACTTTTAAGATATTCGCCTTGATTCGGGATCCCCAGCGGATCAACCAGCTCTCCGCGGACCGCTCTATATCTCCGGTCAGGAGAAATACGGTTCCCTTGTAACCGAAACGAAGTACCACAGAGCCGTTATTCGGCCCCAGAGGGGACTTGTGTGAGGGATCTCGTGAAACGAATTCCGTCCCAGGGTGGAGGACCAGAGCGCTGACCTTACCTAAACCGATCAAACTGTCCCCCGCCGCCAGGGTCTGGTGGGGGATCTGATTTTCGGCAACGACCTCACGTATCCGTGTAGCTGCCCAGGTAGCGGAGGATTGACCGCTATCCAGATAGTGGTGGACTTTGATCTCTTTTAGGATTTCGAGCAGGCCACCGATGTGGTCCAGGTCGGGATGGGTTGCAACGACAACGTCGATGTGACGAATGCCCTGTTTTCTAAGGAAGGGGAGAATGATCCGACCTCCCACGTCGAACCATCGAGTGCGGATCCCTCCATCGATAAGCATCGTCTTGCCGTCCGGGAATCGAATAAAGGCGCTGTCGCCCTGACCCACATCCAGGAAGACGATCTCCAGACCGCGCTCCGGATCGAAACTCCTTGACCATACCAAACCGTTGGAAAGCAGAAGTAAGGAGAATAATAGGGGCTTTCCACATCTGGATTTCCGGATGTCGGGAAGCATCAAGCCCACTGCCAGGTAGTAGATGCATAGGACCGTGGGCGATGGGGCGAAAACCGTCACGGCCGCATGGGGTATCTGGGCAAAAAAATGCACGGACGCGAGCATGGTCTTAGGATGAGGTAGTTGGCTCCATTGATCAATGTCGACAGGATCGGCAGGATGGTTCCAACCAAGGCCGTCAGGACACCCAAGACGGTTGCAGCGCTCACGAGAGGGGCTGTGGGCAGGTTTGCAAGGAACGAGATTAATGAAACGGTTTGGAAATGATAAGCGACAACAGGGATACTTCCGACCTGAGCCGCCACCGATGCGGCCACGGGCATCGCCAACCATGTCTTCCAAGGTTTTGGTCTGGATCCGGGCGGATCCTGAATGAGCGAAAGAATCGGCCGGGTCAAAACGATCAAAGAGAGGGTGGCCACAAAGGAGAGCTGAAAACCCGGATCGAACACGCTCATCGGCCAGATCCAGAGCAGGATGACCGCGGATAAGCCGAGGGTGTTGAGGACGTCGACATCTCGTTCAAGGACCGTTCCGATAATCAATATACACGCCATAAGGGTCGCCCTCACCACAGAAGGGCTTAACCCGGTGACGAAGGCATATAGAATCAGGAGGGGAATCACGCCCATGGCCGTCGGAAGACGCCCCAGAGAAAGTGAGCGAAGAAGCGTAAATCCGACCAAGGCCACGATACCGACGTTGAACCCCGAAACGGCAAGGGTGTGCGTCAGTCCTGTTGCAGCAAAGTCGTCCAGGAGCCGTTGGGGGAAGGCCTGTCTGTCCCCGAGGAGAACCCCTTTGAGCAAGGCGGAGGGATTTCCGGTCATGTCTCGTTCGATAGCACTTCGGGCAGCGTGACGGACAGGAAGGACGATCTGCGACCAAAAGGGATTTCCCGCATCGCGTTCGAGAATCCGGAGGTCTCCGGAACGTTTGAGAAAGACGGTTCCGGATATCCCCTGAACCTCGGCGTAGGCCTTGCCATCGAAATCGCCCGGGTTTCGGGGCGGCCGGGGGGCACGCAAGACTCCGGAAAAGGCGACCCGGTCTCCGTATCGGATATCCTTTCGATCTCCCCGGACGCGGAGGAGTATGTTTCCCTGAATCTTCGAAGTTACGCCACCAAAGGTTTTATCTTCGATTTGAACCTTCGCCCGGATGCTCCCGTTGCGGACGTAGGGTTCGTTCGTTACGATCCCCCGAAATCCAGCCTCCTGTTCGAAATGGCCCCTTCGACCCAGGTCACCTTGACCTATCTGGATTTCACACCTAAAACGAACGAACCCTGTCGAAAGGATGGCAAGGCCGACAAGGCTCTGCACAACAATCGTCCCGTGGGGTCTGAACCGGAGTGCACAGGCTGCGATCCCGATGATCCCCGCGTGCAGCCAGAGGACCGCGCCAAAGGGAAGGTTGGATCGGAGCGCTGATGCAGCGAACAAGCCCAGGATGAAACAAGTGGCAATAAAGAGGGCTGGGCGTCGCACGAGTTCTCCTTTGCTGACCGAAATACGGAAGGATCGTTTGTCAATTCCGTTGGCAAGACCGAGGTGCAATCCGTGTGCCCGGAATTAGACTCTTGCGGACGGGTTCTACCCCGGTAGGAATCATCAAAACTCGAAAACGATTTTCCGTTGGTGATCGAATCTTTCAACAGATGAGGCCTGTTTTATGGATAATAGCATTTGACAATGTTGGGACGAGATATTATATTGTGCCGTAAATCCGTATTTTTTTTGATGAACCCTCTTTCTGGAGGGTGATATCCTGGATCTGCGATTCCGGTCCACCCTGCCTGTGCCCTTTCCACAACCCCCGGAAAATTCCCAAGGATCAGGACCAGTCTTTCCAGGGCCTTGGCAGGTGGACGTCGCGACACGCCGCCACCAAGGAGAAGCCTGGTGCCATAAGTGAACCTCAAGCTGGTATTGGAATATGATGGCACTGATTTTCACGGATGGCAGATCCAACCCAACTGCCGTAGCGTTCAAGGGGTGGTCGAGGAAAATCTTGGACAGATGCTGGGGGAGCCCATCCGGTTAATTGGAGCAGGGCGGACCGATACGGGTGTACACGCGATTGGCCAGGTTGCAAATTTCCATACAGGAACGAGTTTAGCGCCCAGGGACATCCATCGGGGCTTAAATCGATTCATGCCCAAAGATGTCGTAGTCCGAGCGGCTGAATCAGTTTCCGATCGATTTCACGCCCGTTTCGATGCCCGGAACCGATTTTACACCTACCGGATAACAACGAGGAGACGCGCAGTCGGCGGGAAATATGCATGGTATGTCCCCTACCGGATGGATCCGGCGAGAATGGGAAGGGCTGCTGAGGCGTTCGTGGGAAGGCGATGTTTCGCATCCTTTTGCAACGATGCTTCAGAAAGACCTGGATATACCTGCGATGTGAAATCCTGTTCTCTGGCCATTCACGGGGAGGACCTGATTTTTGAGGTGAATTCGAATCGCTTCCTAAGGGGAATGGTGAGGACGATGGTTGGGACGCTTGTCGACGTGGGACGGGGAAAGATGGACGAAACGGAAGTGATGGATATCCTTGAAGCCCGTGACCGCCGCTGTTCGGGTTTGACCGCACCCGCTCACGGACTCTGTCTGATCAACGTCTGTTACGATTCCGATTCGGATATGCCGTTGCAATCAGATGAACAGGAGGTCCCACCGACGTGATAGGAAACAGGCTCCGAACGGCCATCGTCCTTACGATAGGGATGGGTCTCGGGGTCGTGTTTGCCGAGCACTTCTACAGGACGTGCCCGGACAGTACTGGAAACGGGCCCGAGATCCCCGTCCACGACAACCACGCATTTGCAGAGGAGATTTTCCAATCCCGTCGGAACGCCATCGTAAGGGCCGTAGAAGCCGTTGAACCGACGGTCGTGAGCGTTAACACCTTCTTTTTGAAAGAGCGGCCCTTTCGATACCGGGATCCATTTTTCGATTTCTTTTCTCCATTCGCGGTCCTTCGACAGAAGGTGCCCGGAATCGGATCGGGATTCGTCGTCCGTGAAGACGGTTGGATCCTGACCAACGACCACGTCATTGAGGATGCAGTCTCCATTTCGGTCACCCTGTCCGACCATCGGCATTTTGAGGTGGTGGATATCCCAAGGCAGGTTCTCAGGGCAACTCAATCCGATGTGGCCTTGATTCATCTGGAGGGTGTGAAAGGACTCCCAACGGCTCGTTTGGGGAATTCGGACGATATCATCATCGGGGAATGGGCCATCGCCATCGGAAATCCTTTCGGACTTGCAATAGGCGATCCTCAGCCGACGGTTACGGTCGGCGTCATCAGCGCGAAGGATCGGGACTTTCAGGTCCCGCAGAACCGCAGGGCTTATAAGAAGATGATCCAGACCGATGCAGCCATTAATCGGGGGAATAGCGGCGGTCCTCTGGTGAATGGCTCCGGGGAAGTGGTCGGCGTCAACACATTCATTTTCACCGAGGGTCGTGGTGGTTCGGTCGGAATAGGCTTCGCCATCCCTGTGAATAAGGCCAAGCGGGTGATGGATGAACTCCTCCGTTACGGCCGGACCAGGGAATTTTGGACGGGGATCTCGGTGATGGGGATGAACCGTTGGATTGCGGCGAGGTTGGGAATCCCATACGTGGAGGGCGCCTTGATCACGGAGGTCGAAGACAACAGCCCTGGGGCAAGTGCGGGTCTCAAGTCGGGGGATGTCATCATCGCCGTAAGCGGAAGGCCGATTCAAGATGACGAAGGCGCCCTGGAGGCCTTTCAGGGGGGGAGCGTGGGGGAAGTCTTTGAACTCGTCGTTATGCGGAATGCTCGAAAAGTCGAAGTGGATCTTGTCCTGGAACAGGATCGTCGCCGAAATTAGGCGGGATCGATCCTTGGGCATAAGGGGTAGGGTATGGCGAGAGAAGGGCTCCCGTTTCTGATCATCACGGGTTTTGTGGCCGTTCTTCTTTTCACCCTGTCCAGCGCGTCGGGCTATAGCATACCTGGTTACCTCGGGGGGGCTTTTGCCGCTGGCTTTCTCCTGGTGTGTGTATTCTTCCGGGATCCGGTACGTCAAATCCCGACGGAGCAGGGGGCGGTGGTCTCCGCTGCTGACGGGAAAGTCGTCAGCATCAGAAAGATCAGTGGAGACGAAGAATGGGGTTTAAACGGGATCCAGGTGAGTGTGTTTCTTTCGATTTTCGACGTTCACATCAATCGAATACCCTACTCGGGAAGGGTGGTGGAAGTAAACAGAAAGCGGGGTCGTTTTCTGGCCGCGTTCGTCGAAAGGGCTTCGGTTGAAAATGAGCAAGTTGTTATTGAGATCGAGAATGCTGGCCGTACGATCGTCGTTAAACAGATAGCCGGTTTTGTTGCACGACGCATCGTTTGTCGGGCGACCAAAGGGGATAGGGTCAAAAAGGGAGAGCGGTTCGGCCTCATCAAATTCGGCTCCCGCGTGGATCTGATTCTGCCTCCCGAATCCGAGATTCGGGTTCAGGTAGGGGACAAGATGACTGGAGGGGAGACGATCATCGGAGTGGTCAAGACATGAAAAAACGCGCTGCAGTTCCGAGCCTGTTCACCGTAGGCAACCTTTTTTGCGGGTTTCTGGCCATCTACTATATATTCGAAGGCCGGCTGGTTCCCGCCGGGTGGCTGATCATCGTGGGCGCATTTTTGGATGCCATGGACGGGAAAGTCGCCCGGGCTATGCGTACACCCAGCCGGTTCGGTGTGGAGTTTGACTCCCTGGCCGATATCTGCTCGTTCGGACTTGCTCCCGCCTTGCTGATTTTCAATTTTCACTCCCGGATATTCAACCTCCATGACGTTTGGGGGGTGGGACTCGGTTTCCTATTCTTTTTATGCGGGGCCCTTCGGCTTGCTCGTTTCAACGCCCAGCAGAAGGGATTCGACAAGAAGAATTATTCCGGCTTCCCGATTCCGGCAGCATCGGCCACCCTTGTCTCATATGTGATTTTCAGTCAGAAGGTGTGGACCTGGTCCGGATCCCTGGAAGTTTCGATTTCCCTTACGGTTTTGCTCTCATTCTTGATGATCAGCTCGCTTGAGTACGAGACTTTTCCGAAATTTACCCTGGGTTCCTTTTGGAATCGAGTCAAGTTGATATACTTTATTGCCGGGGTCGTGCTCACGATCTGGTACGCAGACGGGGCCTTCTTCCCGCTCACGATGACCTATGTGCTATCGGGTGTGATCCGGTGGGTTTTCCAACTTTTCAGGCATCGCCAAGCGACTGAAATCCAAGGCCTGGATGAAATAAGCGTTCATCGGTCTGAAACCCCTTAACCGGGGGGTCGTATGGGGAGGCGAAATATCGTTCACCTGGTCGTGGCTCTGTTTATCGGGGTCCTGGTCGGGAATATGGCGGGGGAGGTCCTTAAAATCCTTTTCCAGGCCGTTGGCCTGTCTCAGAGCGTGGTCCAGAAGGTTCTCCTGGATCCGCTTGTCCAGTATGAATTCTCTCCCATCCCCCTAAACCTGATCATCCTGACTCTCACTTTCGGCTTCACTCTCGACTTCAGCCTATTCAGCCTCATGGGAATGGGTGTGGCGTATTATTACTTCAAATATTCTTATTAGCCCATAGCGAACCTGACTGCCGAGTTTTATCTGTCACCTTTTGAGAAGAGGGTTAGTTGACCGGGAGGGAGCACCTGTCACCTAACCCTCTTGGTCTATCCAAGATGATTCCGGGATACTCAGCATATAGCTTGCGCGAAAGGGTCGTTACCGGTGAGGCTTCTTCCGAAGGCGCTGTATGGGATTTGTTAGATAAGATCCAGGAAAGGGACGGCGAGGTCCGGGCATATCTCACGGTGGACCGGGAGGGGGCCCTCAACAAAGGGGCTGAGATCGACAAGAGGGTGAGGCACGGTGATCGGCTGGGCCCTCTGGCAGGCGTTCCCGTGTCCGTGAAGGATGTTCTATGCACGAAGGGGATGCGTACGACCTGCGGTTCAAAAATCCTTACGAACTTCATCCCGCCGTACGATTCCACCTGTGTCGCACGGGTCAAGGCCGCCGATGGCGTGATCATCGGAAAGACGAACTGCGACGAATTTGCGATGGGTTCATCGAATGAGAATTCCGGATTCCATCCGACGCACAATCCCCGCGACCTGGAACGAGTCCCGGGGGGGTCCAGCGGTGGATCTGCGGCTGCCGTCGCCGCCGGGGAGGCTGTGGTCGCGCTGGGGACAGACACCGGCGGTTCGATCCGTTTGCCCGCATCGTTCTGTGGGGTGGTGGGTCTCAAACCGACTTACGGCCGCGTCTCTCGCTACGGTCTTGTGGCCTATGCCAGTTCGCTGGACCAGGCGGGACCCCTGGCCAAGGACGTTCGGGATGCAGCGTTGATCCTGTCCGTGATCGCTGGACGGGATGAGCGAGACGCCACGTCGGCGGACCTGCCGGTAAGCGAATACGTCGCCGGACTAGAAAGGGGTGTCCAGGGTTTCCGGGTGGGTTTGCCGAGGGAGTATTTCGCCGCGGGTCTTGATCCCGAGGTGGAATCGGCAGTGAAGGAGGCGGCCGGGATCTTGGAGAGCGAAGGCGCGACGCTTTGCGATGTATCTCTACCGATTGCGGGGCATCCTGAGTATGCCATATCAGCCTATTATATCATCGCGATGGCGGAAGCCTCTGCAAATCTTGCGAGATTCGACGGTGTCAAGTACGGATCCCGAACCGAAGGGGCGGCCGACCTGTTTGAGATGTATTGTAAGACGCGCAGCGAAGGGTTCGGAGATGAGGTCAAACGAAGGATAATGCTTGGAACCTACGCCTTGAGCTCGGGATATTACGACGCCTACTACCTCAAGGCACAGAAGGTCCGGACCTTGATCAAAAATGACTTCGAAGCGGTCTGGAAGACGTGCGATTTGATTCTCTCTCCGGTTTCCCCGACACCTGCGTTCAGGATTGGGGAAAAGATCTCGAACCCACTCCAAATGTATCTCTCGGATATTTACACCGCGGCGATCAATCTTGCGGGGGTCCCGGGAATCTCCATCCCGTACGGAAAAACCCAGAATGGCCTTCCTGTCGGCACGCAGATCATAGGGCGACCGTTCGAGGAGGAGCTCATCCTGAGGGCGGCTTATGTCCTCGAGCGCAGGTCAGGAACCACCAAAGAGGCACCTCCCCCGAAAAAGACAAACGAACCACAGGTTTGACATGCCCGTTGAATACGAAACCGTGATCGGGCTTGAAGTTCATGCCCAGCTGGCGACAAAGACAAAGATCTTCTGCGGTTGCTCTTCCGGGTTTGGGGCAGAACCGAACACGCACGGATGCCCCGTGTGCCTTGGGATGCCGGGGGCCTTGCCCGTCATGAACCGCTCTGTGCACCAACTGGCCATCAGAGTCGCCTTGGCTGTTGGCAGCCAGATCCAGGACAAAAGCCGATTCCTGAGGAAAAACTATTTCTATCCGGACCTTCCCAAGGGATATCAGATTTCACAGTTCCAGTCTCAGGATGAAATGCCCCTTGCCGTCGGTGGCGGAATCACGATCGAAATCGGAGAGCGGGAAAAGGAGATCCGCCTCGTCCGCATCCACATGGAGGAGGATGCTGGAAAACTGATACACGACGAGACATTTGTCGCGGAAGACGAATCCCTGTTCGATGTGAATCGGTGCGGGGTACCGCTGGTCGAAATCGTGAGTGAACCGGACATCTCATCGTCTGAAGAGGCTTATCTCTACCTCACCAAACTCCGCCAAATCCTGGTGTATACCGGAGGGTCTGAAGGGAACATGGAGGAAGGAAACATAAGAATCGATGCCAACGTGTCGATGCGACCGAGGGGAGCGAAGAAGCTCGGAACGAAGACCGAGATCAAGAATATGAACTCCTTCCGAAACACCCAGCGTGCCCTGGAAGCCGAAAGCGCCCGGCAGATAGAGATCCTTGCGGGTGGAGGTCAGATACAGCAAGACACGTTGCAGTTCGACGCCGAGACGGAGCGTGTCGTCCCGATGAGGACCAAGGAGGCTTCGCACGACTATCGTTACTTCCCCGAGCCGGACCTGGTGGCCATGGAGGTGGATGGTGCGTGGGTCGAGAAGGCGAGGGCCCAGATCCCTGAGCTCCCGGATGCCAAACGGGCGCGGTTCGTCCTGGAGTACGGTATTCCACAGAGCACTGCAGAGGTTTTAACTTTCGGCAGGGAGGTCGCGGACTATTTCGAGGCCGTGGTCGATGCGGATGCGGATGCCCGGCAGGCTTCCAACTGGGTGACGGGTGACGTGCTGCGGGAGCTTCGCGCACGAGGAATAGGAATGGCGGATTTTCAGGTCCGGGCGGGGCAGCTTGCCGAGATGATCCGAATGATCGGGGCCGGGACGATCAGCGGAAAGATCGCCAAGACCGTGTTCCAGGAGATGGTAGAAAGCGGGAAGGCCCCGGGAAAGATCGTGGAAGAGAGGGGATTGATACAGATATCGGACGAAGGCGCCCTGGTGGCGGTGGTCGATCGGATTGTTGCGGCTCAACCGAGGGAGGTGGAGCGCTACAGGGGCGGGGAACAAAAACTATTGACCTTCTTTGTGGGACAAGTTATGAAGGAGACCAAGGGGAAGGCCAATCCGAAATTGGTCAACCAGTTGTTAACGGAGAGGCTAGATTCAGGATCGAGTTGATCGTTCGAACCTCGGGAGGGACCGGTCTGGTTTGAGGTCATGGGGGAATTATGGATTGACAAAACCGGCAACAGGTCTAAATGTTTGGTAATTAGGAAGATATTGGTACCAGATTCACCAGATATGAAGCAATAATTGGGAAGAGATCCTCGTCTTCTTGGTTGAATCTGAACTCTGTTTCCTTCAGGTATAAATAGAAATGATGTCGAGGGATTCCTCTGTATTGATATAGCCAATTTTTAGAAAAACTCCAGAAGCCTTCGATGCCATTGATGTGATGTCGGCCTTTGCCTTTGGGCACCCCTTCTTCTTTTCGAACAACCACGTGGTCACCTTTGACTGACAGCCAAGTGTAGGCGTGCCAGTCATCGGTGTAGTATAGACTGCCTGCTTTGGTGTGTGAGGTCACAAGCGGTGTAAGGGTGTTTCGACTTCGATCCGGAATGGGAAAGGTGAGGACTTTTCCGTTCCTCTGATAAAGCCCGAAAACCAAGTGTTTTCCGGCTGCTCCCCATCCACGCTTACCCTTATGATGACCTCCATACATCGCCTCGTCCAACTCGATCTCACCCCAAAGCACCTGGTCCGTAAAGCTATGATCGTAGATGGCCTGGCGAAACGTGGTATAAATCCGCTGAGCCGTTTTCAGCGATACGGACAGGTAGTGCCTGGATCGGTAAGAGGGCACTCCCAATACAAACAGATAAAGTAAATGGGCAAGCTCGTCAAATGAAATTCGAAGCCTTTCAAGATAAGTGCCCGTGAAATCTTTAAACCGATATCCACACCGTGAACACCTGAACCGATCGTCTTTTAATAAGGGCAACCTGCGCTGATAATCGCAGCTTGGACATCGCCTTTTCCACCCCAACGGGCTGCACGAAAATAGGCCCTACTTATCTTGCAGTCATTTGCTAACTTAAGTGGATTAATTACCAGCATATTATTAATATACGCTGGTACCAATATCTACTCAATCACCATATCTTTATAAGCCGGTCGGCAAGAAGGGTACCTGGTCAAATGAAGCTATCCGAAATTATTGCGATTGGGATCCTGACGGGATTGTGCGCATCTTGCGCCAATCTCCCAAACGAGCCGGAGGATGAAAATCCAATCACCATTGGTCCCCTGGGAAGGACATACACGAATACGAAACTGGGGTTTCAGATCACACTCCCCAAGCCCCTGGATGATTCGTGGGGCATGTCGGTTCAGACGGCCCCCCGGGATGGATCGTTGCCGGATGGATCCTCCCTGACGATATTCCTCCGGGCCCCTGAGGGAAGAGACGGGTTCCGTCCCACTTTCAGCATCGGTCCGTTTGCCGTGAATGAGACTGCGACGGTTTCGGATCTTGGCGCCGCGGCCATGAAAGATTTCTCTGAAAACTTACAGGACTATCAGGAGACAGATCACCGGGAGGTCCAGATCGGGGGAAAACCTGGCGAACAATGGTTCTTTCGAGCGCAGACTGGCAGCCGGGCAGACCGCTTCTTCGTGACGATCGTGATTAACCGCGAGGTGGCTTATAATATCCAAGGAAACGGAATTGCGGGTTACTATCCGGTGAGCGACTATTCGGAGATCCTGAACACGATCAAATTCCAATAGTTTCTGAAAAATCGATCCTCACGTTGGCTCCGACCGTGTCCTGCACGCGTTTTGTGCAGCGAAACCGGTCGGGGCTTTTTTTTGCCCGGATGCGATCAGAAGGGTCTCGAGACCCTTTGGTTCCACTGCCTTAGAAAAAGGGGCACATTGTATCCTTTGAAGGCAGGTGATCCTGTAGCATCATAGGGTTTCAAGATCAGGTTTTCTTGAGATGCCTCAAAATGCCTGCCCGAAAAAATCTGGCGGCGAGGATGATGGTTCTATTATTCATTCCAGAGTCTGAAACCGGTTTATTCTACGGGAGGAAAAGGGGATAGGGAATATTGGAAAAAAAATGGTCTTAAGTGGCACGAATGATGCATTGAAATTTATTCATCCGATTTCGGAAAGCGATTGTTAGAGTCCTTGAGCCCCTAAATCTGATCAACACGGGGAGGTTCTGGAATGTTCGTTACTTCCTATTCTTCGAACGGGATTCAGGCCTTCGCGGCATCCGTGGTTCACGAAGTTCGTACGCCCCTATCTTCTTTGCGTCTGTGCGTTGAAGGTCTGGCCTGTGCCGAAGGATTGACCGAACGGGACAAGCGCCGCGTTGAGCTGGCTATCGGGCAGATCGATTACCTGGAAGACCTGACGGATCAGATGAGATCCCTCACGCGGCGAAACCGGATCGCGTCGGAACCCACGGACCTGAACAGCGTGGTTCGGCAGGTCGGAAGAGAGATGAGGAAGGAGGCGAAGGCGAAGGGTATCCGAGTCCGGGTGAGTTGCGATCCCCGGGTTTGGAAAGTAGAGCCGGGACGATCACAGATTCGGTGCGTCCTGACTAACCTCTGCCTTAACGGACTCCAAGCCATGGCTTCTGGCGGCCTTCTTTCGATTACCACCCGGTTTTCCTCCTCCGATTGCGTGGAAGTCGTGGTTCAGGATAACGGATGTGGAATTCCGAGTTCGGAGATCCCCCGCATTTTCAATCCGTATTTTACGTCCAAGTCAGACGGCACGGGTATGGGCCTGGCCATCGTAAAGGCCGTGGTGGAAGCTTATGATGGTAAGGTGGGGGTGAAAACCGAGATAGACAGGGGAACGACGGTTGCCGTATCGTTTAAGGCACCTCATCAGGAGGCTTCGAATGGACCGGGTTCTTGTCATCGATGACAACGTAGATTTCCTGGAGAGCATGGGCTTCTGTTTGGAGGACGGGGGATTCCAGGTGGAGGCGGCGAAGACCGCAGCGGAGGGACTCCGAGCCGCTCTCAAGGCTCCCCCCCGGGTCATCCTGTTGGACTTAAACCTTCCGGACAGATCGGGGCTGTCGGTGCTGCGAGAGCTGAACAAGCGGTCGGTGACAGCCCCTGTCCTGATGGTGACCGGATTTCCGACATCCAGGAACGGTGATGGAAGCCTTGCGGCTAGGGGCGTTGGACTACCTGACAAAACCGATCAGTCCGGAGTTCCTGATCAGGACCGTGCGAAGTTTCATCAGACGTCCGGGGTCTTCGGGATACGAGGAACCGCAGGATAGACTCGAAACGGACGAAGATGCCTTTCTCGGAAGGAGCCAGAAGATGCTCGATGTGTTCAAATCCATCGGGCGGGTGGCTCCTACAAGCGCCCCCTGTCCTTCTTCTGGGAGAGAGCGGCAGTGGAAAAGAACTCGCGGCCAGGGCGATCCACCTCAATTCGAACCGAACGGGTCCATTCGTTCCGATCAACTGCTCGGCCGTGGTTGAAACGCTTGCGGAGTCAGAACTGTTCGGCCACGAAAAAGGAGCTTTTACCGGTGCCGTGGAGAGGCGTCGCGGGAGGTTCGAGATGGCCGACGGTGGGACGCTTTTCCTTGACGAGATCGGTGATGCCCCGCTTTCCCTCCAGGTCAAACTGCTCCGGGCGCTCGATCGAGGAGAGTTTGAACGTGTGGGTGGCCGTGAGACTGTGCGACCCGATGTCCGGGTCGTGACCGCGACGAACAGGGACCTGGAAGAAATGGTACGGGAAGGACGGTTCAGGGAGGATCTCTACTATCGTCTGAGTGTCGTCACGATCCATCTCCCCCCTCTCAGAGATCGCCAGGAGGATATCCCGTTCCTCTCCCGCCATCTCATCCGTCGAATCAGCTGCGGATTGGGCCGTCGGATCGATGGGATCTCTCATCGGGCTGTCCAAAAATTGATGATCAGGAACTGGCCCGGGAATGTCCGGGAGCTGGATAATGTCCTGACGCGCGCCGTAATCAACGCCGGAGAAGGGATCGTGGAGAGCGATGATCTGCCGACCCCGGTTGATACCGGACGGATAGGCAGTGATAAGGAAGAAGCTTCACCCGTGACGCTTGCGGAGGCCGAGCAGGTTCAAATCGAAAGGGTTCTCCAGGTCACAGGCGGAAACCGGGGCCGGGCGTGCGAACTCCTTGGGATCACGAGGCCTACGTTGAGGCGGAAGATGAGGGAGTATGGACTATAGGGAAAATGGAAAATGGAATTTTCGAGAAACTCCTTGACCTGGCACAGGTCGCTGGCGGAAGGAGTCCACGGCTCGGAATAGACATCGGAGCCTGAGCGTTCGAGGGGGACAAGGTGGGATTAAGAAAGTTATAATTTCATCATCAATCCCTCACGATCAAGGATGTCGAGAGTCAAAAGATCCGCTGCGATGAAGATCACTTTTTTTTAGTCTACGATTTCAATATTCCCGTTCAGACGATTAAGTTGCCACTGCTTTTCCGTCTAGAGCTTCCCTGACGGCCTTCCCCAGCTTGTTGAAATCCAGAGGTTTATCCACAAATTCCTTCAACCCGATGGCACGGAGTTCGGCTACATCCTCCCGCATTCCGTGGCCGCTCATCAGAACCACCTTTACCTCAGGGTTGATAGTGACCAGGGCACCGTAGAGTTCTCGCCCCCCCATCTTCGGCATCACCATATCCGATAGCACCAGGGCGATCTCTTCCGAATGCGAACGATAGATCTTAAGCGCCTCTTCCCCGTTCTCCGCCGTCAGGACCGAGTACCCGAAGGTCTTCAGCATCTCATTTTCGACCTTTCGGACCGCCTCCTCATCCTCCACCAGCAAAAGCGTCTCCGTCCCCCCCTCTGGCTGATCATCCACTGCCTCGGCCAGGGCCACACTACTATCCGCTACCGGAAGATAGACCTTGAAATTGCTCCCGACCCCCTCTTCGCTGTACACATGGATAAACCCTTGATGAGCCTTCACGATACCGTAGACCATCGACAGGCCCAACCCGCTTCCCTTCCCCACCTTCTTCGTGGTGAAAAAGGGCTCGAAGATATGTTCCTGCAACTCGCGGGTCATCCCCATCCCGGTGTCCTGAACCCAGAGGCAGACGTAGTTCCCGGGGCGGGCGTGGGCATATTGATGACAATATTCCGCATCCAGAGTCGCATGTTCAATGCCCAGAGTCATTTCCCCTCCCCTCGGCATCGCGTGGCTCGCATTCAAGCACAGGTTCAGGATGACCTGCTGCATTTGCGTCGGGTCGGCCTCAATCAAGGCTACTTCGCCCGTCCACCTCGTCCGGATCGAAATATTTTCGGGGATCGTACGTCCCAATATCTTGGAGGTCTCCTTGACCAGGTAGAGAAGCTGCATGGGCTGGTGATCGACTATCATCTGCCGGCTGAATGTCAAAAGCTGGGAGATCAACTTCGCCGCCCGCTGGCCCTGTTCCGGGATCCTCGTGATGTTTTTCCGCGTCTGGCCTTTCAAATTTTCGTCCAACAGGGCGATCTGTGCGTAACCGATAATGGTGGTCAACAGATTGTTGAAGTCGTGCGCCACCCCTCCCGCCAGCGTCCCCACCGCCTCCATCTTCTGGGCCTGCTGAAGCTGCTCCTGAAGCGAGACCTCCCTGGTGACGTCCCGTTTGACCGCCACATAATTAACGGTCTGTCCATCCGGGTCTCGAATGGGAGAAATGACCGCCTCCTCCTCAAAAAGGGTTCCGTCCTTGCGCTTGTTGATAAAATGACCCGACCAGGATTCCCCCCAGGCAAGCGTATCCCAGAGCCCCTGGTAAAAAGCCGCGTCGTGCTTCTCGCTCTTGAGGAACCGGGGATTCCTGCCCACTGTTTCTTCCCGGGAGTATCCCGTGATTTTCTCGAATGCTGGGTTGACGTAAACAAGAACGCCTTCCAGGTCCGTGATCATGATCGACTCCCCGGACTGCTCGACCTCTAGCAGCCTGTTGAAAAAGTGCGTTTATGCCAAGATGACTGTTGTCTTTCCTTGTGGTTTGGTCCTATGATATATCAGGTTCAAACTGAGAAGGGAGGACGAGCAAATGGCAATGGGAAAACGAGGACGACAGAGACAGGAAAACCTGTTCATCGCATCGAACACTTTGGTGAAATCTCCGGGTCATCCGTTCTACGAGAAGCTGAATCAGGTATTGGGGGCGAACGGCTTCGACGAGTTCGTCGAGGGGCTTTGCCAGCGGTATTACGCTCCTCATATGGGTCGCAAGGGCATTCCGCCCGGGGTTTATTTTCGGATGCTTTTGATTGGGTATTTCGAGGGACTTGATTCGGAACGTGGGATCGAATGGCGTGTATCTGACTCGCTGACGTTGCGCCGGTTTTTGGGGTATGCCCTTGACGAACAGACCCCGGATCATTCCAGCCTGTCTCGCATCCGGCATCGGCTTCCCTTGGAAGTTCACGAAGCGGTTTTCAAGTGGATCCTGAGGGTCTTGTGCAAAGCGGGTCTGGTGAAGGGGAAGACGTTGGGCGTGGATGCTACGACACTGGAGGCCAACGCCGCGATGCGCAGCATTGTACGCCGTGACACGGGTGAAGGCTACCAGGCATTCCTTGAGAATCTGGCCAAGGCCTCGGGCATTGAAACGCCTACCCGCGAGGACTTGTCCAAGATCGATAAGAAGCGACCGAAGAAGGGATCGAACCAGGACTGGGAGCACCCGCACGACCCGGATGCCAAGATCGCTAAGATGAAGGACGGTCGCACGCACATGGCGCACAAGGTGGAGCACGCGGTGGATCTGGACACCAATGCCATTGTGGCAGTGGCGTTGTCGGGAGCAGATGAAGGAGATACCGAGTCGTTGCCCTGGACGCTGCTCGAGGCGCCGCTCAATCTCAAGCAGGTCGCGAAGGACGAAAAAGCTGCCAAACGTTTGCACAGACAGCGTATACGGGAGGTGGTTGCGGACAAAGGATATCATAGCAACGATGTATTGACCAGTCTGAAGCAAGGCGGCATCCGGAGTTACATTTCAGAACCGGATCGGGGACGCCGCAAGTGGAACGGCCGACGAGATGAGCAGGCCGCGGTATATGCGAATCGACGCCGGATCAAGGGAGATCGCGGCAAGGCCTTGCGCCGAAGTCGTGCAGAACGGGTGGAAAGAACCATCGCTCACACATATGATACCGGTGGCATGCGCAGGTTGCACTTGAGAGACCGCGGCAATATCCTCAAGCGTTTGCTGATCCACATCGGGGGCTGCAACCTGGCTCTGCTCATGCGCAAAGTGATGGGCGTAGGTACTCCGAAGGCCCTCCAGGACCTGGCCAAGGCCTTGCAGCGTCTACTGCTCGTCCTACAATCACGTTTGCTGCCCTCGGTCACCTTTTTAACCTCTTATCAGCGTCTCCTGCTCAATCTCCTTACCTTGATTTATCTGACCCGCACTCCAGGCGTCTTTTCCGTTTATGTGCGTTGAAAGGTAGTTCTTCAACGGGCTGCTAGGCCCGTTCCCTCCTGCTTCTTCTGACCCGAAGCCGTCTGGACGAAGGCGTCGAACAGGACATTCATCTCTTCTGCTGCAATTCCCGGCCCCGAATCTTCAACCTCAAATATCAGGCGGGTGTCCGAGTCCGCTTTCCGAAAGCCCACACGCAGGGCCACATCTCCCTCTTCGGTGAACTTGATCGCATTCCCAACCAGGTTGATCAGCACCTGCCGAAGCTTGCTCTCATCCGTTCGTATAGATTGAGGCACGCTCGGTTCCAGGTCCAGGATCAACCGAAGGCCTTTATCCTTCGCACGGAGACCGAGCATCTCTTCCAGGTTATCCAGAAGACGATACAGGTTGAAGTCCTCCTCGTTCAGCACGATCTGCCCTGCTTCGATCTTTGACATATCGAGCACGTCGTTGATCAGGGTCAAAAGGTGTTCACCGCTACGGCCGATGACCTTCAAGTTCTCATGTTGTTCGGCCGTGAGTCCCTTATTCCGGGTCATCAACTGAGAAAAGCCCAGGATGGCGTTGAGGGGGGTGCGAAGTTCATGGCTCATGTTCGCAAGAAACACGCTCTTGGCCCGGTTGGCCCCCTCCGCGCCCTCTTTGGCATTCTTCAACGCCTTCTCGACCTGGATCCGTTCCAATTCCGCAGCCGCGCGGGCGGCGAAGATCTTGAGGATCGATTCGCGCCAGGGCGCTTTCTCCATGGGTCTGTTATCCATCACGTATAGATGGCCCAGCGGAAGTTTCCGGGTATCATACAGGGGAACGGCCCAGTAACTTTCGATGCCTTGATCGACAAGATAAACGTCTTCAGGAAAAAGGGACTGGACTCCCTCAGGATAGAAACGTGAGTCCTGTCCGATTACCGTTTCACACGGTGTACCGGCCACATCGTATTCGTGGACCTCCTCGCAATTGGCCGAGCTCCACTGGGCGACAAGACGCAGACGTTTGCACGTGGCGTCTGTAACCTCCGAAAGCCCGGCGTTACGAACGTGTAGGACCGCGCCCAGATGCCGAACAAGAGAGCGACAGAAATCTTCACCCGTCGATTTGGAAGTTCCCTCGACAATCAGCCGCATCGCCTCTTCCTGGCGTTTGCGCTCCGTGATATCTCGAAAGGTCCCGACCCAAAAAGACTCCTCATCCGATTTCGACTCCGTCACCATCACTTCCATCGGAAAAGTTGAGCCGTCCCCCCGGCATCCCGTCATTTCGTGATACGTTTCGACCCCGGCAAGCTCAGAGATCGTCGATTCGATCGACCCGGAAGGGGATCCTTCCGATCTCCCCTGGGCCGACTCGAAAAGCCGCGCGACAGGCAGACCCAAAGCCTGGTCCGCGGTATGGCCGAACATCGACTCGGCAGCGGGATTCAAGGTGAGAATCTCAAGCGACCTCTTTGAAAATGTCGCAATACCGTCCATCGTCGTTCTCACGATCGCCTCTGTTCTTCTGATCGCATTCTCCAGTGCGCCCATCACCTGGTTGTATCGTTCCGCGATCTGCCCCACCTCGGTAAACGGCTCCACCGGCACCCGAAGGCTCAAATCCCCGGTCTTCGACTGCTGGTCCATCACCACAAAAAGATCCAGAAGATCCGTGGTTGCGCCGTGCTCCGAGACGTTCAGCCCGATCTGCTCCTCCTCCAGAGAAACGCGGAAAGGAAGGAATCGGTTAAGCGTACTCAGGATCACGTAGGTGACACCGAATGACCATACAAAACAACTCAGAACGCCCAATAGTTGGGCCTGGAGCTGTGCCCCAAATCCCAGGCCCGTCCCCAGAAGGGCTTCATCGCCGAACAGCGCAACGGCAAGGGTCCCCCTTTCATACCTCAGAATTTGGGCAATGGGAGTCGAATTTAAACCATTTAACCCTTGCTTTTGGCCATAACGCGCGATAAAATAATGCAAGTTTTTTAAATTGGTATTTTTCACGATTCACGATCTTGCCCCACGACGCCCGACTGATTTGACGATTCTCGGGCCACGTCTTTATTCTGCCGTCTCCGTTTTGACGTTTGACGTTTGACGTTTGACGTTTCAAATACCATGAACCGTTACGAAAACCCCCCTGAACCGCAATCCCCGCGGCCTTCCTTTACGACAGGATTCGTCGCACCCTTTGGGCCCGGGATCGGGGTGCTCCTGATGGCCGCCTTAATCGGGTGGGGGGCCCAGGAAGAGGCGCACGGACGGATCATAAAGGGCCTGGTGGACCTCCACCTCGCCGCCCTCTGGATGGATCTCTACACGCTATTTATGGCCTGGCGTTTTCGGAGGCACGGCACACCGATTATGATCCCTTATACCGCTCCGATCATCTTTGCCGGGGTTCGACTCCTGCTTTACGGGATCTGTGTGAACAAATTGTTCGATCCCCATATCGTTCACACCTCGCTCACTTTCCCTTTTGCCTTGATCTCCCTTTTCGCCATCCTCTCAATGGCTTTTTGTATCTATGAAGGAATCATGATCCGCACAGGCCTTTGTCCCCCTATGGATATGATCCACCGATCCGAAGCACCCCCGGCGGACCTGCCGGTCGGTCCGGAGTACACGTATGAGATCCAGACGATCCTCCGGTCCCTCGGATATTACCACGGACAGGTTGACGGAGTTCTGACCCAGGAGGTGAAAGAGGCCATCAAGCGTTTCCAGGATAGCGTCGGTCTGATGCCTCACGGGGGGTTGACAGCCGCAACCGTTATCGAGATTCGGAAGCTGTGGGAGAGACATCAGATGAGGGCTCTGGGGGATACCACGGATAGGACGGAGGGTAATGGACAGAGTGTCTGGTCTCGGCTGCGGAATCTTTTGCGCTAAACCTGGGTCTTCGACCTGCGATGCGATCTCCATAATAACGACGCAAGGACGATCGCGCACACGGTTCCCCACACGATCAGGGTGATCCCTCCCCCAAGCATTCCCCACCGCCACACACCCGTGGCGTTCACGACGGCCCCTGACGCTGTCAGGATGCTCATCCAGAGGAAGGCGGACCGTTCCCGGTCGGAGGCCACAAGCGCATAGTGAAACAAGGCGCACAGCGCGAAGGGCGGAACCGCCCAGACCATCACACGGATGATAGATACGGCCTCTGGAACAGGTCCGAATAAAAGGGAGACCGCAGGTTCGGCCAGGCTGTATGCAACTGTGGATGACAAGATGCTGATGATGGCCAGGGCTCCGGTTGCACGGATCAGGGGGCGCACAAAATCATTGGAATTCCGGGAAAAGCGACGGGATAAGGCGGGAAAGGTCGCTTCGATCCCGCCTGAGGCCACAATGAACATCGCCGCCAAAAGCCTTTGACCCAGGGCAAACTGACCGCCCTCACGATTGCCGCCCCACAAAGTGACCAGAACCAGGCTGAGGTTGAGAAGGCCGAGAAGGAAATACGAGGCGGGGAAACTCAGGATGCCTTTACGGAGAAGATCGGCCATGCCACCTGTGTGGAGGTCGGCCGCAGTGGGTGGATAAATCAGGCGAGAGAGAGATGAAGCCAGGAAGGCGTAGAAAGTCCTCGCAACCAGGAACGCTGACGTCAGACCGATCAGACCCCACCCCCAGACGAGCGCGACCCAACATCCGAGCAGGAGAAGGCCGTTCCAGAGCAAGGTGACCCAGGCGCTGTAGCCCATCCGCTCCCGCCCCTTGAAGACGGCGTTGGCCAAGTCGCCGAGGCTCATCGCAACTGAGGACATCCCGAAAATGAACAACCCAATAATCACATCCGGGTCCCGGCCTGTCCACAAGCCGAAAAGGATCGGCAGACAGATTGCTACGGGAGCCGCAGCAAGCTTGATCTTGACCGCATATGCCCGCCAGACAGATGATTCCGGGTTCCCCCCTGCGATTCCCTTCACGATACGGCTGTTGAGCCCGATGTCGAGCAAGGGCATCATCATAGAGGCGAGACTTACGACGAAGGTATACCTTCCCAGTCCCTCCATCCCGGTCCATCGGCCGACCAATACCAGAATGACAAGGCCGGATAGGAGCAGAGCGCCCTTCTCGACGATCAGATAACACGCATTTTTTAAAACAACGACCATGATCCGATTCAGCCAATCTCATCCCCTTGCCCGTGTCTCCGCGGCCGGGGTATGTTTCCTCTACTTCATCGCCCCATTGCTCTCTCGAACGTCCGGTTGGAAGGCGGAAAGCCTCTGGCTTTTGGGTCTGTCCCTTTTGCTCTGGGCACTTCTCCTACCTGGTATCCCAAAACCTTCGCGAACGGATCGTCTGACGTGGGCTTTCGTCCTGTGTTTTCTTGCCTGGCACACGGCAGCCGCCGTCGCCTCTCCGGAACTACCGAAAGGAATCCGGAACGTCTTGTTGTTCACCGCCTTCCTGATCTTGCCCTTCATCGCAGCCGGGAGCAGTGGGCGGCTCAACTTCCCCCTTGCTCTGGTGGCTGTCTTTAGCGGGGCCTGGGTCTCGACCCTGGGAATCGCTGAGTATTATGGTCTGTGGGTCCCGGAATCTCCATTTCCGGGCAGAATCGTATCTACGTTTTCCAACCCGAACGACCTGGGCATTTTTCTCTGTGCGGTTCTTCCGCTTGGAATCACCTTGCTGTTATCGAAGCTCGGGACCCCCCACAAAATATGTACCGAAGGAGCGACGATACTGATCTATACCTGTTTTCTCATGTCGGGAAGTCGAGGAGCGTGGTGGGCGGGAATCTTTACAGGGGGCTTCGTTTTGATCGGGGCCTGGCGGTTCGGTTTGTTCAAGGTCTTCTCAGAGAATCGGGTATGGATACTGACAACCCTGCCCATTCTCACCGCGATCACGATAATATATTCTGTTCCGAATCCCTTCAGGGTGCCGTCGGCAATCTCTATACCGGAACGCTTTTTGAGTTCTCGAGAGATCGTTCGTCCGGAGGTCGTTGGTGGCACCAGTGTCGGACACCGTTACCTGATCTGGTCATCAGCCCGATCCATGATGACCGAGAATCCGATCCTGGGTGTGGGACCCGGTTTTTTCAGCGATGCCTATCCCGAATTCCGGGATCTCATGCTTCGGAAGACAGAGAGATTCGACCGCCTGGATACTGACATGAAAACCGAAAACGTTAAACACGCCCACAACGATTACCTGCAAATGGGTGCCGAAATCGGTCTTCCGGGCCTCCTTCTGTTCCTTTCCCTCTTGGCCCATCTCTTCCTGAAAGCCTGGCACAGGGTACACGGTATCGAAGAGAGGGAGGACCGGCTTCTCCGTCTGGGGTTTCTTTCGACAATCTCCGCGATCCTGATCTACGTAACGGTCAGTTATCCCTTACACATCCCGGCGGTGGCCGTCCTTTTCTGGACCTTCCTGGGGTTGGCAATCAGGACGAAACCAAAAACATAAGGGATGAATACCCTATCCCCCTCCCCTGTCGCTTACTCGAACAATCACAAATGAGACATTACTTGAATCGGCCGTGTCGTAGACCCTGAGTCTAAAGACATAGTCGCCGGCGGCAAGAGGCGTAAAGAACGGTTGGGCACCATGCCCGACAAGCGTGACATCCGGCCCGTTTATCTGCAGCCAGCTATAGATGAGGTCGTCTTCATCCGGGTCCGTGCTCCCTGTCCCGTTCAGAGTAACAGATCCCCCATCCATAAAATCGATACGCTGATCCAGACCCGCGTGTGCTGAAGGAGGACGCTGGGTGACCTCCACCAGCAGGGAATCCGTAAAGGTGTTCCTGCCGTCTGTTATCTGAAGTTGAAGGAGGTAGACATCCGGGATTGATGGAGCTTCCCAGATAATCGAAATCGTATCCTGGAAGACCCCGATCAGAGTATCCTGCGGGGGGATGCTCGTCCTGGGATTAAGGAACTTTCCGCTGTCATTGGTTTCATCGCTCAATGAGATAGCTGTCCAGGTGAAGTCCAACTCATCGTTGTCTGCATCCGTTGCAAAAATTGTCACAACCACCTGTTTCCCTCGACCCACGGTGGATTCTTCACCAAGGCTGGTCGTCAGATCTTGGACTTGAGGGGACCCCTGCCTATCGATAATGCTGCAACCTGCTATAAGCAGAGACGCGGAGAATAGAAGAATATATCGCATCGCGAGGTAAATTTATCATATCGCGCTATTTTTGTCAATTCTGCCCCCCGAACTGTATATTGACACTGTTTCGGGCCTTTGTTAAATTTCGGTGTTCCTCGATCATCTTTCATGTCCTGACCTCACGTCATTTGGCTGGCTTCCCCTTCACCGATTCCCTGTAGGGAGCCGTGGATTCACGATTCGGATTCAATTCTGAAAGGATGGTTCGTGCCGATACGTACCCCACGCGAGCGTGCCCGACAATATAAGCTCAAAGCCCGGGCACAAAAACGCCTGACCTATCCGGATAAAGTCATCGGGTTCTGGAAGGAAGCGTTCCGTGACCGGATCGATAACACTCGGAAACTGGCCGGCTTCACCGTCCGACGTGGGGACTGTCACAGCCATTCCACATACAGTGACGGGATTGGAACCGTCGAGGAAATCGCAACATGGGTCGATAAAGCCGGATTGGATTTTTTCTTTCTAACCGATCACAATACCGTGCGACAGAAGGTCCATTGTGTAAAATATAAGAACATCTGGTGGGGTCAGGAACCCGGCACGCAACACCATCATCTGGGCATCCTCGGACTCGACCGAAAATATCGCCCCCTGCACGACCTGGCCAGAGACTACCAAAATGTCATCGCTCGTGGGGGGTTCCCGTTCATCCCCCATCCGACGGGCTGGTTTCCTGCCAAACGCTATAACCGGGGACAGATCGATGCCCTGAATCTTTTGGGGGACGATTTTACGATCGAATTGATCAACGGAGCGAACAACATCTTCGACTGTTACGATGTCACGGACGACATGAGCCTCGCACTTTGGGATCAGCACCTCTCCCGGGGAAAAGTCGTCAGGGGAATGGGCAATAGCGATGCGCACCTTCCTCAGGCAATCGGAGATGTCTGGAACGGTGTCTTTTTAAACCGACTCACAAGGAAGAACGTCCTGGACGCACTTTGGGCGGGTCATTTTTTCGCTTCGGACGGCCCCTTCATCAACGTGACCTCCGGGCTTTCGATTATGGGGGACACGATAAAGCGACCCGGGGGGAGGACGGTCGTGATCTTCTTCGAATGCGTCGACAGTATCGGAATACAACAACTCCGTATCATCTCCGACGGCAAAGTCGTGGTGGAGTTGTGGCCAAAGCATCAGCCGGTTGTGAAGGGCTCTTACAGGCATGAATTTAAAGGCGGAAGTTCCTATATTCGAGTCGAGTGCTTCGCTCGGGACAACCGCAAGGCATTCGCCAATCCGATATACATCAGAGAACCGTGAAACGGGTAAAGGTAGGGCGTGGGGAATTAGAGTCTTAAATTACAATTTCTATGCAAGAATCGTAGATATTATTTGGTTGCGTCCGGACGAAGCGAAGTCCTCGATAGTAGAGGAGACCATAAACCATCATGAAAACACCCTGAGCGGAGTTCCGCGTTTTTTGCGGAACGGAGTCGAAGGGGGACCGGTTGTCTTTTCCTTTCCCGAGTTTTTTTCTTGACCTGATCTTTTTATCCTATTATACTAATACGCAATAATTGTCCGTCAATACCCGGAAAAACGCGAGGAGAGAGACCATGAAGGTCAAGGAAATCCTGGACGCCAAGGGTTCGCAGGTAACGACCATCGAACCCCATTCCAGCCTCAGAGAGGCGCTCTGTAACCTGATCGAAAACAAGGTCGGTTCCTTGCTTGTGAAAGACCCCTCAGGTGCACTTTCGGGGATCATTACCGAGCGGGATCTGATGAGGGAAGTATACGAGGAATGTGAGCTTGATAATAAAAAGGTCGGGGAAGTCATGACCCGTAAGATCGTGACGGTCGCTCCTGAAGACGACATCGAACACATCATGAACGAGATGACCGAAGGACGATTTCGACACATGCCTGTCGTTAAGGACGAGAAGCTGGTGGGTATCGTATCCATCGGCGATGTTGTCAAGGCCCAACTGGCTCAGGCGAAATCCCAGGTGACCAATTTAATGGATTACGTATCGGGGCCGACTTCCGAATAATAAAATACTGTTGACCTGATGAGACAAAAATTCAAGCCGCACCTGCACGGTGCGGCTTTTTCGTATAAAGGTCGAATTTCACCTTTAGATGATATGAGACTATCCATCCAACCCGACCGGGATCCGTACGGTAAACGTTGATCCCTCTCCCACCTGGCTTTCCACATCGATTTCCCCTATGTGCTTTTTCACGATATTGTAACTGATCGACAGTCCCAGACCCGTTCCGACTCCGACACCCGTCGTCGTGAAACCCGGATCGAAGATCTTGGGGAGGTTTTCACCGGATATTCCTTTTCCCGAATCGGATATCCTTACATAGACATAAGACGGATCTGAAAAGGTCTCAATTCGGATGGTTCCGTGTCCTTCGACCGCTTGAATGGCGTTGACGAGGAGATTCATAAAGACCTGGTTCAACTCCCCGGGATAACACCGAACCGGGGGGATGTCGCCATAATCCTTGACGAGTGAGATCCGATCCCTGAACTCGTGTTGAAGCAGCGTAAGCGTATTCTCAAGACCCTCGTGGAGGTCCACCTCTTGAAACTCGGCCTCGTCCAACCGGGCGAAATTCCTCAAGCTTCTCACGATCTGGGCGATCCGGTCGCCCGCTGAGATAATCGTCCGATTATTTTCCTCGAGCAGCTTCAGGACCTTCTGGAACTGGGGGGATCCCTGGACCTCAATTTCTCCCGCTTCCAGAAGATGGGCAATCCTCTCGATGCATCGACGTGAAACGTCTGCGGAACTGTTGAACGCCCCGATGGGATTATTGATTTCGTGAGAAATCCCCGCCACCAGATTTCCCAGGGAGGCCATCTTTTCCGACTGCGCCAGCTGCGCGTGTTTCTCCCGGAGTTCCCTGGTCCGCTCCTGGACGCGGCGTTCCAGCTCATCGATCTGTTTATCCCGATTATCCCTTACAACTTTCAGGTCGACCCTCCCGGGTGTGTGGGAATAAGCCAAGTCCCGATCTACTCCAACGACCTCGAACCGATAGGTCCCAACGGGGAGATCCTGGTACTCGACGCGCCTTTCGTGCGTGTTTTTCCAGGCGCAGTCCAAACCCTCCAGCCGATATCGATAGACCATCGCCTCAGGCCGTGTCTTATAACTCATCCCGTGAAACTCAAATGCAACCAGACCCGTGCTGTCTGAAACTTCAAGTTCGGTTCTCCCTTCACGCCTGCGTCCGGCGACAATCGCATCGATGAACACCGGGGGAGGACACGGTTCAGGCGGTCTATAACGGGTTATCCCGTTGTTTGTGCATAACCAAAAAAATCCCTCCTGATCCTGAAAGATCGCATGCACCACGTTTCCGACCAGACCGTCCTGAGCGGTAAACGTTTGGAAGACCCGGCCGTCGTAGCGGCTGAGCCCCCCCCCACTCGTCCCGAACCAGAGGTTCCCCTCCCGATCCTCCAGAATTGACCAGATATGATCGGAAGCCAGTCCGTCATTTCTCGTTAGAGTGGCAAAGGTATGCCCATCATAACGGCAGACGCCTCCCCCACTTGTCCCGAACCAGAGGTTCCCCTCCCGATCTTCAAGCATCGACCAGACACTGTCTGAAGGAAGTCCGTCGTTTACCGTGAAATTGGTAAATCTCCCACCTGAGCCTGATCCCAGTGCACGGGGGGTAGAACCCTGTCCTGAGCTTGTCTGAGGATCGTACCGGCTCACACCACCGAAAGTCCCGAACCAGATACGCCCCCTCCGATCTTCGATGACAGATCGCACCCGGTTGTGGACCAGGCCGTCGGTGGTGGTAAATGTGGTGAATGAATGGCCGTCGTATCGATTCACCCCGTCGAATGTCCCAAACCAGATATCGCCCCGGCGATCCTGAATTATCCGCCAGACCCTGTTATGCGCGAGTCCATCGGTTTCGGTAAACGTGACGAAGGTCTTCCCATCATAGCAACACACCCCATTACCCCCCGTGCTGAACCAGAGCTTTTTGTCCCGATCTTGAAAAACGGAAAGAATCACATCATTCGGAAGACCGTCTTCAGATGTATACGTCGTAAGATGGCCTTTTGGCCCATACCGGATAATCCCACCCCCACCCGTACCGGACCAGACCTTTCCCTCCTGATCTTGCAGAATCGAAAACACGCTTTTTTCAGACAACCCGTCTTTTTTTATAGTTGTCGTAAAGGTTTTCTCGTCATACCGGCTCACACCGCTGAATGTACCGAACCAGAGGTGGCCTTCCCTATCCTGGATGATCGAAAAGACCCAATTATTAGCCAGCCCATCCTGTTCAGTAAAATTCGCAAACGATCCTTTCTGATCTTTCCCAGCTCCCTTTTTTTCAAACAATGGATCATAGCGAGTCACGCCATCAGACGTCCCAAACCAGAGAATTCCATCGCGATCCTCGAAGGCCGACATGACCCCGTTTCCGGCCATTCCATCCTTTACCGAGTAGGTCGTAAATTCTTGACCGTTGAATCGGCTCACACCGCCGTTATTCGTTCCGAACCAGAGAAAGCCCGCACGATCCCGAACGATCGATCGCACCCAATTGTCCCCCAACCCCTCCTTCGTGGTAAAAGTCGAAAAGATCTTCCCGTTGTATCGGCTCAATCCGTTGTTTGTGCCGATCCAGAAGTGGCCCTCCAGATCCTGGAAAACAACTTCCACCTGATTGCCGGCCAGCCCTTCTTCTTCGGTCAATGATGTGAAGGGTGGGTTCACGCTCGTGTTGAACGTGGAATCGAGACGGCTCAAGCCCCCTTCGGTCCCAAACCAAAGGATGCCGTCCCTGTCCTGAAGCAGCGTGGAGACCTCATTGTGGGCCAATCCATCATCTGTGGTGAAGTTCTTGAACGATTGTCCGTCGAAACGGCTCACCCCGCCCTCGGTCGCAAACCACATGTTTCCATCCAGATCCTGGAGAAGATCCGACACCTCATTATGGGCAAGTCCGTCGTTTGTTGTGAAAGTCGTAAAGGTTTGTCCATCGTAGCGACTCACGCCCCCGCCAAAGGCAGCAAACCATAAATTCCCATCCCGATCCTGCAGCATCGACATCACGAACCCGCTGCCAAGCCCATCCGTCGCATCATAGGTACGCCAGAAACCGGTCTCCTGCCCCCTGGAAACCGTTCTGCCCGGACCTGCCGGAGTCTTATAGAGCTCCAGGATGTAATGAATCAGCCCATCCGGACCGGCATCTCCGAAGGCGATTCCAAAATCCCACATCAGCGAACCCCACGCCGAATCTCCTTGAAGGGTTTCCCGCTTTTTTGCCACCTCAATAGGCCTTTTCATCTCGAACAAACGGCTGAAGATACCCTCCTTCGATGAGCGATCCTTCTCCGATAGTTCCGCAAGGCCGATCCGCTTCAGAATAGGAGCGGCCTTTTCTTCGTAGAGAACTTCGAACTCCGAAATCCGATCAGGCGGTACTCGGAAGGATAGGCGTGCGAGGGTGGGTCCGGAATCTTGAATTTTTCCTATTGTTTTTTCTGGCATCCTGATGACTCGATAATTTACACAGGGAACGGGGTCAGGGTTGTTCATGGACCAACAATATAGCATCTGGCTCGATAATATTTATAACTTTCTTAATCCCACCTTGCTCCCCTCGAACGCTCAGGCTCCGATGTCTATTCCGAACCGTGGACCCCTTCCGCCAGCGACCTGTGCCAGGTCAAGGAGTTGCTTGGGCTGCCCGGAAAATGCCTTTACAAACCGTCCCAGGTCGTGCTGGAAGGCCTTCTGGGTGTTCGGGGGGAAATCCCGGCTCAGAAACTCCTCCACGCGCCTGGTCGACGGTCAGCTCGGCTGTCTTACCCGAAAATTGGGTTTGGATATGTATCGACCTCGCGGCAGTCCCGGTATCCCAGCAGCAGCAGATCTTCCGTAGCCCTCTGTTTTATAACGGCGATCAGGCATTCCGAAGTTCATGGCACGGTGGTTGAAAAGGCCAGGGTCGTTGTCACGGGCGGTAATCGGCAACCTCAAGAAGGTGTCAAAAACTAAACCCAAACTCTCAAGAGGTGTCAAAATCTAAACCCAAACCCGGAGGCTGGTAGATGCAACAGAAGCGGGATGAAGTAGAAAAACTTAGGCTGGTTTCTTTTCCGACGAAGAATCCCAATCCCATTTTGGAGTCCGATTCCGAAGGCCGCTTGATATATATCAATCCTGCTGCAGAGCAGCTTCGGGTAAGTCTTGGGATCAAGCATGTAGCGGATATGTTGCCGGAGAACCACGCGCAGCTCGTGGCGGCAGTTCTCGAGGAAGGAGAGAGCTTCCAGGGATCCGGGGTCACCGTGAGGGGTCGTATCTTCTCCTGGTCTTATCACCCCCTTCCCGATGTCGGGGTTGTTCATCTGTACGGCGAGGACATCACGGACCGGCAGCGGGCTGAGGAGACGTTGCGGGAGAGCGAGAAACGTTTCCGGGAACTGTACGACCAGGCCCCTGTGGGATACCACGAGATCGACTCCGAAGGCCGCATCACCCGGGTGAACAGAACAGGGTTGGAGATGCTTGGATACACCGCCGAGGAGATGCTGGGACGGTATCCGTGGGAATTTATCGTTGAGAAGAAGACTTCAACACAGGCGATACGAGCCAAGCTGAAAGGAACCGGGGAACTCCCAACGCCGTATGAGCGCACCTGGAGAAAAAAGGACGGGACCCTGCTTTCGGCCCTGATGCAGGATTATCCACATCTGGACCCGAGCGGACGGATCGTAGGCATCCGCGCGACTGTCCAGGATATCTCGGAACGCAAGTTGGGGGAGCGGGAGCGGACAAGACTGAGCTAGCAGCCCGTTGAAGAACTACCTTTCAACGCACATAAACGGAAAAGACGCCTGGAGTGCGGGTCAGATAAATCAAGGTAAGGAGATTGAGCAGGAGACGCTGATAAGAGGTTAAAAAGGTGACCGAGGGCAGCAAACGTGATTGTAGGACGAGCAGTAGACGCTGCAAGGCCTTGGCCAGGTCCTGGAGGGCCTTCGGAGTACCTACGCCCATCACTTTGCGCATGAGCAGAGCCAGGTTGCAGCCCCCGATGTGGATCAGCAAACGCTTGAGGATATTGCCGCGGTCTCTCAAGTGCAACCTGCGCATGCCACCGGTATCATATGTGTGAGCGATGGTTCTTTCCACCCGTTCTGCACGACTTCGGCGCAAGGCCTTGCCGCGATCTCCCTTGATCCGGCGTCGATTCGCATATACCGCGGCCTGCTCATCTCGTCGGCCGTTCCACTTGCGGCGTCCCCGATCCGGTTCTGAAATGTAACTCCGGATGCCGCCTTGCTTCAGACTGGTCAATACATCGTTGCTATGATATCCTTTGTCCGCAACCACCTCCCGTATACGCTGTCTGTGCAAACGCTTAGCAGCTTTTTCGTCCTTCGCGACCTGCTTGAGATTGAGCTGCGCCTCGAGCAGCGTCCAGGGCAACGACTCGGTATCTCCTTCATCTGCTCCCGACAACGCCACTGCCACAATGGCATTGGTGTCCAGATCCACCGCGTGCTCCACCTTGTGCGCCATGTGCGTGCGACCGTCCTTCATCTTAGCGATCTTGGCATCCGGGTCGTGCGGGTGCTCCCAGTCCTGGTTCGATCCCTTCTTCGGTCGCTTCTTATCGATCTTGGACAAGTCCTCGCGGGTAGGCGTTTCAATGCCCGAGGCCTTGGCCAGATTCTCAAGGAATGCCTGGTAGCCTTCACCCGTGTCACGGCGTACAATGCTGCGCATCGCGGCGTTGGCCTCCAGTGTCGTAGCATCCACGCCCAACGTCTTCCCCTTCACCAGACCCGCTTTGCACAAGACCCTCAGGATCCACTTGAAAACCGCTTCGTGAACTTCCAAGGGAAGCCGATGCCGGATGCGAGACAGGCTGGAATGATCCGGGGTCTGTTCGTCAAGGGCATACCCCAAAAACCGGCGCAACGTCAGCGAGTCAGATACACGCCATTCGATCCCACGTTCCGAATCAAGTCCCTCGAAATACCCAATCAAAAGCATCCGAAAATAAACCCCGGGCGGAATGCCCTTGCGACCCATATGAGGAGCGTAATACCGCTGGCAAAGCCCCTCGACGAACTCGTCGAAGCCGTTCGCCCCCAATACCTGATTCAGCTTCTCGTAGAACGGATGACCCGGAGATTTCACCAAAGTGTTCGATGCGATGAACAGGTTTTCCTGTCTCTGTCGTCCTCGTTTTCCCATTGCCATTTGCTCGTCCTCCCTTCTCAGTTTGAACCTGATATATCATAGGACCAAACCACAAGGAAAGACAACAGTCATCTTGGCATAAACGCACTTTTTCAACAGGCTGCTAGGGTCTGATCGTCGGTCACCCGGAATTCGAAAATTTCAAAGGAGACAAGGTCCGAGACAACCCCCGGTCTTTGGGGGGGGCTGACGTTGACTTGGTAGATGCCTCTTTTTACGGCTATTCTGTATATCCCGTCGGGGTCGGTGTTGCTCCCGTTCCCGAACTGTGCTGCAGGGTCGAAAACGTTCACCCACGCATCGCGCACCGGATTGCCATCGGGGTCGGTCACCCGGCCGGACAGGACGAGGCCTTCGTCGAGGACCGTCTCGAGGCCGCTGAGGTCCGAAAAGACCTCGAGCCCGTGGATCTGCTTCTCTACAAAACGCGTTTCCTGGGGGGGACGGAAGTTGAGCTGGTAGACGCCGGGCGGGATGGTCATGGTATAGGCCCCGTCCCGGTCCGTGTTTGCAAAGCCCTCCCCGCCATCCTGAAAGTTGTCGTCCTGGGCATCGACGTTGACGTTGGCCACGCCGCCGCCCCTGGGACCCACGACCCGGCCGGACAGTCGAACCCCGGATTTCAAGACGATATCGAGGGTTCGGTCTTCCCGTACCTCTATGTCCCTCAGGTTGGTCCGGGTGAGGCCGCTTTTCTCGTCCGGATGGACATCCACCTCATAGATGCCCGGAAGCAAGACGATCTCGTAACGTCCCTCGGGATCGGTTCCTGCGCCGTTTCCGGTGTTGAGGAGGGGGCTCCAGGCGTTAATGTGAGCGTTCAATGCGGGGTTGCCCGCATCATCGGTGACGGTTCCGGACAACACAACACCCCTCTCGAGGGTCACGACCAGGTCGCGATCCGAGAAAACCTCGACTTCGTTGATATTCTGGGCGGCGAATGCCGTTCCGGGGGGTGGGTTGATATTGAGGTCATAGACTCCGGCAGACAGGGCGGATCGAAACAGGCCGTCCTCCGTCTGGCCTCCGCTCCCGGTCTGCGTCTGGGAATTCCACGCATTTACATAGGCCTCGGAGACCGGGTTGCCATCGGGATCATTCACGAATACGGAGAGGATCACGCCTTTCTCAAGGGTGATGTCCAAATTCCGATCGCCCGCCACCTCGATGTCCCTCAGGCGCTTGTTGACCAGGAGACTCTCCGGCCTTGGGTTCACGTCCAGGTCGTAGAAGCCGTCCCTCAGGATGATGGTATAGGTTCCATCCTCATCCGACTGGGTTCCGTTTCCCTCGCCGGTGCGGGGGTCGGAGGCCCATAAGTTCACATCGGCGACCCCCTGATTATCCGGTCCGAATACAGTGCCCGACAGAGAGGATCCGCGCTCCAAAATGAAATCGAGTACGGTGTCGGAGAAAATATTTGTCCGCTCAAAGCGTGGGGCGATAAAGGGGGCCTCCGGGGGAAGAAAGACGTTCACATCGTAGGAACCGCGCAGGAGGGGAATTCGATAATGCCCGTCCTGGTCAGTGCTGGATCCGTTTCCCGAGTTGAGCAGGGGATCCCACGCATTGACGTGGGCGTTCTGAACCGGATTTCCGTCGGGATCGATCACCCGTCCGGACAGGACGAGACCCTGTTGGAGCCGGATGTCCAGTGTCCGGTTGCCCGTTAACTCGAGGGACTCGATCCGCTTGCCCACGAAAGGGCTCTCCTGAGGCAAGGAAACGTTAACCTCATAGACCCCCGGGTTCAATGCAATCCGGTATCGTCCGTCCTCATCCGTGTTGGCTCCGTTGCCCGTTCCCGTTTGGGGACTAAAGGCGTTGACGTGCGCGTCACCGACGGGATTTCCATTGGGATCGAGCACCCGGCCTGATAGAATCACCCCGCCATCCAGCCTGATTTCGAGGGTCTGGTCGCTAAAAAGCTGATAAGACTGGATGTTCCTGGAGACCAGGTCGCTCTCCCGGGGGGGATTCACGTTTAGATCGTATGTCCCCGGGAGGAGGGCCATCTGATACTCCCCGTTTTCATCGGTTGAGGATCCCCCGCCGGTCTGGGTTTCGTTGTTCCAGGCGTTGATGAAGACGTTTTGGATCGGGTTGCCCTCCGGATCGACGACCCTTCCGGAGAGGATCAGACCCCGCTCTACCTGAATGTCCAGGGTCCGGTCTATGGTTACCTGGACGGCCTCGATTCGCTTCGAGACGAAGGGGCTGTCCTGAGGAAGGTTGATGTTGATCTCGTAGGTCCCGGGGAGCAAGGCCATCTGGTAACGTCCGTTTTCATCGGTTGAGGACCCCCCGCCTGTCTGTGCCTCATTGTTCCAGGCGTTGATGAAGATGTCCTGGAGCGGGGCTCCCGACGGATCGGTGACCAGACCGGATAGAATCGCTCCTCGTTGCACTCGGATGTCGAGGGTTTGATCACCCAGGAGCTGGTAGTCCCTGATCGTTTCAGAGACGAAGGGGCTGTCCTGGGGGAGATGGATGTTGATTTCATAAATCCCCGGGAGCAAGGCCATCCGGTAACGCCCGTCTTCGTCCGTTCCGGATCCGCCACCTGTCTGTGTCTCCGGGTTCCAGGCATTGATAAAAACGTCACTGAGCGGGGTCCCCGACGGATCGGTGATCAGCCCTGTGAGGACCGCCCCGCGCTCCAGCTGAATATCGAGATTCCTGTCCGAGGTCACCTGAACGGATTCGATTCGCTGCGGAACAAAGGGGCTGTCCTGCGGGGGGTTGACATTGATATCGTAAATTCCGGACTGGAGGGCCATCCGGTATCGCCCGTTCTCATCGGTTGCGGACCCGCCGCCGGTCTGCGTCTCGGGATTCCACGCGTTGACAGAGACATCCGGCAGAGGATTGCCCGCGGGGTCGGTCACCAATCCCGAGAGGATCGTGCCCTGATCCAGGTGGATATCGAGGGTCAGGTCACTAATCACCTGGACGCCATCGATCGGCCTCGATACAAAGGGGCTGTCCTGCGGGAGATGGACGTTGATCTCGTAAGTGCCCGGGGGTAGTGCCATCCGGTATCGCCCGTCTTCCTCGGTACCCGATCCGCCGCCGATCTGTAACTCAGGATTCCACGCGTTGACGTGCACCTCCGGGACCGGATTTCCATTGGGATCGGTGACGCGCCCCGAGAGGATCGCTCCTTGGTCCACCCTGATGTCGAGGGTCTGGTCTCCCAGGAGCTGATAGTCCTGGATACTTTGCGATACGAAGGGGCTGTCCTGCCCGAGGTGGAGGTTGATCTCGTATTTCCCCGGGGGCAGTGCCATCTGATAGCGCCCGTTTTCATCGGTCCCCGACCCGCCGCCGATCTGTAACTCAGGATTCCACGCGTTGACAAACACGTCCTGAAGGGGATTGCCGCCCGGATCGGTGATCAGACCCGAAAGGATAGCCCCTCTTTCCAATCGAATATCAAGAGTTCGGTCGCCCGTCACCTGGACGTCCTCGAGGTGTTGTGAGATGAACGGGCTTCCCTGGGAGGGATTGATGTTCAACTCGTAGATCCCCGGGGCGAGGGTCATCTGGTATCGCCCGTTTTCATCGGTTCGGGTGCCGTTCCCGGTCTGTGTCTCTGGATTCCACGCGTTGATAAAAACGTCCGGGAGCGGGTTTCCCGAAGGGTCAGAGACCAAACCAGAAAGGATCGCTCCCCGCTCCAGGCTGATATCGAGGGTCCGGTCTGATATGACCTGTACGGCCTCGATACGTCTCGAGATTAAGGGACTTTCCTGAGGAAGGTGGGTGTCTATGTCGTATGTCCCCGGAGGAAGGGTCATCCGGTATCGCCCGTTTTCATCTGTCCCGGACCCCCCGCCGGTCTGCGTCTCCGGATTCCACGCGTTGACAAACACGTCCTGCAATGGGTTGCCTGCGGGATCGGTGACCAAACCGGTCAGGATCGCTCCCCTTTCAAGGGTAATGTCGAGGGGGGGCATGCCGATCGTCACCTGGAGGTCCTCTCTGTTAAACGGAAGGAGAGAGCTCTCACCAGGCGGATCCACCCTTAGGTTATAGGTCCCGGGTGAAATAAGGATGTTGTAAAATCCATCCGCATCGGTGCCGGAACCTCTGCCTTGAAAAGTCTCGGGATCGCTTAAGAAGACCCATGCATCCTGGACCCGCTGGCCGTCCGAGCCTCGAACCACACCCGAACCGTCGCGCCTTCCAGCAGGGAGATATCGATCGTGAGATCGCCAAAAACTTCGAACTCATCTCTTTGTTCCGGGAGGAGAGGGGCCCCCTCCGGGGGGTTGACATTCAGATTATATGAACCGGGACTGATGAGAACGCTGTAGTTGCCGTCGGCGTCTGTGCTTCCGCTGTTCCCGCCTTCCGGACCGAACAGATTCACGTGGGCATTTTCCACGGGGGTTCCACCCTGGTCGGTCACCCGACCCGACACGGTCACCCCCAGATCCAACCCCAGGTCATCCACGGTATCTTCCTGAATCGAAACCCCCTCCCTTCGAGCGCTGACGTATGATGATCCCTGAGGGGGGCTGAGGAAGATGTCGTAGGTATCCGGTGGAACCACCACGCGATAGCTTCCGTCCGCCAGGCTCTGCGTCCCGAAGGACAAACCGGACGCTGAGGATAGGTGGATGTTCACGTCGCTTACGGCCTCTTCATTCGGACCCCTGACGAATCCTGAGAAGACGGCACCTCGATCCAGGCCGAGATCCTCCACGATACTGCTCCCCGGGATGCCTGAGATCCCAAATCCCTCCCTCACGGTGGTGAGATAAGGCGTCCCCGAGGGGGGATTCAGGGTGATTTCGTAGGTCCCTCTTCGGGGAGGACCACGCTATAGCTTCCGTCCTCCTGGCTCTGCGCGTGGAAAAACGTTTCGGGGGGTAAGAAGAAGCTCATGCTTATGTCACTTACGGCCAGTTCATCAGACCCCAGGACTAATCCGGACAGGACGAACCCTTTATTAAGTATCACGTTAATACCAGCGGGATCGTCAGTAACCGTGATATCCATTCGGGTCCGAAGGAACGAGGTGTTTGCCGGAGGGGCTGCATCCAGGGTATAAGATCCGGGGGGCAGCGTGATACTAAAGTTGCCCTCCGCGTCGGTAAGCGAGAATCCACTCTGGCCCTGGTCGTTGAAGACATTGACGCCCACACCCTCTATTATATTACCGTCTACGTCCGTCACGTCTCCTTCGAGTGTGACGTCTTCCTGCGCTAAAGTGGTCGTAGAAATCAGGAAGATGCAACTCATGAACAGGATCGTCATGAAGTATCTCTGGGTCGTTGAAATCATCTGTATCCCCTCGGAAATAGGGTTCCGTTTTGATTCGACTTTTCCTTCAAGGTCTGTTGTACGTATATGGCCGAGTGGTCTAATCGCAAGGTCCGTGCCATGGTCCTCCGCTTGTCATAACTTATTGTTTCCTAGGTCATGCGGGTAATCGGGGTTTACAAAACGGTTCTTGATTTCGTTTAATTGGCAAGGATTGTCATCAACTATTGACACTGTTGTCAATAACTTCTGACATAAAATTGACCTAAAAATTCAAGGAGAAATTTAATTCATAAAACGATAAGTGGGGTCATGAACGGTCACCTAAAACAAAGGTAGGGGCGACCCGGACGTCGTCCCTACCTCACCCGACTAATAACAATGGTAAATTAAGTATTATTATTTGGTGATAGTGGTCACGGAAATGATAAAAAAAGTCCGTGACCTAAATCACAAAAATCGATCAATCGATCGATATGCTGCTGAAGTCAAATCCCCATGCTAAAAGGTTATTCTGTTTCCTTACCTATTTTTTCCGCTACCTCTTTAGGGATATAGGTTGCGGCCTTATCGAGGGAGGACATGTAGATGAAACCCATCGCGGGAACGTTCAGTTTTCCCGCAAAATACATCACTTCAAAGATCTCATCCGCCTTTTCCGCGGGAACCACGATGTTGATGACCTCTTTCTCGGGTTCGACCGCCACTCCGAGGATCCCGAGTTTTTCACGCACACCCGTACCCCGGGCAAAATGCACAGTGGCGCCGGTTGCGCCCGCGTCCGCAGCGGCCTTGACAATGGCCTCACCCGCGCCTCGTTGTACGATGCACGTTATCATTTTCAAGTCGGTCAATACCGTCATGATTTTGCTCTGATTCATGCCACGCTCCTTGCCGATTCATCCTCGGCCTGAGATGCCTTGTGATCCACCCAAAGTCCCACAGAAACCACCGTAATGATTGGCCATACGGACGCCATGGAGATGATTCCGAATCCCTCTACAACATTCACCGCGTTGCCGACCCCAAGACCCAAGGCGAGCACCAGGGGGACGGTGACCGGTCCCGTCGTAACGCCTCCACAGTCCCAACCGATGTTGACGTACTTCTCGGATGAAAAAATGGTCAACACAATGAGGATCGAATAAAGGGGTATGAGGAGGTAGGGGAGGGGAATATCAAAGACCACCTTCAGGATTCCCGTGGACAGGCCGCAGGCGACGCCGACGCACACCGAATGCATCAGGACGGTTTTTTTGAAAGCGCCGTTTGTGATATTCTCGACGGTGAGGCCCAGGGCGTTCAGGGCGGGTTCTGCCAGCGTGGCGCCATAGCCCATTGATGAAGGCGAAGAGGACCGTGATGGCGATTCCAACTTGGTAAAGATAGAGGGGGGATCCGCTCACCTTGTCCAGCTCCGTAAAGGCCGCGGGAAGGATATCTCCAACCAGGGATCCGAGCGCGGAAAGGCCGAAGGCCAGACCCAGGTTGAACATGATCATTCCGATCACGCAGAGTCCGATGCCGTAGATAACGATCCCGAAGTTCTGAATCTTTTCCCGAAGGATGACCTTTTGAACGAGGTAGAGAAAGGCACAGAGGGGAAGGATCGCCCGGAAGGCCAGAATGATATTGGCGACCACCGGATGGTCCCACAAGGTGGGTTCCACCGTCGTGGTTTCGCCGACCTTTGCGGCAGCGGCCACGATGGCCTGAACATCTTGCGTGCTCGTCACGTAGAGCGCAAGGCTCAGGACGGCCATAATCGGGAAAAGCGAGGCCAGCGTCACGATCCCGAACCCGGACATGCCGGTATCGGATTTCCCCGTGACCAGAGACACCCCCATCCCCAGAGAGAGCACGAGGGGGACTGTGACCGGTCCCGTGGTCACCCCGCCGCAGTCCCAGGCCAGGCCGATCATGCTCGACATGCCTTCGTCAAGGTACGCATAGACGGTCAGGAGCAGGGTAGGGGTCACTGAGGCGAAGATGAGCGGCTTCAGACTCCAGTTGTAGAGAAACCGGAGGATACCCAGGACCGTCGCGAGGCCCACGCCGATTCCCACACAGGTCACCAGGAGACCCGAGTAGATGTTCAACAGGGCATACAGGACCGGAGCATCCTCGGCTTTAACGATTTTCCCGGCCTCCTTTAAGACACCGATCGCCGGCTCTGCAAAGGTCGCCCCCAAACCGATGGTGAAGGCGATGAGCAGAATGGTCACGAGCTTGGATTTTAGGGGGAAGGTTGACCCGATGACCTCACCGAACGGCATCAACCCGAGCTTGAGGCCCTCCATGAAGAACATCAACCCAATAATTACGCCGCCCAATCCCAAGGCCACAACAGTTGCGTTGGGTATCGACTGGCGGAGAATGACGATCTGAAACAGGAAGAGGTAGAGGCTTATCGGGACGACGGCTTTGAGCTGATCCTTCAATCGGCCCCCGATATAAGGCTTCAAGATGATCATGGCCCCGCGGAAATCGACTTTTGGTGGGCTGTAGGAGAGGTCGTTGAAGTGGATCTCGTAGATGTTCGACCGCATCGATTTCAAGAAGTCGAAATACCGAATCTCTTTCATTCCGCACCCTTTAATGGGATTAGGTGAACCTTCTTAAGTCAGATGGAGAAAGGCCCAAGGGGCCTATCCCTTTATTTCGTTCTCCGGGGTTTCTTCCTGCTTTTTCTCGGTCTCTCCTTCCGGTTCTTTCTCCGACTCAGGCTGAGTTTCTACGGGTTTTTTGACTTCGTCGACATAATTCAACCGTAACTCAGAAAGCACGAGCTGAAGGAATTGATCTTCCTGGGTGGTCAGATTCCCCTTGGTCTTAACTTCCAGCATGCCAAGGATATCGATGCTATTCCGGGCGTGATCAAGATCTCGTTCGATCTTATCGGTTACAGGATTCTTTACCTTGCCCAATTGCTGCATGGCAGCACCCTGGAACATGATGACAATTTGGGTGAATAAGAGTTCGTTACGTTGCTCCTCAGTCAAGGATCGGGGTTCATCCATCTTCAATATCTCACGATTTCAAAGGCGAAAAAAATGTATCTGTTGGGGGGGTGTTACTTTTTTCGTCCTTTGGACTTTTTTCGGTCTCGCGCCGCTTGGCCAGTACCTTCTCGAAGGCTGTGACAAGGTCCTGTCCGGGCAGGGAGTTTTTGAGCATGGCCTCGTGTGACATAACCATCAAGGTTCCGTTGACACTATCCGGGTAGCGGCAGAAGCTGTGCTTGACGTCCGCACCTGTGACACAGCAATGGGTTTCAATAAGGAACTCACGGTCGGGGTCCGAAGTCACCGAGATGTTGCCGGTTTTGAACGAAGTATCGGTTTTTGACGGCATCAAAAACTCCTTGAAAAGAAACCGGAATGAGGATAGGAAGGTAATTAAGATTTAAATGGGGATTACATATTTAACTTGACAAAAGTCGAGAAATCATTTAGGATTGTTTCGTTGAGTGCCTTTCTGCTGCTCTTTCTGATGGTCTGCTGAATGTTTCTCTTGTCTGTCCACTTGGCCCGACGGCCGTCGGCGTAAGGCTCGGGCTAGCGCTTCGGGTGTCGCGCCTTTAAACTCGTAACGTGGCATACACGCCTCCTCAAACATACAAGGGGGGGCGCCAGTTTCACGCCCCGTTGAGTAACCTGCAACTCCTTTACGGTGCCTGCAATCGCGTGAAAGTAGTTAGGGGGATTTTAAGGCCTCTTGGGAAAAAGATAATTTGCGACGATGACGAACAACCCCAGAACCGAAATTGTGGTTGAGCCGATTAGAGTAGTGAGCACAGTGACGGAGAGTTTGAATGAGATGGGACTTAATCCGTGCAGAAGCATGATTAAGCCAACAACAATGAGCCAACCGACAATGAGCCAATATAAGCGGTTTGCGTACGTTTTACGTTGATCGCGGTCCTGAGTGAGATCGTTGATTTCGGCTTCAAGTCGTTGGTTATAAAGTCGAAGCCGTTGGTTATCAAGTTCTTTTTTCTCGTCATCGAACAGACTGACGTCTTGCTGATCAGGTTCTGGAAGCTTATCAGTCCGGACGGTGCGAAGGTCTTTAAGTTCCGGCATTTGCCGAGATCTTCTGTGCAAAGTGTTTCTTGATGATGTTATTCGGAATCACCAAGTTATAGCCATAGGGATTCTTTTTCCTTATTGTATCCCAAGGCCCCCCAGGTTCGTGTGTGAGTTGCGATAGCGACAGCCCAGGCATGTGACCATAGACCTCCCACGCTCGTTCGATGAGTTCCATCGCGAAAGTATCCTCGGGAGGGACGCGCGGCGTGTTCCACTGTAACCTTCTGTGCTCACCGACATCCATAGTTTCTAAGGGCCCCATGATGGGCCTACTCCCCCAGACTTTCACTACTTGGTAAAGATCTGGAAAAACCGGTCCCCATCTCCAAGCCTGTGCGTTCTCGGCGCTCAAGGCCCCCTTATCGAATCCGAGGTGCCACCCGTGACTGAAGTACACCAGTTTCTGGATTTTCATCGCGTCTACCGTTTCGCCTGAAGACTTAGCGATATCCAGGAAACTATTAGCGACTGCTTCGGCCAAGTACGGCATGATCTTCTCTCCCTTCTAACTTTGAATCAGTTCCTTATACATCAACCGTTTTCCGATCATCCCCGCAACAACGGATTGCATCTGCTTCACGGTATCCACGTCCCGAATACTGCAACGTCCAGCGAATTCATTGACGTAACGCTGCAGATGCTTGAGGCTCATTTTGTGATAGGTGCCATAATAGCCACGCTTCAGCAATGCCCAAAAGCTTTCCATACCGTTCGTGTGAGCCTTTTTTCTTACAAACTCGCCAACGCTGTGCTTCACGGATTTGTGATCAAAGCCGTACATGTTCTGATAGGCCGTTGCATCATCCGTATAGACCGTTGCGCCATCCTTCACATTGTTGTGGACAAAACCCTGAAGGGTCGCGCCGTCCGTGTGTTCAACTACTTGAGTTCTTACTTTTCGCGTCTTACGATCCTTCGCACCCGCCACGGCAACCTTGCCTACTGTGCCTCGCCCCGCGTGCAACTTCTTATTTGCATGCTTGTTCTTTTCCCTGCCACCGATATAGGTCTCATCAACCTCAACGGGACCCTCGAACTTTACCGCCATATCCGTCCCCCATGTTTCACGTAGGCGGTGGAGCATGAACCATGCGGTCTTTTGCGTCACCTTCAAATCCCGATGGAGCTTCATACTGGAAACACCTTTGAGATGTGTGACACAGATGTAAATCGCAAAGACCCACTTGCGAAGTGGCAGGCGAGATTTCTCTATGACAGTGCCAGTCTTGACGCTGAAGTAAGACCGGCAATCCGTGCACCAGTAAGGCATGGGCTTGGTATTGGGTACCTCGCGCGTCTTGACGCTTCCACAATGACCACAGCAACGATCCCCATTCCAGAGCTGCTTTTCAAACCAAATCACCGCGGCCGCTTCATCTGGAAACATGTCGGCCAATTCGAGAATCGAAATTCCCTTGCGGTGAGACTTTCCAGGCGCTTTCTGTGACATGGCAATTGTCCTTTTTGTTGTTTACTCTCTGTTCTAACAAACAATTTTAAATATAAACAATTGCCTTGCGTTTGTCAAGTTAAATATGTAATTCCCATTTAAATATAAGACAAATATTTCCCACTGTAAAGTTAAATGAATTTGGGAAGGAATATGGAGAAAAAATCCAGGAAGCAGGAATAAAACCGGGATTATTTATGGTTGAATGGCGTGTTTATGTCCGATTTGAAGAGTTTCATCGTTGAATGCCCCGGCCAGGCGGGCATATTGGCCTTTTACGAAGACCATGAATCCTCCAATCAACAGGAAAATGATCCCGGATTGCATCACTCCCAGGATCGTGTAAAACCCGGAAGCATCTTTCATGAGCAGGGCGGAAAGGCCAGCCCAGGCCGTAACGGTGTAGATGACCAGAACGGATTTCCTGTTACCCAGGCCCAGATCCGCAAGACGATGATGAAAATGATCCCGCCCCGTGAAGGCGATCCACTGGTTAAAGGTTTTCACCTGTCCGGACCAGACACGCACAACAGTCGTCAATGTGGTGTCGAATATGGGGACGCCCAGGATCAGAACAGGGACGACGATATCGATCAGGTCGCCTCTTCCCCAATCGCCCATGATGCCGATACCCGCCAGGGTGAACCCGAGGAAGTTGCTCCCCGCATCCCCCATAAAAATTCCCGCGGGTTTGAGACGGCGAAGGTTGTAAGGAAGGAACCCCATACAGCTTCCCATCAATGCAACGGAGAGGAACATCATGAACTTCTGGCCGGTCAACAAGGCAACCAGGCCGAAAAACATGGCGTTTATGGTTGCGGATCCCGCGGCCAGACCATCCAGGCCGTCGATAAAATTGAAGGCGTTGGTGATGCCGATCACCCAGATTCCGGTGAGAAGCAACTCCCCCACATATCCCCACCAGGTGTCCGGGAGGAACGAAATGTAGACGTTGTATTTGATGAGTATTCCGACGGCGATCACCTGGGACAGGAGCTTCACACGGGCGGAGATATTCCAAATGTCATCAACGAGGCCGACGATGAAGATGATGGTGCCGCCCAGGGCGACCCCCTTCAATTCGATCGAAAAATAGAAATTCTGGATGACGACTGCGGCGAAGGCCAAATAGATCGCAAGACCTCCGAAATAAGGCGTTGGGAAGGAGTGGGCTTTACGCTCGGCAGGACCGGAGGCGAATTCCCTGACCGAAGGGTGAAGGAGGAGTCCGCAGAGAATCACGCCGATCCAGTGTTTGATCTCGATTTGGAGCCCAGTCACGTGATGCCTCCCAATCAATCACAGATCAGAAAAAGTTGATCCGTTAGTTCCGTCCGGAAGATGGTTCGTCAGGATTCCAGGGCCTGCAGAACCGCACTTCTCGCGGCGCGGAATGTTTTAACGTTTTTGGTGTATCGATCGAAACCGCGAATGGCCTTTCGAATGACGGATCTCGCTGTTCGCGGGGCCCGGCGCTGAAGCACGCGGAGCAGTTCGTAATCTTCGAAACCCTCTCTCTGCGCCTCAAACCGGAGGCTTGACCAGGGGCGGCCTTTTCCGGGATAGACGATGTGCGTGTCGCCGGCGGGAAGGAAATTACCGTGCGAGTGTCCCACCACATTCTGCTCAAACGGATTCTGATGCGGCCGATAGCGGTTCAGGCCCCAGTGGAGAAAGCCATCCAGGTTGAACAATGCGGCTCCCCAACCGAAGAGTGCGGGACGCAGGAGCTCCTGATCCATCAGCCGATTGAGCCACGGTCCGCCAGGGCCGCAACATGTGTAGAACCAGACCCGGTCTCCCACGGTTCGCTGAGCGTGGAACTCTTTGCGGTGTTTCTGATATTCTCGATTCAGGGGGCACCAGATGTCCACCGACCCGACAAGCCCGGTGTCCTGGGTGGCGTCGAGGAGGGGGATCCCGGGCATGTATTTCCGGACCATGCCGACGAGGATCCTGAAATTGGAGGCACAGGCTTCTGAAGGTTCATCGGCAACGTGCTGTATCCATCGATCCCGCCATCCGTTGCGAACGATCTCGTCCATCAACTGGCCGGCCGTGTGGGCGAGGGCGGCGTTTCCCTGGGCGGAAGTGGCAAGGACCTCGGGATAATGGATGTCGAAGGTCGTAGCCGGCCATTTACCGCCTGTGCGGGAGGCGAAGTGACCCCCTTCGATGTAGTACATTCCGGCATCCGTGAAGGTCTTTACGATCCGGCGGAGACGCTCATGATTCAAGACCGGGATCTTCCCTCTGACCCGGATGATATCCCCCAGGGAACAGATAAACATATTCTGACGTGCCTTAACGAGCAGGTCAGCGTATCTCCGAATCATCCGCCAGTGGGGAGCGCTCCAGAGTCTCAGGCCGTGACGTTGTGCCATAAGACTCAGGGAATACCAGTTGGTGTTCGGAAAGCTTTTTCGACCGGTTGCGGGAATGATGGATTTGAAGATATTCACCGTGAACGGAAAGGTGAACAGGTCGAGACCGGATTTAACCTCGAGGGTGTATTCCCGGGGGCCGACCCGCGCATCTTTCGGGATCGGCAGGTGAAACCGAAGTGCGGTTGTCTCCCCTGAAACCTTTATGACAGATCCCACCGGCTCCATAGCATCGTATACACGGAATGGGGCTCGCCTTGTGACATATGGATTCGGTTCGCCTTTCTTCTCGATGAATCCGCGTAGACCGGTGTTTGCCTCGACAGGTACATCCACAAGCCTGAACCAGGTCCCCTGGTCCAGGACACGCCCCCTCCAGCGGAGCAGCGTCCGGAGCGTTCGGCCTGGGACGGTTCCGTTCAACAATATATGCAGGCTGATGGTACCGCCACGTGCCACGTCCAGCGTCACGTGGGGTCGTTGCCTCTTTCCAACCTGGGAGTCCCGGTATAAAAACTCCAGGCTGTCCCTGAGCTCGGCACGCATCGCAATGCTCTATGAGATGATTGGAGAATACTCCGGATTTAGGGAGAGATGGATCGATCCGGATCTGATGGGTTCATAGGGGACTCGAAGTGATTGCCTTACCGGATCGCTATCGGCCTGCCAGGGGAACCGGTTGCTCCCTTAATTCGGAGGGGGGTCATCACGTAAACGAATTCGAAGACTCCGTCCTTGATGAGCTCTGTGAAATCCAGGTTCTCGTGAAGGAAGATCCCGTGCTTCGTGATCAGTTCACAGTGTACCGGGGCGAAGGCATCGGGGTCGGGACTCGGCATGACTTCAACGGGCCAGGTATCCGCACCGACCACGCTGGCCTGTATCGATATGATCCACCTGGCGACAGCCATCCCGATCCCCGGGGTGCCGCTGTTGAACCGGTCGTTATCCTTCATCCAGAGGCTTCCCCAGCCCGTGTTGAAAAAGATCGCGTCCCCCGGTTTGAATTCCCCAAATATCCCCTGGTGGTGGAGGGTTGACCGCACGTCCTCCACGGTGATCTCTTCCCCCATTTCCAGCATCCTTCCTTTATAACCGGCCACGTCGATCAGTACGCCCCTCGTAAAGATGGGTTTCAACTTTTCGATCCCAAGTTTCTTCAGCCCTGTGGAATCGGCCATCTGGGTTTCGGTGAAGCCGTTGTAGTAAACCATCCAATCCATGTCCCCGGATTCCCCCACCTGAACCCCGATATGCCCCAGTCCGTCAAACTGGGTTCCGACCTGCCCGATCTCAGTGGCCAGAAACTCGTCGTGATAGATCAATTGGTTAGTACCAAAGGGTCCGCCCGTGGGTGTGCCCGGGATCCGGAACGTGTATCGCCGGGTCCCGAATAAAGGCATCCCGGTTTCATAAATCCGACCGATGTCATAGATTTTGCCGGTCTTGATCAGTCTTGCCGCCTCCAGGACTTTGGCCGGAGTGATCCAGTTGGAGGCCCCGGCCTCGTCATTCGGTCCCCATCGGGAAGGCCACCATTTTTCACCGATGGGGGTCTGCTGATCCTGGGCTTCCGTCCCGTGAGAGAAAAGGGCGAAAAGGGAGACCCATAATAGTCCTGTGGTGAAAATACCGAGGACCTGAGGCATGATGTTCCCTCCTTGGGGTTAACGGTAATTGACAGTCCTGGAGCAGGGGCCCCAGGAACTTCAATAGAGGATGGAACTGTTATCGAGGAAAAAAGTTACAGTTTTGAGCCTGCGGGATGGTTTGGGCGATGTCCCAGGCGTGTAATCTCCTTGAATCCAGGGACAATATGCACAACGTGGGATGTGCAGTCAACAAGAATTCGTTTGACAGAATCTGCTTCCCTGATTTAGCTTTATGGCCATGTAACGTTATCCAAATTATTCAAAACTGAAATCCGTCGCAGGGATCTGTGGATATCGTGATTCCCCGGCCTTTCAGGGTGATATCGGAGGTTTAGAGTAGGGGATCACAAGGAAGATCTATGGAGAGACTTGCCCTGTTCGGGGGCCCCAAGGCGGTCAGAAAACCTAAAGGCGACGTTTTCACCTGGCCGATCATCACGGAGGAGGATGAACGGGCCGTGCTGGAGGTTCTCCGTGCGGGCAAGATGTCCGAAAGAGATGTGACCGCACAATTTGAAACGGAATTCGCCAGCTGGCACGGTGTCGAATATGCCCTCGCTCACAACACGGGCACGGCGGCCCTACACGCTGCCATGTTCGGCTGCGGGGTAGGCGTTGGGGACGAGATCATCGCTCCAAGCCTCACTTTCTGGGCATCCGTCCTTCCTGCGATGTCCCTCGGGGCGACGATTGTGTTTGCGGATGTGGAGGCGGACACGATGTGCATCGATCCGAAAGACCTGGAAGAGCGGGTTACGAAACGGACCAAGGCGATCGTGGTGGTGCACTCCTACGGTTACCCGGCCGATATGGATCCTATCGTTAAGATTGCGGGTGATCGCGGACTCAAGGTGATCGAGGATGTCTCCCACGCTCACGGGGGCCTCTACAAAGGACGAATCCTGGGTACCATCGGCCACGCAGGCGCCATGTCCTGCATGTCCGGTAAGGCTTTGGCCGTCGGGGAAGGGGGGATGCTGATCACGAATGATCGGGAGATCCACCAGAGGGCGACGGCATTCGGACATTATCAACGAACTGAAACAGAAATCGACCTTCCCGAGCTGGTGCCCCTGATCGGATTACCGCTGGGGGGCACGAAGTACAGGATGCACCAGATGTCGTCCGCTGTGGGGCGTGTACAGCTCAGGCACTATGGTGAACGGTTGGAGGTCATCCGGAAAGCGATGAACGCCTTCTGGGACTTCCTTGAAGGGGTTCCCGGGATCCGGGCGCACCGGCCTGCCAAGTCCTCGAGCAGTAAGATGGGAGGGTGGTATCTCCCCCACGGGATTTATTGTGCAGACGAGTTAGGCGGGTTGGGACTCCAGAAGTTCGCGGAGGCGGTGCGCGCCGAGGGAGGGATCTGCAGTCCGGGGGCGAACCCCCCCCCTCCATCTCCATCCGGTTCTGAACGAAGCGGACATCTATGGACACGGAAAGCCGACGCGCATCGCGCACACGGATCGGGATGTCAGGGAGGGCCCCGGAAGCCTTCCGGTCACGGAATCGATTCAGGAACGGGTCTACGGTATCCCGTGGTTCAAGAAGTATCGACCCGATATCATCGCTGAACACGCGGAGGCCTACCGCAAGGTGGCGGAGCAGGCGGATAAATTAGGACATGGAAATCATGGAAATGAAAAATGAAAAATGGAAAGTGCAAAAGTGAGGGGGAAAGGCAGTAGCAGTAGCAGGAAAGGCAGAGGCAGGAGGTGGGGTGTCTAAGGTCGGAGGAGTCAAAACAGGTTGTCAGGGAAGGAAAGGCGATGAGACGGGAGGGACGCCGGCCTCGGCGTCCGCTAACATTCCGGCCATTAAGGTCAAGGATTTCCTGATTCCAATGGTTTCAAGGGTTTGGCGGTTTATGGCAAACTGAATGATTTTTAATGGTGAACGAATTTGATTAGGCGGGAAGCGTTATCAGCATCTGTTAACCGATTACGGCCCGCGAGACCGCGGGCCCTCCCGGATAAGGGATATGATCAAGAAAGTGCAATGAAACGTCTTTCGCAATACACAAGGTTTAGAATTATGAATAAACATAACCGTGTTATTCCGATCCTGATAGGGCTTACCCTGGCGTTATCCTCGTTGTCGTGGGGGCAGGGTGCGGTACCTGACCCGGAGACGCTGTTCAGGTGGTCGGGACAGGTCGTTCCGGATACGGCCTCCCGAGGGTCCCGCACGGAGATCCGGTTGATGCTCAGCCTACCCGAGGATCACCTGGTGTATCGGGATCAGACGTCGATCAGCTTCGAGGCCGAATCGGATCTCCTCATCAGCGAGGCGGCATTTCCGGCTTCTTCCCTGAAGGTCGATCCGATCACGGGGAAGGAGGTGGATGCTTTCACAGGGGCTCCGTCCTTTACGTTTGTTTCGACAGTGACCGTGCCGCAAGCCCGCCCTGGAAGGATCCCTGTCAAGGCGAATATCAGGTACCAAGGCTGTTCCCCGACACTCTGCTACTTTCCGACCACGAAGACTCTGGAACTCGCCCTGACGGTCGTCGAAGCGACTGATCGCGGGGAGCCGGGAGCCCTCACGATCGCGCAACTCGAGGATTTCAGCAGGGAGGGAGAGGGGCTGCTGGGAAAGGGATGGTTCTGGGCGGTGCTCCTGGCGTTCATAGGAGGCCTTTTGACAAGCCTGACGCCTTGTGTTTACCCCCTGATCCCGATCACGATCAGCATCTTCGGGGCTCGGAAGGTCAAAAGCAGATGGGAGAGCCTGTTCCTGTCGTGCATATACGTGTTGGGCATCGCCTCGACCTATTCGATCCTGGGATTGAGCGCGGCCTCGACCGGAGCCGTATTCGGCCAGGTTCTGACAAATCCATGGGTGGTCGGTGGGGTGGTTGCGATCCTGGCGGCCTTCGGGGTGTCGATGCTCGGGGCATTCGAGGTCCGGCTTCCGTCCGTCCTGCAGGAACAGTTGACGGCTGTGGGCGGCCATGGGTATGTGGGGGCTTTTGGAATGGGGCTCGTGGGGGGGATCATCGCGGCGCCCTGTACGGGACCGGTCCTTGCGGGCGTCCTGACTTATGTGGCCACCACCCAGGATATGATACTGGGGTTCTGGCTTCTGTTCTCATTCGCCCTGGGACTGGGTGTCCTCTTCATCGTCATCGGGACGTTTTCCAGTGCTTTGTCCTCGCTGCCGAGGTCGGGGACCTGGATGGAGGGTGTCAAGAGTCTGCTCGGGATCATGATGCTGGCCGCAGCGCTGTTCTTTTTTAAAGATATTGCCCCGTGGTTGAAGTCCTTCCTGGACCGTTCGGCCGGGACCTTTGCTGCAGCGGGGGGGTTGATCGTTCTGGGTCTAATCCTGGGAGCGGTTCACAAGTCATTCCACGGATCATCTAAGGGTGTCCGCCTTCGGAAAGGCATCGGGGTAGGGCTTTGTGCGGTTGGGCTCTATGTCGTTGCCGGGGCGTTTACCGTGACGGCGTTGGAGGCAGGTCCGGATTGGGTCCTGGATGAGAAGGAGGGATTTGAGAAAGCCCATCGCGAGGGGAAACCCGCGATGATCGACTTTTATGCGGACTGGTGCGCGGCCTGTGTGGAACTGGACCGGGAGACTTACAGCCATCCGGAAGTCCGTGAGCGGCTCAAAGGCTTCATCAGCATCAAGCTCGACTTTACGAATGACTCTGAAGGGACACGTGCCATTCAGAAAAAGTACCGGATCGTGGGCCTCCCTACCATCGTCTTCTTCGATAGGGATGGAAAGGAACTCTCCCACAAGCGGCTTACAGGCTTCATATCGGCGGAAAAATTCCTAAGCCATATCGAGGGTATGGAAATGGAAAATGAAAAATGAAAAATGCAAATTGGAAAATGCAATGAAACCAAAAAAATGTCCGCACCTTGCGTAGCTGTAAGCCTTTAAAACCGAGATCTCCCCTTCGTTCCGCTCAGGGCCGGGGCTTCGACAAGCTCAGGCTTTCGAAACAATCCACAAAACCTTGAAAACCGATCGCAATATTATCCTATTGGCACGGGCTTTCCCTCATCATCCACGGCCACGTAAACGATCTCCGCCTCTGTCACCTTCACATATCCGCCCCCATCCGCCCGTTCAGCCTCGACTTCGACCTTCACCGTGATGGATGTTCTGCCGACCCGTTTGGTTCGGCTGTAATAACTGACGACGTCTCCCACGAAGACCGGGGCGTGAAATTCCACTTCGTGCATCGCCACCGTCACGATCCTATTGCTGGCCTGTTTCCGGGCTTCGATCGCCCCGGCGATGTCGAGATGGCTCAGAATCACCCCCCCGAAGATGGTGCCGTGGGCGTTCGTATCGCGGGGGAGGAGTACGACGCGTAGTGTCGGATTTGATCGATCGACCATTACGATTCAAGAGAAAGAAAGACGGGCCCACTTAAAAGTATCACGAGGGAAGAGTCGGGAATTAGTCCTTGACTCGAGATGGAGGTTTTGGTTAAATAGGTGGCGCAAAATTGGAAGACTTTTGACAAAAAAGGACAGTAGTCCATCGGAGGTCCGTAATGAAAAGATGCAGCCTCGTTATTTCGTTGATCGCGGGTGCCCTCTTGATCGGATGCGGGAGTCCACCCGAGAAGATCGGACTCAAAGCCGCGGCCAAGATCGGACCCATCGAGGGAAATTCCACGACCGGCCAGGTTACCTTCTCCGAGGTGGCGGGAGGTGTCCGCATCGTCGCTGAAATCGAAGGACTCACCCCCGGAGCCCACGGTTTCCACATACATGTAAAGGGCGATTGCAGTGCTCCGGATGGCACCTCAGCGGGCGGACACTTCAATCCGGACGGATCCCCGCACGGTTCACCCGATAACGAGGCCTCTGAACGGCACGTCGGCGACCTTGGCAATCTGATGGCCGATGCTACCGGAACCGCGAACTATGACCGGGTGGATAAAGTCATCAGCCTGAGCGGGGAGAAATCGATTGTCGGGCGCGGGATCATCATCCACTCCGGAGAGGACGATCTGACCTCTCAGCCGACCGGAAATGCGGGGAAGCGTCTGGCGTGCGGGGTGATCGAGTAAGGACGCCGGGGCACATCGACGAGTTTATGCCCGATCCGCTTTGACCCAAACGGTATTTCCAAATCTCTACCAGAGTAACCCCACGTTCACCCTCATAATAAACATGTAATTCCCGCCTTCTGACCAGGTTGTGGATTCTCTGTGTTTTTCGGTTTTCAAATCCCCGATTCCCACAATCTACCCATTCCGCTTTCCACAACCCCCCATTTCGCAGTTAATCCTCAGGCGAGTGATCTGACCGCCCCCGGACGGTTTCGGCCGGATATCGCTTCGCGTTACGTTCGGTCTTTTCCAGGATGGCCCGGGTCAGGTCGATCGAAAGGCCGTTGCACAGATAGAGCGAGTAGATGATCACGTCGGCGAGTTCCTCCCGGATCCCCGCTTTCTGGTCCGATGTCAGGTTTAAGGATTGTTCCGGTGTGAGCCATTGAAAACGCTCCATCAGCTCTGCGGCTTCGATGGAGATGGACATCGCCAGGTTTTTCGGTGAGTGAAACTGCTCCCAGTCCCGTTCCCGGACAAATTCGGCCATCCGGGATTTGAGCTCGGAGATGGTCGTATTGTTATCGTTCATGACAGGCCTATCGCGGGCTTCGCTTTACTGAGTCTGCAACCAAAAAGATGTACGCACCTTGCGTAGAAGTCATACTGTAAGACTCTAAATCAGACCCACCCCTTAATCCCCTCCAAGGAGGGGACTTTCATTTTCATGGCGTATTCCAAGCAACGCTCACCAAAACCCCTCCCTGGGAGGGGTGCCCCGGCGTGACTTCCGAAAAACCATGGATCGTGGTTCGTGATTCGGAAAGGCGGTTGGGGATTTCAATTCGAAATAAACTAATCGGTAATCTGCGATGTTCCCTCACTCCGCCTCAGACCCACCCCTTAATCCCCTCCCGGGAGGGGAGCCGGGCTTGAGACCCACCCCTTAATCCCCTCCAAGGAGGGGACTTCACCCCTATTCGCGGGCTTCGTTTCACTCAGGCCGCAACCAAAAAGATGTACGCATCTTGCGTAGAAGTCATACTGTAAGACTCTAACTCCAGTTGGCTATATTTTTCATCTTGGGGGAAGCTCAGATTAAGAATCATAGTAAAGATTATGCCAACAAAAGTCAATATCAAGCCCTATCAAGCACTAAAGTATTGCAGGATCAATGATAGAATCGTGGATGACATTTTTTAAACAATGAGCACGAACATACCGCTCAACTCCGCTTCCACCTCAACACCGGCTTCCGGGCGGCCCGGACTTCATCCAGTCTGCCTACGGGTGTGTGATGCGGGGCTTCGTGTAAAAGGGCAGGCGATTCTTTCGCCTCCTGACCGATTCGGACCATCGCATCGATGAACACGTCCAATTGCTCCAGGTTCTCCGTCTCGGTGGGCTCGATCAACAAGGCCTCGGGGACGACGTTCGGGAGGGGAAAGTATACGGTGGGTGGGTGGATTCCGTAATCGATCAGGCGTTTGCAGATATCCAGGGCGGATATTCCGTATTCCCTTTTCTGCTTCGAGGCGGATAGTACGGTTTCGTGCATGGGCTGTGTCCGGTACTTCTGTTCGTAGTGTTCCACCAGCCGTTGGTGGATGTAATTGGCGTTGAGGACGGCCATCTCCGCGGTCCTTCGCATCCCTTCCTCACCGAGCATCCGCGCGTAGACGTATGCCCGAAGGATCATTCCGATGTTTCCGTAGAAAGAGCTTATTTTCCCGATCGAAAGGGGGCGATCGTATTCCAGATGGAAACGATCTCCTTTCTTTTCGATCAGCGGCACGGGGAGATAGGGGAGGAGGTGTTCCTTCACGCCGAGGGGACCTGCCCCGGGACCCCCTCCCCCGTGCGGGGTGGTGAAGGTCTTGTGCAGGTTCAGGTGGACAACATCGAACCCCATGTCGCCGGGCCGGCAGTGTCCCAGGAGGGCGTTCAGGTTTGCGCCGTCGTAGTAAAGCAGTCCGCCTCCTTCGTGGACGATGTCCGCGATCTCCCGGATCTCTTCTTCGAAGATTCCGAAGGTATTCGGATTTGTGAGCATGATGGCGGCCACTTCGTCGTTCATCCTGGACTTAAGGTCGGACAGGTCCACCATTCCCCTCGGATCTGTCTTCAGAGTCTGCACGGTGTAGCCGCACATGGCGGCCGTGGCGGGATTGGTTCCGTGTGCGGACTCCGGAATCAGGACGATCCGCTTTTCGTCTTTACGGTCCTTGTAGTACGCGGCGATGATGGAAATGCCTACGAACTCTCCGTGGGCCCCGGCGAAGGGCTGGAATGTGATCCCGTCCATTCCGGTCACTTCTTTCAGGATCTCGGCCATGTGGGACAGGATCCTTAGCATGGGCTGGGCGTGTTCTTCGGAGGTGAGTGGATGAAGGCCCGCCAACTCGGACATCCGGGCAATCCGCTCGTGGACTTTAGGGTTGTATTTCATGGTACAGGACCCGAGGGGATAAAACACCGTGTCGATGCTGAAGTTTTTCTCGGATAAAAGGAGATAGTGGCGAATCAGTTCCAGCTCCGACACCTCAGGCAGGCCGGGTGGGGTCTCCCGACTCAGGTCAGGGGGGATATCCTCAACCAAGTCGTCCACCTGGGGGAAGGACACACTTCGCCGCCCGGACGCGCCTTTCTCGAATATCAGCCTGGATTTTCCTCCGGGATCATCTTTCGGCGCCCCGGTTTCTTGGCCGGGCATCACAGGGCTTCCCTCCAGGCCTTCACGGCTTCCTCGATATCTTCATTGGATTTGGTCTCCGTTGTACAGACCAGGATAGAACGATCCATTCCCGGATAGAACGCACTCAGGTCGATCCCGCCCTCGATCCCTTGAGTTCGCAATCGCTCCAGGACGACGTGCGGCGCCTGAGGCGTGGTGACTACGAACTCGTTGAAGAAGGGGCCTGAAAACTCCTGGTCCACTCCGGGGAGGCCCCGAAGCGCAACGGCCAGGCGGTGGCTATTCGCCCAGTTCAAGCGTCCCACCTCCTTCAGTCCCTGGGGCCCCAGCGACGCAAGGTAGACCGTGGCAGCGGTCGCACAAAGGGCCTGGTTGGTACAGATGTTCGAGGTCGCCTTCTCCCTCCGGATATGCTGTTCGCGGGTCTGAAGGGTCAAGACAAACCCCCGACGTCCCTTATGGTCAACCGTCTCTCCGGCCACTCTGCCCGGCATCTTCCGCATATGCTCCTCCCGGGTGGCAAAAAAGCCGAGATAGGGGCCCCCAAAGCTCAACGGGATCCCGAGAGGCTGACCTTCCCCAACCACGATATCCGCACCGAAATCACCCGGGGGCCGGAATAGCCCCAGGGAGATCGGATTCACAGAGGCGATGAAAGCGGTGGTCCGATCTTTCAGCATCCCCCCGATCCGATCTATGGGCTCCAGCAGACCGAAGAAATTCGGATTCTGCACCACGACCGCGGCGACGTCGTCCCCGAGGGAGGAGGTCATCCGATCCAGATCCACGGTTCCGGAAGCCGAACAGGGGATGTCATCGATCTCCAGTTCGATACCCCTTGTGTAGGTCTCCACGACTCTCCTGTGGAAGGGGTGGAGGCTTTGGGGGAGCAGGACACGGCGACCGTTGTTCAGGCGAACGGCCATCAGGACGGCTTCGGCCAGGGCAGAGGCCCCATCGTACATGGAGGCATTGGCAACATCCATTCCGGTAAGCTCGCAGATCATCGTTTGGAACTCGAAGATCACCTGGAGCGTGCCCTGGCTAACCTCCGGTTGATAGGGGGTGTAGGCGGTGTAGAACTCTCCTCTCCCGATTACCTCTTGGACCACGGATGGGACAAAATGGTCGTAGGCTCCCCCCCCCACAAAAGAGAGCGCCGGAGACTTAGAACGCAACTCGGAACAGACGGTGTCCATGAAGGAGACCGCCTCCATCTCCGTCAAGGCCGGAGGCAGTTCGAGCCTGTCGACCCGGAGCGATTTCGGGATGACGTTGAAAAGATCTCCGGGAGATTTGATCCCGAGCGTCCGGGATATCCTTTCAATCTCTTTTTTTGTGTGCGGTGTGTAGTTCATCTGGTTCGTTGGGCGTAGAGAATGTCACACGCGTGACATTCTTTCACTTTTTGACGTGTGTTTCCAAAAACGGAAGCTTGACAAGCTCAACGGGCTCCCTCCGGCTTCGGACCTCTACTTCCAGCCGGGTTCCAACCTTGTTGAATCCCCGGGCTGCGTAGCCCAGGGCGATGCCCTTTTTTAGCGTGGGGGAGTAGGTTCCGCTTGTGATCCTTCCGACCGATTCCCCCCCGTGGTTCAGGATGCGCTGATCGTGTCTGGGTATCCCCCGCCCGCACATCCGCAGTCCGACCAGCCTTCGGGGTATCCCTTCTTCTTTTTGCCGGATGAGGGCACCCCTTCCGATGAACTTCTCGGGCTTATCGAATTTTACCGTCCACCCCAGCCTCGCTTCGAGAGGGGTCGTCGTTTCACTGATGTCGTTCCCATACAGGGGGTATGCTGCTTCCAGGCGAAGCGTGTCACGGGATCCGAGGCCGGTCGGTACAACCCGCAACTCTTCGGGCCCCTGAAGGAGGCGATTCCATACCGTCGGCCCATCCTCCCAGGGACAGATGATTTCAAAACCGTCCTCACCCGAGTACCCGGTCCGGGAGATAATGGTTTCGACCTCCCCCAAACGTCCGACCTCAAATTGATAATAGGGTATTACCTGTAAATCGACCCCGGTATGGGGATTCAGGATCCGCTCGGCCCCGGGACCCTGGAGGGCAACCATCGCATAGGAATCGGAAAGGTCCACGGCCGTGACTTCACCGTATGATTTGGCATGGGTCTGAATCCAGTCCAGGTCCACATCCTTCCGGCCGGCATTGACCACAAGGAGGTAATCCGTCTCGTCCCTCCTAAAGACCAAGAGGTCGTCTATGATCCCGCCCGATTCTTTGCACATCGGTGAGTAGAGGATCTGACCCGGCCTCAAGGGGTCGATATGGTTCGGGAGCAGATGATCCAGGAAAGCCGTCGCGTTTGAACCGTAAATCCCAAGTTGACCCATGTGGGAGATGTCGAACAGGCCTGCGCCCGATCGAACGGCCAGGTTTTCCTCGACGATTCCCTTAAATTGCAGGGGCATCCACCAGCCGCCAAATGACACCATCCGGGCGCCCAGGGCAAGATGGGAATCGCAGATCGGCGTCTTTCTGAGGTTTTGAGGAGGCGTATTGTCCATGAGTTCGGAAGGGAATTAGGCTGAGAGGGAAAGGGCCTGTCGATTTTCTCACTTCGCCATCAGTGATTTCCAGACTTCCGTTGCCCGGGTTGCCAAAGCCTCAAGGGATCCGTCGTTGACGATGACGTAGTCCGCTTTTCGAACCTTATCCTCCTCGGGCATCTGGGCTTTCATTCGGTCTTCCACCTCCTGTTCGGAAAGGCCCATCCTGCTAATCATTCGGTCTTTTCGAACACTTCTCTCCGCGGTCACAACCACAAGCGCATCGAGCCAGCTCACATCTCCCCATTCGAGGAGGAGGGCTGCATCCACAACCACAGGCCTGTCGGGATGTTCGTGAAGCGCGGAAGCCGCATCGGCGCGGAGCTTTCGGACAAGGGGCGGCCAAACGATATCGTTCAGTCGCTCATTCGATTCTGCGTTCGAAAATGCCCTTTCCCCCAGGAGACGCCGGTTCAAATTACCGTCACCATCGGTCAGGTCCGGTCCGAATGCAGCGATGAGTTTACGGAGGACATCCGGTTCTTCGACCACCTCCCGTCCGGTCTGATCTGCCTCAATAACGATGGCACCCTCGGCCTCGAATCGGCGACAGACCGAACTTTTTCCCGATCCGAGCCCCCCGGTTACTCCGATGACCAAGGTCTGTCTCCTTTGTCGGGGGCCTTCTCAGGCCTTCCGTGATGAATCTGGAGGGCAGGTCGCGAGGGCCCGGCTTCATCGGCCTCCCACTGCCGGATTTTGCGACGGTTTCGCAACTTTGTTGCGACATAGGCCAGCAGGAAAAGCATGGTGACGCCTAACCAGAAATTGATAGACTCAGACAAGAGAGCCGCAAGACCGAACCTCTTCTCCGCTTCTTTTCTCCATCGTTCCTCAAATTCTTCAGTTGTGGCTCCGGTCTGTCGGGCAAAGGCCTCTTCGAACGAATATCCGGACCTCAGATCCGTAAGAAGACGCGAGGCGATATCGGGGCCTTCCTGCCTCATGAGGAATGAGACTGCGGAGAAGCTCTCGGCGTAAGCAAGCTTCGCCTTCGGGGAAGCAAAGGCCAATACATTATCGATTTCCCGAAGGGGAAGAAGATTCCCCCAGACGGCTGCCGCCGACATCTCGTAGGACTGGCCCCATCGCCATTCGGAAGCGTTCCACATCGCCATTCCCTCGTCGAACCAACGGGGGATCGGTAGATCGCCGGCAGAGTTGTTAAGGAGGATGTGGGAAATTTCGTGGTAAATGGTCTCCCTGAGAGCCCCTGGGGTGCCTTCAACTTTTCGAAGGACGATGACCCGATGTTCCGGAAAAGCGCATCCAACCCCCCAGTCCGGGACGGCCCCGGAAGTGAGCGCCTCGAAGAGCCTTGCGGATGGCGCCAGATAGACGATGGTCCGGATATCTTCCCCAAGGCCAAGTTTCCTGTGAACGTGGCGATAACCGCTCTGTAAATAAAAGGTCAGATTCTCAGCGAAGGTTTGATCCGGTCCTCGAAAACGCAAAGCGGTGTGATCGGTCTCGATCTGCTCCCATCCTTCCACGGGCCACGAAAATGCCGGAGGAACGAAAAGTAGAGCACACGCGAGGTGTAGTACGCAAAATGAAAAAATGAATAGAGGGTGAATACGTAAGGATTGGGTTGCGCTCAACAGAGATACTCCCTTAACCTGCCGATCTCTTCGATTCCCCTCAGGCAACAATTTGCAGCTGCTGCCCGGTTGGCCAGGTTTGAAGCCCGCCGGACGTCAAGGGAACGGATATATGCTGCGGTGAATCCCATAAGAAATACATCCCCGCATCCCGTTTCGTCAATGGAGGGTTCGGGGAGGGGCGCCTCGGTCCCGATGGATTCGATGGTACCGTTTTCGGTCCTGAAGACCGCTCTGGATCCTCCATCCCCGAGGGTAATGATCAATGCCGTTGTACCATTCTCCAACACGTGATTTCCGAACCTCCGCAACTCACCTTCCAGTAATATGTCCTTTCCCCAGATAAGGGTCGCCTCTTCCCGGTTCATCTGAATAACATCTCCGCAGGCCACCCATGCCTCCCAATCGGGAGGTTTGCGCCAGAACCGGAGACCGTTCGGATCGATTCCGAGGGTCAGGCTGTGGAGGTCCATCAGGATGGGGGACCCTGTCGATGCACGGGCAAGTTGGCAGGTCTCCAGGGTCATCTCCCACCCCGTGATAAAATTGAAACAGACGGCATCACAAGAGAGGAAGGGGGAGAGATTGTCTAATGTAAGGGGAGGGACCACATCCTTCAGGGTTTCCTGCTTTCGTCCCTTTTCGTCATAATCGAGGAAGCAGTGGTTATTTTTTCCATGAACGAATTGGACGCCGTCAAAGTGAACGGAGCGGCAACTTCCAAGGAGGTCGGAGACAATTTCCTTTACATCCAATCCCACTTTGCAAACGGGAAAAATTTCGACTTGGCCGTCAAGAATTTCGTGCAGCGACAGGATGCTGTATAGGAGCCCCCCATAACTCTCAGTGGTCAATCCATCCGGGGTACGAATCGTGTCTCGATTGATGGACCCGACTACTGCGATTCTGGGACGGTTATCGGGCATGGACATCTCCGAGCCGTCCCGAATCTTTTTATACATCAATGAACCGGACATAGGATTCGGAGATCTGGAGGGACTGTGTTCGAATGCCTTAATTCCCTTAGGAATGAAGACAATCTAAGATAAAAAGGGGGGCTCTTCAAGGGTTTTTAAGGGTCCTGCCATATGTGCAACGGGCCTGGGCTATGCGTATCCCCGTAACTAAAAAAGTTGACTTGGTACGGGAAAACCTATAAAATATCCCCTGGATTCCAGGGTGGCTCAGGACCGGAGGTCCGGAGTTTTTTTATGAAAGGAAATTGAAAATTGAAGAACTTCCGTTGGTGAAAGCGAGGTTCTGTGAGGCAACGCATCAGCGGTCCAACGGTCCGCGATCCGGATCAATTCCACATATACCGTAGATGAATCAGGATACGGGACAGGGATTGGGGGATGTGAAATCTCACGACCCAGGGCGCTGCCCTGGGTTGAGGAACAACGCGCCGTTGGCGCTGAAAGAAGGCCCTGACTATAGTCTCGACTTCTCGATTAGCTCGAAGGCCCGGGGTGTCAATCGGGAAGAACAGGGTCCACTATATTCCATGGAGAGCCATAATTGAAGAACCAAAATTGCAATTTTCTTGGAATCATCAATCCGGTTTCAAAATCGTTGTTGTTATTCTTATTGGTTGTCACCCCGGAACCGGTTCTTGGTTCGGGCTTATCCGACCTTCTGATCCAGCGAAATCTTGGACTGGCACATCTCGAGCAGAATCAGAATGATCAGGCATTGGAAGCGTTCAAAGAGGTTGCGGAACTCGCACCGGATGAACCCCTCGGGTATGCCAACTCGGGTCTCGTCTATCTTCGGATGCAGCAACTGGGGGATGCGGAAGCGTGGTTAAAAAAGGCCATAGTGCAGGGCCCGGGGAACGCCCAGGTGCGTTCGTTGTTGGCGGAGGTTTATCTATGGCAACATCGGGAAGAGGATTTTGTTCGGGAAATCCGGGAGGCAATCCGGCTCGATCCTGGGGATGACTATTCCCGCTACAAATTCGCCACCTATAATCTCCGTTCGCGGCGGACTCCGGAAAGTCTTGGCGATGCGGAGGATCAACTTCGGGGACTTTTCACACGGCTTCCGGCGAATATCGTAGTCCGGTTGAAGCTCGGAGAGATCCTCCTCCGAAGGAAAAATGTCCCGGAAGCCCGGAAAGTCTATGAAGGCATTCGAAAAGATCTTTGGGGAATCCCCGATGCTGCGGTGCCTTATCTGGAGAAGGGCCTGGAAGTCATGTCACAGGGAAAGCCGGATGAGGCCCTCTTGCAGATGATCGTGTTCGAAAACGTTCAGAAGGGAGGTTTCCGCTACCGGTCCGCGATTTCGGAACTGGTGCAGGGTGCGACCGGCCTTCCGTTGGAACGATTCAGCGCTCAGCTTGAAGCGCGGTTGGGGGAGTATCATGAGTCCCCGATTCCGATCGCTTTCAGGGATGCAACCCAGGCGGTTGGCCTGGGCCAGGACGCTCGCGGATTCGCGCTTGGGGACCTCGACGATGACGGCGCCCTCGACGTCTATGTGTGTCGCCGGGCGGGCGGGGGGCCCGGGAATGTCCTTCTGGTTAATGAGAGGGGGAAGTTCGTTGATGTGACCGATCAAAGAGGTCTGGGGTTCCGGGGGGATTTCGAGAGCGCATCGATGGCGGACTATGATAACGACGGGGATTCGGACCTTTTGGTCTGGAGCCCTCAGGGTCAGGGCGTGTTCGCAAGAAACGACAACGGCATGTTTGTGGATATATCCGGTGATGGGATCCTGTCATCCCGTCTTCTTGGGAATAACCGGAAGTCTCTGTTCGTGGACTACGACCACGACGGAGACCTGGACCTGATCCTCATCAAGGCCGTCCCGGATGAAGGCCGTTTCGTCGTGTTGCTGAGAAACAATGGAGATGAGACTTTCCTGGATGTCGGAAAAAAAGCAGGTCTGGAAGGTACCTTTGATGCAACTGACGTAGCTTTCGGAGATTTTGACGAGGATGGAGACACAGATCTAATGTTCGTCGGGAAGGAAGGGGTATCCACCTACACGAATCTTCGGCAGGGCCGCCTTTCGCGAATCTCCGTGGGATTTGAATCGATTTCCGAAAGTGGAAAAGAACCCGGCTCTCCTCCGTTGCTGGATACGGCGGACTATGACAACGACGGATTTCTGGATGTCTTCACAGGCGTTAGCGGATCCTCCCAGATCTATCGTAATCAGGGGGATGGGATTTATCGAAAATCGGAAGCGCTGATTCCCGGATCTCCGGTGGCGGACGCGCGGTTTCTGGATTACGACAATGATGGTTGGGTTGATCTGGTCGCTTCAGGCCTATCCAACGGTCTCCATCTGTTCAGGAACCAAGGGGATGGATTCGGGATTGTCCCGGGAATCCTCCCCCCCGGCCTCCAATCCAACCAACGGCCATCCCCGATGGATTCCGATGCGGATGGGGACCTCGATCTCCTGATCACGCACGGAGATAAGATACGTCTTCTCCGGAACGACGGGGGAAATGCGAATGGCTGGTTGACGGTGAAACTCGTTGGCTTAAAGGTGGGAAGCTCCAAGAATAATATCGCCGGGATCGGGGTTAAAATGGAGCTGAAATCAGGGAAACTCTATCAGATGAAGGTCGTGGCGGGACCTGTCACCCATTTCGGCCTCGGGGGGAGGACCCGGGCAGAGGTCCTCAGGGTGGTTTGGACCAACGGGGTCCCTCAGAACCGGATCGCGCCAGAGATCAACACACGGATCATTGAGAAACAATCGCTCAAGGGTTCCTGTCCGTTCCTGTACGCCTGGGATGGCAAGCGGTATCGGTTTGTAACCGATCTCCTCTGGCGGAGTCCGCTCGGGATGCTGATGGACGACGGACGGCATGCCTTTTCGGATTCCGGCAAGGATTATGTGAAGATTCGCGGGGATCAGCTCCGTGAGAAAGACGGGAAGTTAACTCTTCGCGTCACGGAGGAACTGTGGGAGACGATCTACCTGGATGAAGCCAAGCTGCTTGTCGTGGACCATCCAGAGGAGGCCGATATCTATGTGGATGAGCGGTTCGTGCCCCCGCCTTTTCCGTCATTCCGACTCCATACCGTGCAAAATCCAAGGCTTCCGGTTTCGGCGATTGACGATCAGGGGCAAGACATTCTCGACAGCCTGAGGGTCAGGGACGGCCGATTCGTTGACGGCCTGGTTCCAACGCCGTATCAAGGCATCGTCCAGCCGCATAGCCTGACCCTCGACCTGGGAGATTTCCCCGATGGCGCCAGAGTGGTCCTCTTTCTGAACGGATGGATCTTTCCGACAGACACGAGTCTCAACTTTGCGCTGTCGCAAAGAGGGGACGGGCTTCGGGGCCAGCCGCCGACCCTGGAGGTCCCGGACCGAAACGGGGTCTGGCAACCCGTCATCCCCTTTGCCGGGTTCCCGAACGGCAAACGGAAAACCTGCATCCTGGACCTCTCCGGAAAATTCCTCTGCGGGGACCATCGGGTTCGGATCTCGACGAACATGCAGATCTACTGGGACCACGTCTTCTTCAGCGTAGATGAACCTGAAACCAGAACGATGATCACATCGCTGAAACCGTCGGTGGCGAATCTCCGTTATCGAGGTTTCTCCCGGTTGTTCCGAGAGTCTGAAAATGGACCCCACCTGTTCGATTACGATGTGGTAAAACGAGGGTCGACCTGGCGAGATCTGGAAGGGATGTACACACAATACGGAGATGTTACCCCACTGCTCCTTTCGGCAGATGACCAATACGTGGTGATGAACGCCGGAGATGAAGTCGCCCTTGTTTTCGATGGGGTTCCACCCCCACCCGATGGTTGGAGCCGAGATTTCGTGTTTTACAGCGACGGTTGGGTTAAGGACGGAGACATCAACACCGCCCATTCGCAGTCGGTGGACCCTATGCCTTACCACGGGATGTCTTCTTACCCGTTTGGACAGGGCGATGCTTACCCGGATGACGAAGGGCATCGATATTATCTGGAGACATATCAGACGCGAGTGGTCGGGAATCAAGGGTTCAGGGATCAAGTCAAGGTTAGGGGTGAGGAGAAAATGGAAAATGAAAAATGAAAATTGCAAAGTTTAGGGCAGACCGGAGCTGGGCATAGCAATGGCCGCGATAGTTTAGCAAATCATAAACACTTAATGAATACTTCCTGAGCGGAGTTCCGCGTTTTTTGCGGAACGCAGTCGAAGGACGGGAGGTGTCAGGGGTCAGGGAAAAAAAACCGTGAAGCTCGTGAGATGTGAGACGTTAGACGGGGAAAAGCGTGAGGCGACTCATCAGCGGGCCAACGGCCCGTGATTCCTTGGCCCAGCCCAACGGTCCGCGATCCGGGTTTTGTGCTGAACAGTAGATGAATCAGGATGTGTGCCGGGGATGGGGGGTGTGAAATTATCGCGACCCTTCAGGCCGCACCAAGCTATTGCTTTCCAAGGACCCAGGGCGTTGCCCTGGGTTGAGGGACAACGCGCCGTTGGCGCTGAAAGAAGAGCCCTGACTTTAGTCTCGGCTTCTCGTTGGCTCGAAGGCCGGGTGTCAATCGCGAAGACAGGGTCCACTATTCCACGGAGAGCCAAAAATTGTAGAAGGGAAGCGAATCGGATTCAAGGATCGTCAAACTGATTTTTTATCTTTTTTAACGGAGGAAACACCATGTATCTGACCAACGAAAAGGTTGCCGTCCTGGGTGCGGCCGGGGCCATCGGGTCCAACATCGTACAGACTCTTCTCGCCACGAAGACGGCGAACCGAATCGCGATGTACGATCCTGTTGAAAAATTCCTGGAGGGTACGGCCGAGGAGATCTACCATTGCGCCTTCCCCGAGGCAGAGGTCGCCTGGACAACAGATATCGATGAGGCCTTAAAGGATACGGCCTATATCATATCTTCAGGCGGAGCCCCTCGGAAGGAGGGTATGACGCGCGAGGACCTCCGCCGCGGAAATGCGGAGATCGCCAAACAGCTCGGTTTAGACATCAAACGTCTGACCCCGGACTGCAAGTTCGTTGTCGTGATCTTCAACCCGGCCGACATTACGGGTTTGGCGGCGCTTGTTTATTCAGGCCTTCCAGCCGGCCGGGTGAGCACCCTGGCCGCTCTGGACAGCACCCGGCTTCAAACCGCCCTTGCCCAGCACTTCCGAGTCCGCCAGAATAAGGTGACGGGTTGCAAAACCTATGGCGGGCACGGGGAACAGATGGCGGTCTTCAAGAAGGGTATCGCGGTTGATGGACGTGCGCTGACCGATATCCTGGGAGGGCAGACCGTCGGCGGGATCGGCATGAATGGAGAAGAGTGGGCGAAGGTACAGGAGGTGGTTCGGGGAGGCGGGGCCCGGATTATCTCGTTGCGGGGGCGGTCCTCATTCCAGTCCCCGGCTCAGCAGAGTATCGAGATGCTGAGGGCCGTTCTTGGAGAGCCTGGTTATGAATGGCCATGCGGAACCTATGTGAATTCGGATCCGTTCCGGAACATTATGATGGCGATGCCGACCAAGATATCGAAAGAAGGGGTATCCCCCTTGTCCCCCGAAGGGGATGAAGAGGACATGAAAGCCCTTGAAGTGTCATACGGGCACGTGGTGGCCCTTCGGGACGCCACGATCGAGGACGGGATTCTTCCACCGGTGGAGGCGTGGGGAGAGCACAATCCCAATCTGGTGTGAAAGGCCGGGGATCGTGGATCGTGATTCGGGGATCGGAAAACCCGGGGATCGTGGATCGTGACCCGTGACTCGGAAAACCAAAAAGACCCCTTGACAATTCATTCGGTAATTCGCATCGATTTTTAACGAATCACGAATCACGAATCACGAATCACGAATCACGAATCACGAATCACGAATCACGAATCACGAATCACGAATCACGAATCACGAATCACGAATCACGAATCACGAATCACGAACATCCCCATCCCCTGACTCCTTCCCCTCATCCAGTTCTTTCAGCCGCTGCTTCAATTCCTCTTCGATGTCAAGGATTCTTCCCGCTTCGCCAGCATAGCCGATGGTCTTGAGGGCCATGTGTTCCACCATCTTATCGAGGCAGTCGAGAACGGCCTTGGTCCGTGTCGTCTGATGGAGGCAGATCGAGATGAGATTCGCGGCTCGCCTGCCGTCATCCTTCGCGAGTTCGCTGAGCTGAGCTGCGCAGAGTATCGCTTGATTGGCGTTGTTGATATGATGCGACAGGGTGCCGAGGGCCTGTTGCAGGGTCTCGACCTGGGCCAGATGTTTCTCCTTCTCGACAATCTCAGCCTGGATATGCTTCATCCGTAGGAGGGAGCGGATGCGGGCGACAACCTCATCGATGTAGAAGGGCTTTGTAATATAATCATCCGCACCGGCATCCAGACCCTCAACCTTGTTCTCCTTCTCCCGGCGAGCGGTCAGGAGGATGACGGGGAGGTCCCGAAACTCTTCATCTCCGCGGATGACCTTCAGGACGCCGATTCCATCAAGTTTTGGCATGGAGAGGTCCAGCAAGAGGAGGTCCGGCTCAACCTCGACGATCCGCTTGAGGGCCTCTTCTCCGTCCGAGGCCGAAAAGACCTCAAAACCATGCGCCGTCAGGGATTCCTCAAGGAATTCGATGTTCAGCGGAAGGTCGTCAACGACCAGGATTCGGGCGGTTTCGGGCATGAGTGTTGTGAAAAAAAGGTCAAACGTGAAACGGCAAACGGAACCAGTCAGGATGTTTAATCACCTTAAACCAATTCTTAGCTTGTGGCCCAACGCGGGTAAGTGCGCCATCTTGGATTCCATCCAAGTTACTCCTTACGATTCCTATTCCACTCTTTCTGTTTCCAATTCCGACCACTCCTCATAAAGCCGATCCATGTCCGCCCGGAGATCTTCTTTTTTCCGACTCAAGACTCCGAGCTGCCCCCAGTCGATCGCGACTTCGGGTTGGCCCATTTCCTCATTCAGCTCAAGGATCTGATCCTCCAGGGAGACGATCTCCTCTTCGATCTGAGCGAATCGGCGGAGACTTCGCTCCCGTTCCCTCAGGGCTAGGCGTCGCTGTTTATAGCGGTTCTTTCGTTCCCCTCCCGCGGAATCCCTGGAGGGGTCCCGATCGGCTCGATCTTTCATGTCGTCGTAGTTTCCCCGGTAGAATTTCCAGGAATCCCCATCCAGGTAGAGGATAGATCGGGCGATCAGGTTGAGGAAATAGCGGTCGTGAGACACGACGATCACCGTGCCTTCAAAATTTTGGAGGGCTTCCTCCACGGTGGTTCGGGAAGGGATGTCGAGATGGTTTGTGGGCTCGTCGAGGAGGAGAAGGTTCGGCCGGGAGAGGATCAGCTTGGCAAGGGCGAGGCGGCTTCCCTCCCCCCCGCTCAGGGATCCCACCTGCTGGTCTACCTGGTCTTCCGAGAAGAGGAAACGGCCGAGGAAGCCTCGTAGGTCGCCGTCTTTCTCAAGGGGTTTTACGGATCGGATTTCGTCAAGGATCGTGTTGTCCCTGTTTAATCCCTCGGATTCCTGATCGTAATACTGGATGTCGACTCTACGTCCATATCGGATCTCCCCTTGGTCCGCAGGGATATCGCCTGCCAGTATCTTCAACAGGGTGGTTTTTCCAACTCCGTTTGGACCCACAATACCTACCCGATCCCCACGAAGGATGGAAAAGGTCAGGTCCTTGAAGAGGACTTGACCGTTATACGATTTGGACACGCTTTCGATGTTGAGAACCTGGTCGCTCGAACGATCAGGGTCAGCGAAGTCGACCCGCACACCTTTGCCTCCCCGGATGGGTCGGTCCACACGCTTGAGTCTCTCCAGGAATTTCCTGCGGCTCTGGGCTTGCCTGGTTTTCTGGCCTGCGATATTCTTCCGAATAAACGCCTCCGTCCGTTTGACGAATGCCTGCTGTTCATCATAGCGTTTCCTTTGTCGTTCGAGGCGATTCTGCTTTTCCCTGACATAAGCGGTATAATTGCCCGTGTAGGGGACCAGTCTTTTTCGCTCGAGCTCCACGATCTGCGAGACGGATCTGTCCAGGAAATACCTGTCGTGGGAGATGATAATCACTCCGCCTGAATAGTCCGACAGGAAATCTTCAAGCCATTCGACCGCCTGAAGATCCAGGTGGTTCGTGGGTTCGTCGAGAAGAAGGAGGTCGGGTTTACGCACCAATTGCCTGGCGAGGGAAAGGCGACTCTTCTGGCCCCCGCTCAGGTTTTCAGCGGGCCGGTCCATGTCGTTCGAACCGAATCCAAGACCGTAAAGGGCGGCCTTCGCCTCTCGGTCGAAGGTATAGCCTCCCCGTTTCTCGTAAACGTCTCTCAACTGACCATACCGGGCGAGGGTGAACTCTTGATGATCTCCTCCGGATATCCTTCCCTCAATTTCCTTCAGTTCTTCGCGAAGGGAGATGAGTTCTCGAAAGGCGGACATCGCGGACTGGTGAACGGTATCGCCGGGAACCACCTCTGCCTCCTGAGATAAGTAGCCCACGGAGATTTCCTTTTTTCGATGGACCATTCCCCGATCCGGTTCGAGTTCACCCGCTATGATGCGAACCAGCGTGGTTTTTCCGCAACCGTTGGGACCGATCAAGCCGACGCGATTCCCCTCCTCCACCTGCCAGGAGAGGTCCACGAGCACTTCGTTCGCACCGAAATATCGGGATATTTTGTCAAGATGAACCAGGGTCATTGATGAACAGGATACGGCTAAGGGATATTTTCTTCAGGAACACCAAAAATGGGGGGACCGGAGGAAGGTGTGAGGGTCCCGATTTTTTGTGTCGCGATACATTAAATCAGCTCCGGGAACCCGTGTCCACGTCGGGTGTTTCATGGCTGTTTTTACAAAGGTTCCAGGGAGAGGCGAATGTCGCCAAAAGATCGAACATGGATACGGTTAAGTCAAGCGATTTCATCGCCCTCGGGGATATCCCGGGTCCTTGACAACCCCCAGGGGATGTGGTAGATTATCGCGGAAAATATGGTTCCAGGGTCAGTTCCAAGTGGCCAGATTCCAGGATCCAAATTAAAGTCGTTGATGGGGGATTTGTGGACCGCCTGTTTTTTTGTATCGGTGCCGTTTCAGCCTTTATCGGAATCGCGGCCGGGGCTTTTGGGGCCCACGGTCTTCGGGAAAGGATCACACCGGAGATGCTGGATGCGTTTGAGGTGGGCGTGCGTTACCAGATGTATCACGCACTGGCTTTGCTGGCGACCGGATGGGCGGCCTCCCGCTATGGCGGAACGGCAGTGGTTACGGCGGGCTGGTTGTTCGTGGTCGGGACCGTGTTGTTTTCCGGAAGCCTGTACGCCCTCGGTCTCAGCGGGATCCGATGGCTGGGCGCCATAACCCCATTCGGGGGTGCCGCCTTTCTTGGCGGATGGGCTTTGCTGGCCTGGGGGGTGTGGCGGGCAGGATAAACAGGGTGAGAGGGAGGCGGGAACGAGAAACGGAAGGCGTGAAGGCGGAAGGCCTTGCGTTGGAGCAGGAGGTTTGGTTTGCAATCAGACGATCTGAAAGAATTGGCGCTTCATCTGTATGTCGATGGGTGGTACGTGCTGGATGAGGTCATTCCCCGGGACAAGGTTGGAGCGGTCCGGGAAAGCGTCAAGGAGACTGTCGTCCGAAACGCAATGCCGGGTTCCTCCAAAGGGATCGCCAACCGGCCGGGTTTGATCAACTTCGATCAATCATTTTCCCCTTATCTGACCGACCCCCGGCTGATGGGGATCGCGGAGCGGACCTTCGGTCCGTACTTCCGAATTTCGATGACAAGCGGAATGGTGAATGATCGCGGCAGCCAGCGAACCGGCTTACACGCCGACTGGCCGTTCAACCAGCACAATGCGGGACACATTCCCGCCCCGTATCCGGATGCTGTCATACACCTGACGACGATCTGGATGTTGTCGGATTTCACGGAAGAAAACGGAGGGACGATCATTGTTCCGGGGAGCCACCGTTCGAACAACAATCCTACCGGAGGGATGGGCATCAATCCCATTGATCCCTATCCGACCGAGTTGCAGGTAACGGGCCCAGCGGGAAGTGTCATGATCTTCGACAGCCGGATGTGGCACGCGGCGGCGCCAAATAGGTCAGACCGAACCCGGGTGGCCATGGCAATCCGCTTTGCCCCGTGGTGGCTGAACCTGGATCCCATGAAACCCGATTCCGCAGACAGGCAACGCATGGTCGAAGAGGCGAACATGAAAGAAAACCGTGTGCCAACTGTGCCTAAAAGCGTTTACGATTCCCTGCCTGAGGACGTCAAACCGCTCTATCGGCATTGGGTAGGGAAATGAGAAGCCATGGCCAGAGGTCAGGGATCGGGAAACGTGAGATGGGAAAAGTAGTAGCAGTGGCAGGAAAGGCAAAGGCAGGGGCCAATGGCAAGAGGTCGGAGGCCAGAGAGGCGACGCATTAGCGGGCCAACGGTCCGCGATCCGGATCAATCCCACACCTAGATGAATCAGGATGCGGGACAGGGATTGGGGCATTGTGATGTACAATTATCGCGGCCTTTCAGGCCGCACGATGCTATTGTTTCGCACGACCCAGGGCGGCTCGCCTGGGTTAAAGGACAACGCGCCGTTGGCGCTGAAAGAAGGCCCTGACTTTAGTCTCGGCGTCTCGATTAGCTCAAAGGCCCGGGTGTCAATCGCGAAGACAGGGGTCCGCTATATTCCTGGGAGAGCCGGAAATTCTACACTTCACGTTTTTATTCTGTCTTCTGTCTTCTAGTTTCTTTTTAATTTTTCCGCTTTTTACACGTCATATATTTTGAAAGAAGGTTATAGATGGGTGTCTGTCTGCTTGCGTATCGGGCCAAGGAGGAGTGATGGATTTCAATTTGTTTAAAAACAAGGAACTAAGTCAATTCGTCAAGTATCTTGTGTTGATCTTCGCCATCATCTATGGCGGCCTCTGGGCTTCGGTTTGGCTCGACGATTACCTCACCGGACTCCAGGGCGGACAGGTCCTCCAGGGGGGGACTTTCTGGAAAGCCCTAACGATCACTTTCCGGGATGCCGCCAACCCCGACCGGAAGATACCGGTGGACAACATCAGCTTCAGGAATGTCGACCGCTTTCTCCCCATTGCGGTAATCGTTCATATTGCGGGTCGGGATTCGACCTATTATTCCGGGATTCAAGAGGAACAGGTCCATGTCGTTGGAACCGGAATCGACAGCCTGGTGATTCGGACCCGGAACGCCAGTCACAGTGTGGTGATCGACGATCTTTCCTTCCAGATGGGGGGCCGCCGGTACGAGATCGACTTCGACCGCAGCCCTCAAGATGTCTCCATTCCGCCAAACACGCAGCTCTTGGATTACCGTATCGACGGTTTGATGATCTCGTTCGGGGCTGACAATGCGGTTCCTACTGTGGTACGGGGCATCGATCTCGGTGAAGTCATCGGCCGGTACTTTTCGGAATTCAGCGGCCCCTTTTCCACCGCACTGATTCTGGTCCTCATCGCCCTGCCGTTCTGGATGATCTTCCGATTTGCACACGCTATGGGGGGTGGGGAGCTTTCTCTGGAACGATTTTTCTCCGAGCAGGACGTGGAGGCGATCCGCCGACACAAGATGGAAGTTTTTTGGGGGGGGCGGTTCTCTCCCGAAGGCAAGGGATATGCCTTCAAGGAGGACACAGAGCTTAATAAGATCCTCTCCTCGATCGGACCGGATACGGCCTCTGATTCGACGCGACTTATCGAGTACTGCACCGACAAGGTCTACATGCTCTTCGATGAGATTGAGGATCGGTTGTCGGAGACTTTCGGGATGGTCGGACTCCTGGCTCTTTCGCTTGGTCTGCTGGGTACAGTTCTGGGGATGATCAATGCCTTTACCGTCCTGGAAGACACGATGAAGATCGGGGAAGGACCGGCTCAAACGCAACTCAAGATGGCACACTACATCAACTTTGCCCTGGTCACGACGGCCATCGGTTTCATAGGGCGGGTCCTGTCCATTCTTCTGGTCCGAAAGATCAAGAGCAGGGCCATTCAGGACCGGACAGTGATGATCGATATTGTCCAGCACTTTGATGCTCCTGTGAACAACGCCGAGGAGATCCATCTAACGGCGGCCAGCAGCGAAAAGCGAAGCTAAGCGAGGTGTCGCTGATGATCCGTCGTCGGAAACGCACCACTGGGGGAGTCTTTGAGGCGGGAGAAGGATTTATCGATGTCCTCTTTCTGCTGCTTACCTTCTTCATCGTCCAGAATGTCTGGCAGATCCACCTTGCTAATTTGCACGATCGATTCGTCCACGCACAAAAGCTCAACTTTGTGAAGGCGCCCGACGAAGAGGACAAGGCGCCGGACCCCCGGGACGAACGTTTCATCAAGATCGTGGTCGGAAAGGAGTTCGTTGAATTCGACAAAGGCGGGGTGGTCACCGACGAGCATTATGTGTTCAAGAGGACGCCCGATATCGACCAGGCCGGCATCGAACGGGCGGTTTTTGAGGCCACTCAAATAGGATTGGAGAACGTAATTGGTCAGCGAGGATTCCTCGCCGAGGACATCCTTGTCCGGCTCTACTTCGAACGGGATGCAACCGTGACTTACACGGTGGGGGTCTATGATGCCCTCAACCGCATGGGATTCAAGACCGTTCAGTGGGGGCTCGAGAGCCAGTCAAAAAGGCAGTAAGCCGTGAAACGTCAGACGTGAGACGTGAAACAGGAAAAGCAGAAGCAGTGGCAGTAGCAGGTGGCAGTGGCCAGTGGGAATTGAAGATTGAAGATTGAAGAGATCCGTATCCCCACAAGAAAGTCCTGAGGTTTTCAAATATTCAATTCTCCGATATTTAATATTCAATGAGATTTTGACGGATGCGGAGCCCCGTGATGCCGATTTCCGACGACGGGTTGAGATCCATCGCAGAAGAGATTCACCGAGGCAACCGGGAACTCCTTGCTCAAGAATACGCGAACCTGAGAGAATTTATTGTGTATACGATGAGAACTTTTCCGATCGACCCGATGATCAAGGAAGACCTTTTTCACAATAAACTGGTCGACTTTATCCGGATCTGCCGAAGCCCTCAATTCAACGATATCCTGAACTGGTCGGCTTTCCTCAGCCGTATGTCTTATAATGCCTGCCTGGACCACCTTCGGAGGGTCAGGGAACAACCCCTCGAGACGGCGGACCTGATTACAGATCCGCGGACCGTGGCATCACAGGAGACAAGCCGGGGGGAGCGGGACAGGGGGCAGGACTATGTCTTCATCGTCCTGGAACAGCTCGACGAAGAGGATGTGGTCATCCTTTTCAAGGTCCTCTTGCAGGGGGAGCGGCAAAATAGGATCGCGGAGGAGAAGGGATGGTCCCCGCCCCGTCTAAATTATCGATTCCGAACCGCCTTGGGCAAACTGAAGAAAAAACTGGGTTATCTCGCCGATCAATACGATCCGAACACCCTCGGAGAAATGGTTTTCCAGGCATCCGTTCGTTATATCCGGGAACACGAGCTTGAGATTGAAATCGAGCTTTAGGCCACGTATCAAATAAAGTGATTCATAAAGGTGGACGGCATGAAAAATTATCTCTTCACCCTGAGCTGCCTGGAGATCATCCAGCGCACCGTGGCCCGAATGGAAAGCCAGCGATCCGACCTTTTCGCGGTCTTCTCCGCTGTTGCGGGTTGCGATCGGCCCGCCGACGCTTACCAGTCTCTGGCTTATCCGTCCCAAGAGGCATTCGCGGAAGACTATCACAACGCACTTGAACATCTGATCGAACAGCTCCGGGCTAACGAATATCCAATGCCGGGGGATGAAGCGGATTCCCCGCTTGATGAAAGGATCTCGTGGGAACTCCTCGGGAAGTCATTCCCATCGTCCGGAGGCCACGCCCCCGTGCCCTCGCAAGAGGTCGTTCAGCTTTGGTACCGGGGTCACATCCTGCACGAGGCCATCCTCCGGTTCCGGCGGTTGAATCGGGCCGGCATCCTGAAACTCTGGGAACGTTTTCCCGAACGACGCGTTGAAATCGAAATCGCCTACGGGTTGGTGTGCCGGGAGGCGGGGGCCGTCCCCGCATCGGGTATCTTCGCGGATTGCTGGAAGGATTTGGCCGGAGAGACGGGGTCGGAGGAGATCGCCCGACGGATCGATGAGATCTGGGAAGCGGCGAATCCTGAAAGTTCCGCGCCCGATTCTGAGCCAGGAAAGTCTGAATACATCCGGCGGGCTGCGGCAGCCGGGACCGGTTTGGGGCTCATTGGAAGGACCCTCAGCTCACTCTGGAATACCGTTGCGTCCGGGCTGATTCATGTTTTCGCCGGAATTGTCGCTGTCGGAATCGCACTGGTCATCGCCTTCCAGCCTCCCGCTGCATACCGGGCCCTCGAGGCCGTCTCGAATTCGATCGAGTTCAGCATGCTCAGCGTCCAGGGGATTTTCAACTTCAGCGAAGAAGCCCTGAAGGAGGAGGAGCCCCCCGGTGGTCCTGAGCCAGAAGAAGCGAAACCCCTTATCGAAGAGGAACCGGAGGAGGAACCCCGCGAAATCGAGCTTCCGTCACAACAGATGGCCGAGCTTTTCGAGGTCCCGGATGTGCCCAGGGAACTGGACATCGACCGGCCTTCGATCGGAAGACGGGAGGTTCCCCAGATCGCCGGCCCTCAACGTGGATCCGGCTCCGGGCTTTCGAATTATTTCGGGGATCGACCCGATGTCCAGGTGGTTCCCAGGGGCTATTTGACACAAGGCCGAAAGGCGATCGGGACTCCCGGTCCGATTAAACTCCCCGCTTCATCGCACGCCCCCGTGACGACAGAACCGTTTTCCGCGGGAGAGTACCGTTCGGCGGGTCGAATCAAGTTTTCGGATTTTCAGGCCTCCCGAAGTTTGGCCGGGGAGCTGCCCCGGCTCATCAGGATCGAGAGGGTCCTGTCGAGCCTGCGCCATCCTCGGTCCCTTTCGTTCGAAGGGGCCATTATCAACGCAGAGGCCGGAAGCGGGCGAATCAGTTTCCAGGACGGTGTGGTATTCGTGATCACTTACACATCAGGCAGGCTGGAGGACATCCGGATCTATTTGAAGTCGGACCTGGAGCGGAAACTTCTTATCGAAGATGAAGCCCTTCGGGGAATTCGGATGCTGGCTCGGGTGCTCAGGTGAGCATGGAAATGAAAAATGTAAAATGGAAATTGCAAAATTTAACGACAGATCACCGCTGATCGAAGCGAAGCCCGCGATAGATAGGAGATCCTAAAACACAATGAATACCTCCTGAGCCCTTCGACAAGCTCAGGATAAACTCCGTTCCGCGTTTTTTGCGGAACGGAGTCGAAGGACGAGGGTTGGGGTGGAAAGTACAAAATGGAAATTGCAAAGGATTGGCACCCTATGAGTCGCGCACTTATGAAAATTTTCCAGGCCATCATGCTGACAACGGTTCTTCTCTGGTCGTCCGGATCTGCTTTTGCGGTCGAGAAATCGGACGACCTGGCTTTCGAATCCTTTCAAAAGGGGCGCGAAGCCTATCAGAGCGGGGACTATCTGGCCGCGGTTGATCTGTTCAAGCAAGCCATTGATCAGGCGAGTACCTTCACGGTTCCCTATTACGTATGGCTCGGAAATGCGTGTGAGCTGGCATTCAACTCGATTCCCAAGGAAGCGAAGGCCGATAGTCTATTATATCTGAAGAAATCTCTCGAGGCCTTTCAGATTGCCTTCAGAAGGAATCGTGATCCGGCTATCCGCCATGACATGGGAAAGATGAAGGTTCGTTATGCCCTTGAGCGGGCGAAGATCATCATCGGAGGTGTGAAGGACACGCCACCCCTGCTCGATTACCCGACTCTGAAAAGGCCGATGGAGTTCGGCAAGATCGATTCTCTTCTCAGGGTTCAGAAGGAGAAGATGAATCTCATGCTCAGCCAGCAGATGCCATACGAGCTGGATTCCCTCCCGGGCGATCAGAGGGTCGAGGTGGATCTGCTTTTCAATCAGTACCGGGCGGAGATGGATTCCCTTATGGTCCTTCAGAAGAGAAAGCTAGACTTTCTGATGATCAATTATAAGGCCGAGATGGACTATCTGCTCGGACGGGAATCGGATGAGATCGATTTTACCCGCCGTCAACAGGTCGCAACGGCAGTCCGCTCCCTGAGGCAGCTCTGGGGAACCGCCTCGTCCGGGCTTGACGAGATCTGGGAGGCCATTCTATCCCGGGAACGAAAGGAAAGGCTCTATGCCTCCGCTTCAGCAGCGGAACCCGGTGTTTCCGATACCCTGCAGGCTTACCTCAGCGTGTACATCGAGAACGGGCTGAACCTGGTAGAGACGGGATCCGAGGTGGATTTCGAAGGGATGGAACCGGATCTCTACATCCCTAAGATCGTCGCTGCGTGTGACATGGGCCAGAAGAGCAGGAATCCCGAATGGTTCAGCCGGATATTCACCGCCGTCAACTTCGACGGGGGTCAAAACATGCGGTCGGCGATCTATCGGATCCAGGGGTTGAGACAGAGCGCGGAAAAAGAGATCAACGAGGCCATCGAGACCTTTCAAAAGGCCCTGTCTTACACCCGCGGTGATACTTCTCAGGCATCCCTCTACCTGGACATGGCTTTTGCGGCCTATCTTGTCGACCTTTCCACGGCCGTGAAATTCTCCAGGAAGGCTTATCAAAAAAATCCCTCGGACCAGCGCACGCGCAACACCTATGGCGGTTTGTCGTTGAGTCTTGCGAATGCCAGGCTCGATCAGAAGGCCGTCGTGGAGGCCATCGATTATGCTTACCGTGTCACCACGTTCGGTTGGGATGACCGGGGCGAAGCCCTGATGACGCTGGCCACAGCCTATCTCCATTCCGATGCCGAAGACGCGCTCGACAAGGCGTATGTCGCCGTGCAAGAGGCTTATCAGATCGATGCCGATCGATATTGGAAAGAACTCCGCAGGCTTGCCGAGTTAAAGGGTGAGTTCGCTTATGCCCTCGACCTGATGAAAAAACACGAAGGGAACGAACCCCTGGTTCCCTTCAAATCGGAGGCTTCTTCGAGTCCACAATAGTCCTTATTTACAGCCTGGGATCCTCAGCCTGCTTAAATGTCCGACCCGTCGCGCATAAGGTTCGGAATGGTCCCCGAATTCTCGGTGGGCTATTTTTTTGGGTAAAAAACCGCGGCGATTTCTGAATCGAATTTTTAATTTTCTCCTCTATTTCCGTCTAATATATGAGTGGAACTTCAAGCTTAAACCCAACTTACGCCGCTCCGAGCAGCATCATGCGCGGGGAGTGGAGGAAATCCGGATGAAACCGACCTGGTGCCTTTCAAAGACATTTTTTTACGGGTTTGCGGTCCTGTTCCTCTGGGGCCATATCGCCCTTGCAGACCTCGAACCGATCCGAAGCGGAATGGTGCAGATCACTTCCGAACCGATTGGTGCGAGAATATCGATTAACGCCGTGGATAGAGGGTATACACCTCTGAGAATATCCTTCGCTGACGGAGGTCCCTATCTGATCGAGGCTTACTCGCCCGGTTATGTTCTCTGGGACACAACCCTGACAGGTCCGTTGAGATCGAGTTCGATTGAGATTGGCCTTCGCCGCCGGACCGCCCCCCTGGTGATCACCTCGGATCAAAGGGAAATACTTGTGGCAGAGATCAAAGCGCGTTTTGTGGACCAGGACACCCTGTATGCCGGCATCCTCAAACGAGGGGTGGAGGATCTTTTCTACGCCAACGATGTATATGTCGGGAAGTATCAGGTCGAAATCTCAAAGAAGGGTTATGAAGCCTTGAAGATGGACATCTTCGTTCCGGAGGAAGGGAAACGGTTGTCGGTGAAATTGCCGCGCCGGATCGTGCCGGAAATTAAATCCAAGGCCCTTGCCGAGGACAACCTGCGTCAGACGTCCGCTCAGTACCGAAAATACGGCCTGGAACTCCTCAAATCGGCGTTTGGAATCGGTAACTACGCGGTTGAGAGCGGGCCTGAGATTCGACTTTTCGACGAACGGATGGAAGTTCTGTTAAAAGATTTGGATGTCTACCTGAAGGTGTTGGAAAGCAGTTTGGAAAGGATCGGGACGAGGGAGCCTTCCATCCTGCGATCGACCGCCCACGTCTATGTCTACAAGGGGATCATCCTTGGAAAATACAGGCGTTTCACGGAGGCGCATGAACACTTCGAAAAGGCAAGAGGGCTTTCCCCATCGTTGGGAAGGGAGCCAAACCCGCTTCCCGATCTGGTCTACGGGGATTCGCTGGGGGCCTGGATGAATTTCGTCAATACCTGGCACTCGAGAATCGAGCGGGTCGATGTCCGGGTCTCCCCCCTGTGGATCACGCACCCAGGCCTGCAGGCCACACCCCTGCAATTCAGTCCCGTTTTACCGACTCGAAAACCGAGAGACCCCCTGCCGGCGTCCCCCTTCGATATGGATATGTACGGTAACCTGATCGTCCTTGCTGAACATGCGCTCCGGGACAGCATTCAAAGGGGGGCAACCCACTTTTCCGTGTACCTGCCGAAAGGACATTACACGCTGAACGATCCAAAAGGCCTGGTGGCTCAGGTCGAGTTTCGGGTTGAAGAGGTGACGACGATCGAGATCGGGGCCAGGGTCAACATATGGCTTCCATCCGCCCCCGCCGGTGAGGTGACGCTTCGGGCGGTCGGCCGATCCGGGCGTGCCGGACCGATCATCGATCCAGGATGGCTGACTTTCGAAAGAGAGTACGATCTCAAGGTTCAGACGGACGATTACAATGACTATAAGCAGCGCATCGTCTTTTTTCTCGACGGTTATCCTCAGCCTGTCACACCCGGCGTCCTGTCGATCAAGGCAGAGCTTGGGATTGAGAGCAGCACCTTCAAGGAAGGCGATGGGAGGTTCCGGAAAAAACCCTGGTTGGTTAGGGTTTTCAAGAGGCGGCTCGTCAAGTATGTGATCATCCCCGCGGGGGCAGGGTTGATCTTCGTGGCACTAGCAAACTAATTGAGGATTGAAGATTGAAGATTGAAAATTGAACTGAGCCAGTAGCAGGTGTCAGAGGAGGATTGAATATTGAAGCGAGATCTATAAGGGCACAAGAAAGCCTTGAGTTTTTCAAATATTCAATTCTCCGATATTCAATATTCAATGAATTTAGGGATCATGACTCCAAACAAAAAATTGAACCGTCTGAATCTGTTATGGGGATTTCTTTTGATCTTCTTCACGGCGGGTTCCGTATGGGGACAGCGGTCTGAAAATACGTCGCCCAAGGTCCTGGTCGATTCCCTGAGTTTCGCCGAAGAGGATACGCTGCGTCAATCCCTGAATCTTCTTGCGGAAGACGACGAGACGCCGGGTTCGGCAATCGAATGGCGGATCGATATTCCAGCGGATTCTCCGTTGCACTTCGAAATCGATCCCAACCGGAATCTCCTCCTCTGGGCGGATCCGGATTGGAACGGGACAGCAGGAATCACGGTCACGGCCACCGACGCAGAGGGCGCGAGCACGGAGAAAACTCTGGTGGTGGTCGTTCAACCGGTGCACGACATCTTTATGGGGCGGATTGTCCTTTTCCCGGAACAGGAGCTCAAGATCAATTTGCGCGGGCACATCGCAGTACCTGATACGGTTTCTCTGAACCGTTTCGAGTGGGAGGCCGAATCCATCTCCGAGGAGATCCTCAAGGTCGAATTTTCCGATACAAGCCTGATCCTGACTTCGGGCCCCGAGTTCCCCAAGGCCTCTCTGTTTCTTCTATTCAGCGCGCGGGACATAGAGACCGGACGCATCGATTCGGACCTTGCGGAGATATTCGTGGTACGCCCATCCGCGGCCATCAATCCCTCGGACCGGCAAACGCTCGATCTCGAGGATCCGGACTTCCGGTTCCTCTGGACCAGCACTTCGTCTTCGGATCCCGATAAATCGATCGATTATATCCTGCGAGTCGGTTCGCGCTCGGGTGCCTCGGATATTTTTGAGGGGACGGTAACGGATACGTCTCTGAACCGGACGGACCTTGAAGGTCTCGGCATCTCCCTGGAATATCGAGAGACTTATTTCTGGTCAATCACATCGCGGATCCTGCCGGATCTCCTGCGGAGCATGACCGAGGAACGCTCCTTCCGTGTGGAGCACCGGCCCGAGCCTTTCAACATCCTCCAACCCGCCCCGGATGTGGTGTGGCGTGGCCTGCGTCCGACGTTCCGGTGGGAGGGGACCCGAACGGCAGACAGCTCCACTGTGTCCTATGTCCTGGAGATCAGCGTACTGCCCGATCTGGATTCCCTGCGCGTGGGTCAAAATGTCGGAGCGGATACGGTTTTCACTCTGTCGGAGAGGCTCTCGGGCGAGCAGGTCTACTATTGGCGAGTGCGGGCCCAGGCGAACAACCTGGACCGGCTCTCCTCGGACTTCGGCGGATCGAGGGCCAGGCGATTCCGGGTCAACCTTTTCTCGCTCCTCGCTCCGCCCGAGGGTCGGCCGGCGGACACACAGTCCCCGATCTTCCGGTGGAATCCCTACTTCTTCTCGTTTGGTGTGAAGGCGGTTGCATACCTGCTCTTCCTGGAACCGGCACCCGAGGGATCGATTCAGCCCATCTTCGTTCAGGCTGAGAGTCTTGTGGTGGGAGGCTCCCAAATCCCGGATCCTCTGCCCGGAGAGGTCTTTTACTCCTGGAGGATTGCCACCCTGTCTGGACCGGACACGATCTGGGCTTCGCCCAACCCCGGACGGTTCTTCGCGGGGGAGCGCCGGGTGAGGGAATTTTACGGTTATCCAAATCCCTTTAACCCCCGCGCGGGGGAGAGGGCGACGTTTCACGCGGAATTCGTGGTCCAGGCGATCAGGGGTTGGCTGAAGATCCGAACCGCACATCCTCCCCACACGCCCCTGATCGAGCGGGAACTTCGACTGGGTCCCACAGGCTTGGGGTTCGACGCGGCCCCGACCTGGGACGGGCGGGATGTCTTCGGCCGGCAGATGGCGGACGGGGTCTATATCGCGGAATTTATCGTGGAATACCGGGATGGGGAGCGGGAAAGTGTCTATTATCCGATGGCGATTGGACTGCGGTTGAAGTAGGAAATGGAAAATCAGAGGCCAGGGGTCGGTTGTCAGGGATCAGGGAAAAGCAGTAGCAGTGGCAGGTGGCAGTAGCAGGAAAAGCAAGCTTTGGCATCCTTCGACTGCGTCCCCCCAAGAGCAGGGGGGGACTCCGCTCTGGATGTTTTGTTCAGTCATTGTATGTAACCGTTTGCTTGATCGTCATCCTTCGACAGAGTTTATCCTGAGCTTGTCGAAGGGCTCAGGATGTTTTGAACTCTCCGGGGTTTGTATGTCGAAATGTTGGTGGAAGAAGCATAACCCAACCTTTGACTCCATCATCCCTCGAAGACGAGGAAAACATCCAGAGCGGAGCAGCGCATTAGCGCTGCGTAGTCGAAGGATGGCTAAGGATATTTCAACTAGTCGTATTCTGTAACCGCGGGTTCAATCCGTCATTCTCAAGTCCATCACTTGCTTACATCGTAAAAGTTGATTTATGATATTTCGAATCCTTCTTATAACGGCCATTGGAATTGTCCTCTTCTGCGAACGTGCGGAGGCGGGGGTGTCGATGCCGGTCTCCCTTCACTCCGTGCCAGGAGGTCAGGGCGCGGGGCTGGGCGGGGCCTATACGGCCGTGGCGGAAGGCGTTTATGGTCAGCGATGGAATCCCGCCGGGACGGCAATGGTCAAACATTTAACAGGCGGTTTTTCCTATCTCTACACCCAGAACGCGAACGACAATCTCAATTTCCAGCTCGGCGCAGACCCGGTCTTTAACCGCGTCACCGGAAGACACTTTTTCGGAGGGCTTGTCCTTCCCCCAGGCCCCCGAACGGCCTGGATCGGGGTAGGTCTTTACTATTCGCGTTATGTACTGCCAGGGATCGAAATTAGAGATCCGACGGGACGGCAGACGGGCAGATTCGATGCTTCGGACCAAACCATGATGGTCTCCTTGGCCTACCCAGAGGTCTTCTACCATCCGATCGTGGGACGTCTCTCCGCCGGGGTAAATCTTTCATTCCTCAGGCAGAATCTTTTAATCCCACCTCATCCGACCGGTTTTAGCACGGGGTTCGGGTTGATCCACGAAGTCACGGACCGGTTCCGCTACGGTTTTGCGCTCCGCAACGCCTACAGCCGGATTAAAAGACCGGATGATAACGTGAACCGTGTAGAGCGGGAGGTCGTTCTGGGAGGCGCCTATAAATGGGAGGGGCGCCAAAAGAATTTCCTTTTCACAGCCGATCTGGTTCAGACGGGGGGACGGATCTGGTCTGCCCTTTTTGGGGGTGAGTATTTTCGTTCAGTGGGTCACGAAAAATGGATAGCGATTCGTGGCGGGGGGGGATTTTCGCCTTCACATTCACGCGAGGATGTGAATGCTGCAGTGGTCTTTCGAGGTTTTCGACAGTCCAGCGGGTCTTTAGGTCTGGGCTATTCAGCGCGGTTCCAGGGAAATCTCTTCTTTACTGTCGATTATTCCGTTGACCTGGATCAGGATATCAATTCAATAGGGCACAGGCACAATGTGAATATGGAGTTTGAACTAAGGCGGAGGAATTCACCCCTCCCCCAGCCCCTCCCCTAAAGGAGAGGGGAGACAATCCCGTTTTAAGTTATTTAAAATAATGCCCTTATTCCCCTTCCCTTTAGGGAAGGGGCTAGGGGCTAGGTTTGACACTTGACCGAATTTTGTATGTCCGTCAATGCTTTTCCGAACTAACCCAATTGTGAACACGCGTTCACAATTCAAAACGTACGGTTTTTCTTTTCCCCGACCACCGACGCCTTCCTTGCCCCCGGTCCTTGCATTTCATTGTACAACAGCTATAAATTACGTCTTAAGTAAATGCGAAACAATTCCGGAGAATTGCGATTCCATTTTGCTGGCTAGAGTGAGCGAATACCTCTTCCGCTGCCTCTATAGACCTCATTGAGCGTCAGAAAGTGGCGGTTATGTGTGGTTTTCCGGCTCGTGAGCTTCCAAAACGCGTCGATTAGGTATGGGCGGAAGGAACTCCCGCGCAAAGCGGGACTTGGTTCGGTTGCGCCAGTCCTTATCGGCAATATAATGAATCTTGACAATATGCGCAATTATTTATGACGTAAGTATGATGACTCAATTTTCCACGCGCGTGGAAAATTCGTCTTGCCACCCGATTTGAATGTCCTCCGACCTCTGATCCCATACAGCCCCTGTTCATCCAACCAGTGAAACGTCAAACGCCAGAGGTCAAACGTAAACCCATACTTGTCAAGAGTTTAAATATTATCACCCAATATTCCACGCGCTCGGTAGGGGCCAAGGTTAATTCTGCGCGCGCGTGCAGAATTTGAATATGGAGTTTGAACTGAGATGTGGAATTCCTTTCTTGACACCCCTCCCCCGACCCCTCCCCGAAGCGGGGAGGGGAGATTATATGCCTTAACCTAACCCCTAAACCCCCTTCCCGTTTCGGGAAGGGGGTTTAGGGGTTAGGTATGACACTTGACCGAATTTTGTATGTCCGTCACTGGTTTTCCGAACCAACCCAATTGTGAACACGTGTTCACAATTCAAAACGTCCGGTTTTCTTTTCCCCGACCTCTGACCTCCGAATTCTGACTTTGCCTTTCCTGCTACTGCTCTTGCTCTTCCCCGACCTCCGTCCTCTGACCCCTTGCCTTCCAAGGGGCCTGGAAATTGCTCCGATTTATAATAACCCGTCCACGAATTGAGCTTGACGACTGTGGTTTTTGATGTAAATTAGATGATTCCTGCCGGGGAACTGCTGTTAAGCGCTACGCCGGAGAAGAGGAAATTGAATTATGTTTCATAAATGTCAACGTGTTGGACCTGATTCTATCCGCTGCCCCTTAAACGCTTCCGATGGGGGGCGGTATTGCTGTGCACACACCCAGGAACAGGGGATCAGGAATCGGTCTCAAGGGACCTGGCATCCTTATATCAAGTCGTGTATGTTCACCGTCACTTTCCTGGTTTTCAGTGCCGCGGCGTGGGGGTTGTTTTCAAATCTCTCCCCGGAAAATCCATACCTAGAAACTGGTTCAAGTCTCGACCCTATGACTTCCTTGCAAGAGCAGATCGCTGTTTTCGACACCCGGTCCGATGAGGGAGTAAGCAGATCGGGGTTCGAATTGCCTGAATCACCCGGTGGCCGTTTAGAGAATGGCGGTTTAAGGGCGAACATTAGTTCCCTTCCTCACGATTTTATCCGTTTATGGCACCTCCCCGATCCCGCAGGGGTTCAGGCCGCAGTCTTCGAGCGGATTACCAGATGGAGCGAACTTGCGGATCGACTTTTCGCTGAGGGTCGATATCGGCGTGATGCCCCTCTTCCGGCCCCGTTCGCATACCACTATTATACTTCGATCGATTCCGCATACGGAAGGATCGGCATAAAAAACCTTCACTCGGCCTACGTCAAACGCCAGATCGCCCGCATTCAGATCGACCGGGGCAAATATGAAATTGCGAAGGATCTTCTGGACCTGAGCCAGGCGTCCCTGAGCGAATTACAAACGGATATCGTGTACATCGCCGATCTGAAGCTGGATCGCGGAGCTTTGCATATCGCCCGGCGAAATCATTCAACCGCCCGGAAGGAGATCCTGGACGCCATAGAGATTTACACGGCTGCCCGGGACACATCAGGACAGGCCCTGGCCTTTATGGCCCTCGGTGATTCCTACGCACAGAACGGAAATATCAAACAGGTCATGGACCGGGTGCTGGCGTATTACCAGAAATCGGAGGATCGATACCAGGCGTTGGAGGATTCGACCGGTGTCGCGTATATCCACCTGAGGCTGGGAAGGCTTGAGCGCCAGCGGGGAAATGACGAAACGGCACGCCATTGGCTTCGGTCCGCTCAATCGTGGATGGCACGAAACGGAAACCTTCGCGGGATGGCCGTTTGTGCATACGAACGTGGACGTTTGTCCCAGAATACACCCCTCAGCCAGGCCTTTGCACAGGATTACTATTTCGACTGTATCCGCTACAGCGGACCTGTTGGTGACCTTCGTGCGGAGTCGGAGGCACGATATCGCCTTGCTGAGCTTCTCGCCGATGAAGGCCGATTAGAGGAGGCGTGCAGGCAGGTGATTCGATGTCGGGAGCTCGACCTTCAGCTTCAATCTGCGACACGAGATAGCTCGGAGCAACTTTATCAGCGGCTGGTCATGGAATTGAAGATTGAAAATTGAAGATTGAATATTGAAGAGATCCATTAGGACCACAAGAAATCCATGAGTTGTTCAATATTCAATTTCCCGATATTCAATGAATAGTGGCAGGTGGCAGGTGGCAGGAAAAGCGATTTTGAGATCCTTAGCTTCGCTCAGGATCTCATTTTCATAAAAATCCGGGTATATTTTGTAAGCGAGGTTCTGTGAGGTGACGTATCATCGGGCCAACGGCCCGTGATTCCTTTGCCCAGCCCAACGGGCTGGGTTTGAATGTGGACGAATCGAGCGGGCCAACGGTCCGCGATCCGGATCAATCCCACATCGCGGCCTTTCATGCCGCACGATGCTATTGTTTCGCACAACCCAGGGCAGCTCGCCTGGGTTGAGGGACACCGCGCCGTTGGCGCTGAAAGAAGGCCTTAAAGAAGGTGGCAAAAGGAGGAGATATAGATGTCAACGCAAGCAGAAAAAAGCCAGTCCGTAGTCATTCCCTATACGCGAGCGTCAGCGCCTGATCCTAACCTGGGACGGGGGCCAGCCGGCGGACGCGCCCCCCGAAGTGGCTGCACGACAGGTTCGCTCGCTCGTGCGGGCTCTTGAAGGCTCGCATGTCGGCATCTACCAACGGCGTATAGGGGGGACGATACGAGCTGCCCAGGCATCCAAGGTGTTGGATGTGGCGCATCCCCAACAGCGGCAGCTAGACGCCGGAGTGGACATAATGTCCGTTTTCGTGGACGAATGCCACAAATGTGGCATACAGGCTTGGGGCAGCAGCCGCATGAACGACGCCCACCACACCTACAAGGTGCTCAACACCGATGTCTACCAGACCGCCTTCTACAAGGAGCACCCAGAACTTCAGCTCAAAAAGTGGGATGATCGCCGCCAAGTTTCTGCACAGTATGACTGGAATAAGCCAGAGATCGCCGAGATTAATCTGGCCTTAATACAGGAAGTGGTTGAGAACTACGACGTGGACGGGCTGGATCTGGACTTCACCCGAAGCGCGCCTTATTTCAACCCGGGCGAAGAGGCTGCAGGACGGGAAGTGATGAACCAGCACGTACGTAATGTACGCGCCCTGCTCGACCGCGTCGGGAAGGCCAAAGGCAAGCGCCTGGGCCTTTCCGCGCAGTTTTATCATCACGACACAATCTGTCCGCACGATGCTGTGCGCATAGAGGGTTTGAAAAACTACTATGATGGGGGAAAGGACAATATCACCGGTTACTACGAAGGTGGGTTCGACGTGGCTAGCTGGGTTGCAGAGGGCCTGCTGGACATCCTGATGGGACAGTGCCGCACCGCTGCTCTTTTTGAGTCGGATATTTCCGCCTGGCGCCGAGTGGTCGAAGGGACGAATTGTCGTCTGGTCGTCGGGCCCGGGAAGCCCTCACGGCGCCACACTGCCAAGACCGGTTGGATAGATGGCTTCCACGCCAACAGTACAAATCATTGGGAACATCGCGCTATAGCGCACAGACTCTACGAGCAAGGCGCCGACGGCATCTTGTTCTACGACTACTTGTTTCGGAACTACGAACCACACTGGGAGGTCTTCCGGGAACTGGGCGATCCGGAACGGATACGATATGCCAACAAGACCTACGTCTTCCAATTGGCATTGCCTCTGGAACTAGGGACTCCCGAGCAGGGCCCGACGGAAGAAGTGACCATGGACATAGACATCGTTGATGATATTCCCGCCGTGCTGGCGCAGGGTATGCCGGTAGGCGTACGACTGCTGCTGAACGTCACTGAGACCGATTGGACACGCAGAGACCTCTTCCTGACGGTCAACGGGCACGAGGTCGCCGTGGAATGGGAAGCAGGGCTCACGCTTCCTCTGGTCGTCCTGGATCACCCGTCTGACAATCTCCATTGCCACCGGCAAGCTGTTATTGATCCCGGGTTGCTGAAGAAGGGGCGCAACACGCTGGCCTTCCGCATCTTACAATCTGAAATTCAGCCGCCGGCCTATTTGAAGCCCGAGCCGTGTGAAGTGCGCAAGGTCGAGCTTGAGATCACGTATGAGGATGAAACCTTACCCTACTGGCTGAGGGCACAGTTGCCGCGATGATATTTGAACCTTCGCTGAACATCATTCTCCTCGCTGTCGCTGGGGCCTTGACGCTTCTCTGGGGGGTCATTCTGGCGATGATGAAGTGGGTCAAGCCCCTTCAAGGAAAACACCTTGGATGGCTCGGCCTTTATATCAGCCTTATTACTGCAGCCTTGGTCTACATCGTCATTCATACCTCCCTGACGCAGCAGGAAACGGCGTTGAAGGGTACCAGGGCCCGTCTTGCTCAGGAGCTTGAGACTTTTCGGGATCGTTTAGGCCAACTCACCGACAAATTGATGGGCCAGGTCGTTGAAAAAGCCGAGTTGACTCAATCGGAGATGGAGGTCCGGGGGGATTTGCAGACGGAGCGCGCGGAGCACGAACAAACCCGGAGGGTGCTCTCCAGGGTTCGAAAAAGGCTGGAGGAGACCCGCGGGGAATTAAATCAAGAGGTTGAAGCCCACCGAGCTTATCTCGATAGCCTCAACACAGAGCGCACCCTCCACAGTGTCACGTGGGATAACCTGAGGCGAGAGGAAAAGGATCATCGGGTGACCCGGAGTGAATTTCAGGAATCCCGGAGAGAACTTGCCAGGGCAAGGGAACGCATCGGGATCCAGAAGGCTCAAATCGGCCAGCTCAAAATCGATCTCAAAGGGACCAGGGCTTCCCTCGAAAAGTCCCTGGAGACCACCACCACTGCGCAGGTTCGGCTCCAGAAACAGCTGGCCTCCCAGCGAGAATCCGTAGACCTTCTCCAGGCTTCCGTGGATTCGATTTATAAGAAGGTCCTTAAGAGACCAAGGATTCCTCCTCCCCCAAAGGAATAGGATGTTTTAAGCTTGTTCTGAATCGGGATTCAACTTATCTTTGGTTTACGAATCACGAATCACGAATCACGAATCACGAATCACGAATCACGAATCACGAATCACGAATCACGAATCACGAATCACGAATCTTTCCCCTGGAGGCATTTGTGGAGAATCAAAGGGAGAAATCCAGAGCAAAAAAGAACATCCTTTTGATCGTGGGCTTAGCAGCAATTTTTATCGCAATCGTATTTTATATCGCGATCCAGCCAAGAGCGCCGAAGGTCGATCCTTACGTCGTGCAACTCGAAGGGGAAGTGGCGATTTACACATCTCATATCGATTCCTTGAACACCGTCGTGGACGGACTCAACGGACGTCTGAACACCATTCGGACGAAAATGGACAGCGCACAGGTGGTCAACCGCACTCTGCTGGCGTCCCTCCAGAAGGTATCCCAGGAGATGAAGGAGTACCGGGGGCTTTACAGGAAACAACAGGCCCTCAATAAAAAGCTGGTGAAAGAGCTGTCGCATGTGAAATCGGAGATGGCCGAGGAAAGAGTCGAAAAGGAGAGAGCGACCCGTGAAGTCAGGGGTCTCAAGGCCGAAGTGGATAGCCTGAACAATGAGATCTTCGAACAGACCATACGTCTGGTGCGGCTTGAGCAAAACCTCGAGGAGTCCATGAAGGAGACCGCGTCGATAAAGGATGCGGTCACTTCCGTCCTGGTCTTCGTAGGGACGGAAAAGTCACTCAAGGAGGCCGGTTACCTCAAGGCGGGAAGGTCTGTCTTTTTCAAGAAGAACTACAAGGCCATCGGGTTTCCGGATATCTCAGATGAAAAGGGTAAAGATGCCGTGCTCCGGATCCCGGTCGGTGTGAAGCTGGCTCTTATGGGTGAGGTGGCGGCAATTGCAGACCGGCACGGAAAACTCGACAAGGGTAAGGAATATCACCTGCAGAAGATCGAGGGGGGGCAGAGCCTTGTGACCTTCGTGGATTCCACCCTGCAGGGACAGCGAGTTCTGGAAGTTTTGAAGAATAAGAAATGAATCGGTGGGCAGGTTCCAGTGGAGGTGGGGTGAGGATGGGGACATCAAATACAGAATGTTATGGACAAATACAGGGGCACGGCTCTCGCCGTGCCCCTGTGGTTTTTGTAGTTCAGTATCAAAATGATCCTTTCTACTGGCGTGTTAAAGAATTAACCTTGAATTTGGTACCGCTTTTAGGCGAAGGATGTCCGTTCTAACGCCCTCATCCCCTGTATCCCCTTCTCCCGCTTAGCAGGAGAAGGGGACGACGACCTTCATTTTCTTAGGTACTCAGGATCTCGCCTTTCCCTTCATGAAAGTATTTGAACTTGGATACCCCTTCCTTTGGAAGGGGAGGAAAGTTTAGCTTGCCGAAGGCAAGCTAAAAGGCTGTCTTATCGTGTGCATACCACTGAGACTCATATCGACTCAGGAGGCATACGATGGGACTCCGACGGACCAGTCACGCAGTCTATGATAGCCAGTATCATCTGGTATGGGCACCGAAGTATCGGAAATGGATTCTGCGAGGTGACCTTCGAGAGTATGTGGGCAAGTTGTTTCATCGGATAGCAGAGGATTTTGGTTTTGACATCCAAGAGATGGAAGTGGCCGAAGATCATGTGCATATTTTCTTGTCGTTTCCTCCCCGGTATTCGATTTCTAAGGTAGTGGGCATTTTGAAGAGTATTTCGGGCAGCGGGGTCTTCCGAGAACATCCAGAGGTGAAACGGGAGTTATGGGGTGGAGAATTCTGGGAAGATGGTTATTTTGCCCGCACCGTAGGCGACAAGGTGACTTCTGAAGTGATTGAGCAATATATTCGGTATCATCGTCAAGAGCAGAAAGGGCCCCTACAGTTGGTAGCGGCTCTCCGAGCTGCAGATTTCGTCCATCCGTCGCATCATCACCAGCGCCCCGGCCATCGCCGATACGGCCATTAAGACAATCGACGACAACCCTTCCATCCAGCTCAATTCCATGGATACCTCGCATTCCCTCCGGTTAGATCCTCCCACCGAATAATGGTGTAGGCCACGTAGATCATCAGTAACAGGGTCGGGACCCAGAGTCCCAATCTGGACTTTCGGGGATCGCCTTCCCCCGATCCGCTTCCAGCGGTCCCGATTTCCCCGGTTCCGGTGGCTTTTTCCTCGCCTCCTGTTTCCAAGGGGAGAACCGTTCCCTGCTCACTTGGGGGACGATAAGAAAGCTGACGTTCCCCGCTTTTTCCATCCCCCTCACCGACACCCCGGAATGCGGGGTTGGCGGCTTCCTCTCCTTTCAGGTCCCGTCGTTCAGGATAGAGCAATCTTTTTTGGGTCTCGGACAGCGCCTGGGCCCAACGCTGGACCCCTTCTGCTACGGGAAGCGTCATCGCCTCGCGCAGGGGTCCGGCCTTGCCCAGGGTCAGGCTCAAGGACCTCCTGCCTTCACCCTTGAAAGCAGTAGGGTTCGGCTTTCCGGCCGCCGCTTCCTGCATTTTCGTTTTCAACTCGTTCCGGCGCTCTTTCAGCACGGCCAGGCTCTGGAGGAAGGCGTGGTAATCCATCCGCTGCCTGCGAATCTCCGAGGGCAGAACAGCGTCCAGTTCCGCTTTCGAGGCCGCATTCGTGATCGCTTTGTGGTCGAAGGTCCGTTCCATTCGGACGGTCCCGAAAAGCTGGGGGCCCCAGATCACCTCTCCCCCGGGGATATCGGGTACCGGATGGGCATAAGTGATCTCCTGAACGGGCGAGCCCGCTACCGACCACTTCCTGTCGGATCCCAGTATCGGATGGAGCCGCCCGGAACGATCCCTCAAATAGAGGCCGCAGAGAAATCCGCTCTCGACCCAGTCCGTATCCCAGGAACGGACGGTGATCCGATTGACGGCCCGAAAATAAAGCGCGGGAATCGTCACCTCGACCGGTGTCAGGCGTGTTTCGCCGATCAGGAAGCCGTTCAACCAGACGCGTGCCTCATCGTCTGCCCAGAATATCAGTACGGCCTCCATTCCGTCCGGAATCAGCGCCCCTTCATCCGGACCGGGAAGCCGCTTCTCCGAAAGGGCCTCCGGATCGATCGCCTCCATCGCCCGGACCAGGCTGTCGATCCGAGCTGAGATTGCGTTATATTCCTGACGGAGGGTCAGCAGGTGGGACAGATCTCCAACCGGCCGGGCGGAGGTGGGAAAGAAAAAGATAAGAAGGAGAAACGGAACAGTGGAACGGATGAGGATGCGAGGAATTCTATATTCTAAATTGTTATTTTTCATTCTTCAATTCCTTGACGGGGAGTGCCCGGCTAATATTGTCCGGAAACTTAAAATTGTCAAGACCAAAGGATCTGGGATCCTTATTGACTTACGAAGTTGGCGCGAGTAGATTGCGCAGGATGGAGTTGGAGGTTCTAGTTTTCGATAAAGGGAATCCCAATGGATTGTTCTGCGGACCGGACACAAGGCGTAAGTCGCGGGTCCCGAGTCTTGAGTCTGAGTGATTCATGTATGATGCTCCCAAAAAAGGGGAACCGGTTATGAAGATCTGTCTCGCAGGTGAGGGCGCTCAGGGTCTCACCCATATGGGGGCTTTGCGAAATATAGAGGATGTCGAAGTGGTGACGCTGGCCGGGGGGATTGAGGCGGATGCCGTGGCCTTCGCGAAGAAATGGGGGATTCCCCATTGTTCGATGGATCTCGAGGCGTGCCTGAAACAGCCAGGGGTGGAGGCCGTCGTGCTCACGACGCCGAATCAGATTCACGCTTCTCAGACGGAGCTGGCCCTGAACATGGGAAAACACGTGCTCGTCGAGATTCCGATGGGATTAAGCCTGGAGGAATCGGAGCGGGTGGTCGAGCTGGAAGAGAAGTCGGGTCTGGTCTGCATGGTCTGCCACACTCAGCGCTATGATCCAGCGCACAGGGAGATCTACAGGCGCGTGAAGGAGGGAGAACTGCACCTCTATCATATCGTGTCGGAGACTTATTTCCTACGGAGAAAGAATACCAACCGCTTCGGAACACCCAGAACCTGGACGGATGATCTGCTCTGGCACCAGGGATGTCATATGGTTGATTTAATCTTCTGGCTTCTGGACGACCCGGATATCGAAGCCTGGGGCCAGGTGGGTCCGGATCATCCCCGGCTCGGAATTCCGATGGACGTGACGGTGGGGATGCGATCGAAAGAGGGGTGCCTTGTCAGCGCGGTCCTGTCTTTCAACCACCACGGACCGATTGTGGGGAGGTCCCGATTCATCGGTGAGGAGAAAAGCTTACTGATCCAGGGAGGAAAACTGACGGACTTCGAAGGAAACGAGGTGCCGCTGAAGGGTCCGGGCTGGGAGATGCAGGACCGGGAGTTCTTCAGTGCCATTCGGGAAGGCCGCAAGCCTCTCACCAGCTGCAAGGCATGCCTTCCGGATATGCGGATTCTGGACCGGATCCAGAAGTCTATCGACAGGGGAAGGGAAAAGCAGTAGCAGTGGCAGTAGCAGGAAAAACCGTGAGACGTGAGAGGTGAGACGTAGGGGCACGATGCATCGTGCCCTTATCACAAATTTATCGGCTACCCGATTCCCGAGCTACGCATTTAAGATCCCTCGTATGGCACCGCAGGCTGTTGTCCCTGTCCCTATTTTAAAATTTTCAATTTGTATTTTTCATTTCCCTTCCCTCCCCACACCCTCCTCGCCGTTTCGACCAGTACCCCCAGCTTTTGTCTCTGATCCTCAATGGATATTCGATTCCCGACGATCGATGTGGAAAAACCGCACTGGGGGCTTAGAGCCAATCGATCGAGCGGGACGAATCGGCTCGCATCAATGATCCTTTCGGTTAGTTCCTCCGGGGTTTCATGACGGGGGGACTTGGTTGTGATCAATCCCAGAACGACTGTCTTGTCCTCGGGCACTTCTTTCAGAGGGCCGAAGGACCCGGAGCGCTCGTCGTCATATTCCAGCAGCAGCCGCTGGGCCTTGATTCTCCGAAAGATCGCAGCGATCGGACCATAATCGCCTTCCGCCAGGTACCGGCTTCCCTGATTTCCCCGGCAGAGATGGATGCCAAAGATCTCATCGGAATGATCCCCGATCACGGCATTGTCCATCTCGATCCCGAGGTCCAGCCATTTCTCGATGGTCCATCCATTCCTTTCGTAAAAGGACCTGGTTTTGGGATCGAGCAGCAGCGGGTAGTGGGGGGCGTCGATCTGGATGTATAGGGCACCCAAGCGGATCAGCTCCGCGACTTCTCTTCGCAATATATCGACGACATCTGCCAGGAACCCCTCGAGGGTAGGATAGGCGTGAACGGAATGTTCGGGGGACCAGAAATTCACCCAGAGGCTCGGGCTGGGAATGGTGATCTTCGGGGTGCATTCGGTGCGCGAGGCCGTTCTTTACGCCAATTCCCAACGTCCCCATCGCCTTCCAGTCCCCCCATAAAAAAGCATCCAGGTCCCATTCTCCAAAACCGTCCACCGCACCGGTCATCTGGCTCTGAAAGGAAAGGCGGCGCATCTCGCCGTCGGTGAGGATCTCGAGGCCTGCCCTCTCCTGAAGTATGATAGCCCAGTCGACCGCTCGGTCTTCAACAGCTTTGAATTCGGCCCGGGAGATAATGCCGGCGGCCAGGTCCTTTTGAGCCTTTAAGAGTTCGGGAGGGCGAAGCAGGCTCCCGACAACGTCGGCGTGGGCGGTGATCATAGAACATCGAATGTAAGAATAGGTGTTTGGAGCGGCCAACACCCACAAATTTGGAATTAGAAAGGGCTTGATCGCTAACTTTTTGCGAAACAAGCCCTTTGAATTTTATGGCTGCGCCCCGAGGATTTGAACCCCGATAGCATGATCCAGAGTCATGAGTCTTACCATTAGACGAGGGCGCAGAAAATCTTTCTGTAAATTATATAATTTTGAACAGAAGAAAGCAAATTGGAAATAAATGGGTTCTCTAGCGAAAAAGGTAGAATACAGGGGTCAGGAGCCTGGTTGAAGAAAAACATATCTTGATCTTCTTCGAATGGTTCACCACTCATACGGTTTGCGTTTCCTTTTGAAGGAATTCCACAGCTTTCCGTATTCGGCGAACCACGGTTTCCCGTCCCAGGGTTTCCAGCATCTCGAATAATCCCGGTCCGCCTGATACCCCGGATACCGCAAGGCGGGTCGGGTGGATCAGTTTGCCCGCGGACATGCTCAACGACTCCGACAGCGCTCTGAGCTCCTCTTCGGCAGAGGTCCTGTCGAAGGTCTCGACGGACTCGTACCGGTCCGCCAGTTCGGTCAGCCGATTCGCGACCTCCGGATCCGACAAGTGTTTCTTTCGGGCAGTCTCTTCATAGGTCGCGGGTTCTTCGAAGAAATACCGGCCGCGGTCGATGAAGTCGACCAGCCGTTTGCACCGCTCCTTTAACAGTGTAATTACCTGTTCCAGCCACGCGCGGCGGTTCTGGATCTCGGAATCGGAAAGAAATCCCGCCTGGATCCAGAGGGGTGTGATTTCGTTGACGAGTCGATCCATCGGCAGGTCGGCGAGGTGCTGCCCGTTCAGCCATTCCAATTTCTGCTCGTCAAAAACGGCATCCTTTACGTTCAGTCCCTCGATCGAGTAGGCGTCGACCATCTCCTGTAGGGTCATCTTCTCACGGCCGTCTTTCGGGGACCACCCGAGAAGGGATAAAAAGTTGAGGGTCGCTTCGGGCAGAAAGCCCTGTTCCCGGTAATCGGTGATCGAGGAAGCTCCGTGGCGCTTGCTCAGCTTCCGCTTATCGGGTCCGAGGATGATGCAGAGATGGGCGAATTGAGGGGGTGAGAAGCCCATGGCCTTAGCGATCAGGATCTGTTTGGGTGTGTTCGACAGGTGTTCGGCCGCCCGCATGACCAGGGTCACGCCCATCTCGTGGTCGTCTACCACCACGGCCAGGTTGTAGGTGGGCCATCCGTTCGAGCGCATCAGGATCAGGTCGTCGAGCACGTCGTTCGACCTGCGGCTCTCCCCACGCACAAGGTCGTTCCAGACGGTTTCCCCATCGGGTACCCGAAGACGGACGACTCCGGGTATGCCCTTCGCTTCTTGCTTTGCTCGCTGATCGGATGTCAGGTCCCGGCAGGTCCCGTCATATTTCGGCTGCCGTTTCTCGGCCATCGCCTGCTTTCGCTTTTCTTCCAGGACTTCGGGGGAACAGTAGCAGGTGTAAGCGTGACCCGTCTCCAGCATGGCCCGGACGTAACGACGGTGCGTCTCCACGTTGCGGGATTGGAAGACCGGTTCCCCGTCGAAATCGATACCGAGCCATCGGAATCCGTCCAGGATGACTTCAACCGACTTCAGGTCCGAACGCTCTTGATCCGTGTCCTCGATCCGAACGAGGACCTTTCCTCCGTAATGCCTGGCGTGGAGCCAGTTCAACAGCGCCGTGCGAACGCCACCGACGTGAAGGGCGCCGGTGGGGGATGGAGAGAAGCGGAGCACATCCATCAGATCCTCTCGAAAGGCAAATCGATCCTCTTTCCGGTTTCTACAGACCGGTAAACGGCCTCCGTGAATTCCATGTACTTCAACCCATCGTAAAAATCCGGATGGCCCTCCCGTCCCTCCCGAATCGCATCGATGAAGTCCTGCTCGATGTTCCTCTCTTCGACCTCGTCGAACGGGATGAGGGAGAGTTCCTTGTCCCCCTTGCGAGCCCCCCTGATCTCGTTTGCTTCGAGGTCGTATTGGATCGTGCCGTCGCTTCCGAAGATCTCGACGCAGTTGGGTCCCGAGAACCGGGTCACGCCGCTGAAGGTGTATTGCACGAGGGCGCCCGACTCGGCTTCGGACGAGATCATCAGGGTGTCGAACACGCCTGCCCGCCTGCGCTGGCCCGTATCCGGGTCCTTGCGGTCGGGGATAAAGGTTTTTCCGTGCGCGCACAAAGAGCGCGTGTCCCCAAGCCAGCGGCGCATGTTTTCGGCGAATATCCCGAGGGTCATGGTGTTATAGCCGGACAGATCCGGGTTCATCCGCCACATGAAAGGCGTTTCCGGGTCGGCCAGGCTGTCGTCGCAAGCCCGAAGCCCCGCCGCGTAGACGCGACCGACGTACCCGTCGTTCAGGAGTTTTCGGAGCTGGGGATCGCCGGGAGGGGTTGCCGGACAGAGCATCGTCACCCTGTCGGACCGCCTCGCCCTGAGGTACATGGCTTTAGCGTCTTCGTAGTTCATGGCCATCCGCGCCTGACAGAAGACGTGCTTGCCGGCATCCAGCGCGGATACGGTCAGGATGCGGTGCATGTAGGGCCAGGTCCCGATCAGCACGGCGTCGACGTCGGACCGATCGATCAGGTCCTCCCATTGTTCCACGACTTCGGGTATGTCGTATTCCTTCGCAAATTTCTCGGACGATGCGCGGGTCCGATTGCACACGGCCACGACCTCAATCCCCGGGATCTTCTCCAGGCCCGGCATGTGCCGGCTCCTGACGATTTTTCCGGCCCCGATGACTCCGATTCGAATCGTTTTTTCTCCCATACCGAATCTTCTCCAAATCTTGAAGTGAAGGCCGAGGTTCAGGGGCGGGCATAAAAAAAACGTGACAATATACAGACCACGTCGGTGTTGTGGCGGAGAGGGAGTCCGCCATTTACGATTCTAACGCATTCCTGAATGTTTCGGTAAGATTCTGTATACAAAGGAGATATTGAACAAAATAAAACTTGACTGTTCCAGCGTGTTTCGGTATATTCCCCTTATAATTGAGGGGAGAATAACGGGGAATGGAATGACGAACACAACCCTAACAAAAGGGGAATCGAAATGGCGGATCCAACCCCATTGAAGGCCGGACGCAAGCACGGCCGGCATCCCGAGAAGGCGCTGAGCGCAGCCTTTGTCCGAACGGTGCCGAAGCCGGGCCGGTACTGCGACGGGCACGGACTCTATCTGCTGGTCACGGACACCGGCGCGCGCTGCTGGGTGCAACGGCTGACGATTCGCGGACGGCGGCGCGAGCTTGGCCTGGGCGGCTTTCCTCTGGTGACGCTGGCCGAAGCCCGCGAGCAGGCGCTTGTCAACCGCAAACATGCGCGCTCGGGCGGCGACCCGCTCGCTGAGAAGCGCAAGGATCAAGGCATGCCCACGTTCGAGGAAGCCGCCGCGAGGGTGATAGAAATTCACCGGCCTTCCTGGAAGAACGGCGGCAAGAGCGAGGCGCAATGGGAATCGTCGCTACGCCAGTACGTGTTCCCGCGCCTGGGCCGGTGTTCGGTGTCGGACGTGACCACGGCGGACGTGATGTCGGTGCTGACGCGGATCTGGCACGAGAAGCCGGAGACCGCGCGGCGGGTGCGTCAGCGTATCGGCGCGGTGATGAAGTGGGCCGTGGCGCAAGGCTTGCGGCAAGACAACCCCGCCGGCGACGCGATAGGCGCGGCCCTGCCCCGGCATGCCGGCATCAAGTGCCACCAGCGGGCGCTTCCCCACAGCCAGGTTGCAGACGCGATAGAGGCGGTGCGGGCTTCGGAAGCTTCCATGACCGCGAAGCTGGCCTTCGAGTTCCTGGTGCTGACGGCGTGCCGTTCGGGCGAGGTTCGCTTGGCCCGGTGGGACGAAATCTACCTGGAAGCCCGCCAGTGGACCATCCCCGGCGAGCGCATGAAGGCGAAGCGTTCCCACCGGGTGCCGCTGTCCGGGCGGGCGCTGGAAGTCCTGAGTGTAGCGCGGACTCTCGCCCAGGATGAGACTGGTCTGGTATTTTCCGGTATAAGATATAGCAAACCGCTGTCAGACGCAACACTTTCCAAGCTGCTGCGGGAACTCGGCATTCCGGCGGTGCCTCACGGGTTCCGGTCGAGCTTCCGCGACTGGGCGTCGGAATGCACCGACGCGTCGCGCGCCGTCATGGAGGAGGCGCTGGCGCATGTCATCAAGGACAAGGCCGAGGCGGCCTATGCGCGTTCAGACCTGTTCGACCTCCGCCGCAAGCTCATGGACGATTGGGCGGCCTATCTGAACGCGGAGGGCGGTCAAGGTCAAATTTTCTAGTACCAACCTGCGGAAATTTGCGCAATCTGATTTCGTAGCAAAAACAGGATGTTAAGAGCGGATTCGCACGCAGAAACTTGCGCAGCTAAGTACTAGTTATGTTAAAATTTGACATAAGTACCCTTTTGCGGCAAAGTTGCCGAAGCATGCTACAAGTACAACAGCCGGACGCCTTCGGTCGTTCCTCAAGGGGTGCTTTGGATAAGGTCAACTTCCTTAAGGGGTGTTTTCGATGAACATGCTCACAATCTTGTAGAATACTGGAGACAATGCTAAACCTACGACCAGAAATCCAAGCATCCACCCATATCCAGCGAAGTTTGTTGCTGAACTTCCACGGGCACTGCTACTACTTGTCTTATTACTTGTATGTGTTTCCACTTTCAGCGGGGAAACCTTCCTAGAATCACGGTTGCCTGTGGATAAAAACCGCCGGAGGCCGCTCCAGGAGCGACTTTCAGCGGTTCGGGCCATAGTCTCGCTCTGGCCCGCGCTGCCGCTTCTGTAGTCCTCCGCCAAGAACTCAACTTACCGCTTCAAATCCTCGGCCAGCCCTGCGGTCCGCTCCAGCTGCGGCTTCAAGTCCTTGACCGCTTCTTCGAGCCGATTCATCTGCTCCCGAAAGCCTCGTACTGCTCCGACAGCGCGCTCAAGGTGCTCGTCAACCGCTCTTCTAACTCGGTCATAAACCTCCTTCACTCGCTCGACAGCCTCACGGCATGCCGCCCGTCCACGCTCCAGGGCGGAGAAGCGAGCACCCCCCTAGGCAGAACCACGAACCTCCCGTTCCTCCTCTCGACGGGCTCACCCCCCCACGCGGCCTGCTCGATCTGCTCCAGAGTAAGGCGCTGCTCTTCGATCTCCACCTCGAGTACGGCCCGCGTCTCAATGAGGCTTTCGATCCGGTTCGACAGCCCCCGCGTCAGCCCCCAGCTCTCGCCGCAGATGCTCAGAGCTGGCTCTGCACCAGCGCCTCGATTTGTTCCCGCTCCCGGGCGGCCCTCTTCCGGAGACGGGCTTGCAAGTCGCTCCCGCTGGAAGTCCCGTTCATAGATCGCGCCTTTCGACCGCCACCTGCCGCCGCTGTCGAGGTCTCCCCCAGTCTAAAAAGTTAAATCATTGGTAAATATGTTAGTTAGGTTTCTGTAAAACAGTCGTTCCCCTCATTTTTATCCCCATTCCTCAACGGCATACCCCCCTCTGGCACAGTAGACATATCTGGATGGTTTACCCTCTTCAGACCTACCCAAATCAGCATTTGGGTAGATTGACTTATGTAAACTTGTTCTGTTTCTTTAGGGCGTGCTGGACTGCTCCCAATCCTGGAGCAGTCGGCGGCAAAGGAGAGAGCATGGTAACCAAACCCATAACGCAGGAGGAAAGACGTGATCAACCAACGGTTTTTACGGCGCCCCGAAGTAGAAGCGCGAACAGGGCTCTCCCGGGGGACGATTTATGCCAAGATGAACGAGGGGACCTTCCCCCGACCGTGCCGCGTCGGCAAGCGGGCGGTGGCGTGGAGAGGAGAGGACATCGAACGCTGGATCGCGCAGCAGATCGAAGCCGACCCTCGCGACGCGGGTGCGCCCAGGCGGAGGACGGCCTGATCATGAGCCTTCAGATTCTTGATCGGCTAAGGGGGGTCCGCAAGGTCGGCGAGCGTTCATGGACGGCTCGGTGCCCAGCTCACGATGACCGAACCCCGTCCCTGTCAATCCGCGAGTGTGACAACGGGAAGATTTTGGTCCATTGCCATGCTGGCTGCGATTACAAAGCGATTCTCGCAGGCGTCTGCATGAAGCCGGGTGACCTGTTCCCGGACGCGCCCAGGCGGAGGACGCCTGGATGAATAAAGGTGACCCCATCCGCCGACCCGGCAACGCCAACGGCGGCGCCAACATCCACGACTACAGTCACCCCGAATTCGGCAAGCCGTCTTTCACGTGGCCCTACCATGACGCCAAAGGCCGGATCGTCGGCTATGCTTTGCGGTTCGAGACCGAAAAAGGCAAGGTATTCCGGCCACTATGGGTCCTCAAAGACGGACGCTTGCGTGTGGCCGGACTGCCCGAGCCGCGCCCCCTGTTTAATCTGCTTGGGATCCTCGATCGGCCTAATGCGCCTGTTCTGGTGTGCGAGGGCGAGAAGAGCGCCGAGGCGGCGGCCAGGCGGTTCCCCGACACCGTGGCGACAACGCCGATGCACGGCGCCAAGTCACCGCACAAGACCGACTGGTCTCCGGTCAAGGGCCGGGACGTGACGGTGTGGCCGGACAACGACGAGGCGGGCGCGGGTTTCGCGGAGAATGTGACGCGGTTGGCAGAACAAGCGGGCGCGGCCTCGGCGCGGGTCGTGCGGCTGCCCGACGGCCTGCCGAAGGGCTGGGACCTGGCGGACGATCCGCCCGCCGGGATCGACCTTGACAAGTTGCTGGCCGAGGCTGAAGCGGTTGCCGAAGACCGGGCCGCCCGACCGTCCCCGCGCGGTCCATCGCAAGCCGACCGGCTGATCACGCTCGCGCTAAGGAATGCCGCCTTTTTTGCGGACGAAGACGAAGCAGCGTTTGCCGACTTGACCGTAGACGGTCATCGCGAGACGTGGGCCGTTGAATCGAAGGGCTTCCGGCGCTGGCTGCGGCTTGCTTTCTATGACGCTGAGGAAAAGTCGCCAAGAGCCGAGGCGATGAAACAGGCTATCGCCACGCTCGAAGCGAAGACCATTCGCGATCCGGCCCGGCGGCAAGTATTCCTTCGCGTGGGAAAGGACGGCCAGAAGCTCTACATTGACCTGGCCGACAAAGCTTGGCGCGCCGTCGAGGTGGACGTCAGCGGGTGGCGGATTGTGTCCGATCCACCCGTTCGGTTCCGGCGCAGTGAATCAATGCAGGCGCTGCCCGTGCCGGAGTCTGGGGACCGGGCCGAATCGTTGGCGGCCCTCCAGAAGTTCTGCAACGTAAGTCGTGAGAGCGATTTCCAGCTTGCCATCGCGTGGCTCCTTGCCGCGTTGAACCCGGAAGGGCCGTACCCCGTGCTCGCGCTCGGCGGCGAGCAGGGCACCGCAAAAAGCACGCTTTGCCGGCTGCTGCGCTCCCTTGTGGATCCGTCCTCGATGCCGCTGCGGTCGCCACCACGCGACGATCGCGACGTCTTCATCGCAGCGCGTTGGGCGCACGTGCTGGCCTTCGACAACGTGTCCGGCCTGCCTCCCTGGCTGTCCGATGTGCTGTGCCGGATGGCAACCGGCGGCGGTTACGCAACAAGAACCCTTTACACCGACGACGAGGAGACGATCCTTAACGCGACGCGCCCGGTCATCATCAATGGCATCGGTGACATCATCACGCGAGGCGATCTCGCCGACCGGGCGATCCACCTCACCCTTGATCTGATCCCGGAAACCCAGCGACGCCTTGAAAGCGACCTGCTCATGGACTTTGAAGCGTGCCGGCCGCGCATCCTGGGCGCGTTGTTGGACGCCATATCCGAGGGATTGCGCCGACTGCCCACCGTGCGCCTGGAACGCCTGCCCCGCATGGCAGATTTCGCGAAGTGGGCAACGGCTTGTGAGCCCGCGCTCTGGCCCGAAGGAGCTTTCATGAAGGCCTATGGCGCGAATCGCGCGGCGGCGAACGAAGCCGTCATTGAGTCGAGCGCCATCGGCGCCACCGTGGTCAAGCTGATCGACGGCACCGGGTCGTTCGAGGGAACGACGACCGATCTGCTGGAAAGGCTGAACGGCCTCGGGTCCGATTTCCAGCGCAAGGCGAGAGGATGGCCCGCGACCGCGAGTGCGCTGGGTTTCCGTCTCGCACGGTTGGCGCCCAGTCTGCGAGAGACGGGGATCGAATGCGAAAAGCTTGACCGGCACAAGGGTTCCAGATGGTGGAGAATAACCAAGAGACCCAGCGGCGGAGAAAAGGCGCAAAACCCCGCCAGTCCCGCCATCCCCGCCACGCCTCAAAATAAACAACTGGATAAACAACCTGTTGCCGTTGGCGGCGATGGTGGCGGGGATGGCGGCGATGGCGGAGTTCGTTCCATCCCCGCCACGCGTAAGTCATTGAAATTATTGGACGGTGGCAGCGATGACAGCGATGGCGGCGATTTATCCCCTTGCTCCGCGCGGGGGGAGAAAGAAGCATTGGATGATGAGGAGAGCGGCCCGGTGTCACGGATTGTGCCACGGTCTGAAGATCGCGCAAGCCCTCGTAAAGACGATCAAGAAGCGGCGGAGATGAAGGCGTTCATCGAAGGATTGGATGATGGGGAGCTGGAGACGTTTGAGGAACGCGCGGCGCACGGGCAGATTGATGGCGGCTTGACTCAGGCGGAAGCCGAAGCTCAGGCGCAGGCGGAAATAATCGAAGCGACGCGTCGGGCGAAGCGAGCGAAGGCTAAAGCTCGGGCTAAGGCGAAGGCGTGATCGGTGGATCGGTCCCCCAGGCCCTGGGTCGATCACCTTAGACCAGGACAAGGGAAGAGGGAGGAAGTTAATAAATATGGCACAACGGATAAGCATGGCGGCCCAACGCGAGGAACGCCGAGACACAGTCATGAAACTGGTGCTGGAAGGCTTTACTTACAGGCAGATCGAGGCGCGGACCGGCTTTTCACGTGGGACTATAGGGCGGGACATCCACGCCCGCCTTGAGTCGGCGGCTGCCGAATGCCCGCATACCAAGAAGTATCGCGAGCTCCACCGCCTGCGAATCAACCAACTGCTGCTGCGGTTGTGGCCGATGGCGATGGAAGGCGACTTGTCGGCAGTGGACCGCGTACTCAGGCTTCTGGAGCGTGAGGCGAAGCTGCTTGGGCTCGATAAGCCCCAGGAACTCCAGCACAGCGGCGAGGTGGCGTTGCAGAAGCCCGATATGTCGGCATTGACCGACAAGGATGTCGAATCCTTGCGGCTGCTGATTGCCGAGGGAAAGCATCTCCACCTGCTGCCCGAAGCGGGGAAGGAATAAATCGGCCTGTTCCTCCACGGGAACCGGGCCGCCATATGGCTGGCGTCCTTCATATACCAGCCGTGGAGATACGTTTCAAAATCCTGATTTTGGTCCCACGAAACCGGTCCTTGCATATTCAGAAAGCGGACAGCGTTCCACGCCTCCGGGTTGGTTTCGAAAACGGAATGTCCCAATTGAAAGTCGGAATTAATATCTTGGCCGGAAAAAACACCACGTTCTCGGAGCATCACACGCCACCGCATAGCAGTTGCAGATTATCGAAAAGGAATTCAATGAGCACGCATCTAGAATCTGCTTGCTGCTATCTCTTTGTAGACTTTTGATGGCGCGGTCGCCATGAACCGGCGGCCATCCTTCAATACGCAGACAAAGGTCACGTCTTTCCCTTGCCCACCAGCCAAAAGACCGGCTAATAGACCCACCGGCCCCAGCAGTGCGGCACCGACAACACCCCATCCAACGATACGTGCGTGCTTCTGAAGGTAGGCTTTGGAACGAGGCGCGGGACTATCTACGAAAGCAGGGGTCACAGGTAACGACGCAAACTTTACTCCTGACGATCAAGCAGCTGTTTGTTCCACCTCCCTAGTCCTGAACTATTCATCCAGCGGCTCCGCCTTCTGCCCAAATTAGGCAGCTGAGCCACGGGAACCGCCCCGCCCTCCTGCTTTCTTACTCCGGGATGGGTTGGTTTATGTGGGTTTTTGGGAAAGTCGCTTAGGAGCCGTTTACGGGCGCGGGAAGGGGAAGTATCCCTCCCGCGCTTCTCTGTGGGGCGATAAGTCCAAACGCGGGTTGAAACCCATGTTGGGGCGATTAAGTCGTTAGAGTGCCCCGATTCCCGCAGCCAGGGAGCCGAATAACGGCTAACCCGGACTCTCAAACGACGGCCCTATCGGCCGTCTCTTCTTGTATTCCCGCGTTCGATTTCCTCAATCGTCAATGGATGGCTGGACCCTTTGGGTTCGCCCATCCCACGCCACGGTTGTATCCCCTTTGTGCCTAAGGCTAATGCCGGTTTACTGGCTGGGAAGTATCCGAAGCGGCTTGCAAGCTCCACAACGTATTTTTGCCATCTGGCCGGCGTCCTCAAATACCAGCCGTAGAGATATGTTTCAAAATCCTGATTTTGGTCCCACGAAACCGGTCCTTGCATATTCAGAAAGCGGACAGCGTTCCACGCCTCCGGGTTGGTTTCGAAAATATCAATTAGATTGTGAGCGATCATATCATTGTATCCCCTGTTAACAGGATTTTGCGTTAATTCAAAACGCCGTGCCCTAAACCACGCCTTGAATCGTGCCGCCTCCATTCTGTGGCCAGGTATATTTTCTTCTGCGTAGAATAGGAGCTCATGCCTCATCGCATTATGAAGATACCATGTCGTGTTTGTGCTTGGAACATATACGTTGAGATAATACCCAGCCAGGATCTTCTCATGTATCTTCCTCAAAACGTACAACGAGGCCATACTTGACAGCGATTCATCAAACCATTTATTCTGTCTGCTTAGTGTCTGATAATAGTTACTCATCAGGTGGCCATACTCGTGGGCGAATTGAAAGACGTTCTGCTTAAAGTTCGTGTCTTCCGTGTCCAACCAGATCACGTAAGAGCCGTTTGGGGCGCGTGAGTATAGTACTCTCGGCCCCTCCGGTTCGACATGCCGAACGACGATATCAGAATCGAGAGCACAAACCAGTGGTTCTGACAAGATTTTCTGAACACTCTCACAGATCGCTTGAACAAGCTCAACTGGTTGTTGCCATCCCCCAGACTCGACGGTGATCGATGGTTCTTCAGACCCTCCATACCACCTTCCATCTATGTAAACCCTTCCATTTCTGTAAACTATTCCACTTCCGTAAACAGTTTCAATGACTGGTGCTGAGTTGACTACGAGAAACGTCGTGTCTCTTACCACAAGGGTAAGGGTATCTCGAAACACAACGGTAAGAAGGGTATCTCTTACCACAAGGGTATCCAGAACCACAACGGTATCAACTTTAACGGAGCCTGCGTCGAAGACTTCCCCGCCCGTCTTGCCGAAATTGGAAGCAAGTATGAAGAAGTCATCCAGATCCACGGTGCCGTTGCCGTCCAGATCGCCGATCAATCTTTCCTGCGACGCATACGCGACCGCGCAAACAAGAATAAAGACAGACAGAAAGATGCATGACCGCAATGAAAACTCCTCCGGGGTTTTTGGGGGTCGGAAAGTTACTGTTTCTCAGAAACTATATCGCATCGTTGCACCAACTAAGCGCGGCGATGGTGAAACGGTGAATTTCGCGTTATTAGACTTCTCGCTTACCCAAGATGCGATGAAATATATCAAGAATCCAGTTTGAGCGACACCTGAAGCAATTAGCAATTCCTTACCACCAGGTCGATAGAAAGCATTGGGATCTTTTTCGACCCTAGTAAGGGTTATAAAAGGTCCGACTACAGGGATGATCGTTGTGCCTGCGAACTCGTCGTCCATTGCAAAAGAACCGACAAGTGTCGCTGCCATCATTGATGCGAGACCCCAGCGCGCAATCTGTTTGTGAACTGTGTTTGCATTGGAGGGGTGAACGCCTACGGGCGCTTTTCCAATCCTTTCCACGTCATCCATTTCGTAGACGAATACGCTTCCGTCACTGATGCGAATCTTGACCGTCAAGCCGGGTACCAATTCAACAACTGTACCTCGTATGACACTTCCATTCTTTAGGTACACCACATCTGCGTCCGACAACTGAGCCGAAAGATCGAGAGTTTTATTGTCGCTCTCCAGCGCAGTTTTGGAACTCGTCGGATTCGCTATCAAGAGCACAAGAACAGCAGAGCACAGCAGTCGTAGCAAGCTTGCAGTAGCTCGTTTCATCACGCGATTCTCCTTTCTGAAATCGAACCTTATCTCGAATTGATGGGGTCGGCGTCGTTTCGTTCTCCAGTCCGGACCCTCAAACGACCTCCAGCCCGGAACTCAAAACGACCACCAATCCGGACCCTCAAACGGGGCGGCGGTCGTTTTTGAAAAGGTTCAGGCCCATCGCGCGGTTATAATGTTTCTCGTCCCCGGTCTGGAAATACAATCCGATCGCTTCTTTGAATTCCTTCCATTTGGGATGTTGCCAGATCTTGCACACCGCTTTGTATTTCATCCCCATTGAATCAGCCACCATGTGGCAGGCGGACTTGTCCTCGTCCTCGTACGCCTCCTCGTCTGGGCATAACTCCCCGATAGACTTTGTTGCGGGAAAGCCACCACAGTTTACCAGCCCCGCCACATATATCACAATGAAGCGGTCGCAAAGGATGTTCTCAAAACCGTCTGGACCTCTCTTCCGCTTCGGTGCTTTGCGCTTGCCTCTCGCGACGTCCTTTGCCCATTCCAACAACGCGGGCGGAATGTTGTCCTTCCCCCGGAGCATTAACTCGATATGAATAGGATGCTTGTCCGTCCAGAAGGCATCTAACAAGTCTTGAAGACCCTGCCAGGCGGTCCAATTTGTTTCAGATGCATCGATCCACCTCTTGATCTCCTTGTCATCGCCGTAAACAAAAGAGCCATATTTGCCCCTCTTCCTCTCCCACCGGTTAGGTGCCCATACGTAGGATTCATGATCCCACATAAACCATATGTAATCAAGCAGGTCTATTTTCATCAGCAGCCTCCATTCAGGTAGGCCGCCCAATCGTCCATGAGCCTGCGACGGTGATCGATGAGGTCCGAACGCGCATAGGCCGCCTCGGCCTTGTCCCTGATGACATGTGCCAACGCCGCCTCGGCAACTTCGCGAGGATGGTTCGTCTTTTCAACCCAAACGACCTGCCTTTATTCGTCATCGGGGTAGTGGCCATCTAAGCGTTTCCGAAAATCAGCTACCGCGCTTTTTGTCTGGTCAGTGAATTTAACAAACCCTCTATTTATATTTTGACCGATCTGAAAAACTATGTGCTCGGTCGAGGTCATGTTCTTGAGAAACGTCTGGGATTTTTTCTTAGAAAGCGTCACTGCGTAACCCTGACCCACTGACGAATCCGCTGCTGCTGGCTCCGTCAACCAAGCCCATGTTTCTTCTTTATGCTGTGTCTTCCCAAAGCGATAACGTACCTTTATCAGACCGTCTGCATGAAACTGGAGTCCGGTTCTAAGGACGAGACTCCATCCCGTCCCATCGGAAATGATAGCAATTCCATAATACCCCGGGGACGAACCGGTCAATTTGCCCGTCTTCAAGTCGATTTCATCCCAGGTGTCCAGACCGATGCCACTGCCGTCACACATAAGTAAAGTGGTGTCTTTGTCGGTGAATTCATCACGGTTGGTGATCACACGACAGTTGTTGTACTGTTTATATGCCACCTGTTCTGCGTGCGCAGTCTCTGGTTCGAGTATCAATAACAACGCACCGATTCCAACAGACAACGCGAAACATTTGATCATTTTGCTTAAGGTATCCCCTCTGTGCTGGCTAATGCCAGTGCCGGGTAGAACCAGCCTTTAGAAGTCTCCCATCATCTCCAATCGAACAGATCCATACCCATCTCCAGCCCGGACACTCAATCGACCGCTCGATCAGCCCTCTTTTTGACGGTCGTTTTGGTTCTCGCTCGGACCCTCCGGCGACGGTCGTTTTTGATGAAAAGATTCATACTCATGGCGCGATTATAATGTTTCCTGTCTCCGGTCTCGATATACAACCCAAACGCTTCTTTGAATTTGTCCCATTTGCGATTTTGCCAGACCTTGCGCACCGTTTTGTACTTCATTCCCATTGTATCAGCCACCACGTGGCAGGCGGAGGGTCGCTCGTCCCCGGGAAAGACTGCCTTGACGGACGTGGCGGGAATTCCCTGGTATACTACCAGCGCCTTGACAACCTTCACGATAGAACGGTCACGGAGGACGTTCTGAAAACCGTCTGGACCCCTCTTCCGCTTCGGCGCTTTGCGAGTGCGATTAAAGACGCCATCACGCCACTCCTGCAAGGCAGGCGGAACAGGCAACGGGTCCAGAAGGGGTTTGTTGTCTTTCCGCAGAATCTTTAAGTGGATCTGAACAGGATGATTGTCATCCACCCAAGCCTTATACAAGGCATGAAGGCTTTGCAATGCGGCGGTGTGTGTTTCAGACTTCTTGATCCACTTCGCGATCTCCTTTTCATCGCCGTAAACAAAGGAATCATATCTGCCCCTCTTAAACTTGCCATTTTCGCCCGGGTCAAGCCATACGTAGGATTCATTCATCCGACGGTCCCCCCAAGATAGGCCGCCCAATCGTTTATAAGTTTGCGGCGGCGGTCGAAAAGGTCTGAACGCGCATAGGCCGCCTCGGCCTTGTCCTTGATGACATGCGCCAGCGCCGCTTCGGCGGATGTGGTAAATATGAGGGGAAAGATCATGTGGGCACTTTATCAAGCACACAATGGCCGTTCCGTTCCGCCCTCAATCTTCCCCCCATTTATAATCGGAATAAACCGAAACTTACAGTGACTTACCAGCCTTGTTTGTTCAATACTTCCTTTGAATACAGAGATTTAGGGGAACTCATCAGAATGTCCAGGAACACCTTAGAGTCATTGATGGCGGAGCCAAGCGCGGGGGCGCTTTCTGCTGGGTGATCGTCCCGGACGCGGGTGGGTCCAACCCATGATAAGGCCAGAAAGCAGCAGGGCGGCCCGGTTCCCGTGGCCAGGAAGCCGAATAACGGGCGGTCTCGCGTGGGACGATAGAGCGGGACAGCGACTGTCCGTCACGGTCCCCTGTCTATGATCCGAAAAGCCCTTCTGCCAGATCGTCATCATTGATTTGTATCTTTGTCAGAAATAAAATCGTAATCCCATTTCAATACTGTGGATTTCTATATTAGTTTCGCTCGTGAAATCATATGCCCAGAACTCTTTAAATTCAAGAGTCGTTGTGGCGAAGTAGCGGTAACCGACTGTAAGAATAGTAATATCGCTGATATTATATCCAATTCCACCGATGAATTGATAAGCGGTAATGTCTTAGATTTCCTGCAAAAAGAAGCGGCGTGAGCTATCTTCCAGAGGTCCCCAAAAACCTCGACGCCCCGAGTGGGCAAAAGGAAGGAGTCACGCCGTATGAAGAAGATAGCTCCGAGTGATAGATTGCGCAAGGAATTGAAGGAGTTCATCGAAGGACTCCAGGATGTCGAGAGCGCCCAGGAGGCGTTGACTCAGCTAGTTCAGTTGTCCACCCGGCTGATCTGCCAGGAGGGTTTTGAGGCGCATCAGCGGGACCACCTGGGTGTCGATCGGTATAAACGCGGTGAAGGTCGTCGAGGCTACCGTAGCGGCTATGAGCCGGGCTATCTGGATACTGCCGAAGGCCGCCTCGAGGTCGCGATTCCTCAGGTCAGGGATCCAGAGGAGCCCTACCGGTGCAGCCTTTACGATTCTTCTGCGCGGTGACTCAGGGATGGTGCAGCGCCTGGCAACCGAGATGTACGCGCGTGGACTGTCTACCCGGGACATCGAGGACGCCTTCACTGATGAGCAGGGGCGTTGCCTGCTTAGCCGCAGCAAGGTCAGCGAAGTCACCGAAGTCCTTTGGGAACAATACCAGGCCTTCCAGGAACGCGATCTCAGCGACTTTCCTCTCCTGTGCCTGTTCCTGGACGGCCTGTACGAGCCGCTTCGTACCCACGGCATCACCCGGGAGGCCGTGCTGTGCGCCTGGGGCATCACACTGGACGGCCGGAAAGTTCTGGTCTCCCTGGGTCTGGGCAGCAAAGAAAGCGGCGAGGCATGGCTTGAGTTCGTCCGGGATCTCGACCGGCGTGGTTTACCGGCACCCCTGTTCGTCACGACCGACGGAGCCGATGGGCTTATCCAGACCATCGACCAGATGTGGCCGAAGAGTCTGCGCCGAAGGAAGCTGAAACTCAAGCTCGTGAGGGAGAAGATGCTCGATGATCCCTGGAAGGACTTCCCCCTCCCCACGTTCGACCTGAAGGCACTGAAGGAACTCCCCGCATTAGACAACATCTTGAAGGAACTCCCTGAATCCCCCCCTATTCGTGTGGCTGTCGCACTCCATTGTTGCAATTCCACTGTCCCGCTCCACTGTCCCCCCCACGGTCGCTTTTCTGAAGGTTCCGCATTATTGCCCGGATTCCTGAATAAAGTCACACACGGAGAGAATCCGATGCCCTGTGGACGATTATTGTATCCCCTCTGTGCCGACCAATGCCGGTTTGCTGGCTGGGAAGTATCCGAAGCGCCCGGCAATCTCAGAAACGTATTTTTGCCATCTGTTTGGCGTCCTTAAATACCAGCCCTAGAGATACGGAACACGGCGACATGTCGATGAGCATCAAACTCGTTCTGCCGTCATTATGTCTGCGCGTTTCCGATGAATTCGTTCAAACGCGCAGCGATGCGCTTTCGCCGCTCCGCGAGGAAGCTCTTGTAGGCTTCGACTTCAAGGAGAGCGGCGTCAGTGGGCATGCACTGAATCTCGAACGCTGCCGATCCTGACTTTCCGAGTAGCGTCGGGAAATACTGACCGGGGGGCTTCTCGCGGAGCTGGCGATTGGTCTTGCCGCCGATGAAGGCGAGATTGGCGATGTCGTCAGCCTCGCGCGCAGTGTAACGGCTCTTCAGCACGGCCTTCGGGAATACATGGTGGAACTGGAGGCGGTGTTGCGAGCCACGATGTCCCAACGCGATGGCCAGATTCGAGTGCCAATCGCGAGCCCCGGCATCCCGAAATGCCAGGAACATCGTCTTGAAGAGGGCGCTGCGCTGGTTTCGCCCTTCAAGTTCTTCGGGAGCGATGTCGAGCCGCCCGACCTGCAGCCTGAGGCGGTTGATGAGTTCGACTGCGCCGCCACCCTGACGCACGGTCGCAAGGTCTTGGTCGAGGAGTGTTTCACTTGATCCGCGTGAATAACGCCCCTTCGCGTTCGCGACAAGCACCCAATAGCGGAGTCGCTCTGCTTCCTTGGCTTCGATCTGGTACTGACGCTTGTAGGCGAAGTAGCCGAGCGCGACGAGTAGGAACGGGGACGACAGCAGTGCCGGGCTGTTGAGACCCGCGTTGCTAGTGAGAAAGTTGAGGGCGAACTCCATTCCTGGAACACACTCCTTCCAGGCTCGTCGCAGTGTTTCAACCGGAAGACTGCCCACCGTGAGGAACCGTGACCGCCCTGTGGCGAAAGCCACCAGGTTCTTGAGGTGGAGGCCGAGATCGAGGTCGAAGCCGGCCTTGGCACACTGTTCCTGAAAGCCCTGAAAGGTCTTCAGTGCGCCGTGCCACTTGGCGGTGATCTGCGCCAGCGCGAGATCGGAGCTGCGCAGTTTGGCGCCAAGCGAGTTCACTCGCACGAAGATCTCGGTAACTTCGTCGTACGACAGTGAGCGCTCCAGAACGTCCATCCGGTACATGTACTTGCGGATGGCGCGCAGCCGGGCGAGGCGCTGGCTGTACTTCTCCCCACGGGGATCGTCCAGATCCGTGATACCTGCGCGCTTCAAGAACGGACGGTCACTGTCGCTCTTGAAGACTTCGGAAACCTTCACCCATTGCTCGAGCTGGTAAAGCTTCTTGGTTGCGACCACGAAGGTCATGCGATTGAAGCGCTTTTGAAGCTCGTCCTCGCTTGAATCGACCTCATCCGCGATCAGCTCCTGCTCCTCCTCTTCCTCGTCTGGTCCGTCTTCGTTCACCTCGGTCACAACGGTTAGACCTTCGGGATGCTCTAGATTGAAGAGCAGCTCAATCGGTTTCCGACGCCTGCGGACGACGACTGGTTTGCCCCGAATCACGGCCGAAAGGGCGGTGAGGCGCTGCTGTCCATCCAGAAGCAGGCGTGTGCTCTGGTAGGGGTTCCCTTCCTGCTCGATCGCGAACTCCTGCAACGGAACCGACTCGTCCGTCTCCCAGAGCAGAATCGCGCCGGACGGATAGCCGCGATACAGCGAATCGAACAAGTCACGAACGCGCGTCGATCGCCAGACGTAGCGGCGCTGCATCTCGGGCAAGCGCAGCTCGCCGCGCTCAATCATCCCGACTAGCTCTTCGACACTCGCTTCAGCCTTGCCCATCGATGGTCACTCCTTGTCGGAAGAGTCACTCCACGTTCGGTCGGTTCGGGGCCGAGGGAAACGCCAATACGCACGTGATTCAGCGACCGAAGCCGCCATGGGCGTTGATGGCGGTGACCCATTCCTGGAGGAACCGGCGCTTGGTTCGGTCTTGATCGGTGTCCTGGCCCTTGGTTTTCAATACCAACATGGCACCCGACGTGAGCCGGATGAGAAAATCCGGACGATGCGTCGTAGGCACGGTCTCCGACGAAAGGCTTCGGGTCGATCACGAGCCATGGCTCTCGCTGTGCGCTCAGAACGTTCCCCGCGTGGAGATCCATGGCGCAGGGCGCGTTCGGCGCACGGCACTGGCACACGCGCTCGACGTCTGCAAGACATAGAATCAGACACGGGATACGACACACGGCGGCGCGTACCGGAAGGGGTCTTCGCCCGTGTGTCGCAAACGGCCGTTTACGACACATGCTGATCGGCTACGCCCGAATCCGACGATACCCGTAGCGGTGGTATTTCGGTAGCCAAACGTCGCATCACAGCCAGCACTGAGGCATCCCGCACGGCCAGCCGTCAACTGGCCTGCTTACAGGCCAAGCCGAACACGGTCTCAGTCATCCAACGCTTGAAGCTGTCGTTGTCCATGAATTGCTTGAACAGTTCGGCATCATCCTTGATTAGCGCCGTCATGACACGAGTGAGCGCCTTGCCGTGCTCAATGCGAGCATTGTCCTGATCGGAGTTCTGGCGAGCGTTCTTGAACGCAGCGTCCTGGGCTACTCGAAAAGGAATGGTCTCCGTGATCATCTCCTTCACACGGTCGGTGTCCTGCCACGCGATGGCACCGAACAGATCATTGAACTCTCTCAAGATGCTCGAGAGCCGCTCCAGCTCCGGCTCCGGCACGTGGCCGCCGCCGCTCGGTGGCACGGGTGCGATCTCGGCATTCTCGTCGGGCAGCAGGATCTGCTGCACCGCGCGCTTCTCGACCCGATAGCTGTCCATGTCGATGGCGTCGAGGATGCCCTTGGAGAGGTCCTCCTCCTTGGGCGCCGGCAGCTTCGAGATCAGGAAGTTCAGGAAGATCGAGCGCTTCTCCCACGCGGCGTTCGTGTAGGGCAGGACGCACGACAGGAAGCCGTAGGTCCGCGCGAATGCCTTGGCCTTGCCCTTGAAGTCCACCTGCCCGTCCTCGTCCAGGTCTTTCCGATAGACCGCCACGCAGGCGTCGAGGATCGGATCCAATTGGTCGCGCTCGGCCCCGTCGAGGTAGCGCTCGACGAAGTCGTCGATCTGCTCGGGTGAGTAGACCTGGGCGGCATCCAGGTCCGCCTGCAGGTCGTGGAGCTTGTCTGGATTGGTCTCGCTGGCGAGGATCGTCGCGCGGTAGTAGTCGGTGAAGGCATCGCGGATGGTGTCGGCGTCGTTGAGGAAGTCCAGCACGAAGACATCGTGCTTCTTCGGATGCGCCCGGTTGAGGCGCGACAGGGTCTGCACCGCCTTGATGCCAGACAGCGTCTTGTCCACGTACATCGTGTGCAGCAACGGCTCGTCGTAGCCGGTCTGGAACTTGTCGACGCAGATCAGGAAGCGGTACGGATCCTGCTGGATCTTGTCGGCGATCTGGCCGGACGGAAAGCCGTTCAGCGACGCCTCGGTCACCTTCTCGCCGCCGAACTCGGGCTCGCCGGAGAAGGCCACGATGGCCCGGTACTGGCTCTTGCGCTCCTGCAGGTAGTCGCGGATGGCGTGGAAGTACTGGATCGTGCGCTCGATGCCGTTGGTGACCACCATCGCCCGCGCCTCGCCGCCGATCTTGTTCTTGGCGATGACCTGCTCGTGGAAGTGGTCGACCATGATCTCGGCCTTGAGGCGGATCGCGTGGTCGTGGCCCTCGACGAAGCGCCGCAGCTTCTTCTGCGCCTTCTTGACGTCGAACTCCGGGTCGTCCTCCACCGTTTTGGCAAGCCGGTAGTAGCTGGCCACCGGCGTGTAGTGCGCCAGCACGTCCAGGATGAACCCCTCCTGGATTGCCTGCTTCATGGTGTAGCTGTGGAAGGCGTGGTGCCTGACCGCGCCGCCGGGCTGCGGGTCCGGCGCGCCGAAGATCTCCAGCGTCTTGTTCTTCGGGGTGGCGGTGAACGCGAAGTAGCTGGCGTTCGGGAGCAGCTTGCGCGACTCCATCAGGCGGTTGATGTGGTCCTCGGTGGTCTCCTCCTCGGCCTCTTCACCGGCTGTCCCAAGCGCGGCCGAGATGGACGCCGAGGTGCGCCCACCCTGGCTGGAGTGCGCCTCGTCGATAATGATGGCGAAGCGCTGCCCGCGCTGCTCGTTGCCGATCTCGTCGAGGATGAAGGGGAACTTCTGAACCGTCGAGATGATGATCTTCTTGCCGGCCTCGATGAACCGGTGCAGGTCTCCGGAGCGCTCCGCGTGCCCCACCGTCGCGCCGACCTGGGCGTACTGCTTGATGGTGTCGCGGATCTGCCGGTCGAGGATGCGCCTGTCGGTGACCACGATGATCGAGTCGAAGGTCGAAGCGTCGTCCTTCGCGAGTCCGATCAGTTGGTGGGCCAGCCAAGCGATGGAGTTGCTCTTCCCGCTGCCCGCCGAGTGCTGGATCAGGTAGCGCCGGCCAGCCCCGTGCGTCGCGGCGTCGGCCAGCAGCCGGCGCACCACGTCGAGCTGTTGGTAGCGCGGCCAAATCTGCGTCCGCTTTTTCTTGCCGGTCTTCTCGTCCTTCGCCTCCACCACCTGGGCGTAGTTCTCCAGGATGTCGGTCAGGCTCTCGCGAGTCAGTACCTCGCGCCACAGGTAGTCGGTCTTGATGCCGCTCGGGTTGGGCGGATTACCGGCGCCGTCGTTCCAGCCCCGGTTGAACGGCAGGAACCAGGACGCCTTCCCCTTGATGTGGGTGCAGAAGCGCACGTCGCTCTCGTCCACCGCGAAGTGGGCCACGCAGCGGCCGAACTCAAACAGCTTCTCGCGGGGGTTGCGGTCCTTCTGGTACTGCCACACCGCATCGTTAACGGTCTGCTTGGTGAGGCTGTTCTTCAGCTCGAACGTGAAGACCGGCAGGCCGTTGATGAAGAGGCCGATGTCGAGCGCCCGTTGGATGTCGTCGCGGCTGTAGCGAAGCTGCCGGACGACGGTGAAGCGGTTCTGCTCGAAGCGCTGCTGCGACTGCACGTTCCCTGGTGACGGAGTACCGTAGAAGATGTCCAGGTCGTGCGCGCCGTGCCTGAGGCCGTGGCGCAGCACGTCGATGGTGCCGCGCTTGGCGATCTCGCCCTGCAGCCGCGCCAAGAACTTGCGCCGCATCGGACCGTCCTCGTCCAGCGCCAGCGACTCGGCCGCCTCCGGTTGGGTCGCGCGCAGGAACGCGGTAAGCTGAACGCGGTCGACACAAAACTCGCGGTCGTAGTCGTGCGAACTGCCACCGCTCCACCCCACGCCGCCGTAACCCACGTGCGGCTCCGAGACCTGCCCCGCCTGCGGCGGATCACAGGCATGCCCGGCCAGCGCCGTGCAGATCAGCCGTTCGAGGCCGCGTTCGGAGGTGTCGGTCGTCACACCTCGACCTCCTCGGGCACAGCGTCGAGATCGTCGGAGGGCTCTTCCTCGCCGTCGATCAAGGCATCCGCCTCGTCGAGCGGCTCCAGTTCCTCGACCTCGTCAGGGAGTCGTGCCGCCACCTCCCGCACGTCGAGCTTCCCGGTGACCACATCGGTGATTAGGCGAGTGCGGTATTCACGGAGAAGAGCCATCTCAACCTCGGCGCGTTCCACCGCACGATCAATATCCGCCGTGGACTCATCCAAGAAGCGCAGTAGAAGCTCTTGTTCCGAGATTGGAGGAACAGGGACTGACAGGTCAGCGTATCTGTCAGCTCCAATGTTTTGGATTGTGGCGATTATAAAGGTGGCATCCTTCCACATGGCAAACGCCGCACTTTGAGTGAACGCAAAGAAGAAGGCCGGGTGCAGGATCGAACGGTTGAGCCGGACTCGGATCAGGTAGCCAGCATGACACGCAACCCCGGCCGCCTCTTCTACCAGAAACGCCTTACCCACAGTCGCCCCGCTTCGTGCGAGTAGCACGTCGCCTGGTTCCACAAGATAGTCCTTCGCTGTTTGCGGCGGGAGGGAACGGAAGGTATCTTTCCGTAGTGTCCCGTTCTTCGAAAAGTCAGTTATCCGCAAATAACGAGGCCACGCTGGGTCGGTGTGTTCTGCAGCAGCGTTGGCACCATAAGTCAACCTCCCCTTGATCAGGTAACGGAGCCGTCTCACTTGCCAATGCGCCGGCACGTCCCCCAGCCACTCCACGCCGGAGGGCTTGTAGGCCTGGTACGGCTTCCCGGTGCGAACGTCAATCTGGCCCGTAACGGCCTGGTGGATGATGGCCTGCTTCTGCTCCTCCAGCAGCGCGATCAGCTTCTGCTGGGCGCGGATGTGGCGCCGGATGCGCCGGTCGGCGTGGTCGAGGAAGCGGACGATGGCGGCTTGTTCAGCCGCGGGCGGCACTAGAAACTGGATCTCCCGCATCCGTGCCTCTGCCAAGTCCCACTGACCGATCCGCACGCCGTCGGATGCCCGCGTGAATGCTGGAACGTATGCACGAGAGCGAATGGCTGCGTGGAAGAAATCGACCTCTAACCCCAACACGTCGAAGACAAAATAGGCCGGACTTACGATTCCATCGTGGCATGACACACCGTACGAGCCTTGCCACGCCTTCATCTTGTTCATGGCGAACTGGCCGGCACGCACGACCTTGTAGTTGCTTAGGTCATCGGGAATGTAGTTGTGGTTCTCGTCGGTACTCGTTGTGTCTCGCAAGATCACCCCCTGCTCTCGAACAACGGAGAGCAGAGGAAGATCGGGTCGCTCCCGCTCCGTGTGACGTCGCAAGACATGCCGCAGCTTCAGTAACTCCCAATGCGCTGGCACCTTCCCCAACCACTCCACACCGGAGTCCGTGTAGTCCGGGTACGGCTTGAGTGCGCGTACCGCGTGGCGGCCGAGTTCACAGGTCGAGTTCACGCAGAAGCTCCTCGACGGTCATTTCGTGGTGCCGGGCAACGCTCTTCAGGATGCTCGACAGCGTCTTTGCCCTGATCGGCGTGTGCAGCGGGATCACCTCATGATGTTCACCGTTGATCTGCGTCGTGATCCGCACGTGGGAGCCTCGCTGTCGCACGGTGTCGTACCCCAGACGTCGAAGCGACGCTTGCAGCGTCGCGCCGCGCACGTTGCGGGGCAACTTCATGCCACGAGAACCTCGTCCCGCACGAAGTGCAACCGGATCAACTTCGGTCGCGGCATGGTGTCGTCGAAGTAGCAGTCGACGGCCTTCTTGACGTTGCTGCGGATCTCCTCGACAGACTCGCCCTGGGTGTGAATGCCGTGCCCGAGCGCGCTTGCCGAGTACCCGCCGTCCACTTCGTCTTCGGTGATTTCGAAGATGATCTCGGTCATGTAGTCGTCTCCCGCTGTTCGCCGCTGCCGAGGATCTCGGCCAGCAGCCCCTCCGTCTCCTGCTCCAGCCCCAGAATATCCGCCCGAATTTCGGCCAGCGTCCGCATCGGCTTCGGCTTGTAGAAGTAGCGTGTGAAGCTGATCTCGTAGCCGACCTTCACACTGTCCGCCTGGTACCAGACGTCGGCCGCGTACGGCAGGACCTCGCGCCGCAGGAACGCCTCGATGCCGCCGTCTTCCTGCAGCGGGATCTGCTCGGTGTCGCGCAGGTCGGTATCCGGCTCGTACTCCACGACAGCCGGCCGGCCGTTAACGTTGGCCGCGAACAGGCCACGCAACGGGTCAGCCTCCGTGCCGCGCTTGTGGATCTTCCGGAGGACCGGCGGCGCATCCTCGCTGTGCTTGCCGGTCTCCTTCAGCGCCTTGATCTCGGCCGCCTTGTAGACGCGGTTCGGGTCGGCGGCCTTGATGCGCAACGGCCGTTCGACCGTCACCTTCCAGTAGCCGAACGCGGCGTTGTCGAAGATGCGGCTCTCCTCGGTTTCCTCGAAGGCGAGGAAGGCGTTGCAGATGCGGGCGGTGTCGTCCTCGCCCAGTTCGCAGTTCTTCTTGCCGAGGTTCTTGCGGAGCGGCCGGTACCACTTCGTGGCGTCGATCAACTGCACCCTGCCCTTGCGGTGCTCGGGCTTGCGGTTGGTGAGCACCCAGATGTAGGTGGCGATGCCGGTGTTGTAGAACATGTTGAGCGGCAGGGCGACGATCGCCTCCAGCCAGTCGTTCTCGATGATCCAGCGGCGGATGTTGCTCTCGCCCTGGCCGGCATCGCCGGTGAACAGCGAACTGCCGTTGTGCACCTCGGCGATGCGGCTGCCGAGCGGCGTGTCCTGCTTCATCTTCGAGAGCTTGTTGGCGAGGAAGAGCATCTGACCGTCGCTGGAGCGGGTGACCAGGGAGTACTCGGGATCGCCGGCGTGCTCGATGACGAAGCGCGGGTCGCGCATATCCTTCTTGCCGCCCATGCGCTCCAGGTCGGTCTTCCAGCTCTTGCCGTAGGGCGGGTTGGAGAGCATGAAGTCGAACTCGCGGGACGGGAAGGCGTCGTTGGCGAGGGTGGAGTGCTCAGGGCCGCCGACGATATTGTCGGCCGCCTCGCCCTCGCCCTTGAGCAGCAGGTCGGCCGTGCAGATGGCGTAGGTCTCGGCGTTGATCTCCTGGCCGAACAGGTGCGTCGAGACGTCCTTGCCGCGCTCGGCCGCAAGCTGGCCCAGCGTCTCCTCGGCGACGGTGAGCATCCCGCCGGTGCCGCAGGCGCCGTCGTAGAGGACGTAGGTGCCGGACTTAATCTCCTCGGCGATCGGCAGGAAGACGAGCTTCGCCATCAGCCGCACGGCGTCGCGCGGCGTCCAGTGCTCGCCCGCCTCCTCGTTGTTCTCCTCGTTGAAGCGGCGGACCAACTCCTCGAAGATTGAGCCCATGCCGTGGTTGTCGAGGCCGGGATACCGGACCGAGCCGTCAGCGTGCTTTACCGGGGCGGGGCTGAGGTTGACGTCCGGCGAGGTGATCTTCTCGATGAGCGTACCTAAGGCGTCGGCCTTCGAGAGCCGCGGGATCTGGTTACGGAACTCGAAGTTCTCGAGAATGTCCTGTACGTTGGGCGAGAAGCCGTCGAGGTAGGCCTCGAAGTCGGCCCTGAGCTGCTGCCGGCTAGCGCGGGCCCGGAGGTCGCGCAGGGTGAACTTCGAGGTGTTGTAGAAGGCCTGTCCCGCCGCCTGCCGGAGGGCCACGTTCTGCTCGACGACGCCGGTCTGGTCGAGCACCGCCTTCATCTCGAGCACGTTCGGCTTGCTATCCACCAGCACCGCGTCCAGCCGGCGCAGCACCGTCATCGGCAGGATGACGTCCCGGTACTTGCCGCGGACGTAGAGGTCTCGGAGGACGTCGTCGGCGATCCCCCAGATATAGTTCGCGATCCAGTGCAGGTCGACGTTACTCATATGCGGATGATAGGTCCTTGGCGCCCGCGGCGTGACACGTCGTCGCCGCGCGAGCAGTTCCAGGCTGCCTTTTATCTATCGTGCTTGAGTCACCAATGTGACCATCCAGCAATTCCGTTCTTATCGCACATAGCAGGGAATAATCTATGGCCGCCGGGTCTTTGCCAGGGAAGACCCGGTATATATCGTCGGGAGTCAAGTTCGAAGGGTAAGGAACATCATCTCGCGCAAAATGACGCAAGATGTTTAGTGTGAGCTCTGTGTTCTCGATCACGGGGCCTCTGATCGCAATGCATCATTATGGGAGACAAAATCCAAGTGGAGGTCAAAACCATAAAGTGTAACGAAACACACAAGAACTGCCAAGCCCTATTTTGTCAAGTGCACAATCACCCAGGATTCCGCTTCTCTGGCGGAAACCACATGAGGCGTCCTTCCAAGAAAAAGTGGAGGCAAAAACGTTGCGCGGGGCTATCCGGTCGGCGGATTCGGAAACTCCGGCCCTGGACGAGGGCTCGATTCGCCGGTTGAAGGATGAGCTTTGCCGCCGCGAGCTTCTGAGGAATTTGCGGCACTAAAGAAGATTGGAATGGAGCGTGAATTGTAGTGAGACACTATTGCGCTTTAAAATCGACGTAAGTGGTTGGACCACCCCCCAACATAGGGAGGTTCGAAATGAAGTATAAGGTACTGAGCGCAGCCTTCGTCCGAACGGTGAAGAAGCCGGGCAGGTACGGCGACGGGAACGGACTCTATCTGCTTGTCACGCCGACCGGGGCGCGTTGCTGGGTGCAACGACTAACGATTCGCGGACGGCGGCGTGAGCTCGACCTGGGCGGCTTTCCCTTGGTGACGCTGGCCGAAGCCCGCGAGAAGGCATTTGCCTACCGCAAGCTGGCCCGTGCCGGCGGCGACCCGCTCACGGAGAAGCGCAAGGATCAAGGCGTGCCCACGTTCGAGGAAGCCGCCGCGAGGGTGATAGAAATTCACCGGCCGTATTGGAAGAGCAGCGGCAAGAGCGAGGCGCAATGGGAACATTCGCTTCGTCATTACGTGTTCCCGCGCCTGAGCCGGTGTTCGGTGTCGGAGATCACGACGGCTGACGTGCTGGAGGTCTTGACTCCGATATGGTCCACAAAGAACGTGACCGCGCGAAGTCTCGCACCATGGGCGACTATACGCCTTCAATACTGGAAGACAACGACAACCCGAAGGACTTTGGATGGAAAGAACTTTCAGTTCGTAGACGGACGCGAAGTGCGGGTCACTCCGATACTCCGATATCCTTGTTCAACATCGAAGGTTTCGATCTCCTTCCTCTTGTCAACAACTGGCAACGCGAAGTCGTCCGGAATCTCCGAAAAACAGTCTTTCCTTCCCTTGCCCCTGAAAAGGTATAGATCGTAGCGCCCGCGATAGTCTGGTCCCCACAGGATTTCCAATCTATCACCAAGATCATCCCACCCGTCAGAGTTCATCCTGACAGTCAACCAGTCGGTATATTTCCTCTTGCGCTTCCGTCGCATCCGCCAGGTACGAGTGTATCGAGACGGTTTGAAACGACAGTTGTTCGCGTATTTGACGATTTGGATACACCCGAACACGATTTCGTGCAAATAATCCACGCTGACCAACGGCATCTTCTGGCTTCGCTTTTCCTCAATGAGGAAGTACCGCCAGTCGGAGGAGCCGATGTGGTCTCCGCGTCTGTTCTTATCGCCGTCGAGATTTACAAGGAAGTCGTCGAGGGATTTGAACGGAAACACCCCTTTGTTCCCGCCTATGGTTGCTTGGTAGTCAACATAATATTCGCAGAGGATCGTCTTGTCGTTTTGATCGAACAAGTTGAACAGAGTAGACAGTGAGTGTATTTTGGGCACCGTTTTCCCGCGAACGTATAGAAGTGCCTTGAACGACTCTTCGACAAGGAAATAGCCAGCGGTAACGTAGCCCCACCCCTGCGCAGTTTCAAGGCCGGGAACCAAGTCCGGCATTACCGGACATTTTTCGTATTTTTCCTTCTCCTTCTTCAAGGCCGTATCCAACCATTTTGTGATCCACAATGGGTCTTTGAAGTCGGTGGTTTGGTTTGCCGCCACGATAACGCTCCTTTGTGTCATCCTTAGTGTACTGAAATCTATCCAAACAGGTCTATATTCCCAATAATGGCGTACTAAATCTGCCAGCTTCATCGAACCTGTCTTCTCTTCCGAACGTCTCGTAGATCGAGATACCTGCCTGCCGAAGCATCGGCGCCGGCAGGTCGGCCTTGGCGCCTCTGGGTGCTCTTCCGCCATTGCCATTACCGGTGGCGTGCGTGCGGATGAACTCGACCGATTGCACGAACATGCCGGACGAACCGCAACAGGGATCGTAGACTCGGCCCCGATAGGGCTCCAACATCTCGACCAGCAGCTTGACCACGCAGCGCGGGGTGTAGAACTCGCCGCCCTTCTTGCCCTCGGCGCTGGCGAACTGCGACAGAAAATACTCGTAGACGCGGCCGAGCACATCCCTGGACCGGGCGTCCTCACCGCCCACCTTGATGTTGCTGATCCGATCGACGAGCTGGCCGAGCCGCTGCTTGTCCAGTGCTGGCCGTCCATAGTCCCTGGGCAGTACGTCCTTGAGCGCTGGGTTGTCGCGTTCGATCCCGGCCATGGCCTCGTCCACCCGGTGGCCGATCGTGGGTTGTTTCGCGTGTGCCTTGAGATGTGTCCAGCGGGCCTGCGGCGGCACCCAGAAGATGTTCTCGGCGATGTATTCGTCACGGTCCTCGGCGGCATCGGCGCCCCATTCGGTGACAACCGCCGCGTGGCGCTCCTCGAAAGCGTCGGAGATGTATTTGAGGAAAATCAGGCCAAGGCGACATGCTTGTATTCGGCCGCGTCCATCGAACCGCGCAGGGCGTCGGCCATCGCCCACCAGTCGGCCTCATAGTTGGTCGTGGCGCCGTCTCCGGGGTTAACTTCGTCGCCCGATGTCGCCTTTTTGTTCCTTCCTCGCGCTATGCGCCACCTTTCCGGTTGAATGTCAGGTCAGCGACTGCATCCGCCTTTTATTTCCTTTCCCGAACAGGCGCTTGAGGCTCTGCGGTCAACATGTAGCCCACCACCGGGCAGTCTACAACCAACCGCCGAATCCGGTGTGCGCATACACGTCCATCAACGCATCGATCCGGTCGGCGATCCGCTGCGCGGGCTCGCAGAGTTGCTCGACGGTCCAGTCGGCGGCGTAGCCCTCGGTCACGTCGCCGGGCCGGGCAATCGCTATATTGTCCCTTCTGCTCCCGAAAAAAATCCATGCAAAGATAACACCCGAAAATTTCTAACCCGGAGGGGTTGACAACGGTCGATACATATCAGTGTCGTATCCCAAAGATCCCTTCAATAATTCCTCGGATAGCGGTTTGTCGTCCTGAGCGGAGTGAAGGATCTCTATGTCCCGAACTATCAGACAGTTGGTGCGATCTTCGCTCGCTGGCTCTCGATCAAAATGACAGCCACCGCTACGTTTTTGGAGACTTTCGTTTATAAGGAACTCCTGGGACACGACATTATTATCAGCTGCCAGACCGTGCCATGAACCCCCGGTCGGGATCCGCTTCGCGGAGCGGCCTACCCCCGCCAGACAAGGAGTTCGCCGGTACTGGTGTCAACAACACCCTCTAGGTTCGGCGGAGCGTCGGAATCCGCCGTCGCCTGATCAATTTGCTTTTGGGTAAGACCTTCACAATTTCTCAGATCCGCATGGTTCAGCTTCGCACCGGCCAGCTTCGCACCGGCCAGCTTCGCACCGGCCAGCTTCGCATCAATCAGCTTCGCATCAATCAGCTCCGCATGGTCCAGCTCCGCACTTTTCATCTCCGCATCGATCATCTCCGCACCTTTCAGCTTCGCATGGTTCAGATCCGCACGGTTCAGCTTCGCATGGTTCAGCTTCGCATGGTTCAGCTCCGCACCGGTCAGCTTCGCATGGTTCAGCTTCGCACCGATCAGCTCCGCACCGGCCAGCTTTGCACCGATCAGCTTCGCACCGCCCAGCTCCGCATCGATCATCTCCGCATGGTTCAGATCCGCACCGATCAGCTTCGCATGGTTCAACTCCGCACCTTTCAGATCCGCATGGTTCAGATCCGCACCGGTCAGCTTCGCATGGTTCAGCTTCGCGCCGGCCAGCTTCGCATGGTTCAGATCCGCATGGTTCAGATCCGCACCTTTCAGATCCGCATGGTTCAGATCCGCATGGTTCAGATCCGCGTTGACCAAGTTCAGCCGGTATTCCCCTTTTGTTTCTGTTTTGATTTGCGTCCCGTTGCGTTCCCGGAACACTTTCAAGACTTCCAAAACATCCTCGCGCACCCGCAGTAGGTGATTGTTGCCTGCTTCATTCTCCCCGTTTTTGAATGTGGGGGCCACCGTCAAGGATCCGCCGTTTATCGGCTCGGCTGCCTCAACGGCTACCGGGTGGCGCACGAGCGCGCAGAAGAGACTCATAATCTGCGTGTGATAGTCTCCGGGATGCTCACGAGCCAGACGTGCAAGAGCGTAGATACCGCCGAGACGGACCGGGAGTACCTTACTACCCAGCATTTCCGCGCCTTTCTGATAGCGTTCGTTCAACAGGCCACGCTGCGCTGTTTCGGACTGTCGTTGCGCCACAATGCTACGCCATATGGCAAGTGGTAGGCCAATAATCGCGACAATGACAAAGCCAAGATTGCGGATTGTCGTGCTGCCGGATTCCCCGTCACTCAGCCAACACCAGTACATAATCAAGAGCACAGCCTCAGTTACCAGCAAGGCAATGACAATCAAGATCCAAGTTAAACGGGCATTTAGTTTGAGAAGTTGCATCGCCCCTCCTATTGCTGGAGTCCGTCGTGACCGATGCGGGTGTTCCTGCGGCGGCCCGCGCATCTAGTGGCGCTCCCGCTGGGCTGGCGTCCAGGCATGCCCGCCGCTGTGATGCACCTCGGCCAACGGGATGAAGTGGTCGATGTCGAGACTTCGGGAATTGGTGAACACGCGCCCCGTGTAGGGGGCCTCCCAGCGGCCCGAGACACGCTTACCGCCATCACGACAAGGATCGTGGACCCGCTCTTGGCAAGACCGAGTAACGACTGGCTTTGCGAGCACGTATTGTTCTGTCTGCTGCGCGCGGTTCGGCCCGTCGCGTGGTCGAGCACGACGGCGAATTGAAGGGATCCGCCGCTCCACCGACGATCGTTCAAGTCTGCTTCGGTGACGGGGACGAGGAAGGGGAGGCTGCCGATGCATCAGAATGATTGGCGACCGATTCGTGTCGGAGACTGCTCCACACGAGTTTCTCTAAGTGTCGCGCCATTCGGATCATCTTCGCGGGCGGGCCGTGGAAGACGGTGCCCGCTTTCTCAAGTTTCATCTCACCCAGGTAGCGCCATCCCTCAAATACGAGTTTGGTTCCCTCCCTTTTGAGGAATGCTTCGACGAAGCCCAAAGACTCGCCTTGTCGGGTGGCCTGAACGAACCGGCCCCACTCTATGGACAGCAATTCTTCTGGATACCAGACGTACGGGTTGTTGCACGGAAATCCCTTGATCACCTCCGCATGCGTCGGTTTGCAGAGGCAAGTAATGTTCCTGGGACCTAACACGACATCCAATTTGCCCACGACATCCCGCACCGTGGGGGAGCCCTCGCACAGCAGTTTAACATGGTACTGGCGGTAGGCTTCGTTATATTCTGCCTTCCGTTTGCTGTAATCGGGCGGCAACTCCCGATGCGGACCGAGGTTCAGTGTCGCCCGTGACGCCGCAGGACCGATGCGGAGCGGGAGGCGAAGCTGCTCGGCCTCGATGCGCCCCAGGAACTCCAGCACAGCGGCGAGGTGGCGTTGCAGAAACCCGACTTATCGGCATTGACCGATGCGGATATCGAGTCGTTGCGGGCGATCGTTGAGGCGAATGGAAATGGAAGTGCGCGCCTCGATCTTGGAGCGCCCTGAGCGCCCGAACTCAAGTAAAGTAAGGTGATTACAAGTTTAGGGCTTAGTGGGGGGGGTTATTTTCCATACGCTTCGGCAAATATCCAAAAGTCTCCAAGCCCTATTTTTCTGTCATGGTTGAGGTCATATTTGAAATCGTATTTTTCGTCACCGTGGTTTGTGCCGAAGTTCTCCGCAAACATAAAAAAATCATCGATAGTAACGAGACCATCGCTGTTAAAATCTGGATTTGGAACAGTAAGAAAATATGGAACTCTGTATAATTTTATCGTGTTGCCGGACGCACACGAAAGAATCGATCCATCCGGAGAGAAAGACATTGTTGGAGATGGAATCTGGACGTTACCTGTAATGTGTCCGATCTTGGCTATGCGTGACATCGTTTTGACTTCCCAGAGCAGAATATCATAAAGTGCTTTTGTTGCGAGGATTCTGCCATCAGGTGAAAACAGAACTGAATTTACGAAGGCGTATGACATGTGTTCCTTGGAAATGGTGTGGTTTTGTTCTCCCGTTTCTACGTTCCAAATAATAACCTTTGAATCAGCTGAGCTTGACGCGAGCAATTTTCCGTCTTGGGAAAATGATATTGAAAAAATGTAACTTTCATGTCCTTGAAGGGCGGTTATTTCTTCCCCGGTTTCTACGTCCCATAGTATGATTTTATTGTCTCCTCCGGAGGCGGACCCGATTGTCTTTCCATCCGGAGAAAATGCAGTTGAAGTGATGTTGCGGTTTTCAGTATGTCCTTTAAGCGTCCTAATTTGATTCCAAGTTGCCGTATCCCAAAAAATGATGCTTCCCGATGATAGTCCCGCGGCAAGTATTTTTCCATCTGGAGAGAATTCAAGATGGCTGGGAATTTTCTCATGTTTGAGAACTTCAACATATTTTTTCGTTTTCATGTCCAATACTTTGATATCATAGCCTGACCCATATACAAGTGTTTTCCCGTCTGGTGAGAATATGGGTATGTTGGTTGTGTGATGTGTTGGGTTTTCCAGGGCCATCATGCTTTCCTTTGATTCCACGTTCCAAAGTCTGACGCTTGCGTCTTCCGATCCAGATGCGAGGATGGTTCCGTTCGGAGAAAATGATACGGCCGTAACACGGGACGTATGGCCTTCCAGTGTAGTGATCTGATATTTTGATTTTTCTATGAAAGTGAAAGATTTATATTCATTATGCCCATTGATATCAGCCGCGGTGGAATATATTTTGTGCGCAACCTGATTGGAAAGATTTCTTTCAGAATACATTGGAGGGGCACCATCAAAATAAAATTCAATAATCTTTTTTTCGATCCATTCAGACCGCCGAAACATTTTTTTATCTGTCCATTTGGAGATATAGTTATCCTGAACGAGTGAAGGCCTGTTGAATCGCTCAATTCAATTCGGACTGGAAGGATGCTGGCGCCATTTGGATATTCATTAGTTGAAACAAGCTTTATTGTTGTTGATTCTTTCCCGTCACACGTTGACGGGATGTCCGGATTAAACAGGGGATTAACATATAGAAATTCCGCGGCGCATTTGGACAGTGTGTTTTGGCCTGTATTGCCGTTATGGCTCCAGCCATATGACATGACGTAAGAGCCATCCCTAAAATCATGAGGCAGCCCAAAAGCATGTCCAAGTTCATGACATGCCCAAATTTTGGATAGCGATGGAAACGGAACAATAGCTTTGCCACCCATTTTTCCATTTCGCGCACCTCTTGCTCTACTGCTTTTCGTATGATCTATTGCGATAAAATAGACGTTCTTGTATGTTGAAGGAACGTCTTTATATGTAATCATGGTTTCGGCGTAATAATCCGATGAATGTTTCCCGATAACCGTATGAACGACAGGACGACCATTGATGTCAGCTTCGAATTGAAAGGTTTTATAACCATAGCCATGAATTTCCATTTGGCTTCCAAAGAAGTTTTGAGCATACTGAATGATGGTTTTTATTGAATCAACCATTTCTTGACGGAACTCTCTATCGTTGGGTAGAAGATAGACGGCTCTTACCATTCTGGGTTCGCCTTCGGGAATGGAGTTGGTTGCCGGTTTTCCGGCGTAAGTTATTTTTTCTTCCAATTCAGAAGGTTCGTAACAACGAAATTCCTCAGCTTTGGCGATCCTTGGTGGCAATGTTGCAAACAGGACAATGGCGCATATTACACACTTGAACAACATGACCCTCCTCTTTCTGTCAGGTTGGATGCTTTGGCACCTGAAAAAAGAGGTGCCGGGTCTTAGCCAACCGTCACGCAGAGGTTATGCGGGAAAGTCCTGCCTATTCGCCTAAAGCATGGAGAGCTACCCCCATACTTCAGGTATAACAGGGCTATTGTATTCAGCAGGGGACCCGGCATTGCGGGCTCTGCGTTGTGATTTGTAATTACCTAAAGTAATTCCCAAGAGTGGGAAGGGGAAGCATCCCTCCCGCGCTTTCTGTTGGCCGATAAGCCCCAGCAGGACGGCTCGTTTCCCGTGGCCAGGTGACCGAATTATGTGGGACAGTAGTGTGGGACATCCACGTCCGTCACGGTCCCCTATCGACAATCCGAAAAGCCCTTCTGGGGCGGATATGAAGCCCGTCGTAAATCTCCTCGGGCAGGAGGCAGTATTAGTGACGAAGCCGGGCAGGTACGGCGACGGGAACGGACTCTATCTGACCTGTTCGAGCGCCGGCGCAAGCTCATGGACGATTGGGCGGTCTACCTGCAAGAGGGATCCCATGGATGAAAAATGGTTGAAAGCCACTCTTGACGCGGCGGACAAGGAGATCTCGAAACGGTTGAAGCTCTCTGGTGAAAACAGAATGCAGCAGGGCGGCCCGGTTCCCGTGGCCAGGAAGCCGAATAACGGCCAGCCCGAACACACCCAAACGACCTGCCTTTATTCGTCATCGGCGGTGGCCATCACAGCGTTTTCGAAAATCTGCGTTCAATTCGGGTCTCCCGCAGGCACGCGATAATCCTCCATTCTCTTGCCATCGGGCAGAACGTAGGTGACGGTTATCGGCTCGATGTCCACCTTGTGATCAAGCTTCTCCGAATCGCCCAGAGCCCGCAACTGAACCTCCACAAACGTCTTGAACCAACTGCCCAACGCCGACACCGGAATCTCGTTCATGTCCAAATCCTTGAGCCGGTATACCAAAAGCGAGAGCGCGGCCTTGGCTACTTTCGCGGCATTCTCCTTGGCCTCGGACAGCTCACGGGCAAGCCGGTCGCGCTGCCGCCGGGACAGGTCCGCGTCGTGACCCTTGACCCTTTCGACCCAGCCATGTTTAGAGCTCCACTGCTTCCAGAATCCCGGTACTGTTTTGGGGCTGTTCCGGTGCCCCCCGCACTGCTCCAGATGCTCCTGGTAGGCGGCGGCGATGGATCGCGTATCGGCGGGAAGATCGCGATAGTGTTCGAATCCGTGGAAGGCCCTTGAAGATTCACCGGGTTGGGGCGATACAAACGCCCTCCCGTTATTGTCTGCGCCGGATGCCATCTGGTTTCCTTTCATGAAAGTATTTGGACTTGGATACCCCTTCCTTTGGAAGGGGAGGAAAAGTTTAGCTTGCCGAAGGCAAGCTAAAAGGCTGTCTTATCGTGTGCAGACCACTGAGACTCATATCGACTCAGGAGGCATACGATGGGACTCCGACGGACCAGTCACGCAGTCTATGATAGCCAGTATCATCTGGTATGGGCACCGAAGTATGAAGTGGGCCGTGGCGCAAGGCTTGCGGCAAGACAACCCCGCCGGCGACGCGATAGGCGCGGCCCTGCCCCGGCATGCCGGCATCAAGTGTCACCAGCGGGCGCTTCCCCACAGCCAGGTTGCAGACGCGATAGAGGCGGTGCGGGCTTCGGAAGCTTCCATGACCGCGAAGCTGGCCTTCGAGTTCCTGGTGCTGACGGCGTGCCGTTCGGGCGAGGTTCGCTTGGCCCAGTGGGATGAAATCGACCTGGAAGCCCGCCAGTGGACCATCCCCGGTCAGCGCATGAAGGCGAAGCGGCTGCAGCGGGTGCCGCTGTCCGGGCGGGCGCTGGAAGTCCTGAGTGTAGCGCGGACTCTCGCCCAGGATGGGACCGGTCTGGTATTTTCCGGTACAAGATACGGCTAACCGCTGTCAGACGCAACACTTTCCAAGCTGCTGCGGGAACTCGGCATTCCGGCGGTGCCTCACGGGTTCCGGTCGAGTTTCCGCGACTGGGCGTCGGAATGCACCGACGCGTCGCGCGCCGCCATGGAGGAGGCGCTGGCGCATGTCATCAAGGACAAGGCCGAAGCAGCCTACGCGCGTTCGGACCTGTTCGACCTCCGCCGCAAGCTCATGGACGATTGGGCGGTCTACCTGCAAGAGGGATCCCATGGATGAAAAATGGTTGAAAACCACTCTTGACGCGGCGGACAAGGAGATCTCGAAACGGTTGAAGCTCTCTGGTGAAAACAGAGTGAAGTATAAGTTACTGAGCGCAGCCTTTGTCGACGAAAACGAGCTCTATCTGCTTGTCACGCCGACCGGGGCGCGCTGCTGGGTGCAGCGGCTGACGATTCGCGGACGCCGGCGCGAGCTCGGTCTGAGCGGCTTTCCCCTCGTCTCGCTGGCCGAAGCCCGCGAGAAGGCTTTTGACAACCGCAGGCTGGCCCGCTCGGGCGGCGACCCGCTCGCAGAGAAGCGCATCACAAAATGAATAAATCCGAATTCCTCGATCAGCATCCGTCCGGCATCTGTTTTACTCCGATTCTGATTCCGACCTGGTGCTCCGAATTCTTTGCTAAGTGGCCGTCCGGCATGCTAACCAGTTCGTGGTTTTCCAACGATCCTGATTCCGACCTGGTGCTCCGGACGTGGATCGCAGAATCTACGGAACATTTTATCGCATGGGAAGGTTTGCAATTCCTGCATCAGACCTTGACGGAGTACGACCTTCCTGTTCCAGTAGAGTTGTCGGATTGGGCAAATGATGTTGTGTGGGGAAAACGCAAACCGCCGAAGCGGAAGAAAGGAGGCGACGGCGGCGCGGACGGCACGAAGAACATCTTCCGTGACATTTTCATTGTGTTGGAGGTTAAGCAGCTGGAACTTTATGGGATCCCCGCGACGTCCACGACGATTGTGGTGGAGAAAGATGATCAAGGGATGATAGTTGGCGACCACGACCGCATCTCCGCCTGCCGCTATGTAGCAAAGTGTAGAAGCATGAAATACGCGGCGGTGTGCAAGGTGTGGCAATCTTCCAGATTGTCCAAACTTAGAGAAGCGTTAGGAAAGTATTCCGGCGACCCTACCGGGTTCCGGGCCTGGGTTGGCGAACAGATCAAGAATCTTCTCGACCAGGTCGATATGAATCTTCCCGAGTGAGGCACCCCCCACGGCGCAGTTGACATATCTGGATGGTTTCGTTTGAGGGTAAAGTATCCATTGCTTTACCCTCTTTTCTTTGCCCTCAACTTGTGCCTGGTGGTCTCGAAAACGAAATCAATCCATTGGGTTCGTTTGCGCTCTTGCAACCGTTTCCATTCATTTGGAAGAAATCAACACCAAACCATAACCCCTAAATCAGGAGGAAGCCGAGATGATGATCAACCACCGCTTCTTACGCCGGCCCGAGGTCGAAGCCCGCACCGGTCTTTCCCGAGGCACGATCTACACCAAAATGAACGAGAGGACGTTTCCTCGACCGATGCGCATTGGAAAGCGCGCTGTGGCGTGGAAGGAAGAAGACATCGATCGCTGGATTGCACAGCAGACCGTAGCCAACCCGGACGAAGTGTTCAACCCCGGGAGGACGGCCTGACCATGAGCCTTCAGATTCTTGACCGCCTGAGAGGCGTCCGCTCGGTTGGCGAGCGCAAATGGACGGCAAAATGTCCGGCGCATGACGACAGGAGCCCATCCCTGTCTATCCGCGAGTGTGACAACGGGAAAGTCCTGGTCTATTGTCATGCGGGCTGCGATTACAAGGCGATTCTCGCGGCCGTCTGCTTGGAATCGGGCGGCTTACGGAGGCCGTCAGCGTGAAAGAAAGCGACCTGGTGCCGGTCAACCTGCCTACGGAATTCGAGGCCGAATACTCTTACCGCGACCCTGACGGGAATGAGTACGCGCGGGTCTATCGTTACCCCGATCGTTACCCCGACCGCAAGGCCGATCCTTACCGGCTCGATGGCAAGGAGTGGGTGCATGGCATGCCCGGGGATCGCTATCCTTATCGCATCGAGACGTTGATCGCCGACGAACGGACGGTGCTGATCGTCGAAGGCGAAAAGTGCGCGGATGCGGCAGCCGGCGAACTCAAGGATAAGGATTGGGACGTGCTCGCCTGGATGGGCGGAACGGGAGCCGTCGAAAAGACCGATTGGCATTGCCTCGAAGGCCGTCACGTGATCTTGTGGCCGGACGCGGATCATCCCGGGGTTCAAGTGACGTGGAGCATGTTGAAAGAACTGCAAGCGGTCGGGGTTGCATCATACTCGATAATCTTGCCGGAGGCGAACCGGCCCCCAAAGTGGGACTGTGCGGATGCTATCGAAAAAGAAGGCTGGGACGTGCAGAGGATCAAGAGCTACCTGCAGGATCAGAAGCGCCTGGTCTGGATGCCTCATGTGGAGGTTCTGGCCCAACTGAAGGGCTTCAAAGAAGGCACACCGGCGCTGGACCTGCTCCCGACCCTGGAGCAGTTGGCGGCGGCCGTCCATGACGAACCGGAAGACATCAGACTGGCCGTCCGGGATGATGCCTTGAAAATCGGGAAGAAACAGAAACTGGCCCTGTCGGCCAAGACTCTGGATGCGTCCTTTTCGGAATTTCCGAAGAAGAGGGAAGCCTTGCAGGATGAGTTGGATACAGCCTTCCCGAAGCCGGCACCTGTCCGAGTCGAATCGCCGCCTGTTCATCAAGACCCGGTAGACGCCGTGGTCATGGCGGACGAGTTGTCGAACATCTACAAGCGGTTCCTGTGGTTGGAACATCCGGAGGATTACGTCCTGATGGTCCTGTGGACGCTGCATACCTGGTTCGTTGACGGGGCCGAATGTTGCCCACTGTTGGGATTCGTCAGTCCCGAGAAGCAATGCGGAAAAACGCGGGCGCTCGAACTGCTCCATGATTCGGTGAAGAACCCTCTGACAACCTCGAACATCACCCCGGCAGCGTTGTTCCGTAGCATCGATGTCGGGGATCCGACCCTGTTGATCGACGAGGGCGATGCCTCCTTGTTCGGAACCGGGAGGGCGAGCGAGAGGTCAGAGGAGTTGAGAGGTATTTTGAATGCGGGTCACACCCGGAAGTTTGCCTTCGTGCTGAGAGCGCCACGGGAAGGCGGCGACGGGGAGGAAGTAAAACGATTCTCGGTATGGGGATCGAAAGCGTATGCCGCCATCGGCAAGATCCCTGAAACCGTCCGGAGCAGGTCCATCACGATACGGATGCGACGAAAGCCCAAGAATGCCAAGATCGAACGATGGCGGGCATCCAAGGATCCGGTTGGGGAGGACTGGAAGGAGCGAGCCGAACGATTCGCCCAAGAGAAGATGTCCGAGTTTCGGCAAGCCGATGTCGATCCGGAAGAGTTGTCCTTCCTCAACGACCGGGAGGAAGACAACTGTCGTGAACTGGTGAAGGTGGCCGACCTGGTGGGCGGCGATTGGCCCCAGCGGGCGCGGCATGCGGTCCGCTCAATGAAGACGCGGAGCAAGAAGCAGCCCGAGGATGACAATATAGGGAATCTATTGCTGGCCGACATACGGGCCCTGTACAAGGCCAAACTGGAAACGGCGAAAGATCGGGGAGAGAGTCCACCGGATCGCATTCTTTCAAAGGATCTGGACGAATACCTGCACAAGCTTGAAGAAAGACCCTGGAAGCACTATAGTAACGGGAATCCGATTTCATCCACAGCACGGGGAAGACTCTTGAATAAATACGAGATCCATAGCGGAGACTTTAGGGATGGGCCGGAAAGGGGAAAGGGCTACCTGTGGGGGTGGTTCTTCCCTGCATGGGAAAGCTACCTGGAGGACGACTCGGACGATGTTCCCAAGCCGAACGAGCACATACCCCCCCCTTCAACCCGTGATCCCGTGACATGTGATAAAAAACAAGGAGTTGTGAGCGTTTCAACCCGTGACATGGATGGTTCGGCGTCACGGGTTGAAGATCGCGCAATCCCTTGTAAACAAAAGGATGTCACGGTGTCACGGGTTGAAACACCCTCCAAGAGCGATTCCAGCGTAAAGAACACTTGTGACGAAGATCAAGAGGCGTTCGATGAGGCGTTGGATGAACGCAAGGGGATCATGCAATATGAAGGCGGAATGACTCGCGAGGAAGCCGAAGCTCGGGCACGCGAGGATGTTCTATCACGACCCTAAAGGAGACCGGAAATGAGGGTTCGCCGAAGGAAGCCGAAACTCAAGCCTCGTGAGGGCGAAGATGCTCGATGGTCTCTGGAAGGACTTCCCCCTCCCCGCGTTTGACCTGATGCGACACCCTGAAGGAACTCCCCGCATTAGACAACACCTTGAAGGAACTCCCTGAACTCCCCCCATTCGTGTGACTTTCGCACTCCACTGTTGCAACTCCGTTGTCCCGCTCCACTGTCCCCCCCACGGTCGCTTTTCTAGGACACGCTAAGCAATTTTCCGACTACGGCATCGAACCGATCACGCTCCGTTATTCCATTATCTGCAATTTTCACTTTGTCACCTTGGCCAGCAATGCTTTGCACTTCGTCTGGTTCTTGAAAAGACTGCCTGCATAGCTTGAATGGAACAGCTCCCCAACTGCATCGATGACGGCAGCTACAACAGTTTCGGTCTCGCCAGTTATCAGCTTGGTCAATTCTTCGTCAATGCCTGATTGATCGTTGAGCACATCTGGGCCAATCGATCTAAAAATCAGATGCAAGACAAATCGGTTACCATGAACAGATATGAGCTTCGCGCGTCCCTCTAGTGAAGATCTAGACTGCTTTAATTTGCTTTCCACGATTCGAAGTATCTGGACGGACTTCCATAGCCTTAGCGCCGTGAGCGAGCTGTTAAACAGCTTCGTGTATGGCGGCTGCTTGATGTTGTCGTATAGTCGCCCGATTTCGCGTTTAGCTTGAACACAATAACTCACATCATCGTAGGCGCATGCAAGAGCCACCGAGGCCTCATCTAGGGTGCAACCAGCATCTGAACTTGGTTGGGCCTCTCCAGTCTTATAGGCGTACTCTTTGTTGAAGGAGAGCAGTAGCTCTGTGCGTAGGCGGGGTTGATTCGGATCGAGAGCGGCAAAGTCCCGCTTTTCGATTCGGTTCTGAGTATTGGTGGCCCGAGTTAATTCAGAGCCGAATCCATCTGGACAATTTTCAAGAGATATCAGGCGGACCACTACCCTTGCGTGTTCAACTGGCACCTCATCGTTCAAGGCCGCGATTACGCTTCCAACCGTCTGCGCACCGTTGACGATGCTTGCCCCTTTGCACTCAAACACACCACTGTCTTTAGACTTGCCACCGATTGGCTGTTTGGTGAGCTGGGAGCAGAGGATGGTGATTCCGTTGTTGAAATACCAAAAGTTATCGGGCCTGTTGTGAAGCGTGTCGACGATTGCGGCATTCACATCCGTGCTGCCTTTGAATCCACGAATGTTCCGATGGTAAAGGTGGTCGCCATAGCTTGCCCATTCCGAGATGTCTCTAACTTCGAGCTGTCCGTAGAACGCCCGATATGGTGTCTTGACGACCCCATACTCATGCAGCATTACCGTTAGGTCTACTGACTCGCCGACGGCATGATGAGCGACTATGTCATGCAGGTCCTTCTGTAGGAGGACACGAAGAGTGACCAGTTCGTCATCTTCGTTCAACTCTGTTAGGAGTTGCCTTAGAGGCTTTTGAGTTTCCGGTGAGAGTTTCTGTTGCCCTGTACATGCGATGCAAAGGACGAATCTCGCGAGAGAGTCCCCGAGCGCATCACTAATATCAGAATTCTTAGCTTGTAGCTTAGGACCAAGACTCTCGACCTTTGCCTCCAGAAGGTGATTGATCCCCTGAATAAACTTAAGGACCGCCCCCACATCGACGCCGCCAGAGCCGTTCTTGCGCCATTTGGATTGGACGAGATAGCACACATGCTCTTCTCTGTCGTAATGAAACGCGTCTATACCGTCGTCTTGAAACTCATCAACAACGGCATTAGCAGCAATCCTGTCATCGCATCTAGACAACTCAGCAACGACAAATGCTGCAAGGGAGCGGGACAGGATGTTGTCGGCCCTATCTTCTGGCGACATCGTTAGTGGAAGGTCTGTTGTGTCGACAATCTCATAAAACCGCTGCTTACACGCAGCCTTAATGTGCTGGACTTGGATGATCCCCATTCGGCGCACCTCCGTGGCGGTCACTACGCAGCACCATCGTAGGCACCCTCGACCACTGAGTCAAGTATATTATTGCCATAGATAGGTTTCGTCGGCGGATGGAAGAGAGAGCCAAACGGGCGCATTAGGTGAATTGTTAGCCGTTCGAGGATAAACGACCGCCACGATTCGAGAGCGAGGCCTTCGAGATTGGCGGCGATGCGGCGTAGCACCTCGACCAGATAGGCCCCACTGGCGCAACACGGATCAAACACATAAACGTTCTCCGCGGGGCGAAACCATCGGCGATGCCGAGTTGGTCTTTGAGTGCCCTATCTACCCGGACGACCGATGGCTTCGACTGGGCTTCCTCGAACCCTGCTTCCCTGAGGGCTTCGCTGCCATGAGGGTGTCGAATGCGAGCAGAGCCATGGGGATGTGCTATCTTGTTTGGTCCGTGGCTTCAACCAGGAAAGTCCAGTATGGTCCCGTTCATTCCGTTCAATAATGGAGGTAAAAATGGGGGGAATAGATTTATTTTTTGTATATAATGTTTTATTTATAAACAACTTATATAAATTATATGGCGGAGAGGGAGGGATTCGAACCCTCGGTAGAGTCACCCCTACAACAGCTTAGCAGGCTGCCCTGTTCGGCCGCTCCAGCACCTCTCCAAGTAGATAAGCCGCGTGTCCAGGGTCACGTATCCAGAGTCCGAAGCCGAGACCCGTGGCTCGTGACTTTTTTTGGCGGAGGGCGAGGGACTCGAACCCACAAGGGCTTGCGCCCGTCGGCTTTCAAGGCCGATGCCTTACCAATTAGGACTAGCCCTCCTGGACTGAGAAAAATATAAGACACCTCGGGAAAGGTGTCAACTTAAAACAGGTTATAGAGTCTAACTGTCGTGAACATCAATAATCCCAACTTTCCGATCCGGTGGCTCCTCACGTGGACCTGTCCTGGGTTCCTTCTTCGGACGGGAACGCTCGAGGGCTTCAAGTTTCTTCTCCGCCTCGGCAAAGGCCACCGGGTCCTTGTCCTCCGCTCGGGCCCCGATGGCCTTGTAGACTGAGAAAAGGCCGTTGCGGATCCCGGAGAAAAACGCATCGCACCACTTTTCGTCCAGCTCCACGATCCCCCGGGCGCGCTCGCAGTAGGAGAGAGCGTCTTTTTTGCATCGCGCTGCGTAAATCGGGTCTCCTGTCAGCTCATACGCGATGGCGCACGCGCTGGTTGATCCCATGTCGGCTTCGGCTATGATGGTCTCACGCAGGAGTGGACTGTCGAAATGTCGAAGGCCTTCGTAAAAGATCGGATAAAGGATACCGCCGTGGTTCAGGGGCGCATATTCGCCGTCGATGTGAAGCTCGTCCCCCCGGTCTCCGCGGGTGAAGACGCTCCTCGGCCATACGCCGGGACTTTCCTGTGCGCGGAGGAGCCAGTTGAGACTCCGTCGGGCAAGGTCCTCGTACTTCATGGCCCAGGTGTCCAGGTAGGCCTCGATCACGCAGTTCAGGGGGCCGGTGAACTCCCGGTTGAGAACGCCGTTGCGGCAGGATATGATGCCGGCGTCTTCCTGATGTCGCACGGCCCAGTCCGCGGGTTCCAGCGCGATCTCGCGCATGCGCCGGTTCCCGGTGAAGTAGTAGTGGAGGAACAGCGCCAGGTTCAGGGTGTGGGACGGGCTGTAGGAACCGGTCCACTGATGCGCGTTGTGGTAGTGCATCACGCCCACGGCCTCCGGGTTCCACGAGTGGGCGTGGCAGATGCCGACTTCGCCCATGGCCCGGCTGTGTCCGCTTGCGGCCATGAAGAATCGGCGGTTACCGGTCCTCAAAAACTGGGTCCAGAGCCCCCAGCAGGGGTTGTCGGCTTCGTTGTTGTAGTGGCCCACATACCGGAGCCCTTTGACCGGATCGGTGTGGTAGTGGAGGAGCCAGGCCAGTCCGGGACTGGCCGAGTGGGAGCAGCACATGTTCCCGAAGCGCCAGAATCCCCACGCCCTCCCAAGGTGCATCGGCTCGATGGCCACGCGCTCGGTCACGCCGTCCATCAGCGTGTCCAATTCCTCGAATCGCGGATCGGGACCTCCGAAGACGTCGCGCGCCGCGTGTGTGCCGTACATGTAGGCGGGATCGGCCGGCGCGATCACGGGCTCCTGCACGCAGATGCCGAGCGTCTCGGCCTCCGTATCGTCGATCGGTTCGGGAGAGAAGCGCACGACGAACTCGTGGGTCTTGCCCGCGCCCGAGCCGTCGTTCAGCCCGGTGTCGTTGTGCGAAGCGGTTCGGTCCGGGGCGTACTTTTCCACCATTTCCTCGACCCATCGCACGTCGTCGAGGTTATGCACGTCAAAGCTTTTCAGGTTGAGGGGGGCGGTGGGATTGGCTTCGATCAGCTGCTTCACCGCGGCTTCGTCCCGGGTTCTGCACGTGGCGGCCAGATCGCCGAATTGTCCACTGAAAAAGACCTCGCACTCCTGCCAGGGGGTGGATAAGACGAGGGGCTCATCGTAGGCCCCGGGCCAGAGCTGGATGTCGATCCCCTCGGGCGTCAGCTCGTATCCTTTCGGATACTGCTGCCAGAAGTCGCGGATCGCGACGAAGGCGGATCCCCTGCTTCCGCACAGGCTTGCCCAGCCCCGGGTCTTTTCTCCCTCTCCGTAGGGCTCCTGATCCCGAGATACGTGATAGGACAGGTCCGAGGACTGGAAAAACTGGCCGTGTTCCCATCGGGTCGCCCAGTGGGCTTTCTCCTGGCCCCCGAAGGCCATGCGAAGATTGTCCCCGATGTCCAGGGGGAAGAACATCCCGACCTCGGAGAACGCGACCTCTTCCGGGTTCTGGTCGAAAACGAAGGTGTGGAAGAAACGGAGATCGCTTTTGCCCGCGTAGGCGTGGATGCGCAGGGTGTAGGGGCAGAGGCGGACCCCGTCGGACGAGGCGTGATGGCCTTTGACGCAGACCGACACGCGCATCGGGCCCGCGTCTTCCACGGTCACCCGGGGCGGCGGCGCGGTAGTACAGGAATCGTAGATTTTGCCTGTCACGTCCACCATATAAAGGTACGGCCCCGGCTTTCCCTGAAATACGTCGTGCCATCCCTCTTCGGTCTTGATCCAGCAGCCGGATAGGAAGTCTCGGGTTGCCTGAATCGAGGGGATCGATCTGCGGAAACCCGACGCCCTCCGGAAATCCAGGCGGATTGCTCCGGTGTCCACCCGGAGGCGGTTGTCGTCCTGCGATATCGTGACGCCCTGTTCCGGGGTGGCTTCCTCGACGCCGGGACCATACTCGAGGAAGAGCGTTTCGGTCGTGTCGGCCTTGAGGTCGGCCTGGAAGTCCACCAGGAGCCACTTCACATATTTCAGGTTGCGGTTCCAGGTCGCCAGGCAGGTGGACTGTGTGGGAAGGGTCCGACCGTCTCCGTCCACGATCCTCACGGGGCCCCCCTTTTTCAGGTTTTCATCCGCAAACGGCACGCCCTGTGTGATCGGCCAGGCGGTCCGATCGACCCCGCCTGCGTTCTCGACGGTCAGTTTGATCCGTTTGGTATCCTCTGACATGACAGTTCCTTTCCTCGTTTTCTGATTCACTACCCGGTGACTTCTCCTGTCGCCGCCCACTCACATCCCCGAATCAACAGGTTCTGGAATTGCGGATCTTCAAGCGCGGACATGTCGCCCCCTTCCCAGACGTGTCCCAGGATATCGTGGAAGATGCGTCCCTGACCGAGTGTCTTTACGATGATCATCGGTTCGTCCTTCCCGGATCCCCCAGTTGCGGGATCGGAGTAGGCGGTTGCAAGAATGTGATAAGGAGCGCCGTGCTGGGGGTGCAGGTTGTGGTAGAGCTCATCGGGATGGTCTTTGAGGTCGGGAAGATCCCGGGTGACGGGGTGATCGGGATCGATGATTTTGACGTCGAATTCGTGGAACCGTCCGTGTGCGGAGCCCTCGCGCCAGCACACGCCGCACATCTCTTCGTAGGCAACCCATCCCGGGAAGGCATTGTCCGATGCGTGCAGGATGGTGACCCCGGTCCCTTCCCGCACGGCTTCTATAAAATTGGTGCGGGCGTCATCGGACCAGGACTCGCCGTTGTAGTCGAGGAAGAAGAGGCCATAGCGCCCGAGGGCGGAGCGATCCCCAAGCGAACCAGACGGATCTTTCGTCAGATCCACGCGGAAGCGTCCAGTGTCCTCAAGGAGTTTCTTGAAGAAAGGGGCGGAGCGTTTCCAGTCGTGGTTGTTCGCACCGGTCAAGAGCATGGTTTCGATCATGGATGCTCCTTTCCTATTGAAGATTGAATACTGAAGATTGAATATTGAAGGACTTCCATGAAAGTCGTGAATTGTTCAAACATTCAATTCTCCGATATTCAATCTTCAATTTCCCTGGCCCCTGGCTTATTCCATCCCCCACAGGAGATTCTCCATCGGCTCGGCTTCCCGAATGACCCTCGCATCACCGTCCTTCACGAGGACCTCCGCGGGGCGGGTCCGGCAGTTATAGTTGGAAGACATCGAAAACCCGTAGGCGCCGGCGTTGCATATCGCAAGGATGTCTCCGACTTGCACCCTGGGGATCTCGCGGTCCAAGGGTCCGTGCTCGTCCCTGGTGAATACGTCTCCCGATTCGCAGATGTTTCCCGCAACCACGACCGGCTCGCTCCCGTCCTCAACGTTCGAGGCGTTGATGATCTCGTGGTAGGATCCGTAGGCCATCGGACGGATGAGGTGATGGAATCCGGTGTCCGTGCCCACGAATTTGTGCTTCGGGGTCTCCTTTGTGTTGTTCACGGTCGCCAGAAGGAAGCCTGATTCGCACACCAGATACCGACCAGGCTCGATCGCAAGGGTCATTCCTTCTCCGGTCTTTTTCACGTAGTCGGAAAACTTGCCCCCCACCGCCTCTCCAAAGGTAGGCATGTCGATGGGCCTTTCGTCCGGGGAATAGGGGATCCCGATTCCGCCTCCGAAGTCTATGAACTCCAGGCCTTGAAAGTTCCGTGCGAATTGAAGGACGATGTCCATGACTTCGAGGTAGATCGCGGTGTCGAGGATTCCCGAGCCGATATGGCTGTGCAGGCCCACGATCTTCATCCCGTGACGGCCTGCGATGTCCATGACGTCGGCGATCTTATCCTGGTAGATTCCGAATTTGCTGTCCGGCCCGCCTGTGATGCAGTGCCCGTGATGTCCCGCCCCGATGTCCGGATTGATCCGGATCGCGATCCGGGCGCCGGGATTCATCTCCCCGTAGGTCTCGAGCTGAGTCAGGGACTCCACGTTTACGAGCAGGCCATGCGCTTTACAGAATTCAAGATCCGACCGGGAGGTGCTGTTCCCGGTGTAGAGGATCTGGTCCGTCCGGTATCCGGCTTTCAGGGCAAGGAACACTTCGCCGGGGGCCACGGTATCCAGGTAAGCGCCCTCCTCCCGGAGGATCCGCATGATGGTGAGATTCGAGTTGGCCTTGCAGGCGTAAAGGATCCGAAGCTCGGGGTAGGTGATGTGGGCCTTCAGGTCGTTGATTCGCTTTCGGAGCATCTCCTCTTCGTAGACGAAAAGGGGACTCCCGAAATCCGCGACCAGTTTCTCCACCGACACGCTTCCCAGGTGCAGCTTGTTGTCTCTGATCTCCATAAGTCAGTCAGTCCCGTATCGCTTTCCCGATCCTGCCCATCGCTTCCTCAAGCCGATTGTCGGGCACGCAGAGTGAGATCCTTACGAAACCCTCCCCATATTCTCCGTAGGCGGTTCCCGCGGCCACGACGACATGAGCCCGATCGAACAGGAGATTCGCGAACGCGATGGAGGATGTCCCGCTCGGTGTCGGAAGCCAGATGTAGAATGTCCCCTTCGGGGGCCGGCAATCCCATCCCATGTCCTTTAACGTATCCACGACCAGTTTCTGCCGGCGCCGGTAAATGCCTAACATTTTATCGATGGTGCTTTTTTGGTGCCGGAGGGCGGCTATCCCGGCGTGCTGGATCGCGGCGAAAGCCCCGGAGTCGGTATTCTCCTTGACTTTTGAGATCCCGGAGATGATGTCCGGATTGCCCATCACCATGCCGATCCGCCATCCGGTCATGTTAAAAGATTTTGAGAGGGATCCCAGCTCGACCCCGACATCGAGTGTGCCCGGGGCCTGCAGCATGCTGACTCGGTCTGCTTCGTCGAAGACCATTTCGCTGTACGCGCCGTCCTGACAAATCGCCACGTCGAAGTCCTTCGCCCAGCGAACAAGGTCTTCGTAGAACGCGCGGGTCGCGACGGCCCCGGTGGGATTGTTCGGATAACAGAGAAACAGGGCGCTCGCGCGCCGGGCAACGTCGGATGGGATATCCGCCAGGTTCGGCAGATATCCGTTTTCCGGGAGAATCGGGATGGAGTGGGGTTCTCCACCCGCCATCAATATACTCGCCCGGTAAGCGGGATATCCGGGATCTGTCATGAGGACCAGGTCGCCTGGATTCACCCTGGCCAGGCAGAAATGATGGATGCCCTCTTTTGATCCGATCAGGCCGAGCACCTGGGAAGCGGGATCCAGATCCACGCTGTAGCGATCCCGGAAGAATTCGGCAACGGCGGTCCGGAACTCGCCCATGCCCTTCTCTTCGTCGGGAGGATATTGATGGTTCGCGGGATCGCGGGCCCGAACTGAGAGCTCTTCGATGATTCCGTCGGGTGTGGGTTCCACGGGATCGCCCACGCCCAGGCTGATCACGTCAACTCCGGAAGCGCGAGCCTTCCCGATTTTTTCTCGCAGTTCCATGAAGAGATAGGGGGGAATCTTCGACAGGCGTTCGGCAAGCTGCATGGAGGTGCTCCTTTAAAGGGTTGATGCCCGATTAATGCCAAAGAGAATAATTAACTTCGGGTTGTTTGTCAAGTATCCTCTAATGGGAAAAAAGGGTTGACAAGTTCCTCCCCGAGGGGTTATCTTTTCATTGATTTTAAGGTTTAAAAATTACCGTATTTTATCCTGGTCTATCCCAATCCCGGCATCTGCCTCGTTCGTCGAAATGTTTGGCCTGGGGTCCCTAATTCGGCGTTTCGACAGGGGCCGGATTTTTTTTGGGCTATCAATCCACATTCCGCAGAGGCCCCTACACCCCCAAGGCTCGACTCGATTTATCGAGACTATGATTCGCGCTTCACGGCCTTTTCGATCCTGGGAAATCGCGAATGATCCGATCCGTGGGCATCGACCTGGTCGAGGTGGCACGCCTCCAGAATGCCGTTGAACGCTGGGGTGATCGGTTTCTCCGGCGTGTCTACACCCAGGCGGAGATCGATTACTGCTATAACAGGGGTGAAAAGTATCGATCCCTGGCAGCGCGGTTTGCCGCCAAGGAGGCAACGATGAAGGCCCTTGGAACGGGCTGGAAACGGGGCGTCCGATGGGTGGATATCGAGATCGTTCGGCGTCCGGGTTCCGCACCCGAGATCTTCCTTCACGGTCAAACCAGGCTGCTGGGGCGTGGGGACCGGTTCCTGGTCAGCATTTCGCATACCCACGCGCACGCCGTCGCCGTTGTCGTCGTCGAAGGAACGGAATGAAGCTTGCCACGGGCGGGCAGATGGCGGGAATCGACCGCCGTGTAATCGCTTCGGGAGTCGCGGGCCTGGAACTGATGGAGAGAGCCGGCCGCGGGGTCTTCGAGGTGGTGATCGACCGGACCCGTGAACCGGGAAGCATGGTGGCCGTCGTCTGCGGGAAAGGGAACAACGGCGGAGACGGATTTGTCGTCGCACGGTGCCTGAAAGAAGCCGGCGTCGAAGTTGAGGCCTTTCTTCTTGAAAGGGCCAAAGCCGTGTCGGGAGACGCCCGGACCCATCTGGAACGTGCCCGGTCCGCGGGCGTCGAGATTCGTGAAATCCATTCAGAGCGGGAGGTCGATGATCTGATTCCCGTTCTGGGGCGGTCCAGCCTGATCGTCGATGCCATCCTCGGAACCGGCCTTCGGGGTGGGGCTCGGGGGGTATCGATTCCGGCCATCGAGGCCGTCAACCGTGCGGGGATTCCTGTGGTTTCGGTGGACGTCCCGTCCGGATTACTTGCCGACACCGGGAGGACGGAGGGCCCTTGCGTCAAATCGACACACACGGTAACCTTCGGCCTTCCCAAGGTCGGGCACTTCTTCTTCCCGGGAAGGACGCTCTGCGGGGCCCTAAGCCTGATCGACATCGGTATTCCCCCGGCTTCCATAGATGCTGAAGGCGTCGATGTCTTCCTGACCACCCGGGAGGATGTCGTAGGCTGGCTGCCTCGCCGGGAGCCGGATGCGCACAAGGGGGACTTTGGCCGGGACCTCATCCTGGCTGGATCGGTGGGTTTGACGGGGGCCGCTGTCCTCTGCGCGAACGGCGCGATCCGGTCCGGTGCGGGTCTCGTGACCGTCGGCGTTCCCGCGAGTTTGAACGATATCCTTGAGGTGAAGCTCACCGAGGCCATGACTTACCCCCTTCCGGAGGTGCGGAGAGCCCGCTGTCTCTCGCTGAGGGCACGAGGGGATATCGGACGTCTTGCGGAAAAGGCGGATTCGATCGCCATGGGTCCCGGCCTGGGCAGACATCGAGAGACCGCGGGTCTGGTCCATCGGCTGGTGCAAGACGTGGAGAAGCCTCTTGTCCTGGACGCCGACGGCCTGAATGCACTGGGCGGAAGGTCCGATCTGCTCAAAGATCGTGCAGGCCCCACGGTCATCACCCCGCATCCGGGAGAGTTCAGCCGTCTAACGGGTATGCCGACGGCCGAAATCCTGATGGATCCCATCGGGTCGGCGCGTGCGTATGCGGGGACGAACCGTGTGGTGGTCGTCTTGAAAGGCGCTCCCACAGTCATCGCGGATCCTTCTGGGAAGGTCTATCTCAACCCGACTGGGAATTCGTCGATGGCCACGGGTGGGGCCGGAGATGTCTTGACCGGAATCATCACGAGCCTGATCGGTCAGGGTCTGACGCCGGAGACCGGGGCGAGGCTCGGGGTTTACCTCCACGGCGCCGCCGGGGATCTGGTGGCGGAACGGGCCGGGGGGGTCGGGCACCCCGCGGGAGAACTGGCTGTAGCCGTTCCGGAGGTTCTGAAGGGAATTGCTTCCGGCGGGATGAGGCATCCATATTTTGAATGGATTTAAAAAAAGAAGGTTGTCGTAGTTCTACGATGGAGACGGATTGTCCCCCCATTACTTCATTCACGATGGGTCACGCTATGGCTGAATTAAAAGATTCAATAGAAGATTTGATCGAAGAGTCTTATCTGATGGGGCGGTCGGAGGCCGAGATCAAGACGGACCTGGACATCTTCATAAATGCTTGTGAGAAGGTCATCAGGGAACACGTGCGGGAAAAAGAAAAGCTTGAAGATCTGGCTGAGAAGCTGGCGCTTGCCCGTACCTGCAACCTGGTATCGGATCTTTCAGACTCTGAGGACCGACGGAAGGAGGCCCAAAACAAGATCCCCTCCGAACGGTTTGCCGAGAAGGTCGCCAGGAACAAACGGATCATTTTGAAGGCGATCGGAGATTGTGATGCCAGCCTGGTGGCGTATATAGAGCAGGAACGATTTCACGGCGTCATCGAGGAACCCAAACGGCCGGGTGGGGAAATTCGCACCCAAAAGGGTCTGAGCAAGGAGGCGCAGGGCCTGATTCTGAAGGTCTCCTACGGCGTTACGATCGTATTTATCTTTTTTCTGATCTACCTGGTGATGTTTTGAAAGGCCTCCATGCCTCGACGGAACGACATTCATAAAATCATGATCATCGGCTCGGGCCCTATTGTCATCGGTCAGGCCTGCGAGTTCGACTACTCGGGGACACAGGCTTGCAAGGCGCTTCGGGAGGAGGGCTTTGAGATCATCCTGATCAACAGCAACCCGGCCACCATCATGACCGACCCTGAGACAGCCACCAGAACATATGTGGAGCCGATCACCGCGGACATCTGTGAAGCCATCATCGAACGGGAACGCCCCGATGCCTTGCTCCCCACCCTGGGGGGGCAGACCGGCCTGAATGTCTCGGTGGAGCTGGCGAAATCGGGCGTCCTTGACCGTTATTCAGTTGAGATGATCGGGGCCAAACTTGATGCAATCGAAAAGGCGGAGAACCGGGAGCGCTTCAAGACTTCGATGGAGGGCATCGGTTTGGACTTGCCGAAGGGCCGATTTGCATACACGTATGAGGAGGCCATCAGGCTGGTGGACGATGTCGGCTATCCGGCGATTGTCCGTCCTTCCTACACGCTCGGAGGCACCGGAGGAGGGATCGCCTACAACACGGAGGAATTCGAGAGATTGGCCTCCCACGGGCTCGATCTGTCTCCGAGCAACGAGATCCTGATCGAAGAGTCCGTGATCGGGTGGGGTGAGTTTGAGCTCGAAGTGATGCGCGATCTCCGAGACAATGTGGTCGTCATCTGCTCGATCGAGAACGTTGACCCCATGGGGGTCCATACCGGGGATTCCATCACCGTGGCCCCTGCCCAGACCCTGACGGACAAGGAATATCAGATGATGCGCGACGCCGCTATCGACGTGATTCGAGAGATCGGCGTCGAGACCGGGGGGTCGAACATCCAGTTTGCGATCAATCCCGACAACGGTCGAATGGTGATCATCGAGATGAATCCTAGGGTTTCCCGCTCCTCGGCCCTCGCCTCCAAGGCAACGGGGTTTCCGATCGCGAAGATCGCGGCCAAGCTCGCGGTGGGTTATACCCTCGACGAGATCAGGAATGATATCACCCGGGAGACTCCCGCATCATTCGAACCCACGATCGATTACTGCGTCGTCAAGATTCCCCGCTGGGCCTTCGAGAAGTTCCCGGGTTCCGTGGACGTGCTGGACACCCAGATGAAATCGGTGGGGGAGACGATGGCGATCGGGAGGACCTTCAAAGAGGCCCTTCAAAAGGGCCTCCGATCTCTCGAGATCGGCCGGGCGGGACTGGGCGCCGACGGGAAGGACTTCGACCTTTCCGATCTGGATCGAGAGTTTCTGTTCCAGAAACTCAAAGTCCCCAATTCCCAGCGCATCTTTTACGTGAAGGCTGCCTTCGAGATGGGCATGTCCGTTGATGAGGTCTACGACCTGACGAAAATCGCTCCCTGGTTTCTCCACAACATCAGAGAGGTCATCGAATTCGAAAAGGAACTGGCCTCGATGGTGGCTTGAAGGTCAAGCGGGAAGGATATATGGTACCATTCAAAGGAATTTGATGAACCTGGAAGAACTCTTCTCCAAGATCGACCGCGCCGCCCTGTTAAAGGCCAAGCAGTTCGGTTTTAGCGACCGGCAACTGGCTTACCTCTGGAAATCCGAAGAGACCACGATTCGTCTCCTCCGCAAACGCCTCGGCGTTCTTCCTACCTTCAAGACGGTCGATACCTGCGCAGCCGAATTCGAGGCCCATACCCCCTATCATTATTCCACCTACGAGAGCGAATGTGAAGTGGTCCGCACGGACCGGAAGAAGATCATGATCCTCGGAGGCGGCCCCAATCGGATCGGACAGGGAATCGAGTTCGATTACTGCTGCGTCCATGCCTCGTTCGCTCTGAAGGAGGACGGTTACGAGACAATCATGGTCAACAGCAACCCCGAGACGGTCAGCACGGACTACGACACCTCCGACAAGTTGTACTTCGAACCCCTCACCGTCGAGGACGTTCTGAACATCGCCGACGTCGAACGCGTCGATGGGGTCATCGTTCAATTCGGAGGACAGACGCCGCTCAACCTCGCCCACGGCCTTGAGGCCGCCGGACTGCCCATCATCGGCACTTCCCCCGAAAGCATCGATATCGCCGAGGACCGGAAACGATTCTCCGCCCTGATCAAAGATCTCGATATTCGACAGCCGGACAACGGGACGGCGACCACGCTGGACGAGGCGGTTGACGTCGCCGACCGGATCGGATATCCGATTCTGGTCCGCCCTTCTTTCGTCTTGGGGGGCCGGGCCATGGTCATCGTCTACGATCGGGATAGCCTGGCGGGTTATATTCGGGAGGCCATCGGGGTGTCCGGAGATCGTCCCCTCCTGATCGACCGGTTCCTGGAGGACGCTTGCGAGTTCGACGTCGACATCGTGTCGGACGGAGAGGCGGTCGTCGTTGGGGGCATCATGCAGCACATCGAGAATGCGGGGATCCATTCGGGAGACAGTGCCTGTGTACTCCCTCCGCACGCGGCGTCGGAGGAAGATCTCGATCGGCTTCGGGAACACACCTACGATCTCGCGCGCGCCCTGAAGGTCATCGGCCTGATGAATGTCCAGTATGCGGTCCAGGACGGCTTGATCTACGTCCTGGAGGTCAACCCGAGGGCATCCCGGACCGTGCCCTTCGTCAGCAAGGTGATCGGAAAACCCCTGGCCAAGATCGCCGCACGCACGATGGTGGGCGTGACACTGAAGGAACAGGGGTTCACCCGGGAGGTGGCCATCAAACACATGGCCGTCAAAGAGGCCGTCCTGCCTTTCATCAAGTTTCCCGGCGTGGATACGGTCCTGGGACCGGAGATGAAATCCACGGGCGAGGTGATGGGAATCGACTCGGATTTCGGCCTCTGCTTTCTGAAAGCCCAGCTCAGCGCGGGGGTCCGCCTCCCGCGGAGCGGATCCGTGTTTATCAGCGTGAACGACAGCGACAAACCCGGAGTCATCGATATCGCTCGGCGCCTGAAGGCCCTCCATTTCGACCTGGTGGCCACATCCGGCACGCAGCAATTTCTCGCCCAAAACGGCGTGGCGTCGGACAGGATATCGAAGTTGAACGAAGATCGCCCTCACGTGGTCGACGCGATCAAGAGCAACCAGATCGTCCTGATGATCAACACCCCGCTTGGAGAGCAGTCGCAGCGGGACGACTCGGCCATTCGTCGGGCTGCCCTGCAGCACAATGTCCCCTATACGACAACACTTTCAGGGGGTGCGGCTGCGGTCTCGGGCATTGACTCGCTGGGGAAGAAACCGATTCAGGTGAGGTCGCTTCAGGAATATCATGGAAATGAAAAATGAAAATTGCATGTGCAAATTAAAACCCCAATCCCCGGTGCAGAGCGCCTGACCATGCCCGATTACCACAAACATTGCAGGGTGCTTCAGCTGCTTACCCTGGCCGTTGTCCTGGGCGTGATTTTTTCCGGATGCGTCTATTTCAACACGTTCTACAACGCGAAAAAGCGGTACCAGAATGGAGAAAGGGCCCGGCGCAAGTGGGAGGAGAACCAGACGGACCGGAATTCTAGAAGGAAAGCCCAGGAAGATTACCTTCAAGCGATCACAAAGGCCTCTGCCGTGATCGAGCTTTATCCCGGCAGCAAATATGTTGAGGACTGTCTTCTGTTGATCGGAAAAGCGCAATACTGGAGGGAAGACTATCCCGGGGCAATTCTGAAGTTCTCCGAACTCCGGTCCAACTTTCCCGACAGCCGGCTGATCGAGGAATCCCGGTTGTGGGAGGGCAGATCGTACTGGAAGCTGGGTCGTTACGAGGATGCGCAACGGGTTCTTCGGGCGTTGGCTTTTGAGGGGCGGTCTGAATTTTCGGATCAGGCTGCATTTGTGTTGCTTGAGGTGGCAGGGGGGATCGAAGATTTCAACTCCGTCGTCAAGGACGGTCGGGAGCTTCTTTCACACGTCCAAACGAGTGACCTCAAGGCTTCGATCCACCTGGAGATCGGGAAGGCGCTCCTGGCGATGGGCCGCCTGGAGGAGGCGGGGGAGACTCTGGGGAAAATCAAGAAAGGTTCGCCTATCGGGGTTGAATTCGAGGCGCGGAGGGCAATCGGGGAGATTTTAGAGAAGCGGGGCGAATTCGGGGCGGTGCGTGATCATTACGCGAAAATGTTAAAGTTGAAGCGGCTCAAGAAGGGCTTCGGGGCCGACATCCAGATCAGCCTGGCGTTGGTGCTATACCGGATGAATCGCCTCGACGAATCCTACGAGATCTCCAAAGGGGTGACCGAAACCTACAAGAAGACTCCGCAGTCCGCCAAGGCTTATTATCAGATGGGACTGATCGCACAGCGTCAACAAAAGGACTCCGAGGAGATCAAGGATCTCTTCGACAGGGCGAAACACGAGTATCGCCGTGGCGAGATAAGCAAACTCGCCGATCAACGCCTCAAGGATTTTAAAGAGCTCAATCGTTATCAAACCAAGATCGCTTCGGACTCGACCGACCTCGAATCGGTTTTCCAGATGGCCGAACTGTTTCGCCTTCGCCTCGACGAGCCCGACTCCGCACTGGTCGCTTACCGGACGGTGGCGGCGAAAGATACGACCGGGGAGCTGGCCCCCAAGGCCGGCTACGCAATCGGCTGGATCTACGCAGAGACGAAACGCGACTCGGCATCGGCTCGGGCGACATTTGAATCCATGTTAGAGGATTATCCCGGGACGATATATGCGGATGCCGCTTCCGATTGGTTGGGCGACGGGGATCCCGGTGCCGATCCCGCACAGGCCAACTTCCAGAAGGCCGAGACGCTTCGCCTCACGGGGGGGGATCCTGAGATTTATATCGGGATCTTCGAACGGATCGTTTCTGAATTCCCCCGGAGCAGCTATTCGGTGAAGTCTCTTTTTTCCACCGCCTGGACTTATGAGAACGTCCTGGACGACGCGGAAAAGGCCCGGGTGCATTACGAGATCGTTGCGGGAAAGCATGCCCGGACACTCCTCGGCGCGCTCGCACAAAAAAAAGTCGATGCCCTTGTCGCACAGACGAGGGAGGATTCCATCCGGGCCGAGGCCGAGGCCGAAGTCGATTCGATTCGAATGGCGGGTCAGAGGGACTCCCTGGCCGATGGGGCAGACGTGGATTCCCTGACATCTCCTCCTTTGCCGGAAACGGCATTAAAATCAGTACCACAGGACCCCTCGAAAGGGTCGTCCAAACCCCGGGACGTTAGAGCCGCCAAATCCCGGCCTCCGCGCGTGGCCAGCACGGGACCGTTGGTCTACCCGGACAGTTTAAAGAATAATCCCCAGGGGGCTCGAATCATGGTGAAGATTCTGGTCGGAAAAAACGGTGAGATCAAAAGGGCAGAGGTTCTGAAGGGTCCCAAGCGGTTCCACGATGCCGCCCTTGCCACGATCCAGAGGTACAGGTTTATTCCGGGTGCCCGGAAGGGGGAGGCGGAGGAGATGTGGACGGATCAGATCGTGATCTTCCCACCTTCAAGAGCGAATTCCCCAAACTAAGCTTATATGTTCCAGGAAATCGGGAGGGTCCTGTTCAACGATCAGGTCGCTGAGCGCATCTATCTGATGCGGCTCGAAGTCCCCCGGATCGCCGCCGCCGTACGCCCGGCACAGTTTATCAACATCCGGGTCTCGGACGGGTGGGCCCCATACCTGCGAAGGCCGTTCAGCGTGATGAGGCGGAACCCGAAAGCCGGGTGGGTCGACGTGCTGTATGACGATATCGGGGCCGGCACGCGCGCGCTTTCCCGCGATGGTCGGGGGGATCCCCTGGACATCATCGGTCCGCTGGGCCGCCCTTATGTCCCCCGCCCAGACGCGGGCAGCGTGATCCTGGTCGCGGGGGGCGTGGGCATCGTCCCCCTGGCCTTCTGGGCGAATGAGGATCCGGAAAGCGACAGCCTCCTGCTTTTCGGCGCCGCCAGCAGAGGGCGGCTGCCCGACCCGGGCGGTCTGATGCCCCCCGGATTTCGCACGGAGATTGCGACCGACGACGGAAGCGTCGGTCACCGGGGTTTTGTGACAGAACTGATGGAAACCCATCTCACAGCGGGTCCCTGCCAGGTGTTTTGCTGCGGCCCCACCCCGATGATGAAAGCCGCCGCGGGGATCGCCTGCCGGCACAAGGCGCGGTGCGTTGTATCTCTGGAAAACCACATGGCGTGCGGTTTCGGTGCCTGCGTCGGCTGTGTCGTGGAATATCCGGATGAAGTCAACCCATACCTTCGAAATCGAAGAGTCTGTGTCGAAGGGCCGGTCTTCGACGCTGAAAAAATCGCGTGGTCCTGATGGTCGACCTGTCCGTCCAAATCGCAAGTCTATCCCTCCGCAATCCCGTCCTTCTGGCCTCGGGGACATTCGGTCACGGGGCGGAATACGCGGACTGGATGGACTTTACGAAAATCGGGGGAGTGGTAACCAAGACGATCACGATGGAGCCGAGGGCGGGCTGCGCTTACCCCCGTACCGTCGAAACACCGGCCGGGATGCTGAATGCCATCGGGCTTCAAAATCCGGGAATCGAGGGTTTTATCGCTGAAAAGTTACCCCCCCTTCAGGAACTGCCCGCGGCTTCGATCGTCAGCATCGCAGGCACCACGGTCGAGGAATTCGCGGAGATGGCTCGAAGGCTTGACGGCCTTCCCGGGGTTCACGCCCTTGAGTTGAACATATCATCGCCGAACATGAAAGACGGGGGGATGCTTTTCGGGTGTAAACCCCGAGCGGCTTGTCAAGTCACGGAAGCCGTGAAGCGGGCGGTCGATACCCCCGTCATCGTCAAGCTGACCCCCAACGTGACGGACATTGCGGAGATTGCGGGGGCCGTCGAAGACGGCGGGGCGGACGCCGTTGCCCTGGTCAACACCTTCGTGGGCATGGCCGTGGACGTGAAGCGATGTCGGCCTGTCCTCGCGAATATCACGGGCGGGCTTTCGGGACCGGCCATAAAACCGATGGCACTGGCCATGACTTGGAAGGTCGCCCAGCGGGTCCGGGTGCCGATCGTGGGTATGGGGGGGATTTCAAGTTCCGAGGACGCCATGGCGTTTCTGATCGTCGGGGCCACCGCCATTCAGGTGGGGACCGCCACGTTCGTCAATCCCACGACCGCAATCGAAGTGGCGGAGGGGATCGAGACTCACTGCCGGGACGCAGGCATCAGGAGGGTCACCGAACTCGTGGGAAGCCTGAAGGTCGATCCACCGGATCGATCGCACGGGAACGGGATGGGTTCTCCGTAGAGGTCAAAGATTTCGAAGTCACGGGTTAGCCAGGGGGAGCGAAATCAGGTTCAGTTCCTCTTGATGAGGCCGTAGTCCGCGTACCGGTTCAGATGGGCGCGCATAAGGGCCTGGGCAAGCACCGCATCCTTTTTTTTGAGGGCTTCGTATATGGACTTGTGATCCTCGAACCATTCTTTGGTCCCCGGCACCTTCTTGGCATACTCATTTCGGATTCGAACGAAGAACCCGTTGATGACTTCGTTGAAGCTCTGCAAAACCGAATTGTGGGCCCCTTTGAACAGGGCCGTGTGAAATTTCTCGTCGGACTCCCGCCGGTCGCCCCGTCCCGCCAACACCTCTTCCATCATTTCCAATCCCTCTGCCATCTCCTTGAACACGATCGGATCGTTTTTCTGGACCACGAGCGGAATGATGTTGGCCTCCAGGAACTCCCGCGCTTCCAGAAGTTCGGTCATCGTCGCCTGACCCACCTGGACGCTGAAAGAGATATGTTCCGTAAGACGGCTCATGTTGACAGACTTAACCAAACAACCGATTTTTGGTCGGGACTCGAGGACTCCGATCATCTCGAGGGACTTGAGGGCTTCTCTGACCGAGGATCGACCCACGGACAGTTGGACTGCAAGTTCTTGTTCGGTCGGTAACCGATCCCCGGGTTTGAGTCTGTTTTCCAGGATGAAATTCTTGATCGTTTCAACGACCTTTTCCCTGAGCGTCTGGCGTTCCAGGGGTTTCAATCCCATCTGGCTCCTCCTTAATAGGAATGGACGGGTTGTCTCCTTCGAGGTCCAAGAAACGGGCACCGGGAGGAACCCGGTGCCCCGTTGGGTCAGCCGACGGAGGGAATCGAACCCACGACCCGCTGATTACAAATCAGCTGCTCTGCCATCTGAGCTACGTCGGCGTCCCATTCGAGGTAAATTACGGCTGAGACGGATCGATGTCAAGTCCCTGCTGCCGGATCGTCGTCCCTCGAAGAGAAACCGGCACGCGGGGCCTTACTTTCTGCGCCACTTTGTTCCCTCCTGCCCATCTTCGATCAGATAACCCAATTCATCCATTCGACACCTTAGTAAATCTGCTGTTTCCCAATCCTTTTTGACTCGTGAGGTCTCCCGAAGTTCCAGAATATAGTCGACGAGTGCTTCCTCGTTCGAACTCGTTTCCCGCTCCTGATTCCCGAAGTCAAGCCCGAGCACCCCCTCGGCGAGGTCGGCATAGATCTTTCTGGCCGATTTGAGGTCCCTCCCGCCCGTGACCCCGGCGTCCAACGTCGCATTCATGTCCCGCGTCAGCTCGAAGAGTTCAGCCAGGGCCAGGCCGGTGTTGAAGTCGTTGTCCATCGACGCCGCGAAAGTCCGACGGGTTTTTTCGAACCGCTCCTCAAGGTCCTTATCGGGTTCTTTCGCCGGTGCCGTACGAGATCGTTCCTCGATGGTTTTTACCGTCCTTCTCAAACGCTCCATTCCCCGTGCCATGGCACCGATGGCCTCCATACTGAAATCCGTGACACTCCGATAGTGACTGTTCAGGATGAAAAGACGGAGGGTCTGGGGCTCCACCTTTCGGAGCGCATCCTTGATGGTCGTAAAATTCCCGAGGGACTTCCCCATCTTCGTTCCGTTCACCGTCAGCATGTTGTTATGGACCCAGAACCGCACGAAAGGGTTCCCGGTCACCGCTTCGCTCTGCGCGATCTCGCACTCGTGGTGGGGGAAAAGGTGTTCGATTCCTCCCCCGTGGATGTCGAAGGTCTCACCGAGATAGCGCATGGACATCGCGGAGCACTCGGTGTGCCATCCCGGGTAGCCCGACCCCCACGGACTATTCCACCGAAGGATATGCTCCGGCCCCGCCTTCTTCCAAAGGGTAAAATCGACGGCGTCTTTTTTCCTCGGATCCGCATCGACGCGGGTACCGGTCTCCTGATCCTCGTGTCTGCGTCCGGAGAGGCTGCCGTAGTTTTCGAACGAACGGACCGAAAAATAGACGTAACCGTCGTTGACGTAAGCGAATCCCCCGTCGATCAGATGTTCGATGAGGTCGATCTGTTCGGGGATGTGACCCGAAGCCCGTGGGGATATGTCCGGCCTGATGACGTTCAGCCGATCCATGTCTTCGAAGTAGCTCCGGGTGTAACGCTCGACCAGTTCCATGGGCTCAACCTGTTCGAGCCCGGCCTGTTTTAAGATCTTATCCTCACCCTGGTCCGCCATTCCGACCGTGTCGTCCGTCAGGTGACCCACGTCTGTAATGTTCTGTATGTACCGCACCCGGTAGCCCAGATAGCGGAGATACCGCACGATCACGTCGAAGCAGATGTAGCTCTTCGCGTGTCCAATGTGGGAATGCCCGTACACCGTCGGTCCGCAGAGGTAGATGCCGACGTGCCCCTTTCTCAAGGGTACGAACGGTTCTTTCCTTCGGGTCAGGGAATTTTCTATTTCGAGCGGCATGAAAACCTGTCGGGGTTTCCTCTTTCGAACTAAGATCGAGTCGTGTTCACGTCGTTTCAGCCGACTTTACGGTCGTCGAGGCGCGGATCCGAACGCTCGTTTCCGGTTGCGGAGCGTTTTTTTCTGCGACGAAACCAGATGGCGGCGAAGGCACATCCCGCAAGCAGGATGAGCACCATCATGATATGATTGTAGGTTTTCAGGATCTGGAGGATCAATTTCCAATTAGAGCCCACCATGATCCCTGTGTAGACAAGGATGCCGTTCCAGAGGAGGGTGCCCAGAGCAACGTAGAGCCCCATGCGCCAAGGTTTCACACGGCTTAAGCCTGCGGAAATTCCGATGACACAGCGAACACCCGGGAGGAATCGGTTAAAGACGATCAATTTTCCGCCATATCGTTCGAACCACCGCTCGGCCTGGGCAAATCGTTCCGGGCTGAAGATGCGCGGACTCCTGGTGACAAAAAACTCCCTGCCTTTCGTGTAGCCAATGACATAGAGGAGCATGCATCCGGTATAGCTGCCGATCCACATCCAGATAAAGGCCTCGGTCTTACCGAGCACCCCTCGCCCGGACAGGTAAGCCCCAAAAACGATGATGGAATCCCCGGGGATCGGCGGAATCAGATTTTCGAAGAAGGCACCCAGAAAGAGGGTCGTGTATATCAGGAGCGGGGATTGCCCGCTTATGAATGCAACAAACTGATCGAAGTATTCCATCGCCACCCTACGATTCGACAAGGGCAATCGCCCAGGCTGCCATTCCTTCTTCCCTTCCGAGAGCCCCCATTCCCTCGTTCGTCGTGGCTTTAATCGAGACCCGATCCATCGAAAGGTCCAGGGTCCTGCCGATGTTTTGACGCATCCGGTCGGCGTAAGGGGCGATCTTCGGGTGTTCTGCGACAAGGGTTGCGTCGATATTTTCGATTTTGGCCGAGGCCTTGGCCAGCTTGTCCGCCACCCGCTTCAGCAGGACAAGGCTGGAGAGGTCCTTGTAGCGCGGGTCCGAGTCCGGAAAATGGACTCCGATATCCCCGAGTCCCAACGCGCCCAGAAGGGCGTCGGCCACTGCGTGGCAGAGCACATCGGCGTCGGAATGGCCCAGGAGACCCTTTTCGAAAGGGATCTCCACCCCACCGAGCACCATCCGCCTCCCCTCGACGAGGCGGTGAATATCGTAGCCATGGCCCACCCGGAGACGTCTTCCTTTTCCCTCCCGGTTTTTCAAGATGGTCTCCGCCAGGAGCAGATCCCCGGGTGTCGTGATCTTGATATTCTCCTGAAGACCTTCGATGAGGGTCGGGCTGTGCCCGAGCCTTTCGACCAGAGAGGCCTCGTCGGTGCCTTTAATGCGTTCCGACCGGGCCTTTTCGTGGGCCTCCCAGAGCAGGTCAAAGGGAAAGGTCTGGGGCGTCTGTGCGGCCCAGAGCCGCGTGCGGTCGAGCGTCTCGATCACCCGACCCGCCTTCGCCACCTTCACCGTGTCGGTCAACGGGACCGCGGTCACAGCGCCTTCGGATTCTTTGCACATTTCGACCGAGTTATCGATCAGGTCGGGAGTGACAAACGGACGGTCTCCGTCGTGGACCACGACGATATCCGCCCGGCCTCTGACGGCGTGCAAACCGGCCCGTACCGAATCCTGACGTTCGGCCCCACCGACGATAAGGTCGGTCACCTTCCGTAATCCGAAACGTTCGACAATTCCCTTTTGACACGCATCCGACATCGATTCGTGGGTTACCACTACGACGGCCCGGACTTGTTCCGCTTTCTCGAATGCCTCCAGGGTATATGACAGGATCGGCCTCCCACCGAGCGGCAGAAAAAGCTTGGGCGTCTCTCCACCCATTCGGCGGCCCGTTCCCGCCGCAAGGATGATGGCAATTGCAGACATAAGGGGAGGGGGGCAGCGGGTGTCCCCGTTCAAAGGATTAACATCGCATCACCATAGCTGTAGAATCGATATCCACGTTCCACGGCTTCACGGTACGCCCTAAAAATAAACGCCTTGCCCGCGAATGCGGAAACCAGCATGAGAAGTGAAGACCGGGGGAGGTGAAAATTGGTGATGAGGGCGTCCACGACCTTGAAGGTATAGGGTGGACGAATGAAAATTTCAGTGGTTCCCGATCTCATGCGCATCCCCCCCCCTTCATCCGAAGCTGTTTCAAGGGCACGGACCGTGGTCGTACCCACCGCGATGATCCGGCCTCCTTTTTTCCTCGCTGCGGTGATGCGCCGTGCGGCCCTGGAACCGACCCGGTAGAATTCACCCTCCAGCTTATTCTCCGCCAGTTCTTCCTGGGATAGAGGGCGGAAAGTCGCCGGCCCCACCTGCAGCAATACCGGGACGATGTCCACACCCGAATTGCGAATCCCGTCGAGCAGGTCCTCGGTAAAGTGGAGCCCGGCCGTGGGGGCCGCCACGGCACCCGCTGTCTTTGCGTAGACTGTCTGATATCGCTCTCTATCTGCTTCGATATCTGCCCTGTGCAGGTAAGGAGGCAACGGGACCCTTCCTATTTGTTCGATCGACCCCGCTACGTCATCTCCCTGAAAGTGGATCGTAAAAAGGCCCTTCGGCAGGAGGCCGATCACTTCACCCGTCAGGAGGCCGTTGTTGAATTTGACCCATGCGCCGACCCGCAATCGTCGTCCCGGTCGGCCCATGGCTTTCCAGAGATTTTTCCCGCACCGGCCGAGCAGCAACAGTTCTACCCGCCCGCCTCCGGGTCCCTCTCCCAACAACCGTGCCCGAATCACCTTCGTCTGGTTGACGACCATCACATCGCCGGGACAAAGGTAGTTTTTCACATCCCGGAAGATCCCGTGCTCGATTCTTTCCTTCGAGCGGTGAAGGATCATCATCCTGGATTCGTCTCGAACCGGGACTGGATGGGAGGCGACCAGTCTCTCCGGAAGATCATAGTCGAAGTCCGACAACTCACTGGAGGTGATCACCGGCGGGAGAAGAAGCTCAGGAGAATGGAGAGGGCGATGCTGAGGAGAATACAGGTTGCGACGGGAAAATAAAAACTGTAACCTTTGCGCTGGATGGCGATGTCTCCGGGTAGATGGCCCAGGTAGGAAATCTTAACATTCAGGAAGAGCAAACCGCCGATCAGAAACAGGACGGTCCCCGAGGTCATCAAAATCTTTCCGATGCTCGAAAACTCAGGCATATCGATATCCCTTTGGGTTTTCCAGGGGTATTTACAAGATGGACTAACGGTTTATTTCTATGAAAAATATAGCATAAGAGCACATGGATGTCCACTCTTTTTTGGCTCCTGCCACGGTGCGTTCCATCCTTCTGGCAAACCTAGATCGAGGGATAATTCAGGTTGCATCTTTCGAATGGTGGGTATAAATTCGTTGAGGGGATGCGGCGGGGGTTTTTCGGATTGACTCAAATCCGAAGCCGATTCGATCCTTCCACGAACCGTGTTTATGAATTTGGAAATGCCACGGATTCGCGCCTTGATCACAGATCTTGGGGGCGTGCTCGTCCGATTTGATCACGGGATCACCTCTAGAGCCCTTGCGTCCATGTCCGGGAGGCCGGAGCCGGAAGTACGGCATCTCCTGTACGGCACGGATCATGGATATGATGAGGGGCGGATTTCGTCTCAGGAGTTCCACACCTGGACAACTCGACATCTGGGTGTGTCCATCCCGTTCGAACGGTTCCGAGAGATCTGGAGCGACATTTTTTCCAAATCCCGGTGTCGAGAACCTGCTCGGTGTTTTCAAAGGCCGATACCCGATCGTCCTTTTGTCCAACACAAATGAGATGCATTTTCAACATCTGGTCGAACGTTTCGATGTCCTGGGTTTACCCGATCGGTTTATACTGTCCTACCGGATCGGCTGCTCGAAACCCGACCCGCGGATTTATCAGGCAGCGATTGAAGCGGCGGGACATTCCGGGGATGTCTGTGTCTATATCGACGATATTCCGGACTATGTCCAGGCGGCCTCCCGACAGGGCATGCATGGGATTGTTTTTCGAACCGCCGAGGAGCTTCAGATGGATCTGGCCGCTTTGGGGTTGTCCTTTGAATGAAAAAAACCAAGCCGACGGCGCTGGACCGTCGGCTTGAAAGATGAGATGGGGCTACAGGTTTAAAAGGGGTTCGTTCACACTCCCTATCTCCTTCTCTTTTTTGCTGCTTTCTTCTTCGCTGGAGCCTTCTTCTTGGCAGCTTTCTTCTTCGCTGGAGCCTTCTTCTTGGCAGCTTTCTTCTTCTTCTTTGCCGCTTTCTTCTTCGCCGGCATGCGCGTCACCTCCTTCGACTACAGCGTGACTCGTGAGCAGCGAGTGTTACGCCTCTTGAGTGAACGTCCATTTTTACCTGTGCCCCATCTTCTTTAAAAATGCGTGTCGTTAACCTGTTGCGGTTTCACGCAACGGAATCTTCGAATGCTTTAACGGGAAAAGCAACGCGCAGAGTGGGGGAGAGATCAATTCTACGCTGAAAACACCCAGAAGGCTGAACGGAGGTTAAGGAGAGGAACCCAACAAGTTGTATCTAACGCTCTAATGATAACCAAATATAGTCCAGCTTAATGAATAAGGCAAGAAAAAATTTAATTTCGAATGTAATTTTTTCTGAAGTCGGTCGATCACATTTAGGTTTAAGATTAAAATTAGATCGGTTAAATTTTAGAATGTTTGAAGAAGAACTAAGAAGGAGGAAGAAAAGATGAATCGGTCTCCACTCTATGAACTCCATCGAAAACTTGGTGCGCGATTTTCGAACGTAAAGGATTGGGAGACCGTTGCCGACTATGGCGATGTTCTTTCCGAACATCGGTGCGTCAGGTCAGCGGCGGGCTTGATCGACTTGAGCCATCGTGGAAAACTCAAGTTGACCGGAGAGGACCGAACACCATTTCTCCACGGTATGATCACAAACGACGTCAAGGGATTGAGACACGGGCAGGGTCATTATGCTGTCCTGATGACGGCGCAAGGCCAGACTCTAGCGGATCTCAAGGTATACTGTCGGCCCGAATATTTTCTGCTCGACGTGGACGCAGGGTTGGAAAAGAAGGTCCGGGAAACGCTCGACCGTTACCTGATTTCGGAGGACGTTGATATCGAGGATGTGACGGAACAGTTGTCCGCTATCGCGATCTCCGGCCGAGCTTCGGGTGAAGTAATCGGGTCGATCCTGGAGACGGACCTCTCCGGGTTGGAGCCATACGGTTCCGCCCAGGAACGGGATCATCTGGTTGTTCGATGGGAGGACACGGGGGAGATCGGGTATGTCCTGTATACCCACCCCGAAAAGGCAGAAGAGATGTGGAACCGGATTCAATCCTCGGGAAAGGACGTGAAGCCGGTCGGTCTTTCGACATTGGGTTTGTTGCGGATGGAGGCGGGCATCCCCGTATGCGGTGTCGACATCGAGGAGCGTTCAACTCCGATCGAATCTTCGATCCCTCACGCGGTTAGTCTCGACAAGGGTTGTTATGTCGGCCAGGAAGTGATCTCAAAGATGACCAACCTGGGGAAGCCCAGGCGTCATCTGGTCGGGTTCGTGTTCGAGGGGGATGTTTTACCCTCGGCCGGCGACCGCGTGACGAAGGATGAGGTGGAGATCGGCCGATTGACCAGCAGTATTTTTTCACCGTCGCTCAACGCGATCATCGCGTTCGGTTATGTCAAGCGGGACTGCAACGAGCCGGGGAGCCAGGTGGAAGTTCTATCGGAAGGAAGTGGGATAAAAGGGAAGATTGTGGAGACGCCTTTTTACAAAGCGCCGAAGGGGGGTTAAAAAATTCTGTAATTCAGGTTCCCCGAATAGCTCTGGAGGAGAGGACTCCCTTCGACCTTGTCGAATTGGGCGTTCACTGAAAAAGTCGTCTTGTTTTCGACGAAGAAGATGAATGCAGCCGAAAGGACATTGCTGATGATGTGTCGGTTCTTTGTCCCGGTGCCGTCCTGGATATCGAGCGCCAGGTTATCCCTGATAATAAAGTCGACCCGATTGCTCATCTCGTAGACATAATCTTCGGAGAATGTGAGTTTGTATTCTTTACCGAACCGTCCCGTCAGGGGGCTTGCCAGGTCGATCCTTCCACTGACCTGGTGCTTCCATCCGATAGGTTTCGCATAACGCAACCCGAAACTCGCACCCGGATCTCTACGCGCCTGGCCTGTGAATGGGGAGGTCGTTTGAAAGTTCACGCCAGCGGATGTCTCCCATCCGTAAAACCGCTCGTTGACTCGCTCCTCGAAAAGGACTTCGTTGATCCGCAGAATCCCTCCCGCGCCGATTCCCTTCGGGGCCACACCCGACGCGATGATAACCCGTTCCATCTCTTCGAACCACCATTTGCGGTAGGTGGGACCGTAGCGCTCTTTGAATTCATCCTCCCGCTGGATAACGTGGCCGAGCTCCACGAGCTTTTCCCGGGGCAGGTAACCAGACGCGGCCTTCTCCTTAAGCAGAAACGCTTCGATCCGAACGGCCTTGGCAAGGGGGGTGGCACTGATGAAGCGACCGTAACCCAACCCGGGCGTAACATCCGTGTCAGGTCGGTCGAACGTATCGCTCATTCGAATATTGAAATCTCCGAACCCGAAAAAATCTGACCCGTTTTGGAAGTACTTTTTCCCCCTCCCTGAAAACCCACTCTTGTATGTCAGGTCATCCTCCGCCTTTTGACCGAATACATTCGAGAATTCGTCGAGGTCGGCGGTGTCCAGAATCCCGTCCCGGTTCAGGTCGAAGAGAGTGTTGAATCGGGAGGTGTCGGTCCGGGAGGAACCCATTCCCCCCTGAAGGAAGAAATAGTTTGCAAGAAGAGCTCCGTCTATAGCATCCGTCCGTCCGCTCAGATTGAAATCCCCGGCGGGGTTTGTATGGGTGAGCACCGCCGAGCCGTTGACGTCGAGGGAATAGGCGAATGGGAGGGAATCGTAAAATTTCTCGTAGAAAAGAACAAGATTTCCATTCCTGTTCGTTACCGTCTCCCCAGTTGCCGAGTATGAATAGGCGAAGTCGAACTGAAGGCTTTTTGCACTGCTCACGGGCACCGTGTAGTCATAGACCGTGGCATTCTGCCCGATGGCCGTGCGGACGAAGCCGAAAGCCGAGAGGAATATGAGGAGCAGGAGGGTTTTTGGGGATATGTAACTGGAAAACGTGGAAGCTGACATAATGAACATCGTCAAAGGGTCCAATCCGATGCGTTGAGCGTCAGAGGAAAAAAGGGATCCGGAACGCACGTTTCATGTCAAACGATTGACGTGCGGCCCCCCCGTGCCATTCACGATTTCCTCGATCTCTTAAAGTTCCATTTGGCCTCGCCCTCGAAGCTTCTGTCTTTCGCGGCTTTGATGATCAGCTTTAAGAATTTTGTTCTGGGTGAAATGACGGGGGCGCCCCCAAGTTTGTATGCGGGGAAAAAGGCCTTTACCTGGGCTTCATATCCCACATAGGTGAACTTCGCCGCCCCCTGGGTCAAGTAGGTCTTCTCACCCGGAACATAAGGGTAGTACGTACCGAGCACGTCGGTCACCTCGTAGGTTTGTCCCGGGACATCGATCTTGATCGCTTCGATCGGATGAATCGCCACCACCTTCATATCGGCGGGCTCATATCCCGTGCCTTCATTGTCTTCGAGGTAGATGATCCAGTTGTCGAGATCGAGGTAGGGGGCCGCAAAGGGCGTGGTCAGCTTTATGCGGATAAGGATGGCATCACCCACCTGGTTCTTCTCGCTGTAGGCCTTCCGGAGCTCATCCAGGGTCTGATCCTCAGACTTATAATAGGTGTTGAGGTGATCGATTTCGGCTTTCACCAGGTCGGGGGCCATCAGGGTGGCGGAAATGATCAACGGAGAACGGACCAGATTTCCCTCCAGCGAAGTCCCCACGGATCGGATATTCAGCTCGGGCGCATCGGCGATTCCGGGCATCTGGTTTTCTCCGAGGGTCAAGGTAGAGATGTAGGTTCTGGCTGTCCACCGTTTCAGAACATCTCTATAGCGCTCAGGAGATTCTATGCTGGGAGGTTTGGTAAAATTTAGGTAAGGCACATTGCGGTCATTCTCCATTTTCCTGAACACGGGTCGCGTATCGATATAGTAGAAGGGGATGTCCTTGTTAAATTGGAGATCCAACAACCCCTCCCAACCTTCCATCATCTTGGCCAGACGCTGTTTCTGTCGGTTGTCAAGACCGTCTCTGAAGGTCTTCAAGAGGTTCTCTACCTGGGTATAGGCATCTTTCTTGCGATCCTTTATCACCTTAAGAGAAGTCCGTTCGCCTTTCCAGATGGCGGCTTCACACGTCATCTTTGCAAAGTCCCACTCGAAACGGGTCAGGATGTCCTTGATCTGGTCGACCTTCTGCCTTGCTGTGTCCTGCTGGGCGGATGATAGTTTCAGCTTTTTCCTGATTTTTTTCAGATTCAGGAGGTCTTTGGGGTTTGCCCCGTATGTCTCACCTGCTGGAAGGAAGATACAGATCAGGAGGCAAACAACCCACCGACAGGGGGTCATCTTCGCCAACATGGTGGGCCTCCTTCTGGATGAGCTATGAAGATTCACGCTGGTTGATTAACTTTCCCTAGTTTTTGTACGCCCGAAACCGAAATGGGTTTCAAATGAATAGGACAAGGAGATAACATTCTCGTCAGCTGAATGTCATGAATATAAGGACGGATGGGAGGAAGTCAAAATCGACACACGCACGGGGGGGCGAAAACTCCGGTTTCACTCCCGTCCGTCTGATGATCTCGTGGGTAAGACGGGATGGCCCGACGCATTTTACCCTTGACTTTGACAGGGCCTTTTGATTTCTTGTTTTTGTCCTGATCTGGTCGTGGGGAGGTTCCGGAGTGGTCAAACGGGGCAGACTGTAAATCTGTTGGCTAATGCCTACGCAGGTTCGAGTCCTGCCCTCCCCACAAACCCATCCTCTGTTTAATTCCCTGAAAGTCAAGATCCCCTTCCGAGATTGGTCTTTGATCCCGTGGATAAATTTCCGTAAAGGCTTGACTTTTTTGTTTTTTCTTTGTATATTCTTCAGTCTTTGAGTGATGGCAAAATTTTCCTTTTTTAGTTTGGCACGGACAGATTTTTTGGGGTTCAATATCCCTGTACCCGAAAGGTACCGAACCGAGGGCGGGAATAGCTCAGTTGGCTAGAGCGTCAGCCTTCCAAGCTGAGGGTCGCGGGTTCGAATCCCGTTTCCCGCTCCAACATCGCAAGAGTCGGTTCAAAACATTAGTTAATTGACGGTTAAATAATAATTTATTGTCCCTTCCCAACCAACGATTCAGCGAATCGTTATCCTCCCTGACCAAGGGGCTGTCCTTTTCTCATCATCTCCGTGAATATAAAAGCCGGTGGCAGAGCGGCAAATCATCGGTCTAAAGAGACGATTCTGCCAATCCGCGTGCCCATGTAGCTCAGGAGGTAGAGCGTTTCCTTGGTAAGGAAAAGGCCACCGGTTCGAGTCCGGTCGTGGGCTTTACCCAAACTCCTGTGAGGGCAAGCAGAGCGTCATGCCTCGAGACCTCGTCATCATGGCTTGCGGTGAATGCCGCCGAAGAAACTATACGACGAATAAAAACAGGCGGCTTCACCCGGATCGTATCGAGCAGAAGAGGTATTGCCGATTTTGTCGAAAGCATACCTCACACCGGGAGACTCGCTAATTCCCCCTTGCAGGGGTGTAGCTCAACTGGTAGAGCACTGGTCTCCAAAACCAGCGGTTGCGGGTTCAAGTCCTGCCGCCCCTGCCAGCATTATCCTCATTGAGTTCAGCTGATCGAGTGTTCTCCGCCTTCCCCACCTCTTGGGGGAAGGTCCCGTCGTTGTCTGAGGACCAAGGTCGGAACGATAAAGGATATGTTCAAAAAAATCGGGCAATTTTTGAAAGAAGTCCAGAGCGAAATGGGGAAAGTGGCATGGCCGACAAGGGAGGAACTGATCTCCTCGACCTGGATCGTGCTGGCGATCTCGTTTACGTTGTCGATTTTTGTGTTCATCTTCGATTTCATCCTGTCGAAGGGAATGGCTTCCGCCCTCAAGTAGACCGTTGAATCCATGCGCTGGTACGTCGTACACACATATTCCGGCCACGAAAACAAGGTCAAACACTATATAGAGAGCGCGGCCTCCAATGACCCGAGCGTCTTCGGGAAGGTGGCTCAAGTAGTGGTTCCTACCGAGGAGGTCGTCGAGATGAAGGACGGCCGGAAGACAACCGTTACGAGAAAATTTTTGCCCAGTTATGTCCTGGTCGAAATGGATCTAACCAAGGAATCATTGCATTTTATAACGAATGTCCCCGGGGTTACCAACTTTGTAGGACCTGGAAAGAAACCGGTCGCTTTGAGGGAAGAGGAAGTGGACCGAATCCTCGGACAGATCGACAGGGGGAAGACCCAGGATGAGGAGACCGTGCCATATCGCATCGGGGACAAGGTCAAAGTCATCGACGGTCCTTTCAGCGATTTCTTGGGATCGGTCGATGACATGAACCCCGAAAAGAGCAAAATCAAGGTGATGGTGAGCATCTTTGGACGGAATACCCCTGTCGAACTCGATGTGCTTCAGGTGGAGCCGTTCGAACAGAAGGAATAGAAAGATTTAAGGAGGTTCGACTTTGGCCAAAAAAGTCCTGGTTGTCGTCAAGCTTCAGATTCCCGCAGGCAAGGCAACGCCCACGCCGCCCGTGGGGCCGGCTTTGGGACAACACGGCGTGAATATCATGGAATTTTGTAAGGCCTTCAACGCTCAAACCCAGGACAAAGGCGGGCTCATCATCCCCGTCGTGATCACGATCTACGCCGACCGAAGCTTCACGTTCATCACCAAGACGCCGCCCGCATCGGTTCTTTTAAAAAGGGCGGCGGGTCTGGAAAAAGGGTCTCCGGAATCCAACCGGCAAAAAGTCGGAAAGGTGTCTTCTGCTCAGGTTCTGGAGATCGCACATCTCAAGCTGGTGGACCTGAACACGAAGGATCTCGATTCGGCCACCCGAATGATCGCCGGAACCGCCCGAAGCATGGGGATTACCGTGGAGGAATAGACGTGAGCAACGGAAAGCTTTACAAAGAGATGCAGGCGAAGGTGGACCGCCGGACGCAATATCCCCTGGATACCGCCATCAAGATGTTGATGGAGATGCCTCGCCGGAAGTTTAACGAAACGGTGGAGGTTTCCATGAATTTAGGTGTGGATCCGAGACACGCGGACCAGGTTGTCCGGGGAACCATCCTGCTTCCCCACGGCACCGGGGGGTCCGTGAAGGTCCTTGTCCTGACCAAAGGTGAATTGGAATCCGAGGCACTGGAAGCGGGGGCGGACTATGTGGGCAACGACGACCTCATCAAGAAGATTTCCGGGGGCTGGGTTGACTTCGACGTGGTCGTCGCCAGTCCCGACTTGATGGGGAGCGTGGGCCGTCTTGGAAAGATCCTGGGGCCACGGGGATTGATGCCGAACCCCAAGAGCGGAACGGTTACTTCGGAAGTGGGAAAAGCGGTGCGGGAGGCGAAAGCAGGTCGGATCGAATTTCGAGTAGACCGGGCGGGCAATATCCACGCACCGGTCGGAAAGGTTTCCTTCGAGCATGGGAAAATCGTGGAGAATTCCAGAGCCTTGCTCGATGCCATCGTCCGGGCAAAACCGCCCGGTGTTAAAGGCCAGTATATCCGGAGCGTAACGCTTTCTACAACGATGAGCCCGGGCATCCGAATCGACCGGGCCAGCCTGGTAAATTAGAACGACCAACGATGGAGTTCACCTTGCCTACGGCAAAAAAAGAGGCCGAAGTTACGGAAATATTAGAACTTTTCGAGAGGTCGAAGGGGATCATTTTGACCGATTTCACGGGTATAAACGTGGCGGCGATGACCGATTTGAGGGCCCGGTTGCGGGAGGCCTCCTGCTCTTACCTGGTGGTCAAGAACAGGCTTACCGCAATCGCTGCGGATAGGGCAGGCTACGCCCCTCTTCGCGACTATCTCACAGGGCCAACGGGGATCGTCACCACCGAGGAGGACCCGTTGGCACCGGCCAAGGTTCTGGCGGATTTCGCAAAAAAGGAGTTGTCCCTAAAGATCAAAGGAGGGATCGTCGAAGAGACGCTTTATACGGGCGTTCAGGTTGAACAGTTGGCGTCGATTCCCCCCAGGGATGTTTTGCTCTCCCAGTTGGTGTCGTCTATCCAGGGGCCCATAGCCGGTTTAGCGATGTGTCTTAATGGGGTCCTCCAGAAGCTGGTCGGGACGCTCCACTCGTTGGCCGAGAAACGGCAGGAGGAGGAGGGTTCGGCGTAACCTCTGGCCGTTCTGCGGTTCTCGGTTCCGGAAAGGGTCAGGCTCATCAGTCGGTATTTAACCCATATTCTAGGATTTGAAATCATACGGTTCTCATTAACAACGGAGGCAATGATGGCTATCGAAGATATTATCGGTCAGATCGAGAAATTGTCGGTACTTGAACTTTCAGAACTGGTAAAAGCCCTGGAGGAAAAATTTGGAGTCAAAGCCCAAGCCGCTGTGGTCGCGGCGGCCCCAGCGGCGGGAGAAGCGGTCCCAGCGGAGGAGGAGCAGACCGAGTTTGACGTCATCCTGTCAAGCCCGGGCGAGAAGAAGATCCAGGTGATTAAGGAGGTTCGTTCCATCACGAGTCTTGGGCTGAAAGAGGCCAAAGACCTTGTTGACGGGGCGCCAAACCCTGTGAAAGAAGGTGTGTCTAAGGAGGAGGCACAAACCCTAAAAACGCAGCTTGAAAATGCCGGGGCGGTCGTGGAGATCAAATGAAATTTCCCCCGGTGGGACGGGTTTCCTGAGCGGGTCCGGTTTTCTCCCTTCCGAAGTATTAAACAACCTGATTTCTTTGATCAAGGAACGAGGCGCTTTGGAAAAGAAAGGGTTCATCCAGCGGCGAAGCTTCGCCAAACTCCACGATTCGATCGAAATGCCCAACTTCCTGGACATTCAGACCGATTCCTACACTTGGTTTCTGCAGGCCGATACACCTCCGGGGGATCGAAAGAATCAGGGCCTTCAGGCCGTTTTCAACAGCATTTTTCCGATCTCAGACGTCCATAATTTTTACTCCTTGGAATTCGTTAATTATTCGATCGGGGGTCCTAAATACGTCGTTGAGGAATGTCAGGAGCGGGGTACGACGCATGCCGCTCCCCTCCGAGCGACTTTGCGGCTGATCGCCCGAGACCGTCAGGACAAAGAGAGCCGCGTCCGGGACATTGTGGAGCAGACGGTGTTCCTGGGCGAACTTCCCCTGATGACCGAACAGGGGACTTTCATCATCAACGGCTCGGAACGGGTCATCGTGAGCCAGCTTCACCGTTCGCCGGGAGTCTTTTTCGACGAGACGACCCACCCGAATGGAAAGCGGTTGTTTTCCGCCCGAATCATCCCCTTCCGGGGTTCTTGGCTCGAGTTCAGCATGGACATCAATGATATCATGTATGTCCACATCGAGCGTAAGCGTAAACTCCCGGTGACGTTGTTCTTGCGGGCGTTGGGCTATTCGAAAAGCGGGGAGATCCTGAGCCTTTTTCACGGGGTTGCTCCGGCCAAAGTCGATGAGGATGTCGTGGGCCGAATCACGGCCTCCGACGCCGTCAACAAAAAATCGGGCGAAGTCGTCGTGGAGGCCTTCGAGACGCTGACGGAGGAGCACCTTCAGTCGCTTAAAAGCGCCCGAATCGCCCGGATCGATGTGCTTGACATCGACGAGGCAAACGATGCCGGGGTCATCACAAACACGCTGAAGAAAGACCCCACGGACAATTCTCAGGAATCCCTGGTCCGGATTTACAACCTTCTTCGGCCGGGGGATCCACCGAATATCGAGACCGCAAGAGGTCTTCTTGAACGGCTCTTCTTCAGCCCCAAGCGGTATTATCTCGGTGAGGTGGGACGCTATCGGATCAATCAGCGTTTCGACATGGATATCCCTTTGGATTATACCGTTCTGCACGTCGAGGACTTTCTCAGACTGATCCGTTATCTGGTCGAGTTGCGCAAGGGAAACGGTTTTACGGACGACATCGACCATCTTGGAAATCGGCGAATCCGGTCCGTGGGGGAGCTCCTGTCTCAGCAGTTCTCAGTGGGCATGTCCCGGATGGCGCGGACGATTCGCGAACGGATGAGTCTGAGGGATTCGGAATCGTTGACGCCTCACGATTTGATCAACGCCCGTACGATCTCAACGGTGATCGGGTCTTTCTTCGGCAGCAGCCAGCTCTCTCAGTTCATGCAACAGACAAACCCGCTCGACGAGTTGACCCACAAGAGACGTTTGTCCGCGCTGGGTCCCGGAGGGTTGACGCGGGACCGGGCGGGGTTCGAGGTTCGGGACGTCCACCACACGCACTATGGACGCATTTGTCCGATCGAGACCCCGGAAGGGCCCAATATCGGCCTGATCGCTTCGCTTTCCACTTTCGCCCGCGTCAATCGGTTCGGATTTCTGGAGACTCCGTACCGCGTCGTCAAGAACGGGAAGGTGACCGAAGAGATCGAGTACCTCTCCGCAGATCAAGAGGACCGGTATGTCATCGCTCAGGCAAACGCCTCGGTGGACAAGCGGGGCAGGTTCACAGAGTCTCTGGTCCAGGCCCGTCTGCGGGGGGATTTCCCGCTGGTGGTGTCGACGGATGTGAAATACATGGATGTCTCCCCGAAACAGCTTGTCAGCGTTGCGGCGGCCCTGATCCCGTTCCTGGAGCATGACGATGCGAACCGTGCGCTGATGGGATCCAACATGCAGCGCCAGGCGGTGCCTCTTTTGAAAACCGATGCGCCGCTCGTGGGCACGGGGATGGAGCGGAAAGTTGCCATCGATTCGGGGGCCGTTGTCCTGGCAAAGAACCAGGGGTCGGTGGCTTACGTGAGCGCGGACCGGATCGTTGTAAAGCGGGATCGGCCCAAAAGCGGGGGGGATGTGGTCAACCTTTTCGACACGGACGTCTACCGCTTGACGAAATTTAAACGGTCGAACCAGGATTGTTGCATCAATCAACGGCCGATCGTTTGGAAGGGGGATCGGGTGGCTGCCGGGGACATCCTGGCCGACGGTTGCGCAACGGACAGGGGGGACCTTGCCCTGGGAAGCAACGTTACGGTCGCGTTTATGTCTTGGAACGGATACAATTTCGAGGACGCCATCATCTGCAGCGAACGGCTTCTGAAAGATGACATTTTTACGTCGATACACATCGAGGAGTTCGAGCTGCAGGTGCGCGATACCAAACGCGGTTCCGAAGAGATTACCCGGGAGATCCCGAACGTCAGCGAACAGGCGGTTCGGAATCTGGACGACGAGGGGATCATACGAGTGGGTGCGGAGGTTGGGGCGAGCGACATCCTGGTGGGCAAGGTGACCCCGAAAGGGGAGACCGAGCTCTCTCCGGAGGAGCGGTTGCTCAGGGCGATTTTCGGCGAAAAGGCCGGCGACGTCCGGGACGCCTCCCTTCGAGCGCCATCGGGCATGGACGGGGTGGTGATGGACCGGAAGGTTTTTTCCCGGAAGGAGCGGGACGAGAAGACAAAAAAGTCGGATCGGGAGAAGGTGAATCGGCTGAAGAAGGAGATGAGCGCGAAGATCGATGGGATCAAGGCCGCACGCGACGAGCAGGTCAAGGAGCTTCTGATGGATCGCAAGGTCGGCCTTTTGAGAAACATCGAGGACAACTCCGTATTCGCACGGGAGGGGAAGGCCTTCGATCGCAAACTCGAAGAGAAGATCGATCTGGACATCGTTCGGCCCGACCACAGCTGGACGGAGGATCGCGGGGTAGATCGGCGGGTCGCGCAGATTGTAGACCTCGCCGACCGGCTTGTGATACAGGCGAACGAGGAACTGGAACGCGAGATGGATAAGATTGCAAGGGGAGATGAACTCCCTCCGGGTATCGTCCAGCTCGTCAAGGTCTATATCGCCCGAAAGCGGAAATTGTCCGTGGGCGACAAGATGGCCGGGCGGCACGGGAATAAAGGGGTCGTTTCGATCGTCGTTCCGGTAGAGGACATGCCCTATCTTCCCGACGGAACACCCGTGGATATCATCCTGAACCCGCTGGGCGTACCTTCCCGGATGAATCTGGGGCAGATCTTTGAAACGCATCTGGGCTGGGCCGCGGGTGAACTCAACGAATACATGGCAGCTCCCGTCTTTGACGGGGCCACGTTCGAGGAGGTCAATCGGACCCTGGAGGAGGCCGGCCTCCCGCCATCCGGAAAGACGGTTCTTTACGACGGGAAGACGGGTGATCCCTTCGAAAAAGAGGTGGTGGTGGGAAAGATTTACATGATGAAACTGTCCCATCTTGTCGCGGATAAGATCCATGCCCGCTCTATCGGACCTTACTCCCTCGTCACTCAGCAGCCTCTGGGTGGTAAGGCCCAGTTCGGAGGACAACGGTTCGGCGAGATGGAGGTGTGGGCCCTAGAGGCATACGGGGCCGCACACTTGCTCCAGGAGATGTTGACCGTCAAGTCCGACGACGTGGCGGGCCGGTCCAAGATCTATGAAGCGATCGTGAAGGGGGACAATCCCCCGGAACCGGGTATCCCCGAGTCGTTTAATGTTCTCGTCAAGGAGCTGCAGAGCCTCGGGATGGACGTGGTTTTACAAGATGGAGAAACCCATTGAAGGACGGACGGTGTGCGACGGAGCTGGGATGAAAGATTCTGGCCGACTCACGAATTTTGACCCGAAGGGGGTTTGGACGTGGCAGACTTGAATGTTGCGAAAAAGTCGCCTAATTTCTCCTCGATCCTGATACAACTGGCCTCGCCTGAGACCATTCGAGGCTGGTCGCGAGGGGAAATCACAAAGCCTGAGACGATTAACTACCGGTCTTTCAAACCGGAGCGGGATGGCCTCTTCTGCGAGCGGATTTTTGGCCCCGTGAAGGATTGGGAGTGCCACTGCGGAAAATACAAAAGGATCCGTTACAAAGGCATTATCTGCGACCGATGCGGGGTTGAGATCACGCAGTCGAAGGTCCGCCGGGAGCGCCTTGGCCACATCGAATTGGCAGTCCCCGTCTCCCACATCTGGTACTTCAAATCCCTCCCGTCCCGGATGGGCTATCTCCTCGATATCTCCGTGCGGAACCTTGAGCGCATACTTTACTACGAGTCTTACGTCGTGCTCGACCCGGGGGATGCGCCTGATTTGAAGCGAAAGGATCTTCTGTCTGAGGACGAGGTGGAACAGCTCCGGGAACAGGGTTATAATTTTACGGCGGAGATGGGGGCTCCGGCCGTCTATAAGATCCTGTCGGAGATCGAAATGGATATTCTGTCGGCCGAACTGCGGACGAATGCCAGGATGGAGACATCGGTACAGCGCAAGCAGGAGGCCCTAAAACGCCTGAAGGTCGTGGAGGCATTCCGGGGGTCTCAGAACCGGCCGGAATCGATGATCCTGGAAGTTATTCCAGTCATCCCCCCCGACCTGCGACCCCTGGTCCCGTTAGAGGGGGGGCGTTTTGCAACCTCCGATCTGAACGACCTGTACCGGCGGGTGATCAACCGAAACAATCGCCTGAAGAAATTGATCGATATCAAGGCTCCGGAAGTGATCCTTCGGAACGAGAAACGGATGCTTCAGGAAGCCGTGGATGCCCTCTTCGACAACGGTCGACGGTCCCGGGCTGTTCGCGGTGATGGCAACCGGTCGCTGAAATCGTTGTCCGACCTCCTGAAGGGGAAGCAGGGGCGTTTCAGACAGAACCTGCTCGGGAAACGCGTCGATTATTCCGGACGATCGGTCATCGTCTGTGGACCCGAGCTCAAACTGAGTCAGTGCGGCCTGCCGAAGGGGATTGCGCTCGAACTCTTCAAACCCTTTATCATCAAGCAGCTCGAAGACAAAGGCCTCGTACAAACCGTCAAGAGCGCCAAAAAGCTCGTGGAACGGGAACGGGTGGAGGTGTGGGATATCCTCGAGGAGATCATCCAGGACCACTGTGTTCTTCTCAATCGGGCCCCGACCCTCCATCGGCTTGGCATCCAGGCATTTCAGCCGGTCCTGGTGGAAGGGAAGGCGATTCAGATCCACCCCCTTGTCTGTGCGGCATTCAACGCAGACTTCGATGGGGACCAGATGGCCGTTCATCTCCCCCTGTCGTTCGAGGCCCAGGTCGAAGCCCGGGTGCTGATGATGGCGGCCAACAATATCCTCAAACCCGCAGATGGGTCCCCGGTCGTGATCGACAAACCTCAGGATATCGCCCTGGGGACATACTACCTGACGAAGATGGCGAAGCGGGACGGGGACGAACTGAAGCGTTTTTCCAGCGCTGAGGACGCCCTGACGGCTCACGCCTACGAGCGGCTGGACCTGCACACGCCGATCAATGTACGAATGGACGGGACGATCATGGAGACGACGCTTGGGAGAATTATCTTCAACTCGATCATCCCCGATGGGGTCCCCTACGTCAACGAGGTGGTGGACAAGCCGAAGATTAAAGACGTGGTCACACAGGTTCATAACCGGTATGGAAATCGAAAGGCTGCCGAGTTCGTGGACCATCTCAAAACCCTGGGTTACCGGTATGCCACCAAGGCGGGGGTGACGGTGGGGGTGGAAGATGTGGTCGTGCCGGATCAGAAAGATGCCATGGTAAATCTGGCGATAAAAGAGGTCGAGAACATTCAAAACCAGTACCGGCGGGGTATCATCACCGACGGGGAGCGTTACAACAAGGTAATCGATGTATGGCAACACACCACAAACGATGTCGCCCGGGTGATGAAAGAAGTCCTTGAACAGGACGAAGGTGGATTCAATTCGATCTTCGTGATGGCCGATTCCGGGGCCCGGGGCAGCGACGACCAGATCAAGCAACTCGGCGGCATGCGGGGACCGATGAACAAGCCACAGAAGAAGATCACCGGTGCGGTTGGCGAGATCATCGAGACCCCCATCATATCGAACTTTAAGGAGGGGCTGACCGTTCTGGAGTACTTCATATCCACACACGGCGCCCGAAAGGGTCTGGCCGATACCGCCCTCAAGACGGCAGAGGCCGGTTACCTGACGCGCCGGATGGTGGATGTGGCACAGGATGTGATCATCTCCGAGGAGGACTGTGGAACCATCCTGGGGATCGAAATCGGGGCGTTAAAGGAGGGCGAGGACATTCTGGAGCCCATGGCGGACCGGATCGTCGGGCGCACCCTTTTGAACGACGTGATTGAACCGATCTCGGGAGAGACGATCGTCGAGGGTGGCGTGCTCATCGACGAAGAGCTTGCCGACAAGATCGCCGATGCAGGCATCGAGAAATGCTGGATCCGGTCGATGCTCACGTGCGAGTCGCGCAGGGGGGTCTGTGTGAAGTGCTATGGTCGAAATCTGGCCACCGGTCGGCTCGCGGATGTGGGAGACGCGGTCGGGGTTATCGCGGCGCAGAGCGTCGGGGAACCCGGGACCCAACTGACGCTTCGGACATTCCATATCGGAGGCACGGCCTCCCGGATCGCGGAACAGTCGAGCATCACGGCCAAGCGGGCGGGCACGGTGCACTTCAACAACCTCGATGCCGTGGAAAGGCCGGGGGAAGGCCTTGTGGCCGTGGGTCGAAACGGCGAGATCGAACTGCTCGATCAGCAGGGGAGACCGAGGGGGGGGCGTTACCACGTTCCTGCCGGGGCCGTGGTGAAGGTCCGTGAGAAGGACGAGGTCGAGGGCGGCGTGGTCCTGTATGAGTGGGATCCTTACAACAACGTGATCGTCACGGATAAGCCGGGTGCTCTACGGTTTGTTGACATCGTGGACGATGTTACCTACCGGGAGGAGTCCGACGAAGCGACCGGACTTCGCCATCCGGTTATCGTCGAACATCGGGATCGGACGTTATCCCCTCATATCGAGGTGATAGATGGGGGGGGAAACAAGCTGTCACACTATCTTCTCCCGGTCGGGGCCAGGCTTTTTGTTCGCGATGGAGACGAAGTCAAGGGGGGGGACATTCTGGTTAAGATCCCGAGGGAACGGAGCAAGACCCGAGATATCACCGGGGGATTGCCCAGGGTGGCCGAACTCTTCGAAGCTCGCCGGCCCAAGGATCCGGCCGTGGTGACCGAGATCGACGGTCTGGTGAAGTTAGGGGGGATTGTGCGGGGCGCCAGGGAGTTGACCGTCATCTCGGATGAGGGCGAGGAGCGGCGTTATCTGATTCCTTACGGGAAGCATCTGCGCGTACACGAAGGGGATCGGGTCCTTGCGGGAGAACAGCTCTCGGAAGGTTCGGTGAATCCTCACGATATCCTTGGAATCCAGGGTGTCCAGGCGGTGCAGGAGTATCTGGTGAACGAAATTCAGGATGTCTACCGGCTGCAGGGGGTCAAGATTAACGACAAGCACATCGAAGTGATCGTTCGACAGATGCTGCAGAAGGTGAAGCTTGTCGACTCCGGGGATACGAATTTTCTGGAGGGGGAGGCTGTGGACAAGTTCCGGTTCTTCGATGAAAACGCGAAGGTCGTGGCAGAAGGCGGAGACCCTGCCACCTATCAACCTCTGCTGCTCGGGATCACCCGGGCGTCCCTGATGACGGACAGCTTCGTCTCCGCGGCGTCCTTCCAGGAGACGACGAGGGTGCTGACCGATGCGGCCGTCCAGGGGCGCGTTGACAATCTACTTGGCCTGAAGGAGAATGTGATTATCGGCCATCTGATTCCGGCCGGGACCGGGATGAACCGATACTCCGGCGTGACCCTCGTGGATCCGGACAACGAACCCCATGTCGCTTCCGTGGGAGAGGATGAACCGGAGACAATAAAAGCTTGACAATGTTGAAATTAATGACTATGTTGAAAGGCTATCTGCGATAGCAGGAGGTTTTGCTTGCCAACGATAAATCAACTCGTCCGTCTCGGGAGAAAAAGGAAGGGCCAAAAGTCCGCTTCGCCCGCCCTTCGGGGAAGCCCCCAAAAGCGGGGTGTCTGTCTCCGGGTGACGACTCAGACCCCGAAAAAACCGAATTCCGCCTTGAGGAAGGTCGCCCGCGTTCGGTTGACGAACGGGATGGAGGTCACAGCCTACATCCCGGGAGAGGGGCATAACCTCCAGGAGCACTCAATCGTTCTGGTCCGCGGCGGCCGAGTAAAGGATCTCCCTTCGGTGAGGTATCACATCATAAGGGGCGTCCTTGACACAACGGGCGTGGCGGATCGAAAACAGAGTCGGTCAAAGTACGGTGCGAAGGCCCCGAAGTGAAGGGATTGGCTCGCCGCATTTCCTGCGGCGAGGCATGAGTTTTTCGAATTGAGGATTTATGCCGAGGCGAAGGAAGGTTGAAAAAAAACCGGTTCTCCCCGACCCCAAGTATCATAACATCCTCGCGACGCGATTTGTCAGCCGCCTCTTAAAGCGCGGGAAGAAGAGCGTCGCGGAACGGATCTTTTATAAAGCGCTCGACTTGGTTGAAAAGCGAACGGATCAGCCTGGGATCGATGTTTTTCAGAAGGCCGTGGAGAGCGTCAAGCCGGCTGTCATGGTCCGGTCCAGGAGGGTCGGGGGCCAGACCTATCAGGTTCCGGTTGAGGTCCGTCAGGATCAGAGGACGAGTCTTTCGATAAGATGGCTTATCACTTACTCTCAGGAGCGTTCTGAAAAAAGCATGGCCGAACGGTTGGCGGGTGAATTGATGGATGCCGCCAAGAACGAGGGCGGGGCGATTCGAAGACGGGAGGATACGCACCGTATGGCGGAGTCGAACCGGGCGTTTGCACATTACAGAGGGTGAGATCGGCCAGTTGGAGAAGGTGCGAAAGGCGATCGATAGAATCAGGAGATTGACGCGGATTTTATGGCACGAGAAGTTTCCTTAGAAAAGATCCGGAACATCGGGATCATGGCCCATATCGACGCGGGCAAGACGACGACCACCGAACGCATCCTGTACTATTCCGGAAAGCTGCATCGGATGGGGGAGGTCCACGACGGGGCAGCGGCGATGGACTGGATGGAGCAGGAGCGGGAGCGGGGGATCACCATCACGTCCGCAGCTACCACTTGCGAGTGGGATGACCACCTGATCAATATCATCGACACCCCCGGGCACGTCGACTTTACGGCTGAAGTGGAGCGTTCGCTGCGCGTGCTGGACGGGGCCATCGGCCTATTCTGCGCCGTGGGAGGCGTGGAGCCTCAGTCCGAGACCGTGTGGCGTCAGGCCGACCGCTACATGGTGCCTCGCATCGCCTTTGTGAACAAGATGGATCGGACCGGTGCGGATTTTTACCAGGTCCTCGAAATGATGGAGGAGCGCTTAGGGGGTAAATTTGTCCCGATCCAGCTCCCTCTGGGTTCGGGGGATATCTATTCCGGCCTGATTGACCTGGTGCAGATGACATCCCTCACGTATCCCGAGGATTCGCTGGGGGTCAAGTTCGTGGAATCCGGGATCCCCAAAGATATGGTCAAAAAAGCCCTCTTCTATCGGGAGAAGCTTCTCGAGGCCGTATCCGATTTCGACGATGGACTGATGGAGAAATTTCTCGACGGAAAACCGATCTCCGTCTCAGAGATCAAAAGTGCCCTCAGACAGGCCACGGCCCAAGTAAAAATCGTGCCGGTTCTGTGCGGATCTGCTTTCAAGAACAAAGGGGTACAGAGGCTTTTGAATGCGGTGATAGACTATCTCCCGAATCCACTCAATCTCACCGAGGTGGTCGGTCGCCATCCCGATTCCAAAGCGGAAGAGAAGCGGTCCGCTTCGGACGAGGATCCATTTTGCGCGCTTGCCTTCAAGATTATGACAGATCCGTATGTGGGCCGCCTGACCTATTCCCGGGTGTACTCCGGTTGCCTCAAGACCGGATCTTACGTGCTGAACGCAAACAGCGGCCGCCGGGAACGGGTCGGACGGTTGCTCCGGATGCACGCCAACAAGCGAGAGGAACTGCAGGAGGTGCACGCAGGGGACATCGCCGCGATGGTGGGGTTGAAGGGTACTGCCACCGGTGATACGCTCTGCGATGAGCGGCACCCGATCATCTTGGGGACGATACAGTTTGCCAAGCCGGTCATCGATGTGGCCATTGAGCCCAAGACCAAGGCCGATCAGGATCTTTTGGGCACTTCTTTGTCGAAGCTCACGGAAGAGGACCCGACCTTCCAGGTGTCCAACGATCCGGATACCGGACAGACGATCATCTCAGGAATGGGTGAGCTTCACCTGGAGATCATCGTAGATCGGCTCCTTCGGGAGTTTCGGGTCACGGCGAATGTCGGCAAACCTCAGGTGGCCTACAAAGAGTCGATTCGAGACACGGTTAAGTCCGAAGGACGGTTCGTCCGCCAATCCGGTGGACGGGGGCAGTTCGGCCACGTTTGTATCGAAATGGGGCCCGGTGAACCGGGCGTGGGCCTGGCCTTTGAGAATAAAATCGTGGGGGGGAGGATCCCCAAGGAATTCATCAATCCCGTGAGGCAAGGGATCCAGGAGGCGATGACCAGCGGGGTGCTGGGGGGGTTTCCCGTAGAGGATGTGCAGGTGACCCTTTATGACGGTTCCTTTCACGAAGTGGACTCGTCGGAGATAGCCTTCAAGATCGCTGGTTCGATGGCCTTTCGAGAGGGGGCCAAAAAAGCGGACCCCTATCTTCTGGAGCCGGTTTTCGATGTGGAGGTGGTGGTCCCGGGCGAATACATGGGGGAAGTCATCGGAGACCTGAATGCGCGCCGAGGAAGTATCATGGGTATCGTAAACCGACCGGATGCACAGGTTGTGACCGCCGTGGTTCCGCTTAGCGAGATGTTCGGTTATGCCACACGCCTTCGATCGCTGACACAGGGGAGAGCGATTCATTCCATGCAATTCTCCAGGTACCAGGAAGCACCGAAAAACATCGCCGATGAAATCATAGCCAAAGTTCGAGGCATCTAAGACCGGGGTCCGGCCGCGAAGACTGCCGCTGATCCGGGCAATCCCCTTCAAGGAGGCAGCAACAATGGCAAAAGAGAAATTCACAAGAGACCGGCCGCACATCAATGTCGGAACGATAGGTCACATCGACCATGGCAAGACCACGCTAACTGCGGCCATCACGAAGGTCCTCGAACGGAAAGGCTTGGCGGAGTTCCGGCCTTTCGAATCGATCGACAAGGCGCCGGAGGAGAAGGAGAGGGGGATCACAATCGCCATTGCTCACGTGGAGTACCAGACCGAAAAGCGCCACTACGCCCACGTGGATTGCCCGGGCCACGCCGACTACATCAAGAACATGATCACGGGTGCGGCACAGATGGACGGGGCCATTCTGGTCGTGAGCGCCGCGGACGGGCCGATGATCCAGACGCGCGAACACGTGCTCCTGGCGCGCCAGGTGAATGTTCCGTCAGTCGTGGTTTTCATGAACAAGGTGGACATGGTGGACGACCCCGAACTTCTGGACCTGGTAGAGCTCGAGGTGCGCGAGCTGCTGACCCAGTATAACTTTCCAGGCGATGATGTTCCTGTTGTCCGGGGGTCCGCGCTCAAAGCACTCAATGGAGAAGCCGATTCAGAGGATGAGAAATGCATCCAGGAGTTGATGGACGTGGTTGACAGCTATATCCCCCAGCCGGAGCGGGATGTCGACCTTCCCTTCCTGATGCCGGTTGAGGACGTTTTCAGCATCACAGGACGTGGGACGGTTGGGACGGGCAGGGTCGAACGCGGGATGATTAAGATTAACTCCGATGTTGAGATCGTGGGGATTCGCGAAACCCGGAAATCGGTCGTCACGGGCGTGGAGATGTTTCGTAAATTGCTGGACGAAGCCCAGGCCGGGGATAACGTCGGTCTGTTGTTGCGAGGCGTGGACAAGGAAGAACTCGAACGGGGGATGGTCGTCGCCGAGGTTGGATCCGTCACGCCTCATCTGAAGTTCAAAGGGGAAGTTTACGTTTTGACTCCGAAGGAAGGGGGCCGAGACAAGCCCTTCTTCCCCGGATACCGCCCGCAATTCTACTTCCGGACCACGGACGTGACGGGGAGCATCACCCTTCCGGAAGGGGTGGAGATGGTGATGCCGGGCGATAACGTCACGCTTTTGGTTGATCTCATCACACCGATCGCTCTCGAGAAAGAACTCCGATTTGCCATCCGGGAGGGGGGACGGACTATTGGGGCGGGCGTGGTGACGGAGGTTGTCGAATAAGGGTTCACCGGAGTCCCCAACCCTTCACGTTTTTTCGGGACGCGGGAGAGCGTCCCTATGGAAAGGTTTTTTTGCCTTCTCAAAAGATACGTATTCGCCTGAAGGCATACGATCATCGGTCGTTGGATCGTTCCGCGGATGAGATCGTAAGAACCGCCAAACGGACCGGGGCGCTGATCGCAGGGCCTATCCCCCTTCCGTCGGACAGGACGTTGTATACCGTGCTCCGATCACCGCACGTGGACAAGAAATCCCGTGAGCAGTTCCAGACAAAGGTCCATAAAAGACTGATCGACATTTACAATTCTAACCCTCAGACGGTGGATGCCTTGATGAAGCTGGATCTTCCGGCTGGCATCGACATAGAGATCAAGGCTTGAGCGGACTTCCGGTAGAGGTTTTGAACCGTGGCGACTTTGGTTGGCAGAAAAGTGGGAATGATCCAGATTTTCGGGAAGAATGACGACCTTGTCCCGGTGACGATCATCCAGGCGGGTCCCTGTCCAGTGGTCCAGGTCAAAGAAGAGGCCGTTGACGGCTACCGGGCGGTGCGGATCGGCTATGAGGACATTCCGTCAAAGCGCGTGAACCGTCCGGATGCCGGGGTCTTTGAAAAAGCCGGTCTTGAACCCAAGCGGATACTCCGAGAGTTCCGGCTGACTTCGGAGGAGACGTATCAAATAGGGGACATCCTGGACGTTGCGATGTTTGAAGATGGAGATCAGGTGGACGTAACGGGGTGTTCGAAGGGTAAAGGTTTCGCCGGGACCATTCGGAGACATCATTTTAAAGGCGGGCCCAAGACTCACGGCCAATCGGACCGTCATCGCGCTCCGGGTTCGATCGGTCAAAGTTCCTATCCATCCCGGGTTTTCAAAGGCGTGCGTATGGGGGGCAGGATGGGAAACCGCAGGGTGACCGTCAAGGGGCTGTCGGTGGTCCGAATCGACAAAGAGCGAAATCTTCTTTTTGTAAAAGGGGCCGTTCCGGGGGCACGGGGCGGGGTTGTCTCGATTCGAAAGGCAGGTTGAGCTCGAGATGGCAGGTTTAGATATTTACAACTTGGACGGGGGCGTCGTGGGAACGACCGAACTTCCATCCGCGATTTTCGAGATTGACCGGCCGTCTTCAGAGGCGATCTATTTCTCGGTGAAGGCCTTCCAGAATGCGCAGCGGCAGGGAAACGCGGATACGTTGACCCGTGCGGAGGTCAACCGAACGAAGCGTAAACCCTGGCGACAGAAGGGAACCGGACGATCTCGTTCGGGAACGAGGGGATCTCCCGTATGGGTGGGCGGAGGGACGGCGCATGGCCCTCATCCGCACGGATACCGTGAAAAGGTGCCCAAGAAGGTTCGGCGATTGGCCTTGAAGTCTGCGCTGACCCTCAAAATGCGGGAAGGCCAGGTGAGGGTCCTTGAGGATATTTCCCTCGAAACACCCCGGACGAAAAAGGTGGCCGATCTGATGCGGGCGTTGGGTCTTCAGAATCGCAGGGCCCTTCTGGTGGTCAACCCGTCGGATCCGGTCCTTTTCAAATCCTGTCGAAATATTTCTGGGCTGGACGTAAAGCCCGCGAACAGCTTTTCCGTGTATGACGTGATGCGGTCTGAGACGGTTCTGTTTACGACATCAGCCCTGAACAGAATGTCGGAGGTTTGGGGCGCACCGTGAAAAATCCAAATCATGTCATTCGCAAACCTCTGATCACAGAGAAGTCTACGGTCCTCACCGATCGAGAAAACAAAGTGGTGTTTGAGGTAGATCGTTTCGCCAACAAGATCGATGTCAAGCGGGCGGTCGAACAGAAGTTCGACGTGAAGGTCGTCGGCGTCCGAACGCTTTGGATGCACGGTAAGATCAAGCGAATGGGAATGTATCGGGGACGTCGACCGGACCGTAAAAAAGCGATTGTGACCCTACAGGCCGGAGATAAAATTGAGTTCTTTGAGGGGACCTGAACCGACACCCCTAGAAGATCACCGTTTTCCTGATCCCATTAAACGGATGGATTCCCGTGGCCGTTAAGAGTTTTCGACCGACAACCCCCACGCTGAGGTTCAAGACGATCTCATCATTCGATGAGATTACGACTTCAAAACCGGAAAAATCCCTCTTAAGGTCCTCTCGGAAAAAGGGGGGTCGAAACAACAGGGGTGTGGTGACTTGCCGTCACCGGGGGGGAGGTCACAAGAGGCGGTATCGTCAAATTGACTTTAAACGGGACAAACGCAACATCTCCGCCCGTGTGGCTTCGATCGAATATGATCCGAATCGCTCCGCCCGTATCGCCCTCCTCCAGTACATCGATGGGGAGAAACGATACATCATCGCACCGGTGGGATTGGAGGTAGGAGATCCCGTTATGGCGGGGGATCGTGCCGAGATTCGGCCGGGCAATGCCATGCCGTTGGAGCGGGTTCCCCTTGGGTCAGAAATCCATAATGTCGAGTTCCAACCGGGGAAAGGCGGCCAGATCGGGCGGAGCGCGGGTTCAAGAATTCAACTGATGGCAAAAGAGGGGAAGTACGCCCATCTTCGCCTCCCATCCGGAGAGACGAGACAGGTCAAACTCGACTGTTATGCGACGATCGGGCAGGTGGGTAACCTTGACCACGAGAACCTGTCCCTCGGCAAAGCGGGTCGCTCCCGCTGGCTTGGAGTCCGCCCCACGGTCCGGGGCGTGGCGATGAACCCCGTCGATCACCCGATGGGGGGGGGCGAGGGAAAGGCTTCGGGCGGTGGGCATCCCCGGTCTCCGTGGGGATGGCCAACGAAGGGTTATAAGACGCGAAAAAAGAAGCCGAATCCGCTGATCATCCGACCGCGAAAATCAAAAGGCTGATGGCGCGATCAATGAAGTAAACAGGAGGATAAAGCCGACGTGGGGCGTTCGATCAAAAAGGGCCCTTTTATTGATCTGGGTTTGCTCAAGAAAGTCGAGCAGATGAACAAGTCTGGGGACAAGCGTGTGATCAAAACCTGGGCAAGAGGTTCGACCATCTCGCCTGATTTTGTGGGTCATACCTTCGCCGTACATAACGGGAACAAATTTATTCCGGTCTACATCACTGAAAATATGGTCGGGCACAAACTCGGTGAGTTCGCCCCCACCCGGACTTTTCGCGGGCATCGGCAAAGAGCGACAGAACGGTCGACTTCGGTTAGATAACCTGATCAATTGATGGTTCGGAGGTCCTTGTGGAAGCCCGAGCAGTCGCTCGATATGTCAGATTATCACCCAGGAAAGCCCGACAGGTGGTTGATTTGGTACGGGGAAAAAACGTGGAATCCGCCCTGAATCAGCTGCATTTTCCCCCTAAAAAGGCGGCTCGCATCGTAGAGAAGACCGTCCGTTCAGCAGCGGCAAACTGGGACGTGGCGGAGGGGGACAAGGGGGACCACGAGGACCTGTTCATCAAGGAGATCTTCGTGGATGGGGGGATCGCCTTCAAGCGGCTCTTGCCGATGCCAAGGGGTGCGGCGGGTCAGATCCGAAAGCGGTTGAGTCACATAACGGTCGTCGTATCGGACGGCCAGGAATCCAGGGGTAAAAAACAAGGAGTCTGAGGTGGGCCAAAAAACACATCCGATTGGGTTTCGTCTTGGGATCGTCAAAGGCTGGCGTTCTCGGTGGTTCGCCGAGAAAGATTTCACAGGTCTGCTGAAGGAAGACCTGATGCTCCGGAGGTACGTTCGGAGCAGGCTGCAGCGGGCGGGTGTTTCGGCCATCGAGATTGAGCGGGCACCCAAGCGGGTTACAATTAACATCCACACCGCGCGTCCGGGGATCGTTATCGGAAGGAAGGGTGCTGAGGTGGATAAGCTCAGGGACGAGTTGAAGCACGTCACGGGGAAAGACATCTACATTAACATCCAAGAGATCAAACGCCCCGAATTGGACGCCTATCTTGTTGGGGAGAATATCGCCCGCCAACTCGAACAGCGAGTGGCCTTCCGAAGGGCGATGAAGAAGGCCATCGCCTCCACGATCCGGATGGGAGCAGAAGGGATCCGCGTGGTCTGCTCGGGCCGGCTCGGCGGGTCGGAGATGTCCCGAAGGGAGCGCTCAGAGCCGGCCGGCCGCGTGCCCTTGCATACCCTGCGGGCCGATATAGACTACGCGGCGGTTACCGCCTACACCATGTCGGGGACCATCGGTGTAAAGGTTTGGATCTGCAAAGGAGAGGTGGCGGGGGATGGGAGCGGGGAGGTTCAACTGGGTGGATCAGGAGGATGACGGGCAATGTTGATGCCCAAACGGGTCAAATTCCGAAAACAACAACGCGGCAGGATGAGGGGGGTGGCCGCGCGCGGGGTGCAGATTTCCTTCGGGGAATTCGGCCTTCAGGCCTTAGAACCGGGATGGATCACCAACAGGCAGATCGAGGCCGCCCGGGTTGCGATGACGCGCCACGTGAGCCGCGGGGGGAAGATCTGGATCCGAGTCTTCCCGGACAAACCGGTTACGGTTAAGCCAGCCGAGACCCGGATGGGAAAAGGCAAGGGAAATCCCGAGCACTGGGTGGCGGTAGTCAAGCCCGGCCGGATTCTGTTCGAGATCGAAGGGATCGGAAAGGAGTCCGCGCAGGAAGCCATCCGTCTGGCCGGGCGAAAATTATCCATAAAGACCCGGTTGGTTGAAAGGCGTGCGAACTGAGGGGAATCAGGAGGTGGTCTCTTGAAGGTGAGTGAATATCGAAGCATGAGCGTCGGAGAGGTCCAACAACACCTGGCCGACCGCCAGGACGAACTCTCTAACCTTCGCTTCCAGTTGGTGACGAAACAGTTGACCAATCAAATTTCAGTCCGAAGGGTTAGGCGGGAGGTGGCACGCTTGAAGACGGTCTTGAGGGAACATTCTTTGGGGCTTCACACGCTTGGGACTGGCGATGGTGGGACGGGACAACCGGCTTCTGAACTCCCCGGGGAGGGTCCAGATGGCTGAAAGCCGGGGAAAAAGGAAGGTCCGAATCGGACGGGTCGTCAGCGATAAATGTGATAAGACCCGCCTCGTCGTCGTGGAACGTTCGTTTCAGAATCCGCTTTACCAGAAAATTTTGAGGCGAAGCCGGAAATACTCGGTTCACGACGAAGAGAACCTTTCAAAGGTTGGAGATATCATTACGATCATGGAGACGCGCCCTCTTAGCAAGACCAAACGTTGGAGACTGATGGAAGTGACGGAGCGGGCAAAGTGAGACGGCATGATTCATGAATACACGGTTTTGAATGTGGCCGACAATACCGGGGCGAGAAAATGCATGTGCTTTCGGGTGCTGGGTGGGACCCGCAAGCGTTATGCCTCGGTCGGTGATATCATCGTGGTCGCAGTGAAAGTGGCCGATCCCAACGGTACGGTCAAGAAGGGGGAGGTCTGCAAGGCGGTCGTTGTCCGAACCACGAAAGAGATCAAACGGAAAGACGGATCCTACATTCGGTTCGACGATAACGCGGCGGTGATCATCAACGATGACCGAGAGCCTATGGGGACGCGGATCTTCGGACCGGTTGCGCGCGAGTTGAGGGAAAAGCGCTACATGCGAATCGTCTCCCTGGCTCCGGAAGTACTATGAGGCCCCCATGCGTATTAGAAAGAACGATTCTGTAGAGATCCTGAGCGGGGAGGACCTGGGAAAGAAAGGACGGGTGCTGGCCGTGTTTCCGGACCGGGGCCGGGCGATCGTCGAGGGCGTTAATTTTATCAAACGGCACACCAAACCCAATCGCAACAACCCGCAAGGGGGCATTATTGAAAAAGAGGCGCCGGTTCACGTGTCCAACCTGATCCTTATATGCCCCGAGTGCAACACGAGCTCAAAAGTTCGCGTCGCTCCGGTCGAGAATGGAAAACGTGCACGAATCTGCAGAAGTTGTGGAGAGGTCATCGGGGCGACGGATTGAGGGGGTTGACTTGAAGACCAGGTTGAATACGATATACCATCAGGAGATCGTACCCGGAATGACGAAACAATTCGGGTATCGAAATGTCATGGAGGTCCCGTGCCTTCAGAAGGTCGTGATCAACATGGGGGTGGGAGAGGCGATTCAAACACCCAACCTGATGGACGGAGCTGTTCGGGATATGACCGCGATCACGGGCCAGAAGCCGTCGATCCGGAGGTCCAAGAAGGCGATTTCCAACTTCAAGTTGCGGGCGGGCGTTCCGGTCGGGTGTAGTGTAACCCTGAGGCGAGACCGGATGTACGAATTTATGGATCGATTCCTTAATTTTGCGATTCCGCGTATCCGGGATTTTCGCGGGGTATCTCCGAATTCATTCGATGGCCGGGGAAATTACACATTGGGCATCAAGGAACAGATCATCTTTCCTGAGATCGATTACGATAAAATCGATCGCATAAGGGGCATGGACGTGACGATCGTCACGACGGCCAAGACGGATGAAGAGGCTTTCGAACTCCTCAGATTATTCGGAATGCCTTTCAGTGGGAATTGAGCCAAACTCGAGCGAGGGGTAACGTGGCCACTAAAGCATGGATAGTGAAGGCGAATAAGAAGCCCAAATTCGGAGTCCGACGACATAATCGATGCCATCGTTGTGGTCGTGCGAGGGGTTTCATGAGGCATTTTGGCATCTGCCGAATCTGCTTCAGGGAACTGGCGCTTCTGGGTGAAATTCCCGGCGTCACGAAAGCAAGCTGGTAAAAAGGGAAGGCGTCACGATGGGAATGACAGATCCGATTGCGGATATGTTAACTCGAATACGAAATGCGTGCACCGCGGGGCACAAGAAGGTGGATGTGCCGGCATCCGGAGTCAAGCGGGAGATCGCTCGAATCTTAAAGGCGAGCAGCTTCATCAACCACCATACTTACGTGGAGGATGGCCGGCAGGGCTTTATCAGGTTGTATTTGAAGTATGATTCGAATGATGAGAGCGTTATCCAGGGCCTGAAGAGGGTGAGCCGCCCGGGATTAAGACAATATGTCGCAAAGAAGGAGATCCCCCGGGTCTTAAACGGACTGGGAATCGCCGTGATTTCGACGTCCAAAGGAATTATGACAGACAAAGAATCCCGCGAGGACGGATTGGGAGGGGAGGTCCTCTGCTATATCTGGTGATCTGTGGACCCCCCCGTGTCCTTCGCTCCGATGGAGTTGAATCCCTCTTGGGAAAGCTATGTCTCGTGTAGGCCGAAAACCGATCCCTTTGCCCTCGGGTGTTTCCGTTGAACCTCGAAAGGATTCCCTTAACATCAAGGGGCCAAAAGGGGAGTTAGATGTTCCGATTCATCCCTCCCTCTCTGTCGCGGTGGAAGATGGTTTGGTGGCGATCTCTCCGGTGTCAGAGGATCGAAAGGTGAACGCCTTGTGGGGACTCGGCCGGTCACTCGTCGACAACGCAGTCCAGGGGGTCACAACGGGCTTTGAAAAGCGCTTGGTCATCGTGGGTATCGGATACCGGGCGGATCTGGAGGGCCCCAATCTACGACTATTGCTGGGTTTTTCCCATCCTGTCGTCGTCCCTCCTCGAGAGGGGATAGAATTCACCACAGAGCCCCCGACCTCCGGCGTGGAGGACGCCCAGGCTACCGTGGTGGTCAAGGGGATCGATAAACAGCTTGTCGGCCAAACCGCCGCCGAGGTTCGGAAGCTTCGTCCTCCTGAACCTTACAAGGGGAAAGGGATTCGTTATCTGAACGAGCACGTGCGTCGAAAGGCCGGAAAGACTGCCGCGTAGTGTCGCCATGATTTTCAGGAGTGCCCCTTGGATCCTCGAGTAAAAAAGCAGCGGATATTGAAAACCCGCCATCGGAGGGTACGCCGCAAGGCCTCCGGGACCGCCGAGCGCCCCAGGTTGGTCGTCAGCCGGAGCCTGAAGAACATCGAGGCCCAGGTCGTAGATGACGTCGCAGGAAAGTCCTTCGTCGGGTTGTCGAGCCTATCAAAGGACGTGGAAACCCAGATTTCAGGGGTGAGCGGGAAGTGTGAAAAGAGCCGGATTGTCGGTCGGCTCCTCGCCGAAAAGGCCATTGAATCCGGGATCAAAAAGGTGGTATTCGATCGCGGGGGGCACCGTTTTCACGGACGCATCAAATCTCTCGCGGAAGGGGCCAGAGAGGGCGGCCTGGAGTTTTAGGCTTTTTATACAGGAGAGGATCCGTTGCCAAGGATAGATTCATCACAGCTCGACCTGGCTGAGGTCGTTGTTCAGAACAGCATCAATCGGGTTGCCCACGTCCGGAAGGGCGGCAGGCGGTTCGCTTTCAACGCCCTGGTGGTGGTGGGGGACCGGAACGGCCACGTGGGTGTGGGGATGGGGAAGGCCGGGGAGATATCCGAGGCGATCCGGAAAGGTACTGAGACGGCCAAGAAGAATCTCATCCGAATCCCTCTCATCAATGGGACAATCCCGCACCAGGTGATCGGTCGATTCGGGGCGGGTCGGGTCCTCCTGAAACCCGCTGCCCCGGGGACGGGTTTGATTGCGGGGGGAGGCATCCGGGCGGTCCTTGAGATGGCCGGCGTCCAGAATGTCTTGACCAAGTCCTTGGGGTCGCAGAATTCTCACAATACGATTAAAGCCACGCTTGAGGGTTTGACCAAACTTCGTGACGCTGAAACCGTCGCCCGGATGCGAGGGATTGGGCATCGGGGAGAAGGGGCGTGAAGGAGGCCGAAATGTCAATTGCAGAGGGGCAGCTTTCAATCGTCCAGGTTCGAAGCGGCATCGGGCGGAAAGCGGATCAGAAAGCGACTTTGAAAGCCCTGGGGATCCGCAGGATGGGTCAACGGGTGGTTCACGTAGATACCCCGCAGATTCGGGGGATGATTTTCAAAATAGCTCATCTTGTCAAGGTGGGTGAGGCAGAGTAATAGCGATATCGTTTCAGCAGTCAGGAGCGTTTGTGCATTTAGGTCAGCTTTCCCCTCCAGAGCATGGAGTTAAGCGTCATAAACGCGTGGGTTGTGGTCCGGGTTCCGGACACGGCAAGACCGCGTGCCGGGGTTCGAAGGGCCAAAAGTCCAGATCGGGCTCAAAACGTCGGGCGTGGTTCGAAGGTGGCCAGATGCCCATTCAGCGCAGGCTCCCAAAGATCGGGGTTGGTCCCCTTCAACGCGAACGCTACCAGATTGTGAATCTGAAGGACCTTAAAGACCGCGTTCAGGATGATGTCGTCACTCCGGACCTGCTCCGGGCTGCGGGGTTGATCCGGGATGCCTCGGGAAAGGTTAAGGTCCTGGGAAGCGGGGAATTGGAACGGGCGGTTGAATTTCGTGTACACGCTGTCTCCGGAACGGCTTCGGCCAAGATTAAGGAGGCCGGCGGAAAGGTTGAGATCATTTCATAGTCTCGTCTGATGCCCCTACGCTGTAGCGAGGTTTCATCCTGTGCTGAAGAGTTTTCAGAGTGCCTTCCGGATACCTGAATTACGATCCCGCATTCTTTTTACATTGGCCATTCTGGTCGTGTACCGGATCGGGGGGCACGTTCCAACCCCGGGTATCGACAGCCAGGCCCTGTTGGATTATTTCTCGTCGGCGCAGCAGGGATTGTTGGGGATTTACGACCTGTTCGTGGGTGGCGCCTTCTCGAGGGCAACGGTGTTCGCCCTCGGCATTATGCCTTACATCAGCGCGTCGATCATCCTTCAGCTCCTCGGGTCGGTCATCCCCCATTTTCAGAAACTTCAAAAAGAGGGAGAAGAGGGCAGGAAGAAGATCAACCAGTACACGCGCTATGGGACCGTGCTGCTGGCATTGGGCCAGTCGTTCGGAGTCAGCATATTTCTGAAGAGCCTGTCCTCTCCGCAGACCGGCGCGCCGGTGGTCACCGATCCTGGTGTGGGCTTCACCCTGATGACGATGCTGAGCATCACGACGGGGACGGTCTTCATCATGTGGCTCGGTGAACAGATCACCGAAAGGGGGATCGGGAACGGGATTTCGTTAATCATCTTCATCGGGATTGTGGCGCGATTTCCCCAGGCGATTGGCAGGGAATACGAGAATTTCGTAACCAATCAAGAGATCAAGTTCGGAATTCTCGGAGAGTTGTTCATTCTTGCGTTGATTGTGGCTGTTACGGCCGTCGTGGTTCTCCTCACACAAGGCCAACGTAAGATTCCGGTGCAATACGCGAAGCGGATCGTGGGGCGAAAGGTTTACGGCGGTCAGGCGACGCACATCCCTTTACGAGTCAACACTTCGGGTGTGATTCCGATCATCTTCGCGCAAGCGATCATGTTTCTCCCCTCCACGGCTGCACAGATGTTCCCGGACGTGGAAATCATGCAATCGATGGCCATGCATTTTACCCCGGGACCTATGCCGGGATCTCTGCCGTATTGGATGGCGACCGCCTTATTGATAATTTTCTTTTCATATTTCTATACCGCAATCGTGTTCAATCCAGTCGACCTGGCCGACAACATGAAGAAATACGGCGGATTCATCCCTGGCATTCGCCCGGGCAAACGAACATCGGACCATATCGACCGCATCCTGACCCGAATTACGCTTCCGGGTTCGGTCTATTTGGCTTCGATCGCTATTTTTCCCTATTTCGTGGTGGGTTGGATGAACGTCGACCCGGGCTTGATGGATTTGTTCGGAGGGACCGGGCTTCTGATCGTGGTCGGGGTGGCGCTCGATACCCTTCAACAGGTCGAGTCCCATTTGATGATGAGGCATTACGACGGGTTCATGAAGAAAGGCCGTATTAGAGGTCGTCGGTAGAAGCGAAAGGGGACCGGGTTGCGGGTGGTGCTACTTGGACCGCCGGGATCTGGTAAGGGGACGCAGGCAAAGAAGCTGGAGTCCCCTTACGGGATTCCGCATATCTCCACAGGTGATATTCTGAGGCAGGCCATCTCAAACGGATCCGATCTGGGTAAGGATGCCGCCCATCACGTGGACAGGGGACATCTGGTGCCGGACCCTTTAATCCTGGACATCGTGCGCGAGCGGCTGTTGCGGTCGGACTGCGATCCGGGATATATCCTGGATGGTTTTCCGAGGACTTTAGGACAAGCTCGAGGGTTTGACGCCCTCCTGGAAGGTATCGATCGTCCCCTGGACGCAGTTGTCAGCCTGGAGGTCCGGTTGGAGTTGTTTGTTAAGAGATTGATCGCAAGGCGCGTCTGCCCGTCCTGTGAAGCCGTTTATAATTTGATAACAACCCCCCCCCGTCGCGAAGGAATTTGCGATCGATGTGGGGCTCGACTGACACAAAGGCCAGACGACGTGGCGGAGACGATTCAGGAGCGGTTTAAGATCTATCAGCATGAAACTGCCGAAATCAAACGTTTCTACGAAGAAAAGGGGTTTATGTTGGAAGTCGACGGCGAGGGTAAGGTTGAAGAAGTCCACGGGCGGATCGTCCAGGCTCTGGATAGGAAGAGGGGACGATCTTAAAGACGGAGCGTTATGCCCAAAGAAGACGTCATTCAGGTGGAAGGAACTGTGATCGAATCGCTTCCCAACGCGACTTTCAGGGTGGCGATCGACGAAAAGCACAAGGTGCTCGCACATATCTCCGGCAAGATGCGGATGCATTTTATTAAGATCCTCCCCGGGGACAAAGTGACCATCGAGTTGTCGCCATACGACCTGACCAAAGGGCGAATTACCTACAGGTATAAATAGCCCCGGCCGTTGATCGTTTTCAACCAGACCAATCTGAAGAAGGTCGTTTCCGGACCCAGAGTCGTGAAAGTCCAATCTTCGGTCAAGAAAAGGTGCATACGCTGCAAGATCGTTCGGCGCAGAGGGATCGTGCGAGTCATATGCTCCGCGAATCCACGGCACAAACAGAGACAGGGCCCGATCAGGGGTTCCTCCTCCCGGTTTAAAGGGAAAAGGTCAAAAGGAAAAGGCTGAAACAAAGGCCGACCCGTATCTCAGTCATAGGAGACAGACCGTGGCCAGAATTGCGGGAGTGGATCTTCCGAGGGAAAAGCGGATAGAGGTTGCCCTTACTTACATCTATGGGATCGGTCCGTCCAGCGCACGTCGGATCCTCCAAAATTCCCAGGTGGATCCGGACACCCGGGTCAATCAGATGACCGAAGAACAGACTGGGCGTCTGAGGAACAACATCGAGGGGAACTACAAGGTCGAGGGCGCCCTCCGGGGCGAGGTACAGATCAACATCAAGCGGTTGATGGACATCGGGTCCTACCGGGGTTACAGGCATCGACGTGGACTCCCGGTGAGAGGCCAGCGAACGCGGACCAACGCACGGGAGCGGAAGGGCCCCAAAAGAGGTACGGTTGCAAGGGTAAAGAAGGAGCGGAAATAGCAGGGTCGGGGTTGACGGTCTCACCGGAATTTCTGACCCTGTCATCGGAAGGAGGTTGAATTGCCGCCTGAGACGGGAAGGCGCAGAGTGCGCAGGAAGAACAAACGTGTGGATGCGGTTGGAGTGGCGCATATCAAGGCCAGTTTTAACAACACGATCGTTACTTTAACCGATCGAGAGGGCCAGGTTATATCCTGGGCGAGCGCTGGAAAGATCGGGCAAAAGGGGTCCAGGAAGAGCACGCCTTTCGCCGCGCAACTGGCTGCGGACTCGGCTGCCAAGGAGGCCATGGGGATGGGACTTCGGAGGGTTGAGGTGTGGGTTAAAGGCCCAGGAGTCGGTCGAGAGGCAGCCGTTCGATCCCTGCAGGCCGCCGGCCTGGAGATCTCGGCCATAAAAGATGTTACCCCGATTCCCCATAACGGTTGCCGTCCACCCAAACGCAGGAGGGTTTGACGGTCGGTTTCCCGGAGATATTAAAGGAGCAATGAGGTTACATGGCACGGTTTACGGGTCCAAATTGTAAGTTATGTAGACGGGAAGGAACCAAGCTTTTCCTGAAAGGCGTCCGATGTCATCTGGACAAATGTTCTTTTGAAAAGCGGGGCTACATTCCTGGGATGCACTGGCAGCGACGCCCAAAACTTTCTGAATACGGCCTTCAGCTTCGTGAAAAACAGAAGGCCAAGCGGGTTTATGGGTTGCTCGAAGCACAATTCCATACGACGTTTGTCAAGGCGGCGAAACTCAAAGGGGTCACCGGTGAAACCCTTCTAAGATTTCTGGAGACCCGAATTGATAATGTGGTCTACCGGCTCGGTTTTGCCCCATCTCGGAAAGCAGCCCGCCAACTTGTCCGGCATCGTCACGTATCGGTAAACGATCGTCTGGTGGATATCCCCTCCTACCGTCTGGCTCCCGGCGATCAGATCCAGATTCGAGAAAAGAGCCGCCAAATGGCACTTGTCCACGATTCTCTTAAACGGGCGGGGGATGGCCAACTTGTGCCATGGTTGAGCGTGGATAAGAGCAATCTAATGGGTACGTTAACCGAGTATCCTACTCGGGAAAATATCCCGACCCCAGTGGAGGAGCAACTCATCGTCGAGCTCTATTCCAAGTAGGGTCTCCTTTTGGCGAAGATTCGCCTCAACGACAGAGCAAGGCCTGTGAGAGGGTAGATATGAAGTGGAAAAGTTTGCACATGCCCAGAGCGGTGCAGATCGAAGAGTCAACGCTGACCGGTATGTATGGAAAATTCATCCTTCAGCCCCTGGAAAGGGGATTTGGGACGACGATCGGAAACGCCCTCCGCCGGGCGTTGCTCTCGTCCATCCACGGGGCCGCGATCAAGTCGGTTAAGATGGAGGGTGTGCATCATGAATTCTCCACCGCACCGGGCGTGGTCGAGGATGTTCCGGAAATTATTCTCAATCTGAAAGAGGTCTGCCTCCGGCTCCACGCGGATGAGGAACGGACCATCTCTCTAGAACACAAAGGGCCAGGGGATCTAAAGGCGGGAGATCTTCAGGTCGATCCTCAAGTCGAGATCGTCAATCCGGATTTGCACATTGCCTCCCTGGATGAGGATGGTCTTTTCAAGATGGAGATCGTGGTGGGTGGGGGGCGAGGGTATGTATTCGCAGAGGAAAATAAGGCCGAAGACCAGGCTCTGGGCACCATCCCGATCGACTCCATCTTCTCGCCAATTCGGAAAGTCCATTACGAAATCGAGAACGCGCGTGTAGGTCAGCGCACGGACTATGACAAGCTGATTCTCGAGGTGTGGACCAACGGCGCGATGAAACCAGACGACGCGCTATCGTTCGCGGCAAAAATCCTAAAAGACCACCTGGAGTTGTTCATTAATTTCGAAGAGGAAGGCATCGAAGACGTTGAGGAGGATGAGGTTGACCAGGAGGCCCAGCGAATCGGAAACCTTCTCGAGATGCCGGTTGAGGAATTGGAGCTTTCGGTCCGTTCAGCAAACTGCCTCCGGGCTGCGGGCATCGTTACTTTGGAAGATCTCGTTCAGAAGACGGAACCCGAAATGTTGAAATACCGAAATTTCGGCCGGAAGTCTCTGAATGAGTTGAATGCGATCCTGACCGGCCTTGGGATGAGCTTTGGGATGGACGTCTTACTATACAAAGGTCTTGGAGAACACAAGAAGGAAACAACCCCTTTGGAGGAGGATTTTTAACCGTGCGGCACGGACGCAAAGTCCGAAAATTGGGTCGCACTTCCAGTCACAGGAAGGCGTTGCTCAAAAACCTCGCTGCTTCACTGATCCAGGAGGGGAGCGTCAGGACGACGGACGCGAAGGCCAAGGTGCTGCGGGGCGTCGTGGATCGGCTGGTTTCGTTCGCCAAGCGGGGGGATCTGGCTTCCCGCCGACAGGTCCTCAAGTCGGTCAGGAATCCGAAGATCGTCAAGCGCCTTTTCGACGAGATCGCCCCCCAGTTTGTGGACAGAGCAGGCGGCTACACAAAGATTCTTAAGATCGGAATTCGAAAAGGGGATGGGGCCCCGATATCGGTCGTAACATTCTCGGGCGACGAGGTTGGAAAGGCAACACCTCCGGAGGAGAGTCGCAAGGGGTCAAAACCATCGGAACCCAAGACCAAGGAGCAGGCTGCGTAAGACGCGGGTAGCAGCAGGCCGCAGCCTTGTGTGAAATTAGGACAATCCGGCTTTATTTGTCGGACTTGCCCTCTTTTTTAGGAGACGATATTGAAACCCAGACGAAACAGTCTGGTCACGCTTTCCGTCGTTGGCCTGGACCCTGATGGAAAGGGGGTTGGACAATCGGATGGGATTACCTTCAGGGTGCCCGGTGCCATGCCCGGCGATCGGGTTGAGGTTCGGGTTGGTCGTATGCGAAAGCAGATGTTGGAGTCCCGAATGACTGCGCTAGTGGAACCTGGGCTAGAAAGGATTTCCCCGGTCTGCACACACTTCGGGACATGTGGCGGATGTCTTTGGCAGAACATCCCCTACGAAGACCAGGTCCGACTGAAGTTGAAAATCGTCCGTGAAACTCTCGCGCGTTCCGAGATGGACTTAGAATTCGAGGATCCAATGGTCGCCGAAGAACCCTTCTTCTATCGAAATAAGATGGAGTTTTCTTTCGGCCAGAAGGGAGGCGAGGTCATTCTGGGGCTTCACCAGAGGGGGAAGTTTGACAAGGTGTTCGATCTTAGCCGATGCCACCTCCAATCGGAGGTCTCAAATCGAATCGTTGCGGCAATTCGCGACTTCGCCCGATCTGAAGGCCTTCAGTCCTATGACCTGAAACGTCATCGAGGATTGTTACGCTTCCTCACGATCAGGGAGGGCGTAAAAACCGGAGAGGTCATGGTGAATCTGGTCACTTCGGATGAACCCTTTGAATCGCGCCCCGCGATGGTGAAATCCCTTTTGGAGTCTGTTCCGGAGGTCTCAACTATAATTCACACGGTCAATCGGCGGATGGCGCAGGTGGCCGTAGGGGACTTTATGACCGTCCTCCACGGCGAAGGATTCATCCGGGAGGAACTCGGAGGCCTTGCCTTCCGGATCTCGCCCAATTCCTTTTTTCAAACCAACCCGAGGCAAGCGGAACGGATGTATGAACTGGTCCATGATTACGCAGATCCGCGCCCTGGGGATCGCGCCCTCGATCTGTATTCAGGGACCGGTGTGATTGCGATGTATCTGGCACGGAAGGCCGAATCCGTGATCGGGGTTGAGTCTTCCGAGGACGCGGTTAAAGACGCCCTGCGGAATTGCGCCGAGAATGGGGTTACGGGGTGTCGGTTTATCCACGGGGAGGCCACCGTGATTCTGAAGCAGCTCAATAGGCAGGGGGAAAGGTATGAGGTCGTCGTGGTGGACCCCCCCAGGCCCGGCATGCACCCCGAGGCGCTCAGGACCTTGATCGAGCTTTCCCCATCCCGGATCGTCTACGTATCCTGCAATCCAACCTCCCTTGCGGCAGATCTGTCCCGCTTGCAGGCGGCGGGTTATCGTGCAGATCGGGCACGCCTGGTCGATCTGTTCCCTCAGACCGCCCACTGCGAAACGGTGATCAGGGCGGTAAAAAGAGCCTGATGGCTATCGCACTGATGCCGAAGCGATTGAGCCGCAGCTGGAAGTACCGGCTGCGGCTTTTGATTGTACACCCCGAAGATTTACCGCGGATCAAACCCGTCGGTACCTGGCATTCAAATTGCCTATTGGTTCGGGGACCAACTCTGCGATTCGTGGTTCCGATCTTCAAACCCGTTGAACACGTGCATCAGTCCGATCATATCGTGTCACTGGAGTGAAACTCTTTCCGTGCACACGTGCAAATATTGATCACCCTGCGAAAAAATCTTTCACAACCCAACCATGGCAAGCCCTGACGGGGAGATTAGCCTGTTGAGGCCATCGAAATGAAGATTGATATCGAAGAGGTGAAGCCTTGGCTGAGGCTCCTGTCGGTACAGGGGGTGGGGCCGGGCCTTTACAGGGAGTTGCTACTGAATTTTGGGAACCCGGGTGCTGCCCTCTCCGCATCGCTCGATGCCTTAATGGCCTTGCCACGGATGGACCGGGAAACGGCACTGGCCATACAAAATACGGACGAGGGCTGGGTGGCGTCCCAAATAAACGCAGCAGAAAGGGAAGAGACCACGATCATAACGTTGGAGGACATCCGGTATCCGTCTCTGCTCAGGGAGATCCACGCCCCACCGCCGATTCTGTTTATCAAGGGATCCCACGAGATGTGGAAGGGTTTTTGTGTGGGCGTGGTCGGGCCGAGGATAGCCAGCGAATACGGGAAGAAGATTGCGCGGATGCTGACTTCGGGTCTTGCTGAACTGGGATTTACGATCGTGAGCGGGCTTGCCAGAGGCATCGACACGATCGCACATCAACGCACACTCGAACGGGGAGGAAGAACCGTGGCAGTACTGGGATGCGGGACCGACGTGGTCTACCCATCGGAAAATCAGTGGCTTTTCGAGGACATTTCACAATCCGGAGCGATCGTGTCCGAATTCCCGATGGGAACAAAACCGGAAGCGAATTTGTTTCCCCAGCGGAATAGAATCATCAGCGGTATGAGTCTGGGGGTTCTGATCGTGGAAGCGAGTGTGAAAAGCGGAGCGCTTCTTACCGCCCGGCACGCCCTGGAACAGGGAAGGGAGGTGTTCGCGGTTCCCGGGCCGATCGACTCAGAGAATAGTCAGGGTGCAAACCGGTTAATCAAAAACGGTGCGAAGCTGGTCCAGGGTGTGCAGGATGTCGTTGAGGAGCTTCAGGGGAATCTCAGAGGAATGCCATCCCCCCTCCAGGCTGAGTTACCGTTCCACCGCGAGCTGTCCCAGGATGAGACTGCCGTCCTGACCGCGCTTTCCACTGAGATCACCCACGTGGATGTAATCGCGTCGGTAATCGGTTTCCCTCCGGGCAAAACCCTTGGAACTCTGCTATCGTTGGAACTGGCGGGACTGGCTAAGCAACTTCCCGGAAAGATGTTCGTCAGGGGTTGATGAAGAGCCCGGATCCGTCCGGCTTAAAACTTACGCATCAATCCGACAACCTTCCCTGAAATCCTGAAATCCGGGTCCCCCCCGTTGATCATGAGTGGTTCGAAAGATTCGTTCTCAGGCATCAATCGGACTCCGCTCCCATCCCGGTAATATCGTTTCACAGTGGCTTCATCGCCTACGATCGCGACGATGATATCCCCTGGATCCGCGTGTTCCTGCTGACGCGCAAGGACATAATCGCCGTGAAAGATCCCCGCATTCTTCATACTCTCTCCCTGTACTTCCAGCGCAAAAACCCCCTCCGTAGGCAAAAAAGTCCTGTCCACCCCGAGCGTTCCGGTGACGTTCTCTACAGCGAGAATCGGCTCTCCGGCCGCCACCTTGCCCACCATCGGGATCTGGCTGGTCCTGGTTGCGTCAGGAATGCTGCGGTCAACGAAGTCGGTGAGCTCAATTCCACGGGAGAGCATCGGTCGCCTTCGAATATATCCCTTCTTAGCGAGGGCTGACAATGTCGTACGGACGCCGTTCGTGGAGGCGATGTTAAACTCCCCCATCATCTCTCTGATCGTGGGAGGAAAGCCCATAGTGCGAATGACATCCACGATGTATTCGTAGATCGACCGTTGTCTTTCGGTCAACGTCTTTCTCATAGTGACCTCCTTGAGGATGGTTCGCTGCCCATTTGAATATACTGCACATGAGTTCATTTGTCAAGCCCCAATCTGCCCGGACGTGCAGTTCAGGAAAAATCTTGACGGTCGGATGTTTACCGGTGTATCTTTGTGCTATGAAGAAGGTTCGATATACAGACTGGGTGCCTCTCGGATGGCAGGGTTTCCTGATGCGCATCCCCGCGGAATGGAATCCGGGGCGAATCACGGGTGGGTTTCATTCCGGGAGCATTCGTCTAGACGACACGGAGATGGTTCGGATGGAATTGGAATGGAGGGGGGACCGGGAAGATGTGGCCATCTCGAGTACGGTGGATCGATTTGTTGAGGAACTTGAAAAACAGATTCAACGAAAGTCCGGACCCCTGGAGGTTCACCGCCCATTTGCCATGCCGGGTACCCGGGGACGGCTTTCAGGGGATGATCAGGAGACCATCTTCTGGGAAACGGACTTTCGTGTCTACGCCCTTGCCCGCCGGTTTCGGAAGTCGAAGAGGTTGGCGTTCATCAGAATCATCGGAAAACTCAAAGAAGATATCCTTGTGGTCGCCCGGGATATCCTGCTGTCCCTGGAAGACCAGGATCCAGAAGTCCCTGGGATATGGGCGCTTTACGATCTTTTGTGCCATATCCCCCAGGGATTCGATCTGGACACTTCCACCCTTCGATCGGGCCACATCCAGCTCAGGTTCTTAGACGGTGAGACCACCCTCCAGGTGGACCGTTTAAGTATGGCCGGCGTGTTATTGAGGGAGAGATCCCTTCAGGACTGGTTTGAAGATTTTTATGATAAACTCCTTCGAGACCTTGATTTTCATATCGAACCCTTTTCGGGTCAGAGGCATCCCGGCATCCGCCTGGAGGGAAGGCCTAAGAGCAGGTTGCGCGGATTCCTGAGTCCGCTTCCCTTTCTCTATGCCAAGAAACGATTTTTCCTGGAAGGGTGGGCTTGGCATTGTCCCGAATCCAATAAGATCTTCGCCGCCTTGACGGTATACAAACGTGAGGGGGAAGCCGCTCCTCTTGAGGAGGTCTGTCGTGAGGTGGTTTGCCACCCGTCGCAGTCCCCGGATCAGTCGCGAAGCGATGCTTACCTCAAAACCCACTCGGAATGACGCGGTCACGTGGGATCGGGACGAAAACGGCGAGGTCTGCATCACGATTGTACGAACCCGGGAATCGTGGAAAATCGATCTTCTGGCCAAATTTTTACATCTTCCGGAACGGAGAAAGCTGATCCTTGACGAAGTGGGTTCGGGGGTTTGGGATATGTGCGATGGCCAGACGACGGTAGAGACGATGATCCGGAGGTTGAGTCAGCAGCACAAGCTCAATTTGAAGGAGTCTGAAATCTCCCTGCTCCATTACCTGAAACAGCTGGGCAAGAAGCGGCTTGTCGGTTTTGTCGTCGAGAAGGACCAGATTCTGAAAAATAACCCGTGAGTGAAAGATTTTGTCCGCGGAAATTCGATCCGTGACCACCCGACTCCTGAATTTGTGATGCCTGAGGAAAATAGCACCCTGCAAGCTGCCATCGGCGACCTGGTCGAACAGTTCGAGCGGCAGGAAATGGGGATTCGACCTTCTTCGGTCAATGTGATGGTGAGGGGTGATGTGGTCATCGTCCACCTCAAGGAGGTGCTTCCGGCCCCTGAAAAACATCTCGCCCTGACTGAACGGGGCCAGGATCTGGTGGAGAGGTTTACGACAATGCTTTTCAAGGGAGGGGCGGAACCGTCGGTGGAACAGCTTATAGCCGATGCGATGGATAGACGGGTTCTCGACGTGCAGACAGCCATCAGCCCGCTGACGGGGAGCATCGTGGCCATGTTTGAGTTGGAAGATGAGAAACCGGAATCATGATGGGAGCGCGGTGCGGTGCAGAATCTGACGAAGGGACAGATGGAGGCCGAGATCAGCAAACTTCTGATCCGGTTCGAAAAGCAGCATATCGGACGGGGTTCCGGACGGGGCCCGTTATCGTCCAGGACATGGCCGTGGTGCGTCTGCAGGGTGTGCTGATGCCCGCCGAACGTCACCTGGCCAAAGATTCAAATGGCTCTTCCCTGATCCGGGAGATGCGTCTTCGACTGGTGGAAACCTCGAAGGACATGCTTGAAACTTGGATAAAGGAGCTCACCGGTTGCCGGGTCTTGAGTCTCCTGACCGACCTCAGCACCAAAACCGGAAAGCATATCCTCGTTTTTGTGCTCGACAAGAATCTTGAGGAATCGTTTAAAGATCGATAATTAGGACCAGAAGGGGCACCAGATAGCGGTAACTCTCTCTCAGTTAAATGACTTGACACGGAAACGCTCTCCGCATATTTTGAATTGCGTTCTGATAGCTGGAAAATCCGAGTCCATTTTACCAAGGAGGTGAAAGATGGCTAATTCGATCGTCCCATTGATCAGTTCCGATGTACAGGGCCCCCTGGGGGTTTGCCACCTGCCGAGACTCTGGTTAAAAGTTCTCATGGGTGCGAGAGATCTACTGCCGGAGGGCCACGATATCTGCGGAATGGGATTTGATCAGATGGTCCTCGACGGCCTGAAGCTGGATCGGGACGCCACCCTGGCCTACCTGCGTAGTGAGTTTCCTACCTACCCGCAGTTCGAACAGTGGATTCTCGATCAGAAAGGCGGCAGCCTCAATCAGGGCGAAGTGGAGGCCTTAAATTCCGCGATCCGAGGCTACAACCACGCGGACGAAACCCGCACCAGCATTCTCTCAGCGGCAGGTCGGACAGACGACGGTTCCGTGTTGGATGCGGTCCACCTGAATGCCCTTGAAGATTGGAACGATTTTCACGCGGACATCAAATAATTAAGGCTACACCAAAAAAAGGGGCGACCGTAAAGGTCGTCCCTTTTTTTTTGTTCTTCCTAAATATGTTTCTCAGGCTTAATTCTTTCGACCGAACGTCACTTCATATCGGGTCCACGCCTTGATGAAACGACCATTCTGTTTTGCAGGGATAAACAGGGATTTCCGTACAGCCTCTTCAGCGATCCTGTCCAAAACCGTAGAGCGGGAGGATTCGATAATCCGATCCTCAATCACATTCCCCGATTCATCCACCAGGATTAAAAAAAGGACCTTTTTTTCCTCTTTGCCCATCGACTCCGGATAACCTGGCATCACGATCTTCACTGGCCGGGGCGGGGTTTGAAAAGATCCGAATCCCTTTCCAAGGCCGCCCCCGACCCCTCCTCCGAAACCCCCTCCGGATCCGCCACCCCCGCCGCCCCCGCCGCCACCCGTTGTATCCGCGTGTTCATCGGGCATGAGCCCCGCAAGATCGGCATTGTCCTGGGTTACGATGGTGGCATCGGGGGCAACCAAGTCGTCAGCTACGGGGACCGGAATGGCCAGTGGGGGGATCTCGACGGCAACCTCTCCGATCCCGGGGCCCGGGGGGGCTTCCAGGTCGGTTGTACCTCCCCCTCCTTCGAGGATTACGGGGATATCGTGCAGAAAGAGCTTTTGGGGGGAATCCCATTCCCGTAGTCTGATCTGCCGGACTTCGGGTTCTCCGGACCAGGACAACCAGACGAACAGGATGGCAAAGGCACAGAAGTGTGATGTTGCGGACCAGATAAATCCGATCCGGAGGTGGGGAAGTCGCCACTGTTTGAGATAGGTGATATAACCTGGGAGTCTTGAGAGATCTGGAGATTCGGCCATTGGGACCCTGGATTTCGGATTGAAAGGCGTCTAATTCGGACGAGTGAACCCCCGAAAGGTTCCAGTCATCTGCGTATCAAGCGATTCCCTCCGGGATGTGCACGCATCCGATCGGAGGGCTCCGCCAGTCACGGGGTTCGTCCATCGGATAAATCGGCCGGCCGATCCGTTTCCATGGCATCGAAGCCAGGTGCGAGCTACAGATCCCCCTGACATCGGGAAAGAGAATCGCCTCGGCGAAACGGCCGTATTCCGCGCGAAACCCTTGGGGGGATTTCAGCACAACCATCCGGGCATCGGTGGGTTCCAATCCAAGGGATCGATAGAACTGAAGGTCCCACTGAATGACAGGGCGTTCCATGACCATCAGGGAGATCGACCCGGATTGCAGCACGACGGTGCGGCCCCGCTGGAACACAACCCCCCGGTAGCCGGCCCCCTTGTGGATAAAATTTCCGTCGGAGATCGTCCGGACATATCCGGATATACGTGCGGGTGAGAAAAAATCAGGGGCAAGCTTCCCACCCACGGAGACGTTGATCGTAGCTCCAATCCCCGCCTGGATCGCATGTTCGACCACAACCGGATCCACAACGTTCAAGAGGGCGGTTCGATCGAATCTCGAATCTAGCAGGGCCTTGAGGATCTCCGTCGAATCTCCGGTGCTTCCGGACGACGGAGCGTCAGGGGCATCCGATACGACATACGGCCCTCCGTTCCCCCGAGAGGCGAGGCTGATCGTGTCCGACAAAGGGGCCAACCTCACATGAAATCGGTCCCGTCGTTGCCAAAAAAGGTCCGCGATTCGTTCGGCCTGAGAGCGTGCAAGCGAGCCGTCCCCATCCGTCACGACGAGCACGCTGCAACCGACGTCGGAAAGGTCGAGCCACGGCTGAACAGCGAAGGCGGAGGCCGAAAGGATTCCAGGAACGGTTTCCACGGCCTTTATCTCCTGGATCACTTCGGCCAGGGGTCCTTCGATCGTCACGCTGGTTTCCCCGGGAAGGATCATCGGAAGACGGCAGAGCGCGGCGGTCGGCCGTAGGCCTTCCGAGATGGTTCCGAGAAGGATCTCCATCGCGCGTCTTCCGGCTCGGTCCAGGTCTACGTGGGGGGAGGTCTGGTAACCCACGATGGCAGTGGCCGAGTCTGTCATCCGCGGTGTCACGTTGGCGTGCAGGTCGCAGGTGGAGACCAGGGGTGTATCCGGTCCTATTTCCTTTCGGACGGAACGGAGGACCTCTCCGCACGCATCCTCGAGGTCTTCCACGATCGTGGCCCCGTGCAAGCACACGTAGACTCCGTCCAGGGGAGGCGCGTGGTGAAGCCCATGGAGCAGTTCGGAAAGCATCGCGTCGAAAACCGAGCGTTTTAACGGCCCTGCGGAGGCACCTGCGTGAGCGGCCAGAAGCGGAACGAGTTCAAACCCCGGATTCCGGTCCGAAATCTCCAAGGCACCTCCTATCTCACAAGCCGTCCCTCGAAGCCGATCGATCATCTCTCGTCCCCTGAGCAGGTATCCCCCGTCCCGAAAATGAGGCCAGTCTCCGTTGACAGGGGAGAAGGAATTGGACTCTTGTTTGATTTCTCCTATCGCGATCCGAGGCATTCTGTTCTCCGATCGACCGGATGGCGTCTCACCACGCCTGTCCGATCCGTTCATCCGATCAGGCCGAGGTCTTTTCCGATCTCCGCGAACGATTGGACGGCATGATCGATCTGCGAGGGGGTGTGGGCGGCCGAGATCTGGACGCGGATGCGGGCTTCGCCTTTGGGGACCACGGGATAGCTGAAACCAACCACCAGGATCCCGCGGGCGTTCAAGGCCCGTGCCATCTCCACGCACCGCGGTTCGTCACCGATCATAATCGGTACGATGGGATGGATCCCCTCCCGGATGGGCATGCCCATCTTCGTCAATTCACGCCGAAAACGGCGGGTGTTTTCGAAAAGCCGTTGGAGAAGCTCGGGATGCTCGGAGACGAGTTCGAGCCCCCGCAGGGCGCCACAAACGATCGGGGGCGCCAACGCGTTCGAGAAAAGATAGGGACGTGAACGCTGGCGAAGGAGGTCGACGATCTCCGCGCGACCCGTTGTGAATCCGCCGGAGGCACCTCCCATGGCCTTGCCGAGCGTACTCGTGAGCGCGTCGATCCGATCCGTCACACCGAAGTGCCCCGGTGTTCCCCGTCCACCGGGGCCGAAGAAGCCCGTGGCATGGGAGTCGTCGACCATCACGAGGGCGTCGTATTTGTCGGCGAGTTCACAGATGTCCGAGAGCCGGGCAAGGTCTCCCTGCATGCTGAAGACACCGTCGGTTGCGATCATCCGGAATCGTTCCGAGCGGGAGGTCTTCAACTTCTCCTCCAGAACGGCCATGTCCGAATGGCGGTATATGTAACGAGTGGCTTTACAGAGCCGGATGCCGTCGATGATGCTGGCGTGGTTCAGCGCGTCGCTGATGATGGCATCCTCAGGCCCCAGAACTGTCTCGAACAGACCGGTGTTCGCGTCGAAGCACGAGGTGTAGAGGATGGTCTCCTCAGTGCCGAGGAATTCTGAGATCCGGTTCTCCAGTTGACGATGAACGTCCTGGGTTCCGCAGATGAATCGAACGGAGGCCACCCCGAATCCGTGCGCCATAAGGCCTTCGGAAGCGGCCGAGAGTATTTCGGGATGGTTGGCCAAACCCAGATAGTTGTTGGCGCAGAAATTGACCATTTCACCACATGACGACGTAACGGCCGCCCCCTGAGGGGAGGTGATTTCTCGCTCCTCTTTGAATAGACCTGCCTCCTCGATCTCCTTTAACTCCTGACGAAGGTGGTCTTTCAACCTTGCGTAGGGCACTTGCCGTCTCCTCTCGCGCGTGTAATTCATCGCCTTAAATCACCATCCTTCGACTTCGGCCCCTGAAGGGGCCTCCGCTCAGGATGGCTTTCAGGTCACGTGATATTGGGTCGATTTCAAATCAACCTAATTCATGGGCCCTCCTCCGACTCCACTTCGTTCCGCTCATGGCTGGGGCTTTGGCTCACTTCGTTCGCTCAGGGCAGCTCCGCGAAGGATTTCGGTTTTTCGGATTTTGTGCAGTCTTTTCGTTCGAAATCTGCAATCCCGATCCGATGTGACTGGCCCCACATCTCCACCTGTTGGAAAGATCGAAACCGGACGAAGCCCTTTGCCGTCATGGCATCGAAAAAATCACGGGCGATATCCCGCTGAGGTTCGGCGAATACCGCGCGACCCGAATCGTGGAGGTTCTTCGCGACCAGGCGAGAGATCGGTTCGAAGTCGTCGATGTCGTAGACGACTTCCGATCCGATGATCATATCGAAGGAGTCGTCAAGGGAGGCGTAGCGCCAGTTAAACCGATGGGTCGCAATGTTTCGACAGCCGTTTCGTTGAGCGTTCAGCAGGGCGAATGCAAGCGCATCGGGATTCGCATCGGTCAAAAGGACCGACGCACCGGCCTTTGCAGCAGCGATACCCGGCAGGCCCAGACCGCATCCCACCTCCAGCACCCGCATACCGGAAAGGTCTTGGCGCTCGATCAAGGATCGGGCCAATCCCACCGCTGAAGGCCAGAGCTCAGCCCAATAAGGCGGGTCGTCAAGGTTCAGGCCTGTCCGGTTGATCTGGTTCATGTCGGCGACCAAGAGCAGTTTTATAGATAGGATGCCAAGATCCACACGCCTCTCCCGAGTGGGGTAGGGCAATTCATTCAAATTGTGTGAGAGGGAGGGAAAAGGCATCGTGGGGTGAGGAACAGAATGGAAAGCGAAAGGAAATATCCGTGGTTTGAGATGATATCCTCTACCGTCGGGGGATCTTGAAGTTCCGGTGCTCTGGTTTGCCTCGGCAACTTACTTTATCGATATATTTAAGTGTTGTGCTGAGAAAGTCAAGCCAAAAAAGAGACCACCACCGGACACGGCCCCTTGACTTTTTACGGCGTGAACCGTATATAACATTTAAGGAGTCCCTTCGGAGGAAAGTCATTGGACAAGGATAAATTGACCGAACGGATCACCCTTTCCCTGGAGAACGGGATACGGGAGGCCATCGAGCATCGTGATGTGGAGCCGTTCAAGCAGGCGGCGATCGCGGCGTATCGCACCCGTGTGGGAGGGCAGGCGGGAAGAGAGGATGAGGAGATCGCTCATCACGTCTTCCCTTCGGACGTTGAACAGATTGTCCGGTTGAGTTTGCGTGTGGTGGAAACCGACAAGGAGAAATCCTCTTCATTGTTTAAGGCCGCTCTGGATCAGGTACTGAATCGGTTGGCAGCGGTGGCGAACGATACCCCAAGGCCCAAGTCGAGAAGAAAGCCGTTCTGGAAATTCTGGGGAAGATAGGTATTGCGTGATTCCCCCCGAAGTTGCGGCTTGGCAAAAGAGGCCTTCGTGGATATATTAAATTTCTAATAGGGGACGGACGACATCGTGTTCAACCATCCTTGATTCCTGGATATGCCTAAATCGACCCAACAAAAAGCCCCTTCGGCGAAGGCGGTCCTGGAGCGGGAAAAGGGAGATCCTGCGCTTTCAAGCCTGCTTCAGGAGGTTTACGCCAAAAGCCGGAGAAATGACCTCGATTTGATTTCGCGGGCATTTCATCTGGCGGCGTACGCCCACAGAGACCAAAAACGCAAGTCGGGCGAACCGTATTTAAACCATTGTCTGGAGGTCGCCCGGATCCTGAACGATCTGAATCCCGATGTCATCACCGTTGCCGCTGGCCTCTTGCACGACGTGATCGAGGATACCGGAGTCACACTCGATCGGGTGCGGGACGAGTTTGGAGAGGAGATAGCCACACTCGTGGATGGTGTCACAAAGATTCGTCACATCAAGGGAGACGATGAGTCCGACGAGGTGGATGGGGGTACGGAGCTCACCCAACATGCGGAGGATGGCCTTGAACCCCTTCCGTCCCCGGACCAGGCCTCCGAGTCCCCGGGGTTGAGAGAGGGGGCCCTCAGTCAGGAAACCGAACAGGCTGAAACCTTCCGAAAAATGCTTCTGTCGATGTCGAAGGACATCCGGGTGATCCTGGTCAAGCTGGCCGACAGGCTCCACAACATGAGAACGCTTCAACATCTTGAAGACGAGGAGAAACGGAGACAGAAGGCCATCGAGAGCCGCGACGTCTATGCCCCGCTGGCGCATCGACTCGGGATCGCCCGAATCCGATGGGAATTGGAGGACCTTAGCCTGAAAGTTTTGGAGCCGGATGTCTACCGTAACATCCAGGAAAAGATCACTCTGAAACGGAAAGAACGGGAGGCGTACATCTCACAGATCCAGAAACATCTCAAAAAAGCCTTGAAAGAGGCCGGGGTGAAGGCCCAGATCCAAGGTAGGCCCAAAAATTTTCACAGCATCTACGGAAAGGTTCGAAACCGTAATAAAAAATTTGAAGACATCTACGATCTTTTTGCTATGAGAATTGTGGTAAGCTCAGTCCGGGAGTGTTATCACGCCCTGGGTCTTGTCCATACCATGTTCACGCCGGTGATGGCCCGGTTCAAGGATTTTATCGCAACCCCGAAGTCGAACCTTTACCAGTCCCTGCACACGACTGTGATCGGACCGGACGGCCAGATGGTTGAAGTGCAGATCCGGACATTGGAGATGCATCAGATCGCCGAGACGGGCATAGCTGCGCATTGGAGGTACAAGGAGGACCGAAGCGAGGAAACCCCGTTGGACCGTCATGTGACCTGGCTCAGACAGCTCATGGACTCGCAGGCCGATACGGCCGATCCGAAGGAGTTCATGGAGGAACTGAAGATCGATCTCTTTCCCCACGAGATCTTTGTCTTCACCCCCAACGGAGATCTGATCCAGCTTCCAGAAGGTGCCTCCCCGATCGACTTTGCCTTCGCCGTCCATACCGACATCGGGCTTCACTGCATCGGCGCAAAAGTGGACGGGGCGATGGTGGGGCTCTCGAGGGTCCTGATAACCGGGGAGACGGTGGAAGTGATCGTCTCACCCCACCAGAAACCGTCGAGGGATTGGTTGGCTTTGGTGAAGACCTCCAAGGCCCGGAGCCGGATCAAACGGTTCTTGAAGGATGAGGAGTTTTCCGACAGCGTACGTCTTGGTCAGGAAATGTTGGAGAGAGAAATAAAAAAATTAGGCAAAAAACCAAAGGGACTGGATCTCCAGCCGGCAGTGCTCAGCTTCGGCGTCTCCGATGAGGAACATCTTCACGCTCAAATCGGCTTCGGAGAGCTATCGGTCGCAAAAGTGGTAAGGAGGCTTTTTCCGGAGATCAAAGAAGGGGAAGCCGGATCACCCGCGAGTGAGACAACCCAAAGGGCCAAACCCACCGGTGGGGTGCGGATCCAGGGAATGGACAATCTGATGATTCAGCTTTCCAAATGTTGCCATCCAATCCCTGGGGACAAGATCGTCGGCATGATTACACGGGGTAGGGGTTTATCGGTCCATCGCACGGATTGCTCTAACGTCTCAACTTTAATGGATGATCAGGAGCGAATCGTAGAAGTGCATTGGGATGCGGAGCTAGACCAGGCCTTTACCACTCAAGTCCTGGTGAAAGGGTCGGACAGGAAGAACCTGTTGCACGACATCACCAAGGCGATTGCCGAGACCGGGACAAACGTAAGCGGGGGAGATTTGAAGACCGAGAGAGGTCAGATCTTGAACAGGTTTGTGATCCACGTCCCCAATGTTCAGCGGCTTCAGGACCTGATTCAAAAAATCGGAAAGGTAAAAGGCGTTTCCGAGGTGACCCGGCTTAATGAAAAAGGGGAGAAGATCTACTAGATCACGGAAACGATTGTCGTCATCTGTCCGCCATTGGTTCATATTCATCGGGTTGAAACGAAGCGTCGATCTCATCCACCGCACGGCTTCCTCGTCCGCATCGGAATTAGAGCCCGCAGATCCGGATCGGTTTTATCCACACGTTCAGGTTTCCCCCCGCGGCTGGCCGATCCCATCGAATTCCTCTTTATCCTCAACTCTTAAACAGGAGGCTCCAGATGAATAAGCCGATATCCACGGATCGCGCCCCCAAACCGGGTCCATATTCTCAGGGCATGCGGGCCGGGGATTACCTGTTTGTCTCTTTGGTTGGACCTGTCGATCCTGAGACTGGAGAGGTTGTAGGGGATGGGATAGAAGAGCAAACCGCCCGTACCATTAAGAACGTACAGGCCATCGTGGAGGCGGGGGAGGGGACCCTGGGAGAAGTCGTAAAAGTCACCGCGTATTTATCAGATTTGGGTCATTTTCAACAGTTCAACGAGGTTTACAAAACCTATTTTACCCCCCCCCTGCCGACGCGATCTACTTTTCAGGTGGTCCTGAACCGATGGTTAATCGCTATGGACGCCATCGCCTATCTGGGAAAGTCGTGAAGGGTCACGGGTCCAGAGGCCTTTGCCGGGTGTAAACCTTGAATTTTGGCCTTGACTCATGACGTACAACACGCTATTTTTCGAAAGAAATCAAGCATTCGTCCCCCCGAACAGGTGGAGCCTGATGGATTTCCTCAATTTCGAAAATGTGAAGCCAGGTCAGACCCTCAGCCATTTTATCTACGCCAGCAGCGGAAGGCTGCTGCTGACCGCAGGTGTCCCGATATCGGCTGAGGATATCCCCAACCTGAAGGTCTGGTCAAAAACAGGCGTCTACAGCCTAACAGCCGAGGAGCATAAAGCGGTATTATTGGCCAGACGGGAGGGGGTATCCTACGATCCTTCCAAGGATCACAAGGTCCTCAGAGTGGACGGGCTCCAAGAGGGGGATCGGATTGAGCCGGATACCTACAAAGTGTTGAATGCCTACCTCTGGGTGCAGGAGGACAAAACCCTGACTGGCGATCATATCGGAGAGTTGAAGAAGATCACAAATGAGCAACCCGACAAGATATATCAGTTGGAAGGGGATCAGTTGCTGGACCCCAGGGACTTTGTCACTGTGGCCGTGGGGAACTTTATCGGCCGCGTCAAGGGGCAGCGGCCGGCCAGGACCCCCCGGGTGGTGCGGAAGACGTTTGAGTCCGAAAGGACCGAAACCCGGCAGAAGCTCGAAAAAGTCCCAGCGGATTCCGCGCTGGGTGTTCATTTCAAGAGGACCCCGACACCCTGGACGCCCCAGCGGGTCTCGCAGGTGAAGAAAGTGATGGACGAATCTGCGGATCAGTTTGAGCAGACCTTGTCCTCGGATCAGCAGACCGGGGCTCCTCGCCTGGGCACCGGGGCGCTGCGAAACCATCGCCAAATCGTTGCCGAGAACCTCAGCGTCCTGATGAATGATGGAAATGTCATGCTCGGTGTTCTGAACAAGAATGATGAAAACTCACCCGTTTTCGCCCAGGGGTGCAAAGTTTCTATCCTGGCCACCGAAGTGGCGGTCGCGATGAACCTGGTCAAACAGGATGTGCTCGACGTGGGAGTCATCGCCCTCCTCCAGGATGTGGGCATGGTACGGGTTCCCGAGGCCATTGTCACCAAGACCTCCCCACTGTCTCCTCAGGAGTTTGTAGAGATTCGAAAGCACCCCCTTTATAGTACGGAGATGGTCAGCACCCAAAGCAGCATGCCTCGGATTATCCCCGAGGTCATCGGGCAGATTCACGAGCGGCTGGACGGTACGGGATACCCCCAGGGGCTAAAGGGGAATGGCATCCATAAATTCGCCAAGATTATCTCTGCGAGGGACTTTCCCCTCGGTTCGTCGGGATGACACCGACTGTGGTCATCTGACTTCTCGATCTTATCGAGAAATTCGCGATAGCGTTCCATCGTTACCGGGCATCGATCGATGTAGAAGCCGTCCACGAACACCGGCAGGCGAGGCGATCGAATCCTTTTTCCATCTGCGGCCTCGCCCATGACGAAATACCCAGCGGGTACAAAGAGCATACCCTCTGGGACCTGCGTCGTCTTCCCCTTCTCCCACTCCCGCACCCTGCGTTTGATCTGCTGGTAACGCTTCTCCACCCTGGGGTCATCCGGTTGCGCCAGGCGGATCTGCGTCAGGATGGTAAAGCTCTCCATCCACTTCTTTTGCGCCTCTTTCTGATCGGCCACCGCGAAGAAGGACTTCACGGCGGCTTCCCGGCTCTTTCCCTCCTCGGCGATTTTCAGCAGTTGAGCGTACTCCCTCCGACTGCTGAGGAGTTTTGCCTGGCCCTTGAGGAGAGAAACGGCCTTCTCATATTCGTGTTCACGGATCAGTTTCTGAACCATCGTGATGGCCTTGGTGCTCTCGGCCTGTTGCTGTTTGAGGCTCGAAAGCCTCTTTGCAAGGGCTTTGCCCATCGGGTGGGCAGGGTTGATGCTCAGAATCGTGTCGACCACGTCTTTCGCCCGGTCCAGAAAATCAGCCTGGATCAGCCGCTTGGCGTGCTCGGCCTTCTCCGCGACCACTTTCTCCGAACGGGAAATGTATTTCTTAAGAAAAAGCTTAAAGGCGGAATCCATGTCGATGGGAAGGTAGCCGGAGGATGTAAGGGCCTCCTCTAACCGGGCTTTGTTCATCGTGGCCTCGCGGTCACCCCCGCCTGCCTTCGAACGATCCTTGGCAGCCAGGGTCTTTTCGGCCAGATCGTCCAGGTATGGCTCCTTCGTAAGCCGATCGAGGTTGGACTGCTTAAGGGTTTCTTCCACCGCAGCAACTTCGGCGGCCTTCTTGGACAGGACCTCCTGATACCGGGGCCATTTCTGCGCCCCTTCGGCAAAACGCTTCCGGGCGGCGGCCACTTTGCCGTCTTTTCGAAGCTGCTCCCCCTCCTTCAGGCAGGCTCTGAAACCCTCCAGCGCTTCCTGCCTGGATTTCAGCAGGGTCAGAGCTTCCGATGCCTTCTCCGTGGCACGCAGATCAACGAAGGCAGGATTTTCTGCAAAATCGTTTGCCAGGGTATCCAGGTCCTCATCGGTGACGGCATCGGATGCGCGTTGAATCTGTTCGACGGAGGCATCCAGATTTCCCTGCAGGACCAGGGTGCCGGCCAGGGCAAATCTCAATTTCCAATCGGACGGATTTTCGCGAATTTTCGCCTCGAGATCCATCTCGATCAGGACGCCCTGGTCCCGAAGTTCCGGGTCGATTTTAACGGCCCTTCGAAGGGCTTCGATCGCGGCAACGTAATCCCCTGCTTTCAGCAGGGCCCCGCTATAATCCGCGTGGCTGACCGCAGATAAAGGGTCGGCTTCAATTGCCCGCAGGTATTCTGAGAGCGCACCCTCCACATCGCCTTTAAGGAGGCGGGTCTTGGCAATGGCCCTCATGACCTCGGTCGCTCGATCGCCGGCGTTTGGCAGGACTCCGGAGAGGAGCTCCACGGCTTCATCGAACTGGCCGACGCTCTGAAGACGGATGGCTTCCTCAAGGTCACGGCTCACAGGATCGATAACTTTGGCTTCAGGCTTCGAGAACTGCGCCATGGTCAGCGGGAGCCTCAGCGGCATGGAACCCCGCAGGAGGGGATGCTGCCTTCCTCCGGCCGACATGGCGTCTCTCGTCACCCTCTCGGAAATGTATTCGTAAAGCTCCTGTAGACTCACGGCCCCATCGTTGTCCGTGTCCGCCTCACCCGTAAGGCCGGCCAGGAGGTGATGGGTGAAGATGCCGTGCCCGAACTGGTCGAGCTCCATCGACAGTTCATTCACGTCGGATGCTGTGAGGATCACACGGCCCTCCCCGGAGATCCTGTTCAGGAAGGCGTTATTCAGGACGGCACGCGTATTCACGGTCTCGAAGGTCCGTCCATTTCCGGCCTGACCGCTATAACACGTGTCGAGGGCGAGGACTACATATTTGGAAGCGATTCGCTGAAGCATCGCGCTCATGTCGTCCAGGGGGAAGGCCGTTGCGTAAAGATCATCCCGAACCGCGTCGTAGGGGGCGAGATATTTTGCGATGTTATCTTCTGTGTTGTGCCCTGAATGGTCCACGTCGGGGCAACCGTGCCCCGCAAAATAGATGAAAACCGAATCGTTTTCCTCCGCGTTTCGCGGAAGGAAGGTCCCGAGGGCGGACTTGATCTCCCGGTATGTTGCCTGCTCGTTCAAGAGAAGCTTGATATTCTCCTCTTTAAAGTCGCTGTACTGAATCAGCGTATCGTGGACAGCCTGGGCATCCTGGGCGGCGTATTTCAGTTTCGGGATGGACTCGTCGCTGTAATCGCTGATTCCGATGACCAGGGCGTAGCGGTCTTTGATCTCTGCGAGCGTGAGCGGGGCTCCGGGTTCATCGGGCGGCTTGGATTCGGGTTCAGGGCCTTCGGCCTCATCCTCTTCAGAAGGGGGCGCGGAGGTGTAGACGGACCGCTCCTCGAAAATCCCATTGTCGCGGAACCGGGTCCGAAGTTCATCTTGTACAAGTTCCCTGTAGACGCCTGAGGAGATTGAAACGGAATTGGGTTTGGTTTTACCCTTTTCGAGATGGGCGACGAAGTTGATGTCGTCGCTCTGAATCCGGCCTGTTTGTTCGCGGTACTTGGCGTCCCCAAGGTGAACCGCGATGCGTGCCCGCACCTCCTCTTTGACCTTGCTCTTGGTTTCGTTGAATCCGTCCAGATTGTCGATGATCTCAAGGGCGCTCTTTGTCGCCTCCTCGGCCATCGTCGTTACATCATCGTCGTAAAATGCAAAGAGCCCTCCGTCCCCGGCGATACCCCAGGGCCTTCCCATATGGCTTTCGGCGCATTCTATGATGAAATCGAGGAAGTTGCTGAAGGTATCCTCGGCGTCCCGCGTGGAGTTATTCGCGGCGATCAGCGAGTGTCCAGCCAGGTCCACCTCGACGAAACAGAACTTCCGAATGGCCCCTTCTCTCAGATCGGACCACGCATCAGTGCCGGCCATATCTTTCCCCTTGATCCCTTATTATGCCAGATGATGGCAAAGACCACCGTCTGGACATTGAATAAAGACAATTGTTAAAAAAGAAAATTCCGGGAAATGGACCCCCCGGCATATGAAAAAGATATAGATAAGCCCCAATCAAGTCAAGACGATTCTCATCGTGCCCAAGAGCCCATAAAAAATAACGTAAAGCCCATAAAAATCAATGCCTAGTCGAGATGTTTTCGGCAGTTGAACAGGGTCAGTGTGCTGATGACGGCGTCGCACAATGGCCTGATTCGAGCGTGGGACACCCCGGTGTAGCCCATCCCGAAGCGGTACCACTCCCACGGCACGGTCTCTATTCCGGTCAGGTGACACACCATCGTCGCGGCGACACCCGCGTGGCAAACGATGCAAACCTGTTTTTCGGGACCCGTCCGGGCCCCTTCCGATACCCTTCCCAGTCTTACTCCGAGCCGATCCAGGAGTGCATCGGTCCCTGTCGCAACACGCTCCTGAAACGTTCGAAAGGTCTCTTCCTCCCCCGGAAAACCGTCCCACCATTGCTCCAGGGGCCTGGCTTCCACCTGCGCCATCTCTGCCTCGGTCAGAAGTGGAGATCGGATCTCTCGAAGCCAGGGAAGGATCTCCGGCTCAAGGCCCACGGTCTTTGAGATGTAGCCCGTTGTCTGCTTCGCCCGCACCATGGGACTCGAATAGAGCCGGTCGATCCGCAGGTTCTCGAATCGCATCCCCAGGCGCCGGGCCTGTTCATGACCGTTTTCATTCAGAGAAGGGTCGTTGTCGACCGCGTAGTTCCAGGAGACTTCGCCGTGACGAATGATGATCAGACGCATAATGGGTATGTGTGATTCATATCACCCCAAACCCGTGACGCTTCACACGGTTTTAATTTCGGGCATGACGATATTTTATGGAAGAACTCGGTTCTGGGGTGAGCCGAAGTTCGCGCCCTTCTTCCAGTAGGAGCCCTCGTGGTGACCGATATGGGAGAGGGGCGATTCTATTTAAACGGAGGGTGGGATGGGGGGAATGTTCGAGGGGTTGCCCTGGGGGCGAAGCGATTGAATAATGAATTAAGGGGTCACTCTTTGACGGGTTCCTGTTCCATCCGGTAACGCATTTCGAAGATCTCGACATCCGTGTGCATCATCATCCCCTGATCCTCCATAGCGATTTGCCCCGGTTTGCCGTAGATGCGATAAGGCCGATGGTGGGAGGCGCTCACGGTTTTTAACACCCTCTCCCCATCCCGGAGGTCCACCGTCCCGTTACAGGTACAGATATAGGCGGATGTATCGTCTAACACGTGCACAAAAAAGATGGTTCCACGGGCCCCGGCAACGGTGTTGGGGGTCCGAACTTCAAACTCGGAATTTCGCTTTACCAGGTTGAGGATTGTGCCGTGTGCAAGCAGGATGCGATAAGCTTTGGCGGTCCGGTCGATCTTTACGCTGCTTTTCTCCCGGATGCGGAGGCTTGTCTCGTGACCATAACGGATTTCAGCTACGGATTCAGGACCGGTCTCAACGGTTACGCCTTTATGGATTACCATGCCGACGGTGGCCTTCTCTCCATTCACCCGAACGTTCCCGGAAAGGAAGTGCATGATCCCTTCCTCCTCGGCATGGAGAACAGAACCGATACAGAAGGAAACGATCGAAATTGAGAGGGTCAGTTTTCGCATGGTGACCTCCGAGTACGGACTTGGGTGAATGAAGCAGGATACCAGTACTTTCTGAATATAGGAAAGTTGCGCCACGGCTGCAAGGGATCTTTAGAGGAGCTATCCGGTTTTCAGCCGTTTCGGGGTTCTTTCAACCAGACGGACAACAGGGCTCCGAACAACATCAGGACGGTGAAACAAATGAAGACAGGCTCGAAAGAGACCACGTCGATTGTCCAGCCCACCAGTGGGGCGAAAAAAATTGGGATGTTCTGCAGGACATTCAGGATCCCCAGGTACTGGGTGTGCCGTTCTTTGGGGGCGATCTCCAGGGTGTAGTTTGTGACAATGCGCTGGGATACCGGCGTAAATCCGATACAGGCGTAGACGAGAGGATAGAGGCTTTTGCCGATCCCGGGCGGTAAAAGGGAGATGATCACGGCCAGGAGGGGCACCAGCGCGGCAACCCAGGCCACGAGTCTGAGCATCGCCCGATTTCCCCGTCGGTCAGCGAGGTTCCCCATGAAGAATGAGGCCAAGGCAAAAACACTGTTTTGCGCGATGACGAGGGTCACAAAGCCGTGAGGTTCTACCCCGACCCGCCTCATGCCGAAAACGGTGTAGTGCGGGAACAGGAGAAGCGTGAGGTACATCAGCATTACAACCAGAATCAGAACGCGGAAGTTCTTGTCTTTTCGTATGATTCTGAGCGAATCCTCGATGAACCCGTGAAGTTTCGGCGGAACGCCCCGTTGCGGCCGTGGGGGTTCGCGTATCCCGAGGAGAATCAGGGTGGCACAGACAAAGAACGAGCCGCACAGGAGAAAAATCGGGCCGTATGAAGCCTTTAGATCCGTCAGGTAGAGGGGGAGGAGAATGGCCGCGATGCCGAGGGAGAGCAGGCCTCCCCTCACGCCGAAAACCGCCAGAAGCCTTCCCCTTCTGCGAGGCGGAATGAGTTTACCCTGGATGGTCCCGAAGGTGAGGGTGGAAAGGCCGTACCCAACGGCGCTGATCGAGTAAAGCACCATGAAGATAGAGAGCATCGTGGCGGGAGGAAGGGAGGTGAACAACAGGAGGAGACCGATGAAGATCCAAGGGAGGCCAAGCAGGCCGCTGGCTGTAATATATGCCCACTTCTGGCGGTGGAGTTGGGATAAGGAGGGGGTGACAAGCAGTTGCGAGAAGCTTGAGCCGATTCGGCTGACCGTGGGAAGGAGTCCCCGCAGGAGGCCGGAGGCACCCAGGTGATCGAGAAATCCCGGGATGATGACCGATTCTGTGCGTAAGATCCACCCCATCCGCAACGTGATCTGGTTTAAGGCGAGTACGGAGAAGTTACGCCTCAGGGCGCGGTCGATCTGCCCCTGGATGTCCTGGTGATCCGAAGCGTTCCGGTTGCTCAAGAGACCCTTAGCGATGTGTCCCGGGAGAAAGGCCCTGCGTCCTTCAGGTTTTCAAACGCACTTTTATCCGCTTTTCTCCGAAGGCGTCCAAGTCTTCTGTCCAGATCCCGAAGCCACCTGCCACGGTTGTATGGCGGGAGTCCTCCCTGATTGACCAGATCGATCGCCGTGAGGGTCCACTGCTTTGCCCTCCGATAATCGCGTCTTTTGTGTTCGTGATATTTGGCCAATTCAACGTGGGCATACACCTTCCCGTGACGGGCGGATCTGAGCCACAAATCGACGGCTCCGGATAGATTCCCGCGACGTCGTTCCAGGTATGACAACTTCCGAAGGATCTTGTCACGAACATCTTCCGGCAAGGGATGGTTCAACCCCTGTTCGTAGATCCCGGCAGCGGCCTCGAAATGTCCCAGATCTTCGTAAATGGTTCCGATTCCGTAGAGTTCGGGGCCGAATACAACCCGATTGATGGGGTCTTCGAGCATTCTCGCGAGGTGATTGAACAGGGCTGCGAGGGAGAGGATGTCCATCGCATTGTGATAAAACACGCTTTTAAGGGGTCGGCCATCGCCGGACCTAAGGTAATCGAAATAAATCCCGGGGATCATCCAACCCGGAACGTCCAGGTGTGTTCGCTCTGCCCCAATGATTTTTTCCTCGAGATTTCCGAGGGACCTGTTGGAAAGGGTGTGGCGCCAGATTCGCCGAGCGATTGGGAGGAGGTCTATGTTCGGGAAGACGGCCAGAGAAGGATGTGTGCCGTTTACGATGTGGCGTGTGTTCAAGAGAGGGAGGTCGAAGGCCTTTCCGTTGAAGGTTACGAGGGCCCTGCAAGGCTGCAAAAAATTAGATAGCGCTGCCAAAACCGCAGGCTCCTCGATCGGGTCCCGCATAAAAAATTGCGCCAGGCGGAACTGGTGGCCATCGAAGCGTCCAACCCCGATCAGAAAGGCATATGTGCCCGTTCCGCCCACAAGCCCGGTGGTCTCGGTGTCCAGATATGCGAAATGGCGGGGTTCGAGCGACGGGAGGTCCGGTTGTTTCAACCCCTCTAAAAAGGACCTCAGCGAAGCCCGGGGATATATCGGGCAGCGACCGTGGCGATAATCCCGCGGGTGGATTGTCTCAACGAGGAAGGCCTCCCCCCGGTCGGTGGCATGGTTACGGCATGGAAGAACCTGATCGATAGGATGCGCCGAAGAGGCCCGGGGATTGTCGAGCGAAACGCCCTGAACCGACAGAGACTTGAGTTTATCCGTAAGCGTCGTCATGGCAAATTACAAGAGTGGTCTCTGGGCGGTAGAATGGCCCAGAGAATTCCCTGGGTCTCGCGCTTCCCGTTCTCTCCGTTTTCACCCGCAGGCCCTACGCAGGAAGGGCAACCCTCTCCACATTCGCAGGAACCTACAAGATCGTGGGCCCGCGCGATCAGTTCCTGGTGCCTTTCAAAAAGGCGCTCGCTAAAACCGATCCCGGCCGGTACCAGGTCATAGATTACGACGGTGGGACGGGCCTCCCAGAGCGGGGATTGGGGGTCGAAATGAACGCCGATATCCCTTGCATCGCACATCAGGAACAGGGGCGCGAGATGGCCCAGGATGTATGCCAGGCCGGCCAGGCCGCTTCGGATTTTCACGGCCTGTTCCGCGCGACGGTGGCAGACTGAGCAAAGTGTCACCAGGTTGGTCAACCGGTTGGCCTGCTCGTATGATCCGAAGGTGCGAAACGGAATCTTGTGATGAACGTGATGAGACACCTCAACCTCCGTTCCGCCGCAGATTTGGCATAGAAATCGGTCGCGTTCCATCGCTTTTTCCCGTTGCAACGCCCAGTTGGGCCCGTAATCGTTAGGGTCGTTGGTCCACAACCCCTCCATACGAAGCCCCTCGACGGTTTGGCCGGTCAGGGAGAGCCAATACCCGGTTGTCTGTAGACGGGTTGGAGGCAACGAGAGTTCTCCCCCGCCAAGGATTTCGTGGGTAAACCATTTGATCTTTTGAAATCCCGTCACCCGGGTCGTGACAGCGATTTCACCGTGAAGCTTCGTGGCACCGAAGGCCGGGGTCTCGCGGGATTTTTCCAAGAGGCTTACCGTGGATTCGGTTCGCGGCTCAGTGTAATAATCCACCTGGCACGGACGCAATCGCGCGACATTTCGGGTGAGGTCCAGATCCTCAACGGAGTAGGCCTGGCCCTCGTGGAGATATATGGCCTGGGGATGGACCATCCAGGGAGCGCTGGTGATGTCCACGTGACCGATTGTTTTCCAGGAATTCTCCTCAGCCGCCTCCAGATCCACACGGTTGGAAGAGGCGCTTCGCAGGGTGACCATCCCCGAAGGATAACGAGCTCGAACGCCGAACACCGCAGATGCTGTAAGAGAATCAGGAGATTATCGGGATTGATCAGGGCTTGTTCAGGAGATTTTTTGAAAAAATAGTCAGGATGGTGCGCCAGGAATTGATCGAGTGGGTTGGCCGAAGAGATCAAGGCGGCAAGAGAGGATTCGCGCTTGCGGCCTGCGCGGCCAGCCTGTTGCCAGGTCCCTGCAACGGAACCCGGATAGCCGGTCATCACCGAAGCCCCCATGCCTCCGATATCGATTCCAAGTTCGAGGGCATTTGTTGCGACCACCGTACGCACAAGCCCTTCCCGGAGTCCCCGCTCGATCTCGTTCCGATGCTTCACCAGGTAACCGCTGCGATACCCCCGTATTCGATCATCTTCGTCGTCCCCGTGGGCAGATGGAGTCGAGGTGCGTCGCAGATATCCGAGGATCAATTCAACGGTCCGACGGGTTCGACCAAAAACGATGGTCTGCACATCGTGCTTGTACAGGTCCCGTGCCATGCGAACGCTCTCCAACAGGGCGCTTCGGCGAAGGCCGAGTTCGCGGTTTACGATCGGCGGGTTGTAGATCAGGAGATGCCTCTCCCCCCGTGGCGCGCCGTCCACCTCCACGAGTGAGACGTGGTCTTCGACAAGCCGTTCGGCGTGCTCTTCGGGATTGGCGATCGTCGCGGAAGTTAGGATAAACCGGGGTGCTGATCCGTAGAAATCCGCGATTCTCTTCAAGCGGCGAAGGACATTCGCAACGTGCGAGCCGAACACGCCTCGATGGACGTGTATCTCGTCGATCACCACGAAATGCAAGTGGCGGAAAAATTCGGACCACAATGTATGATGGGGCAGGATTCCGGAGTGAAGCATATCCGGGTTGCTGATGACCAACCGGGCGTTCCCCCGGCCGGGACCGGACCCCTTTTGGCGTATCTCCGTCGTATGTCGAGACAGGAATCCGCTGCTGCGGGTTTCCCTCTTCGGAACCTTCTTCAAAACCACCGATAAACCCCCTCAATTCATCCTTCTGGTCCTGGGCCAGGGCTTTCGTGGGGAAGATGTAGAGCGCGCGTGCCGACGGATCAACGAGGAGTCGATTCAAGACAGGAAGGTTATAACAGAGGGTTTTTCCACTGGCCGTGCCCGTGGCGATGACGGTGTGCCGGCCGGCAAGTATGTGTTCCAACGCCTGGCCCTGGTGTGTGTAGAGGACGTCGATCCCGCGCCGGAGCAACGCCCCTTTCAGAAGGGGATGGAGCCCGGCCGGGAATGGCACGGCCGTTCTTTGACGCTCGGGGAAGGTTCGCCAGGCGGCGATGTTGGGGGCGACTTCGGGGTCGTTTCGCCATTCGTTCAGAAGCGCGGGGATGGACATAGGAGAAGGGCAGAAGAGAAAAGCAGAATTACATGACGTCAGGAATCAGAAAGAGAAAAGGTGAGCCCTTGGCCAGGGAGGATGGGAGGGGATTTGGGGAGGGAGCGATTTTGCCTGACCGAGAAGCACTATTTTCAATCCGATGCCGACGAGAAGTGGCTATTCAGTGGGTTCCCAGACATAAGCTCCCCTGTTGTTGATGTAGCCATACTTGCGGCCGACCTTCACCCGTGCCAGGCCGTGTAAAAAGGGATAAGCCCGGTCAAACTTGGCCGGGATGGCCAATCTACCCGCGAGGTCGATATAGCCGAACATGTCGTTGCTGAATTTGACAGCGGCCATCCCTTCCGAGAACGGTTCCGCACGTCGGTACCTGGCCGATATGATGGAATCCCCTTTCTTATCGATGTATCCCCATTGTGCTGCCGAGGACTGCTGTGCTGGTGCGAGACCTTCTGAAAAATCACCCGCATCCCAGAATCGAGGCTCTATCACGAACTCCTCGTTCTTATCGATATAGCCCCATAGACCACCCACCACCCTCACGGGTGCGAGCCCCTCCGAAAAGTCGCGGGCGGTAAAATATTTCGGTTCGATCGCAAAGGCGCCTGATGTATCGATATACCCTCCCTTGCCTTGATGCGCGACGCGCGCAAGGCCGTCGGAAAATCGTCTGGCCTTTTTGAACTGTTTCGGCACCCTGATCTTCGATCCAACCTGGACTTCGGTATAGAATTTATTCGCATCGGACAGGGAGATCGCGGTCGTGGAATCCGTCAGCGCCCCATCTTCATCGATCACCTGCTTGAGGGAATAGATTGCGTACTGTCCCGCTTTGTCGATGTAGGATCCCTTCCTTTTGATTGTCACCAGGGCCAATCCGTCGGAGAACGGCCATGCCCGGTCGAATTGGGGCTGTATGACGATGTTTCCCTTCGGGTCGATATAACCGCCCTTCCGGTCTATAACGATTCCGGCCAGGCCTTCTGAGAAGGACCACGCATAGTCAAACTTCGGCTCGATGACGATTTTACCCCTTCGATTCATGTATCCGTACTTCCGGTTCTGGACAACGGGATAAAGCATGATTTTCTTATCTGCCGCCCAGATATACGAAGAAACCATCAGGAGCAGGGATATCGGGATAAATATAAATTTTCGTATACGCGTCTTCATGAAGTCTTTCCTCCATTAAACCCGGGAAACTGTTCAGACTCTCCCCGGATATCCGGATCGCAGAAGTCGATCTCCACTCACATAAAGTTTAACTCCCCAAAGCCCGGGGGGATTCGTTCTGCGTCCCCGACTTCCTGGATCACGGAACGAGGCGATATTTGTCCATTGGTCCAAAGTTTCAGAAAATAGTATACGCATGAACAGGGGTTTTGTCAAGCAGAAAGACGGGAAGGAAAAGGCTTGACAGGGCTGTAATGACCTTCTATCATTATAACTAAAAAAAATCTTGATACTTATGGAGGTTTTAGGATGAAAAGATTCGGGCTGACGTTGAATTTGAAACCGGAAACGGTCGAGGTCTACAAGGAGCATCATCGGAGGGTTTGGCCGGAAGTCGAGGCCGGATTGCGGGGGATCGGCATCAAGGAAATGACAATCTTCCTGATCGGCCGGAGACTGTTTATGTATTCCCTGACCGAAGACAGTTTCAACTGGGACAGCGACTTCTCCTCCTACATGGAAGATCCGAGGTGCGCGGTGTGGCAAAAGTTGATGAATGGGTTCCAGGAACCGGTAGCGGATGCCCGTCCAGGGGAGTGGTGGGCGATGATGGAGGAAGTTTACCACCTTCAGGGTTGATGGGGGAGGGGCGGGTGGATCTTGACAAAACCAGGGGTGGGGCGTAAATTTGATCGGAAATTTTAACAGGTTCTGGCTCGGGAATGGTCCTAACGCCCGAACCGGATCCAGATAAAAACAAACCCTTTCAATTCAGGGGTTCAGCCGTGGCAGACGAGTCGACGATTCCAGCGATGGTTGCCCGAAGAGCAGCCCAGCTGGACGAAAAGGTGGCGCTTCAAACCTGGCGGAAAGGTGCTTACGATCGGCTCACATACCGGGAATTGGGCAAACAGACGGCCGCGCTGGCCGGGGGGTTGCGGGCGATCGGCGTTCGGCCGGGTGAAACCGTCGGCATATTGGGGGAAAATCGTCCGGAATGGGCTATTGCCTACTTTGCGTCGCAGGCCTGCGGCGGAATCGCCATTCCGCTCGATTCGTTGATGAAACCGCCCGAGATCCAGGCGATTGCGAGGGACTCAGGGACCCGATGGATGATTGTTTCCGAGCGGTTTAGAGAAACCGCTCAGGAGATGGATGGGATCGATCGGGTCATATGCATGGACGGTTGGGGTGATGTCCTGGAGGCCGGGGCCCCGATGTCGGAATCCCCAGGGGTTACCCCCGATGATTTGGCCGCGATCATCTACACGTCAGGGACGACGGGAAAACCGAAGGGGGTCATGCTTTCCCACCGGAACATACTGACGGATGCAAGGGGGGCCCAGGAGATTATTCGTCTCGGGAGTGGAGATATATTCCTCTCTGTCCTCCCCCTGCACCACACGTTCGAATGCACGGGAGGCCTGATCTGTCCCGTGGATGTGGGTGCGACCGTGACGTACGCCCGGAGCTTGAAATCCAGGGACCTCCTAGATGACATGCGAAATACGAACGTGACTGTCATGCTTGGCGTGCCCCTTCTCTTCGAGAAACTTCACGCCGGGATTTTGCGGGGGGTGAACCAGAAACCGGCGGCCGTCAAGGCCATGTTTCGTGCGATGATGGGAATCGTGAAGGGCCTCCGGATAGGCCTGGGCTTGAAGGTGGGTGGCAAGGTCTTCCGAAGTCTCCGGCAGAAGGCGGGTTTAGGGAGTGTCCGGCTGTTCATCTGCGGTGGGGCCCCGCTGCCCATTACGATTCCGCAGGGTTTCGAGGATCTGGGATTTTCGTTTGCACAGGGTTACGGCTTGACGGAGACTTCTCCCGTGTTGACGGTGAATCCCGCCGAGAGACCGCGCCACGATTCGGTCGGCGTCCCGGTGCCCGGGTCCCAAGTCCGGATCCGAGACCCTGGACCCGATGGCGTGGGGGAGATCCTGGCGGCAGGAGACATCGTCATGAAAGGGTATTACAAGGATCCGGAGATGACGGCGAGGGCCTTGAAGGATGGGTGGTTTTATACGGGAGATCTGGGAAGAATTGACCGGGATGGATATTTGCATATCTGCGGGCGTTCGAAGAACGTGATCGTGACGCCTGGGGGGAAGAATGTCTATCCCGAGGAGATCGAGACACTCCTGAACCCAAGCCCTCTCATCAAGGAAACCTTGGTCTACGGTGTTCCGACCGGGGACGGGGGTGGGGAGGATATCGAGGTCCTTGTCGTTTCGGAAAAGGAATGCTTCGATCAAATGGAGGACGAGCGTGGGACCCCTTATTCCCCCGAAGAGATCGAGACCGCCGTGCGTGAAGAGGTTCGCCGTTTGAACAGTCAGATGGCGGATTACAAACGGATCCGCAGAATATCTGTTCTGGAGGAAGAGCTTCCCAAGACCTCCACTCAAAAGGTTCGGCGGCACGCAATCCCCGAACTTCGGAAGGGTCGGCCATCCGGGTCGATCGTGGATCAGCAGTCTGATTCTGACTGATTTTCTTCTGCCCCCGGGGACATTCGGCTTCGAGACATCCTAACCCGATTGTTCCCTTTGGCGCCATCACGGAGGTTTGATCTCCGTCGCGCCCCCACCACGGCTGAATTCCTTATTTAATTCGTATCATGTCGACTATCGCCGATTTTTTTAGTGGTAAAAAGCTCTTCGTCACCGGATCGACGGGTTTCCTGGGGAAGGGGTTCGTGGAGAAGATCCTGTCGGAAATCCCGGATGTGGGACGGCTGTATCTTATGATCAGACCTCGTCGCGGGCCGGATGGCGGGATTCTGTCCGCCCAGGAAAGTCTGGAGAGAGAGGTGTTCGAGTCGAGGGCTTTCGCCAAGTTGCGGAGGATGTATGGCGACGGGTTCTGGGATTTTATACGGTCTAAGGTGTCGGCTGTTGGAGGGGATCTGTCCCAGGACGGCCTGGGTTTCGATCCGGATACGCGCGCCAGGTTGGCTGAAGAGGTGCAGGTCCTGATTAATGTCGCGGCCACCGTGGTCTTTGATGAACGTCTCGATCTCGCGCTGGAGCTGAATACCCTCGGACCCATGCGAATGGTCGAGTTTGCAACGGGGTGTCGCGAACCGATTTTCCTGCACGTTTCCACGGCATATGTCAACGGAAGGCAGACCGGACGGGTTCCCGAGGAACCGATCCTTTCTTCGCAGACCGTCGCACATCTGGGAAGAGACGGAAATGTCTTCGATCTGGACCGGGAGATCGAGGACATTATCACATTCAGCCGAAGCGTTCAGGAGGAATCGCGGCTTCCCGAGATGAGGGCGAAATTCCAAAGGTCGATCCGAAAGCAGAACGGTCGCGCCATATCCGAGCACCGGATGCAGACCCTTATCGAAGCCACCCGAAAACGGTGGCTGAACCGAAGGTTGATCGATGAAGGGATGCGCAGGGCGAGGGGGATGGGGTGGCACGACAGCTATACCCTCACGAAGGCGATGGGGGAGCTGGCCATTCTCCAGACACGGGGGGATATGCCCACCATCATCGTTCGTCCATCGATCATCGAGAGCAGCCTGGTGGATCCTGAGCCCGGATGGCTTGACGGATTAAAAGTGGCAGACACGTTGATCGTTCATTACAGCAAAGGGAGGATATCCGACTTCCCTGCAAATCCCGATATCGTGCTCGATGTCGTGCCAGTGGATATGGTGGTCAATGCGATGCTTGCTGCCCTGGCCAAACCGAATTTCGGAAAAGAGGTCGCGGTTTACCAAGTTGCGACGGGAACTGAAAATCCGCTGAAACTCGGAGAGATGTTTAAACTGGTCCATGAATATTTCCTTAAGAACCCTATGCGGACCCGCGGAGGGGACCCGATTCCGGTACATCGATGGTCCTTTCCCTCACCGAGGAAGTTCCGGCGGCGCTGTCGTTTGAAATACCAGATTCCGCTGAATACACTTCAATGGTTGATCGATAATGTCTCGGCGATTCCCTGGTCGCGGGCGCTGCGACGAAGGGTCACCACCCTGGAGGCCACGCTTCAAAAAGTGATGTCCCTTGCCGAGATCTATAGTCCCTACACCAATCTGGATTGTCGGTTTGCCACGAAGAACACCCGTCGCCTGTACCGGGATTTAAATTTAGAAGAGCAGAGGATCTTCAACTTCGATGTGGGACGTATCGACTGGAAGGCGTATATCCAGGAGATTCATATCCCCGGATTGAAAAGGCACGTCCTGAAAGAATCGGAGGACGGGGTGGATCCGGATGGAGAAATCGAAAAGAAGAAGATTTAAGGAAAAGGATGTATGGAGAAAAAGTTTGAGATAGGTCCCAACCCTCTTTATGAAGAGTTGCTGAAGGACCCGGATGGAATGTTGAACATCTACGACCAGGCCGCGCAGGAGATGGTCGAAATCGCGCGTTCCGACGGGCACCTTGAAGGTTGGGATCCCGACGAACTCATCTGGCCCCCGAGCCGGAATGAGCAGGGTTCGATCGGCCTTCCGGGTCTCTTGAAAAGGGCCAAGCTCATCCGGACCATCTTCGATCGTGTACCCGCCTTGAGGGAGAAACGGCTGTCCGAATCCCACGCACAGTTCCAAAGCGCCTGTCCGGCTTATCACGAGGCAAACCTTATCTATATTCAGGTTCAGAAGCAATTCGTCGATAGGGGGATCGGAACCGAGGAGGACTTGCTTCAACTTTACCAGAGCCTCTACGTGGATGTGTTGGCGAAGGAGGATCTCCTGGTTCCCGACGCGGGAGAGGCTGCGCTTGAGCGGGCAAAAATTTCGCGGGTTCCGATGTCCCACGCTCAGGGCGTCGCCGAGGCGTTGCCCGCTGTTGCGGTCTGCGACGACCCGAGATGGGGGGGCAACTACGCATGCACGTTTGGGGGACATACGACCGAGGCTCCTCTGCTGGACTCGCTTCGAAAGGTCGTCAAGAGCACCCTGGATTATATCGCCGCCGGTGAATTTCTGACCACACGCTACAACGCCTATACCAATTTCGCCTGGTTCGGGAGTTCCGTGTGGAAGGTCATAACAGAAGCGGATCTGCTTCGCTACCAGCTTTACGAATTCGGCGATCTGGGGTTGGGTCGGTCGGCCGCCGAGTCACTCAAGGGGGAGATCAATCGTGCCCAGAGCATGATGGTCGAATTTTTGGGGGCGCACCGGGAAAATCCAGCTCAATTGAAACCGGCCGGATACTGGTACGGGCATCACTACAGTTATCTGACACGGGATATGACCGACACAGCTATACGCCTGGTCGCACGTGTCAATCGGGATATTCTTCGGGTTAAAGATTCAGTCCGCGCGGGTGTTGAAGGGCTTCATCCGGTGTCCGTACCCCCTCTGCTTTCGGATCAAGTCAGCGGTCATTTCCTCGAGTATCCTCACGTCGGCCGAAGTTCCGTATTGTCCAATTGGTCCCGAGGGTTGAGATTGGGACGCTGGGTGATTGCCTCCTTCAGGTTGGGGCGGCGAAAAATAAATTTAACCAAGGCCGATCTGGATTCAGCCGAAAGGAGTGAACTCGCCTGGCAGTATTGCCTGGACTGGGCGGAAGCCACGCTTCGCACCTTCGGCATTCAGGTAAAGATCCAGATCGATCCCAAGTTCCTTCCGATCGCGCAAGGGCTTGAGCTTGGAAGCGGAAAGAAGAAGATTCTCATGCTGCCCACGCATCAGAGTTACCTGGACCATCCCGTTATGTACCACGTTCTGGGGAGTCCAGAATTTTTGGGGGCGATGGGGTGGAAACGACCGGTTCCATTCGTGATCCTGGCTCGCACAGGGCTGGCCAATGCCGGTGTGAAGATCGGCTCCTGGTCGATGACCATGTTCGGGATGTCCGCGGAGAGATTCGACGGATTGCTCGCAGATGTGGACGGATATGTAACGCTCGAGCGATCCCGGGATGCCATCCCTACGACTCAGCGCCTGGTTCAGGCCCTGGGGGAAAGACCCGGGCTGACTTATCCTGCGGGGACCATCGCTGCCTTTGGCCTCCAATCTCCCCCCCTCCAACACGCCCTGTTCGCACTGCTTCCCCATGACGTTGTCATCATTCCACTCGCCTTCCGTGGCATCCATTCCCTTTGGCCCAAGTGCCCGAAGGGAAACCTCCACATCAATCCCGGATTGGTCGAGGTTGTGATATCTCCTCCGATGCCCGGAGAGACGACCCTGCTGCCACGGCGGAGATCGCTCCGTACTCAGGTGGAGTCAGCGTCCCTTTTCCAGGCTGTTCATATCACAAGCCTTTTGAACCCCGAACCATCGGGGCCGTGAGTATTTTCACCTATGGGGTCTGCGGGACAGATGGATTCGATCGGGTCCAGGGCTGCTTTTTTCGACGTCGACGGGACCATTGTCCGGGCTACGATCGTTCATTACTACGCCTATTTCGCGACCCATGACCGATCCAGACTTCAAAAAATTTTCTTCTGGACGGGGTTCATTCCTCAAATCATCTCCTTCATCCTTATCGACAAAATCAGCAGAAGCGCATTCAACCGGGTCTTTTATCGAAGCTATCGGGGGATGCCGGGCTCACGACTTCGCGAACAGACCGGTGGGCTATTTGAGCGTGAAATCAGGCCGAGATTGTACTCCGAAGCGGTTGCACGAGTCAAGCGACATCAGGATAACGGGGAGCGGGTGGTGCTCATCACGGGTTCCCTGGACTTCATCGTGGCCCCTCTTGCCCGGCTGCTCGATGTGGGCGATGTGATCTCCGTACGGATGTCTGAGGAGAACGGAATTTTGTCCGGAAGGTTGACCGGTCCTCCGGTCGGAGACGAGGAAAAAGCCCGGCTTGTGCGGGAGTTCGCTGAAGCCCAACAGATCGACCTTGCGGAAAGCTTCGCATACGGCGACAGCGGCGCGGACATGCCGATGCTCCGCTGTGTTGGACATCCGGTGGCGGTAAATCCGAAAGGGAGGCTTCGGAGGGCAGCAGAAGAAGGCGGGTGGGAGGTGGCTGAATGGAGCGTGAGCCGGAAGGTTTAAATTCAAGGTCGAAATCGAATACCCTGTCCCGTTATATATTGAGGCTATCTTGAGAGATGGAGGCCATCCAGTACATCAAGAGCATCCCGCGCTATCTGAAGGTAAGATTGTTGGGGGGGTATTGGACCGGGTTGAGCACCGGAGTTTATTCCTGCATCCGACTATCCGAGATCGAGGAACCGAAGCTTCCGTCCCCTGAGTGGATCCGGATCAAACCGAGACTGAGCGGGATCTGCGGATCGGACCTTGCGACGGTCTCGGCGAACGGCAGTCCCTATTTTTCGCCTTTTGTCTCCACCCCGTTCGTACTCGGTCACGAGATGGTGGGAGAGACGGAAGAAGGGCGGCGTGTGGTTCTCGAACCCGCGTTACCCTGCGTGGTCAGGGGGGTTGACCACTGCCGCCGGTGTACCGCCGGGGATTATGGAAACTGTGAAAAGACAACGAAAGGCATCATCTCATCCGGCATTCAGACAGGATTCTGCAGAGATACGGGAGGCGGCTGGAGTCGGTCACTTGTTGCACATCCTTTTCAGGTTCATCCTGTACCGGATGACATGACCGACGAAGAGGCCGTGTTGATCGAACCCTTTGCGTGTGCAGTCCACGGGGCCCTTCGCGGTATGACTGAAAAAGGAGCCACTGTTCTGATTATCGGGTGTGGAAGCATCGGGTTGTTGACCGTTGCAGCCCTGAGGGCGCTCGGGAGCGAAAGCAGGATCATCGCGGTTGCCCGATACTCCCACCAGCAAGAATCCGCCCTCGGACTGGGAGCGAACGAAATCATCCAGGATGGGAGGAACCTCTACGAGTCCGTATGTGAAGCTACGGGGGCGGAACAACTTCGGCCGGAGCTCGGGAAGTCGGTCCTGGTGGGAGGGGCGGATGTCGTTTTTGACTGCGTCGGGAACGCCCGGACGATCGATGACGCCCTTCGCTTTACGCGAGCAAGGGGGAAGACCATACTGGTGGGCATGCCTGCGATTCCCTCCGGTGTGGATTGGACCTCGATCTGGTATAAGGAGCTGCAGGTCGTCGGATCTTACACGTACGGTACAGAATGCTGGGACGGCGAGACGATTCGCACCTTCCAGCTGGCGCTTCGACTCATGGAGGGGCTCAAGGACGGGCTTACATCGCTCGTGACCCACAAGTTTCCCCTTCGGGATTACCGGGAGGCCTTAGAGGTGGCCATGCATACCGGACGCAACGGCTCGATAAAAACGGCTTTTGATTTACGCGAAGGGTAGGGGGAGGACGAGTCTGACACGGATCTTCCGGGTTCATAACCGGGGCGGGGCCTTATGAAATATCTGACATACTCGGGCAACAATCTGATTAATGCAAACCTGCCTGACAATTCTGAAATCTATTATTCCCCTCCACACGTTCCTGGAATAAAAAGACCGGATATTCCGAAGTCGGTCCAGGAGGCTATTGAAAATCCCTGCGGGATGCCCCCCTTAAGTAAAATCGTCAACGGCCAATCCAGAATCACCATCGCTTTCGACGATAATTGCCAGCCCTTCCCCGCGACAAAAAAACCGGATATCCGGCAGATCGTCATCGAAACCCTGATCTCAAAATTGTTCTCCTACGGGGTTCAGAAGGAAAATATCCGACTGATCTGTGCGGTCGCGCTTCACCGAAAAATGAAAAGACACGAGTTGGCCGCCATGTTGGGTAAAAGACTCATGCAGGCGTTTTATCCGGAACAATTGCGAAATTTCGATGCGGAAGATCCCGATCATATCACTTTCCTCGGAGAGACCGAAGCGGGGGAAGCCGTGGAGGTAGACCGGTCGGTGGTCGAAAGCGATCTGGTCATCTATGTCGATACGGTTCAGATACCTCTGAACGGGGGCCATAAATCGGTCGCGGTGGGTTTGGGAACCTACCGTTCGATTGCGCCTCACCATTCTCCCCAGATGACATCGGAGAACCCTCACGTGATGCAGCCGGAAAATTCGTGCATGCACGCTTCCATCGAAAGGATGAGCAGGTTCCTTCAGAAACATTGTAGGATTATGGTATTGGAAGCCCCGATGAACAGCGCGACTTACCCGTTCTACCTGAGATACATCAGCAAACCGAACGACCGATGTAACCCCATTGAGCGCGTTCTGAAGTTCTTCACCCCTGCGAGCATGGCGGTGCTTCCAGAACCCCTCCGATTCCAAATTTTCAAAGGCATCCGCACGTCCTACGATCCGATCGAGATCAACGCCGGGGCCATCGATGATGTCCACGCAAAGACCCTGAACGCCGTGAACGCTCAGTTGACCGTTCCCGTGCCCAGACAATTCGGCACCCTTGTTTTCGGGCTTCCGGACCTGAGCCCTTACTCGGTGGGGGCGCGCATCAACCCCGTTCTGGTGGTCAGCGATGTACTGGGTTATGTTTTCAACTGGTTTTATAATAGACCGATCGTAAAAAAAGGGGGGGTGATTATCATCGTCAACCCCACCTTTGAGATCTTTCACGAAGAATATCACGTTGCGTATAAGAAATTTTATGAAGAGGTCTTAGCCGAGACCACGGAACCTTTCGAAATGCAGCAAAAGTTCCAGGAGAAATTCGCACTTGACCCCTATCTCATAGACTGTTACCGGAACAAATACGCACACCACGGCTTCCACCCGTTTACCGTCTGGTACTGGGCAACCTATCCTCTGAAATATCTCTCAAAGGTCATCCTCGTCGGTCCCAGGGACGATAAGACCGCCAAAAAACTCGGAGTTGATTGGGCACCCAGCATAAACCATGCGCTGGGTCTTGCCAGGGAAATCAATTCCGGGGATGACGTCGTCGGGTTGAGCATTCCGCCCTTTCTGTACGTGAAAGTCGGGTAAAAAGTTCCTCGCTCCCGCCCACGCCGGAAGTCAGCATTCAGGAGTCCGTGTCCAGAAGAAAATCCAATGAGGTCATACCGGTTTTGAACTTCGACTCCTGGACCTCGGACTCCCACTTTCGACTCCGAACACCCGACGCTCGCGGTTTTCCATTTCCGGTATCCGGACCTGTGTTTTGATGTCGATCCCAGAATATCTCATAGTCGCCAATCCGGTCTCAGGAAGGGGACGGGGAAGGTCGGTGGGTGAGGAGGTCCGTAGAAGGTTAGCGGAGAAGGGGATTTCCGTCCGGTTGACGTTCACGGAAGAAAGGGGACACGGACGCGTCATCGCTGCGGAGGCCGTAAAGGATGGCGTCCAACGGCTTGTGGCCTGCGGGGGAGATGGAACGGTGCACGAAGTGGTGTCGGCTGCGGCGGGGTTGAACACCGTCGTGGGGATCGTGCCCTGCGGGACCGGAAACGATCTCGCCCGCGTCCTGAACCTTCCGAAAGGGGCCGCTCACGCGGCGGATCTCCTTGTTGAAGGGCAGGTGCGCCGGATCGATTTGGGCCGGGTGGGGGATCGGTATTTCTGCACGGTTGCGATGGTCGGATTCGACGCGGAAGTCGCCCTTTCAATCCACGAGAACGGGAAGCCCTTGGGCGGGACCGCGGCATATATTTTGGGGACGCTCAAGACGCTTTTGACCTATCGGAGCCCCGAAATGCGGTTGACCGGGGACTTCGGGACTGTGACGGGGCGAGTGTTTCTGTCTGCAGCCGGGAATACTTCGACGTATGGCGGGGGGATGCGGATTGTGCCTTCCGCTGTCTGCGATGACGGCGTCCTGGACATCTGCATCGTGCATCACATGCCCCGATGGCGCGTGCTGCTTCTGTTTCCGCTGGTGTTCTTCGGATCCCACGTGAATTCCGCATCCGTGGAAATCCTTCGGACGGAACGATTGAGGATCGAATCTTCCACACCGATGTGGATCTTCGGCGATGGGGAACCCCTCTGTAAAACCCCTGCGACTATTACGGTGGTTTGCAGGGCGTTGAACGTGATCTGTCCAGGAGACGGTATTTGAAAAACGATCCGTTTCAGCTGGGGGCTTATGAGCGGCTCAATGAATCCGATGACCCGGTTTTTTACTCGGAGGCACGCAAGCTTGTCCATATTGACGAAGGCGCCGTGGAGGCGCTTCGATCCTTCTATTCGGAGGTTTTGCCGGAGGACGGGAAAACCCTGGACCTGATGAGCAACTGGAGGTCTCACCTGCCCGGCTCGTTTAAGGGGGAGGTCGTAGGGGTGGGATTAAATGCCGAGGAAATGGGGGACAATCCGATCCTTAGCGATTTCGTCGTGCGGGATATCAACCGGGATCCCCGGACAAAGTTCCCCCCGCGCTCATTCGATGCCGCCGTGATGAGCGTCTCGGTGCAGTATCTGACCCATCCCCTGGATGTCTTTCGTGAGGTCGCCCGGTTGTTGAAACCCGAGAGCCCTTTCTGTGTTGCGTTTTCGGACCGTTGCTTCTGGGAAAAAGCGGTTCGGATGTGGCGGGAATCTGACAACGACAGCCATATCGCAATCGTGAAAAGATATTTTGAGCTCTCTGAAATGTTCCATCCCCCGAAAGTGGTCAAGCGCAACACGACGCCCGACCGATCGATGGATCCCATGTTTATCGTTTGGGCAAGACGGGGGTCGACAACCCCCGGCCAAGAACAGTAAAAGTCAAAGGAGAATGCGTGTCCGAAGAAGAGATCTTATTCGATCAGGCGTGGCATTGGCACGACCCGCTGGGAAGCGGGAAATACACCATCGGTGATGACCAATTTTTCACGATGGACGGATCACAGGGGCGGGTACAGTGTAACCGTCTTCTCGGCGAGAGGATCACCGGGGGGGATTCCACGGTAGAACTTTCGATGCAAGTCACCTGTGGTAGGGTTTACCACGTCGTCCTTTACGGGGAGGACGATCGGCCGGCCGCGGATTTAAGGATCGACAGGGAAGGCCTCATGGCCTTCAGCGACGGACGGGATTTTGTGGACTCCGGGGCGATGTTGACTTTTCAGTGGACGGGGGAAAGGGAATGGGCGGACAACTCGATCGGCCCCACCTGGTGGCAGTCCAACCGGCGATTGTATGCCATCAGATCCACGCTTCACAAGTATGAATTCGGGGGTTTCGATTTTCAGAAAGGAAGTTTCGCCTTCAAACTCGATGGAAAGGCCTTCGAAGTCCCCCTCGTGAAGGGGGTTTCATCCATCGACAAGCTGGAACTTCAGACGGAGACGGTGGAACCGGGCACCGTGATCTGGTTGGATCACTATGCGCAGACCACCAGGGGGAAACAGGTAGATTACGAAAATTTTCCACATTTTTGGAACGACTGGGCGGTGAAGAAGTATTACCCCCAGGAAAAGTGGCACGACAGCAAATTGAGCATGAAAGACCATCGATGGTTGGAGGTCTGCACGAAGTACGGAGATGTGGTGTGCAGGATGCCCTCGTCGGTCCTAAAAGGCTCGGTCACGTTTGAGATGATGACCACGGACGTACGCCAGGAGATCGCCTTTGGGGTGAATGAGGAGGGGCAGCGGCCAGGGGAAGGGGGTGGCTCTATAAGCGTTATGATATACAACGGGTTGTGGTGTTCCTCGGGGGAGCGAAAAGATTCCTGGGAGGAGATAAGCGCTGCGGTTGAGTCCGGGCTTATCCCCCCCGGCGGTATGTACTACTACGATAGCTTCGACCCCCCCCTTCAAGCGGAGAACGGGCGAGTTTACAAAGTCAGAATGGCCTGGGACAATTCCAAAGGCACCTGGCGTTTATGGATCGATGACGAACTCCGAAGGGAAAAAGGAGGGGACTTCGAGAGGGCGCTCAATCCTCTCAAAAAGGGTATGGATATGATCCGGATCCACCCCGGCGCTCACGTGTATCCCCACGGGGAAGTCTACTCCTACTCCTACTGGGGAAGAATCACGGTTCGAGAGCAAAAAGAAAAATGAATAGCCAAATTGAATAAATTCGATCGCGTTGCACCGGTTCCGACTCTTTTGATGGTTTAATGTAAACGAATGACAATAAAGTGTAATCCCTTATAAAAAGGCGGTTAACTCACATGAAGGTCTCAAACGTCAAGTCCACGATCATCAGGGTTCCTTACTCGGATGCGGTGCGTTTTCCCGGGGGTACGAAGATCGACCAAAGACCCGAAGGTTACGTGACCATCATCGTTGAATTGGAGACCGACAGGGGGATCGTTGGGGTCGGAGAAAGCGTCCGGGTGGGGGAGCCGGAGCGTCAACTCGAGACATTGAACCGAGCCGTGAACAGGGTGATGGATGAGGATGTGTTCGACATCGAGAGGATCCGGGATCGCATCGGGTGGGACGACGTGACGGGAAATGTCCGGACCCTTTGCGGACTCGAATCGGCCCTCTGGGATGCTATGGCCAAGGCGTGCGGGGAGCCGTTATGTAAACTCCTGGGGGGAATGGTCAGAACCCGGATCCCCTTCATGCCCGTCCTCCACAGGTATCCGGAGGTGGAGGCCATCGTAGATGAAGCACGGGAATTGACCGCGAGGGGTTTCACGTGTTTCCAGATCAAAGTCGGGGCCATGGGGGGCACGGAGGAGGAGGATCTGGAGGTCATCGAAGCGGTTCGGGAGGGGGTCGGACCGGACGTCAAGCTTGTGATGGATGCGAACGGACACTGGTCGGAGGAGACAGCCCTCCGGATGATTCGGAAGATGGAAAAGTATCAGCCCTTTTATGTGGAGGATCCCGTCCCCGACCTTGATCTTTTGGCGGACATCAAAAGGCAGGTAGGGGCACCCATCTGCGCCCACGGACCCGCGGCGGCCTCACCTGCGGCCACGCTCCAGGTGGTCAAGAAAGAAGCGGCGGATGTCGTCGTGATCCCGCACCGAAACATGGGGGTCCACGGGATCAGGAAAGCTGCCGCGATTACGGAGGCGGCCGGAATCCCGACCGTGCTTCACAGCGCGTATGAACTGGGCCCGGCGAAGGCTGTCATGGTGCATCTGGCCGCCTTTTCCCCGATCTTGAGCTATCCCCATCAGACCCAGTATGAGTTGATCGGCGATGACATCATCGTGGGCGGCCGGTTAAGGTTTGTAGACGGATGTCTTGAAGTTCCGGATAAACCAGGCATCGGCGTCGATATCGACCAGGCGAAACTTCACGAACATGCTGAAAACTGGAACGCGTTCAGGAAACAATATCCGCTAGGGTCCGAGCCTCGAAGGCTAGATGTAAATCCAAATCGTCGCGAATGAGACGTTACCTCCGACTCTACCTGGCCTTTGCTCGGAAACCCCATCAACCTGTATCCTTCAGGTCAAATATGAAAGTTGAAATTCCCGCTCGAACCTTCTTCTCGTTCGCCTTTCCCTGCCGCTTCCGAAGGGAAGCGCCGAAGATAGATGGAACACTCGATAATTGGAAGGAACGGTTTCGAATCCCGAACCTCATGGAGATTGAAGGATTGGATTCTTTTGCAGAAGTCTATATGGCGTGGAATCAGAAGGGTCTCTACTTCGCGGTGGGGGTGAAGGGAAAGCGGAGATTTCAGGGGGATTCGAAAAAACGATCAGACGGAGACTGTTTTCACGTGTGGATCGACACTCGGGATGTCCGGGACGCACGGAGGGCAAGCCGGTATTGTCACCATTTTTATTTTTCACCAACGGGAAGAGGACCCAAAGGCACCCGACCGGTTGCGGGGCAGGAGCGGATCGCCCTGGCCAGAGGCCATTCGACGACCGCGGATCTGGACGGTATCCAGACGGCATCCCGGGTCGATCGCCGCAGTGGCTGCTATGCTATGGAGATCGACCTTCCTTCGACCGCTTTAACGGGGTATGATCCGACGGTTTGTTCCCGGATCGGGTTCACCTACCTCCTTTACGATGTATCCCTGGGCACTCAGTCGTGGTCGGCAGGTCCGGATCTCCCCGTGGCGTATGACCCCAGTCTCTGGGGGACTGCGGAGCTGGTCAAATAGTTTTTAAAAGGTTCGTCCTTTTTTATATCTCACCGGCATCTTCTTCGAGATATTCTAAGACCATTTCGATGGCCCGACCGGCGATCTGCGTCTGAACATCGATTCGGTCACCCTGGAATTGATGTTCCTCCGTCCGGGTCATCGTCGTTGTCCTAAGCGCGATGTGCGAGGTCCCCAACGGTTTTGGGGATCTCCCGCGGGTGGGGCCGGCTATCCCGGTTTCAGCGATTCCGATATCCGCTCCGCCGAGTTGGCGAACCCCGGCGGCCAAGGCGATCGAGAGTTCTTTGCTGACAGAACCGAATCGATCCAGCATATCGACGGAGATGCCTGGCAAGTCCAGTTTCGATTCCCGGCTGTATGCGACGATTCCCCGCTCAAAATAATTTGAACTCCCCGGTTGTCTGATCATCAGGTAGGAAATCAGACCCCCCGTGGTGGTTTCGGCCACCGCGATGCGCAGCCCTTTTTTCAATAGGGTTTTGCTGAGTCTTTCTTCTGGTGTCATAGTTCCTTCCCGTTTAGGGGTCGCCAGAGTCATGTTCTTTCTCAGCTTTCTGGCAAGCACCTTTAGCTTTGGATTGTATTTGAGGATCTTTCTCCTCATCAGACCCACCCCTAAATCCCCTCCAAGGAGGGGACTTCCATATTCAAGGCGTATTCCAAACAACGGTCACCAAATCCCCTCCCTGGAGGGGTCCCCCGGCGTGACTTAAGCCCGGGCGGGGTGGGTCATATCCCACCAGCTCAAGCCAAATCCACCTACCGGGCGACGGTTGTTTATTATTGAACTCTATTTTCTTCGTCATGTCAAGCGTTTCGATATGGATCAAAACGGATTGAACCGATACGTTGCAGGAGGGGTTTTCCTGATTGCCTTGGGGATCTACCTGAAGACGATGGCTCCATCCGTGTCGTTCTGGGATTGTGGTGAATTTATCGCTTGCGCGACTACGCTTGGGGTGCCCCATCCCCCCGGTTCACCCCTGTTTGTGCTGATCGGGCGTTTGTTCAGCTTTATACCGATAACCTCGGATGTTGCTTTTCGGGTAAATCTGGTTTCCGTGTTTACGAGCGCCCTCTCTGTGAGCTTGATCTATCTGGTTACCGTTAGGTTGATCGGTTTGAGGTCGGGACGCGAGGCCAGGATTTCGGCGCATATCGGAGGGGCGGTCGGTTCCCTGAGCCTGGCCTTCTCGAGCACCTTTTGGCTCAATGCAACAGAGGCGGAGGTATACGGTTTCTCGATGCTGTTTACCTCCCTCGGTCTCTACCTGGCGCTGGTCTGGGTGGAAAGGCATAACGAGCCCTGGAGCGATCGTCTCCTTCTTCTCATCGCATACCTTTTCGGCCTGGGGGGTGGGGTGCATCTGATGTGCCTCTTGACGGTCCCTACAATTTTGCTTCTCATCATCTATACGGATGCGAGACCATTCGGACGGCCAAAACTATGGGTGGGTTCAACCGTTTTGTTCCTGCTTGGATATTCCGTTTACCTAACGTTATTCATTCGCTCCGGCCTTCAACCGGCAATCGACCAGAACGACCCTGAAACGCTTTCTAACTTCTGGAAGTTTTTGACCCGGGACCAGTACGTGGAAGGAAGCCTGATTTTGAACGTGTTTAATCGGAAAGCTCAATTCTGGGACTACCAGATCTGGAACATGGGCGTAAAATACCTTCTTCAACAGTTCCCGCTCCATTTCCCGAGTATCGTTTCGGAAGCCTTCCGAAAGGCAACGGGGCCGGAGGGGATGAGAGTGATCTTTTCCCCCATTCCATACGTTTTGGGGTTTTGGGGCATGACCGTCCACTTTCGGAAGGATCCGAGGCGCTTTATGGCGATGTCGACGCTGTTCATCATCATGAGCCTTGGCCTGATCGTCTACCTGAATATGGAGGATCCGGAACCCAGAGAGCGGGATTATGTTTTCGTGGGGGCGTTTGCGGCATTTGCCATCTGGATGGGGTTGGGGGCGGCGGATTTGATTTGGGCCGTTAGAAGGAGGCCGTGGATACGCGCTGCCACTGGCGCCATCCTTTTGCTGATCCCCGCCGGGATTGCAGCATCGGGATTTGAAAGGCACGATCGCACTGGAAATTTTATCGCCCAGGACTATGCCCACAATATTCTCCAAACGTGCAGGCAAAACGCAATTCTGTTCACGAATGGGGACAATGACACCTACCCGCTCTGGTACCTTCAGGAAGTCGGGGGGGTTCGCAAAGATGTTCGGGTGGTCAATCTGAGTCTTCTGAACACTTCTTGGTATATCAAGCAGCTCCGGGATTCCGAACCCCGTTTACCGATTCCTTATTCGGATGATCAGATCGAGACGCTCACGATCAACGAGGCCGATGAAGTGATCAGAAGCGGCCGATTCTGGCCAAAGACAAAAGCCGTCAGCGCAGGAGGGATCACGTGGGAGATCCCGAAAACCCCCTACCTGTATCTTCGAGCCCAGGATGTCATGATCTGGAAAACGATCGCGTGGGCCGAAGGCAAGCGACCTATCTACTTCGCCGTTACGGTTCCACAGGAGAACACCGTTGGCCTGGAGCCCTTTCTCGTGATGGAAGGGATGGCGTCGAGGGTGGGGGATCGTCGAGGGGTTTTGATAGATCCGGATCTGGCGTGGCATAATCTTCGTGAGGTCTATAGACTCCGTGGGATCAATGACGCGGAGATCTCCAAGGAGGGGGATACCGAAGACCTTCTTTCGAACTATAAATCCGTCTGCCTCCGTGTGGCAAGGGCCTTCCACGAGGATGGGGAAAAGGAGAAGGCACGAGAGGTCCTTCGCTGGGCGGAAAATGTGATTCTGGAATCCGATCCGGGACAGCGGCTCGGGTTTGCTGATGCGATGGTCGAGGTGGGGGCTTTCGATCAAGCTATCGATCTTTACAGGAGGGCGATCGACGGTGTTCGGGGGGGGGATGGCATGAGCGGGTCAGAAAAGCTACGAGTCATTGAGTCCGCGAAATTCAACATAGCCGTCGCCCTTGAAAGGAAAGGTTCTATTCCCGAAGCGATCGTAGCCCTGGAGGAGTTGAGAAAGATGAATCCGGAGGACAAGTCCGTCAAGGAGGCCTTAAATTATCTCCGGGGAAAAGTCCTGAAAAAATAGCCCATCCGACCCACCCTGCACCAGAATCCCGGGAACCAGGAGAAGATCAAAATCGTGAAGTCATTCTGTCCGGAATCCGGCGTCAAAGAGATTCGGTAACGACTCCGGGCTTCCCACTTTCTTCCTATGTCCGAACCGCTCGTCACTATCGTCATACCCCACTATGAGGGCGAAATCCTGCTGGAATGTCTGGAATACCTGTTCTCCCGGACACGAATTCCGACGCGCGTGCTTGTGATAGATGATTATCCCGATCACAAGAGCATCCAACGGGCGAAGGACAGATTTCCTCAAATCGAGGTCCTCCGAAATGAACGCAATATCGGATTTGCCGCTGCGTGCAATAGGGGGTTGAGGGCAGCCAGAAGCCGGTATGTTTTACTCCTGAACAACGATGTAGAAGTCACCGACGGCTGGCTGGAACCCCTGGTCGAAACCATGGAAGGACATCCGGAATTTGCCGCATGCCAACCCAAGATCCGCTCCTCCAGAGACCGAGACCGGTTCGACTATTCGGGGGCGGCTGGAGGTCTTATCGATTGTTTTGGATATGCGTTCTGTTTGGGCCGCGTCTTCAATGTGACAGAGGAGGACTGGGGTCAGTACGATGAGCCGAGACCCATTTTCTGGGCTTCGGGGACCGCGATTTTAATTCGGAGGAAAATCCTCGATGTGACAGGGTTCCTCGATGAAAACCTATGGATGCACTGGGAGGAAATCGATCTCTGCTGGCGAATCCAAATATCCGGGGGAACCATATCTTCGGTACCCACCTCCGTAATTTATCACTATTCGGGGTGGACGCTGTCCGGGGCTCACGTTAAGAAGCTCTATCTGAATCATCGAAACAACCTGATCACCCTGATCAAAAATTGCTCGTCCCAACGTCTCTTATGGGTATTACCCGTTCGAATCGGGCTTGAGGTTCTGACGATTCTTCGGGATTGTTCCCGCCTCGAATGGAAACGTCCATTGGCTGTCGTGCAGGCCTTCGTGTGGCTGGTATTTCACCCATTGGCGCTCCTGCGAGGCCGCCGGAAATCTCAGATGATTCGGAGGGTGGCGGATCGGGAAATTGATGGACGGATCTTCATGGGTTCGATCGCCTATCAACATTTCGTTAAAGGGATCGTTCGGGCGAGTGATGTGGGCTGTTGATGTTGGAACGGAATCTAATTTTATGACCGGATTCGTTATCGACTGAGGGAAACTTTGAGGCATTTCCTGCTGTTTCTGTTGAAGGCCGTCGTCAGCGCAGGGCTCATCACCGTATTCTTCATGAAGTTCGGCTGGGCGGATGTTATAACAGCTTTCAAGGGGGCCGATGTCAGCCTGCTCTCTGCTTCGGTTGCCATCTTTGTGATCAGCAACCTCCTCGGGGGTGTCCAGTGGCATCTTCTCTTAAGAGCACAGGGGATCGCCTTATCACACCTGCACGTTCAGATGCTCTACATGGTGGGTGTCTTTTTCAACAATTTCCTGATCAGCAACATCGGGGGAGACGCAGTCCGAATTTATGATCTCAAACGGACGACGGGAGAGGGATCCCCCGCATTTGCGGCAACCTTCGTAGACAGGTTCATGGGCCTGTTTACGATGATCATTTTTTCGCTGGTGGCATACATTTTCTCCCCAACCCTGTGGGGATTTGACCTGTTGATTCCGATCGCGGGGCTTTGCCTGTTTCTCGCGGGGCTACTCGCCATGGGTTTTAGCAGGAGGTTAAGCGGTCTGATTGAACACGTCGGTCGTCGTTTATTGCCCTTGCCGCTGGGAGAGCGGATCGGAAAGATCAGGGGAAGTTTTATCCTGTATCGATCTCGAATGGGCACGCTTGCGATCGTTCTTGTCCTCTCCGCTTTCGTTCAGTTGCTGCGAGTCGCTGTATACTATACCGTCGGGCATGCCCTCGGGCTTGGGGTCTCCTTCCGCCATTTTTTGGTTTTCATCCCCATCATAGCCGTGGTGGCTGCGATTCCGATCTCATTCGGCGGCATCGGAGTGCGTGAAAACTTCGGAGCTTTTTTGCTTCAACGTGTGGCGGTCGGACCGGCCCCTTCGATGGCTCTGATGTTCATGGGTTATTTATCGGGGATTGCAGCCAGTCTTTTGGGGGGTGTCATTTTCATATTTCGAAAGGCGGGTGAAAAAGGGCGGCTGCAACAAGTCGGGGAGGGGCATCCAGGGAGTGAAGGAGGGCATTCAGCGCCGTAAGGCAGCACGATCGAGGTTTCTCGATACCTCCAAGATGACCGAGATAAGATTTATGATTGCTTTTTTGGCCCATCTACCTTATAATATGCACATCAGAACCCCATAGCAGAACCATAGGTCGTCCCCCCACGACGGCTTCAGTTGTTGTTCTCCCCACCTTATTCGGGCCTGAAGAGGGCCTGTCGCGCCCGTTTTTTTCATCGGGACACTTCCTGTTTTTTCAAGTTGACGATCGGTCCATACCAGGGTTTCCACACAACCCCCCGGGAATGGGGGACCTTTACCCAGTTCCGTAGGTGGGGAGGAGAACGCTCATGAAAGGAGCCCGTGATGCGATTTCCGGGCTGTAGCCGGAATGTTATCGCTGTATTTCTTGCCCTCCTTTTCTTAGGAGCAGGTGTGGTTCCTGCCGCTCTGGAGGCCAAAACGACCTTCACGGCACGGAGGACGTTCACGGCCCTGTTCTTGAGCGGAAGCGGTTACCTGGCCATCAGGGCTTGGGATTACCGGCGAGAAGCGAATAAATTGTATGATCGTTATAAGAGCGCCACGACTGCCAACGAGGCAACGGACCTGTTCAAACGAACGAGCGATCGAGACACGAAAAGTCAGATCAGCGTCGTCATTTCGACAGCTTTCCTGGTGGCCGGGGTCCGGCTTCTCCTTATGGACGGTTCCGAGAAGGAAGGCGAGGAGTCGCTAAAATTCACGGATACATTGGGTTTGGATATCTCCGGGTTCAACCAGCAGAAGGGGTTGGGGATAAAAATCCGGAAAAACTTTTAATCGATCTCTCGAGGAATCAGGGAAATGGGTCCCGAAGATATGGTTTTGATCCTACAAGCGGCGACAACGGCATCGAACCCCTGGAGGGGCTAACATGCGGGTTGATCGATGGCCACGGGTTTGGCTTTACGCTGCGATCTTCCTCGGGCTGATCGGCACTCACTGCGGCCGGGATCGCAACAACCCACTTGATCCTCAGTCCAGCGCCTTTGCGAGCAGACCCGCCCCCCCGACGGAGATCGCCGGAACAGGATTGTTTGGTCGGATTCAAATTTCCTGGACCCCGCCTGAATTCACGAACGTGCTGGGTTACGGCGTCTATCGCTCTACGTCACCAACCGGAACTTTCGATTTTCTTTCGGGTGACGTGGCGGGGGACACGCTCATTACGACTGGAAGGAATACGTTCGTAGACAGTTCCTTCACGGGTGAAGCCGTGATCTATTACTACCGGATTTCCACGGTAAACCGAGGCCGGCTGGTCAGCGATTTATCGAATCCTGTGGGGGTGGAGCTTATCCGCGACACCTCTCCCCCGGCCCCCCCTCAGAACTTGTCGGTCCTGACAGACCTCTCGACGGGGGAAGTCACCCTGGGCTGGACCTTACCCTCCACGGACGCCACGGGGTCCGACTTGACCGGTCTTTCCGGTTTCCGCATATACCGTTCGGAGGGAACTCCCGACGCGTTCGCTCTCCTGGTGGATACCACATCGGTTGTTACGAGTTTTGTCGACAAAGATGTGAAGGGGGGCACACAGTATTTCTATGCGGTGAGTGCCCTGGACCCGCCCGGTAACGAGAGCGCCCGTTCTGAGGTGAAGTCTCTGATCACGTCCGGAATCGCCACCCCGGGGGGGCTTGGCCGCGGTCGGTGATGTCAGCAAGATCATTTTGGCATGGAATCCAAACACGGAAGAGGATTTGAGGGGTTATAATGTTGGTGATTGAGTAGATATTGGCACCAGCGTATATTAATAATATGCTGGTAATTAATCCACTTAAGTTAGCAAATGACTGCAAGATAAGTAGGGCCTATTTTCGTGCAGCCCGTTGGGGTGGAAAAAGGCGATGTCCAAGCTGCGATTATCAGCGCAGGTTGCCCTTATTAAAAGACGATCGGTTCAGGTGTTCACGGTGTGGATATCGGTTTAAAGATTTCACGGGCACTTATCTTGAAAGGCTTCGAATTTCATTTGACGAGCTTGCCCATTTACTTTATCTGTTTGTATTGGGAGTGCCCTCTTACCGATCCAGGCACTACCTGTCCGTATCGCTGAAAACGGCTCAGCGGATTTATACCACGTTTCGCCAGGCCATCTACGATCATAGCTTTACGGACCAGGTGCTTTGGGGTGAGATCGAGTTGGACGAGGCGATGTATGGAGGTCATCATAAGGGTAAGCGTGGATGGGGAGCAGCCGGAAAACACTTGGTTTTCGGGCTTTATCAGAGGAACGGAAAAGTCCTCACCTTTCCCATTCCGGATCGAAGTCGAAACACCCTTACACCGCTTGTGACCTCACACACCAAAGCAGGCAGTCTATACTACACCGATGACTGGCACGCCTACACTTGGCTGTCAGTCAAAGGTGACCACGTGGTTGTTCGAAAAGAAGAAGGGGTGCCCAAAGGCAAAGGCCGACATCACATCAATGGCATCGAAGGCTTCTGGAGTTTTTCTAAAAATTGGCTATATCAATACAGAGGAATCCCTCGACATCATTTCCATTTATACCTGAAGGAAACAGAGTTCAGATTCAACCAGGAAGACGAGGATCTCTTCCCAATTATTGCTTCATATCTGGTGAATCTGGTACCAATATCTTCCTAATTACCAAATATTTAAGAACGATCCGTTCGATCTCACTGGGAAAAAAACGAAACCCGCTTCCTTAAGACCTCATGGTTGCGACCAACCGCAGGGGGTTCAGAAGCAGGTCCAGAGCGTCATTTATCCTCGTACAAACAACATCGGCTTCAGAAAGAGCTTCAATTGCAGCGCCTTCTTCAAGAACCACAGCTATTCCAAGGGAGGCGTTCTTAAGCATGAGCCGATCATTCCGTCCGTTTCCGATACATACCGTGGACTCGGGGCCAAGTCCCTGGATGTATTCGAGCTTTCCTTTGTCTTGATCGCCAACGGGAAGAATGGAGAGTTCGCAGGGAATTTTTTCCATTCCAGATCTTACTTTTCCGAATGTGTCTGCTGTCAGGACGTGAACCCTCACTTGACGGGAGAGGGCTTCGAGACGTTCCTCAACGCCGTCAAGGCGTTTCCCGTCGCAAGCGAGGGTCCCGTTGTAGTCCAGGACAAGATGCTCAAGTCGCAGGGTTTTATAACCCGGAATAACAATTTCAATCATTGAGAACTCACGATATGTCGTATAAATCCAGGTTCCATAAGACCAGGTGGATGTCTCCCTCATTCTTCAGCCTGAAAAACCGTCCTCCCTCCAACCATCGTCATGAACACTTTTACATCCGGGATCTCATCCGATGGTATGGAAAGGATGTCGTGGGACAGGACGACGAGGTCTGCGAGCTTTCCGGGCGCCAGGGTCCCCAGATGAGCCTCCTGACCGGAGGCGTAGGCAGATCCGTGGGTGTAGGCGTGAAGGGCCTCAGATATTGTGATGCATTGTTCCGGTGTCCAACCTCCGGGTGGGGTACCGTCACCCCGTTTGCGCGTCACCGCGGCGTACAGCCCGAAAAGCGGATCGAGGGGCTCCACCGGGCAGTCGGAGCCGAAGGCCACTTCCGCACCCGCATCAAGGAGGGAGCGCCAGGCATAGGACGATCGGACACGGGGGCCCCAGAAACGATCGGCCATTTCCATGTCAGATGGGGCGTGAATGGGCTGCATCGAGGCGACGACCCCGAGCGGTCTGAATCTGTCGAGATCCTCGGGATCCACGACCTGAACGTGCTCGATGCGCGGTCTGAAATCCCCCGGAGTCGTCCGAAGGCTTCTTTCGAACGCGTCGAGGCAGCGGCGAACTGCGCGGTCACCGATGGCGTGGACGGCCAACTGCAGCCCGTTGCCGTGGGCTTTTGCCGTGAGGTCGAAGAGCCGGCCTTCCTCCGTGACGACCATGCCCCGGTTTTGGGGCTCGCCCTCATAAGGGTCGAGCATGTCCGCTGTACGGGGGCCGAGGGCCCCGTCCGCGAAGACCTTGACCGGACCCACGCGAACGTGACTATTCCCCTCTCCGGTTCTCCAGCCCCGGGCGATTGCTTCATCGATCCGGTCGTCGGGGATCATCAGGACAGCGCGAAGTGTGAGCCGGTCATTGCGGTGGAGCCCTTCAAGCATCTCCCGCATGGCGATCCCGTCGTAGCCGTGAGCATCGCAATCGTGAAATCCCGTTAATCCCCTGGCGTTGGCCATTCTCTGCGCATCCAGATAAGCTTCCAGTAGGCAGTCTGGCGTAGGATCGGGGACGTGTCGTGTCACCAGTTGGATGGCCTCTTCGGACAGTACCCCCGTGGGTTCGCCATCCGGCTCTCGCTCGATTCTTCCTCCAGGCGGATCAGAGGTATTTTTACGGATGTCGGCAAGACGGAGGGCTGCGGAGTTGCACCAGGCCTGGTGTCCGTTTTTGCTCGTGAGGACCACTGGATGCGAAGGAGAGATTTCGTCGAGATCGGTCCGGTGCGGAAAGCGAGCTTCCTCCCATATGGTATAGTTCCATCCCAGACCGGTCACCCACGACTGGAAAGAGGCCCGGTCCACTTGATTTTTGACCCGGTCGACGCATCTCCGGATCGATGGGACGCCGTCCAGGTTGACGGACCGCAGGCTGAGTCCGAGGTTCAGGAGGTGAACGTGAGCGTCGACGAAACCCGGCACAACCGTACGTCCCTGCAGGTCGATCTTCTCGGCTGAGGGGTCAGCTGAAGGGAGGATCTCCGGATCATCGCCCAAAGAGACGATCCGGTCTTCTTGAATGAGGATTGCCGAAGCACGGGGTCTGGTTGGGTCGAGGGTGTGGATGATGCCGTTGAGCAGGGCGAGCATAAGAAAAGGCAAAATAAAAAATGGAAAATGCAAAGTCAGGGGTCAGTGGTCGGGTGTCGGGGAAGAAAATGCAAGGCGAAAAATGCAGGCGCTCGATTTTCGACATCGGGGAACCCCGATCTCCTATCTGATGATTCGATCCGAAAAGGTTACTTTTCCCCTGGTGTCAATGGCGGCATAGGTGATCGAACTGTCCGCGACGGTCAACCGGAAGAAGCCATAGATCTGATTCGCGTAGTAGAGATCTCCGGCGGGGGGGAGAGGGCTTACCGGAGAGCTTTTTCCCCCGGCCCCCGAGATGATGTGGACCGGCTTTCCGGGGCTTCGGAAAACCTGAAGGCTATGGTCGTGTCCCGAAAGGAAGAAGTGTACACCCCGTCGGACCAAAACAGAATCGATCGCCACCGCATAACGCTTGTAGTGTTTGTTCTTCAGTTCCTGCCTGGAAAACATAGCGAAGAAGGCCGGCCAGTTCGCGTGCCTCCCGACCGATCGGATAGGATGGTGGGCGGCTACGATTCGCCAGGGTGCTGAGGATAGGCTCAAGAGAGAATCGAGGACCGAGATGTGGCGATGAAACATCCTTGGGGAGGGGTGATCTATCATGACTTCAGAGTCGACCAGAACCATATCGATGGCGGGGTTCTCTTCGGGAAAGCGCACGAGTTTGGGCAAGAAGAGATCAAGACTGTCGATGGGATGTCGCCAGAGATCCCCATATCGTTGCCGGCCAAATTCCCGCTGTGTCTGGACACTACCGCGGTGGTCGTGGTTGCCCGGAATGATATAGATCGGAATTCGGTGTCGAGACATCAAGCGTCCGTAACCCGGGAAATCGATCGCTCGTTGAAAGGATTTTTCGGCATCCGCTGGCCCCCCGATTCCGTGTTCGTAGAAATTGTCGCCAAGAAAGAGGATGAAGCGGGGGATGTCCCTCTTGATCATCGAAGCGGCAATCCGGCTGGCCACGGCTTTTGCGCGAATGTCCCCCGTACCGAAATCCCCTACGGCTGCGAATTCGATGCGAATATTTTCTTCAGGAATTTCCGGAGGAGCCTGCAGACCGGGACGAACATAGATGGAGGGCTGGGTGGTGCAGGAGAATAGGAAGACACCAGAGAAGATGATTATTATCGAGCGTCGAAAACAGACCACGGTGATATCCCTTCTATGTATGAAAGATCTCAAGACCAGGGTCGAAAAGCCCTGGGCAATCGAGGCCCCAGACAGGCGACGATCTCGTGGGGGGTTCCGTCGATGGTCTGGGTGAGGTCCCATACGGTGATCTTTTCCCTCCCCTGTTCCCCGATCAGGACGGCCTCGTCGCACACAGAGACGGAATCGAGGTCCGTGACATCCGCGACGAATTGGTCCATGCAGATCCGCCCAAGGATGGGACATCGTTTTCCCTGGAGCAGGACGTGGCCGGAATTGGAGAGTCGGCGGGAAAAGCCGTCCGCGTATCCGACCGGGATGATCGCCAGTCGGGTGGTGCGACGGGTCACAAATGTCTCACCATAGCTGATGGTCCAACCTGGAGGGACTGTCTTGACCTGTGTGACCACTGCCTTGAGCGCCAGGGCGGGCCGGAGATCGATGGGGCAGGGTTCTCCATAAGGCAAGATGCCGTATATTAGCAGACCGATCCGGACCATGTCAAGATGAGCCCGCGAATCCAGGAGCGTTACAGCACTGCTGGCCGCGTGTCGGGGATAAGCCGGTTGAATCGGGCTGAGGAGGGTATCGAAGCGGTTGACCTGGATCTCCAAGGAGGGGATTTGTGTTGGATCGGAAAGGGAAAAATGGGTGGCAACCCCCTGGATTTTCAGGTGGGGGAGTGATTTCAGGCGGTCGATGAAAGCCCGTCCTTCATCCAAGGGACATCCGACGCGTCCCATGCCCGTGTCGATTTTGGGATGGACGGCCGCAACCCGATTTTGTTTTCCGGCCTCGCGGGACAGTGCGGTCGGGGTTTCAAGATCGGAAACAACCTGGGCGATGCGATGATGGACAAGATCCCCTGCGTGTTCCGGGAGCCCGCATCCCAGCACAATGATCGGGGCGTCAAATCCGTTCTCGCGGAGTGTCAATGCCTCATCGAGGATGGCCACCCCAAGGGTCCCCGCCCCACCTTCGAGGGCGGCTCTTGCGGATTCGACCAGGCCGTGTCCGTATCCGTCTGCTTTGACGACGGCCAAGACTTCAACGCGGTCCCCGACGAATTTTCGAACCGTTCTAACGTTTTGAACAATGGCAGCAGGATCGACTTCGACCCACGCCGGGCGGAACGGGCGACTGTTGGTTGTCATGGCGTATGATGATGGGCATATAACGACGGATCACGGTCGACGAATTATTGGAATACCTCGAACCTCGAGCCCAAATCGGGATATTTAGTAACTTCGATGCGGACCGGGAAGGCGTCCCTGATCTCATCGACGTGGGTAATGATCAGGACTTTGTCGAAGTCCTGGCTGATGGCCTGAATTGCCTCGATCAGATGTTCCAAGCCTTCGGTATCCTGCGTCCCAAAGCCTTCGTCCAGGATGAGCGTTCGAAGGCGCGTCCCCGCCCTTTTGGCCAACAACTTGGCTAGGGCGATTCGTAAGGCGAAGTTGATGCGGAATGCCTCTCCGCCGGAGTAGAGTTCGTACTGGCGTTCGCCGAGTTCGTCGCTGATCTTGATGTCCAGGGTTTCCCGGGTTCCGCCTTTTTTGAGGTCCCGCAGGGATTCGATGGCCACGTGGGTCCTGTTGGCCGTGAGCCGGGACAGGATCTGGTTGGCCTCCGATTCGATCTCCGGGATGGCATTTTCGATAATGAGGGCTGGAATCCCATCCTTTCCAAAGGCTGTGGTGAGGGCTTCGTAGACAGCCATGTCTTTCTCTGAAGTCTTCGCGGCTTTCTCCACCTCATCTCTTTCGGATGCGAGCGCTTGACACCGATCAATGCGGTCGGCCAGGCCCCCTCTGCGTTGGAGGAGTCGGTCTCTCTCGATCCGGAATGTCCTGAGGTTCGTCTCTGAGGTTTTAATCGATCGATCGAAGTCCTCTGCGTCGAGCGTGTCCCGATTAAGGATTTCCAACCGGTCTTTCAGCTCTTTTACACGCCGTTGACGGTTGTCCGTACGCCGTTCCACCCGCGCGAGATCCTCCTGTGCCCGCCCAACCCGGTTTTCAGCCATCTCCAACCGTTCCTTCAGGGTCAGTGCCTGGGACGTGCGCTCCACGTCCTCGGAAACGCTTCGATGGCGTTCGGGGTCATAGCCAAGGGCTTTGATCCGGTCGACCACCGCGCCAAGTTCAGCCTGCTCTTCCCGGGCATAGCGTCGTTCTTTGAGATATCCGTCAGCCAAGTCGATTTTTTCACGTGACTCGTCGGCATTTCCTCGAGCGACCTTCAGGCTCTCCTCAGCTGCATCCAGGCGGGCTTTTTCTCTTTCGACGGACGAGAGAGCTTCGATCTTCTCACGGATCGAATTGTGCGCTTCGCGTTGATAACCCACGGCTTCGATGGAACTCCGGAGGACCATCAACCGACGTCGCTGGTCCTCGGCAAAGGATCCGGTCTGAATCTGGACCTCGAGTGAGGATATTCGTTCAGCCAGCTGATCGGCCGATTTCGCAGCCTGAATCGCTTCGGCGATCCGGGACTCGAGAAGGACAATGCGACGTTGAAGATCCGATATTCCTTCCGTCGAGGATTTGATACACTCGAAGCGCTCGTGGTATTGTGCTAGTCGCTCCCTATCCTCGTGGAGATTTTGATTCAGTGATTCGGAATCGGATTGTTTTTGTCGAAAATCCTCCGACAGCTGGGCAACCAGGGATTCCCTTCGCTCGGCATCGAGCGGAGATTCGCAGAGGGGACAATTTGCTTCATCCGTCTTTTTTAAGAGGTCTAACCGTTCGTTTGCCCCCTTTATCTCGGTTTCCAACGCTACAGCTACCAGTTGATCCTGATCGGCCCTGGCTGCCAGCGAACGCTCTTGATCACGAAGACGATTTGCCTCCTGCTCCAGGTTTCGCAGCCGTTCGAACTCTTCCTTTTCGGTGGCCAGATCCGCCCGAGCGCCTTGTTCCGCTCCAGCCTTTTCCAGGAGATCCTGATGTTGGCCCCGGAGGACTTTCGCTTCTGCATCGAGACGGGAGCGGACCTCATCTATCTGTTTCTCGAGTTTCCCCGTCTGAACTTCGAGTTCCTCAAACTTGCTTCGACGTTCCTCCCACAACCGGAACTCCCTCCGAGCGGTCTCAAGCTCGTCATATGTTCTCTCGATTTCCTCCCTCCTGGAGGTAAATACCTGGGATTTTTCAATGGTCTCTTCAGCGGCCTTTAACCGGGCGGTCCATTTCTCCCTTCGCCGCTCGATATTGTGCCGGGCCTCAACAATTTTTACCTCGAGCCTGGACTTGTCGGATTCCTGTTCCCGGAGCGTTTTGAGTTTGTTCTGGAATGCGGCCTCCTGGGCGCGCAGGCGGTTATGGGTTTCGATCTCGGATGCAATCTCTTTTCGACGTGCAAGGAGGGTTTCATCCTCCCGGATCTGGCTTTGGATTCGGTCCGCTTCCTGCAGCGCCTCCGACAATTCCGCCTGGCCGGTCGCCATTGCCGCCTTGATGTCGTCGGCCTCCCGGAGCCTGGCATTGGCCTCCGATCTTTTTGCCACCAAATCGTTCAGGGCTTTTTCTGCGTCCCGGGTTCTGGCTTCGGCATTTTCGATGAAACCGTCGATCTCCGACATCTCCCGTTCGATTTCGGGCCGGTCCTTCAGTGCGGTGTCGATTGCGGTAAGTTTCGACCTCTGGAGTTCCGCCTGCAGCTGGGCTTGATGCCCCTTTTGTCGGGCAAGACGGACGAGGCGATCATACCGGTCCAGGCCAAGGATCTCTGCAAGGACGCCCTTTCGCTCCCTTGCCGGACGGGTCGTGAATTCATCGGATCGACCCTGAAGTACGAGGGAAGAGGTGATGAACGTGTTGTAGGACATCCGGAGCAGGGATTCGACGCGTTCTTGAGTCTTCGTGACCGAACCGGCCTCAGAGAGCGCCACGTAGGAAGACCTCTCGGAATCGAAACCCTGAAGTTCAAGATTGACCGTCCCCCCTCGGCCGGTCTTTCGGAAGCTTCGCAAAACCCTGTAATGGGTTCCCTCCAGGTCAAATTCGAACTCCACACGCATCTCGGATGCTCCGATTCGAAGCAGGTCGGGATCGGGTTTGCGACCGCCCGGTCCTTTCCGGGCTTCGCCCCAAAGCGCCCACGTGATGGCATCGATCAGCGCAGATTTACCGTGACCGTTTTGTCCCGAGATGCAGGCCAAGCGAAACGCTGAAAAATCGATCGTGGGAACGTCCTCACCGTAGCTGAGAAAATTATGGAGGGTCAGACGGACGGGTACCATAGAGCAGCGGGTTCCAAAGGGGGACTTGGAAAAGGGGGTTTGGGTGCCGGCGGTCGGGGATCAGGGAGGACCGGGTTTTTATAACGGGTCGTTTCCTTCTTCCAGCTCATTCTCCAGCCGATTTGCGTAAGAGACCAGGTCGGGCTTCATGGGCGTCAATTCCGGATTGTTCTCGATATAACGAATAATCGCGTCCTCCAGCCCCGTGTCCTCTGAAACGGAAGATCTTCTGAAGCGTTCGGTTTCCCGGGGTTTCCTCAATACGGATGAAACCAGGAAAGCAGGTTCGAGCTCAGAGCGAACGGCCTTGAGATCGATATCCTCTTGGTTTTCGTCCTGGATGTCATATATCACGCGGACGACGGCGTCTTCGAGGTCGTGACGATTGATCTCCTGGAGGACGGCCTGGGTTGGATCCTCCCCCGGGCGGACCTTCACGTTAATTGTGCGGAAAGGCCTGGCATGGGTCGGGACGAAGCGGTAGGACGTTTTCCACGGACGCGAAGTCTTCACTCCAGAAGAAAATAAGGGCAATGCTTCAGGTCCCCTTCCCTCCTTCTCGTCCTCTATGGTAACGATGCAGAAACCTTTATCCTCCTGCTCTTCTCCGAAGTTTACCCGATCGATGCTACCGCTGTATACGGCCGGGGGGGTTCCCATCGGGTTCAGATCCTGGTGTCGGTGAATGTGGCCCAGGGCAACATAATCAAAGGCCGGATTTGCCAGGTTGCTTGTCAGAAAGATCGGGTCCCGGCCGATCACCGAAGTTCGTTCGGATCCGGAATAGAGGGCATCCGCTGCGGCGACGTGAGCGGCCAGGATCGCCGGATAATCTGGTAGGATTTCTTCAGCAAAGCCTTTTAAGATGTCGGTGTATTTTTCCTGAATGATCTGCGTGATTTTGTCGTCCGAGAGGCCACGGTATTCATCCCTTGTCAGGACATTGCTCCGAGAAGGCCATGGGAGGCATACGATCTGTACGGGGCCTGATCTGGTCTCGACTTTTGAAATGCCCGGCCGGGTGAAGTTATGGACTTCCGGGGTGTCCAGGGTGCTGAATATGTCGATGGAGGTTGCCCGTCCGAAGGATACGGGGTGATCGTGGTTGCCCGTGATCATCACGATCGGTATCCCAACGTCGCTGAGGGCCTTTATCCCCTTGGCAAATTCGCGCTGATGCGTGGGGTTCGGGTCGCAGGTCCGATAAGCATCCCCGGCAAAGATCGCCAGGTCAACCTGCTCTTTTATCGCGGTTTCCACCGTGAAGCGGAGACTCTTAATGAAATCCAGAACGCGCGTGTGTAGGCCGGTATTGGGGTCCAACCGTCCGTGGTTCTCAACGCCTAGGTGTACATCCGCAAAGTGGAGGAATTTTAAGGACATAGAAAGGAGAATGTAGCTGAAGACGAAGGGTTAGAAAAATTGGGAATTATATACTTGACAAAGGCTATTTGCTTTATCCCAAAATGTTGAGTTTTTTGCGAAAGTTTCGCAGAATGCCCCGTCCTTTGGCCGGAGATCGTCCGATTCGAGCGATTTCTTTACCTGATTTTTGATGTCCTGTTTCTATATTTGTCGGCATGGGGACTGCCAACAGATTGTTTGAGTAGACAGAGCCTTCATCACTATCATGACTTTATCAAGTATATAATCACCGAAAAATTAGGTTGGGTTTGGTTTTTTCCTGGTCTGTTGCCTTCCACTGCCACTGCTTTTTCTCAACGAACGCAGCCCGGATAGGTTTCCCCTTTGACGTGGAAGTACTCGGGCCCTTCTCCGTCCTTAGAATACCGTGATTTTGAAGACATGTAGGATAGGGCGATGGCTCGACGGGGCTTGTCGGATCGATTGGGGGCGGTGTAATGAGGGGTCAGCGAGTGGAAGATCAGACCTCCTCCAGCCCGGACCGGGGCCATAACCATCTGATTGAAGTCGTAATATTTATCGTCTATCAAAAAATCATCGGTGACCTTAGTGTGGGGTAGAGGCGCTTTTTTGTGCCAGCCTGAGAGGACCCCCATGCAGCCGTTTTCCTCGGTAGCGTCGTCCAGGGCAAACCAACAGGAGCAGAGCGCCATAGGCTCTATGGGCCAGTAAGGGGAGTCCTGGTGCATGCCCTTCTGAGAACCGACCTTGGGCGGCTTGACCATAAGGGCGTTTCGAAACATCTTGAGATCAGGACCGAGGATCTGTTCGGTGATTCCGACGATTACCTGGTTGAGGCCCAGCTGCTGAAACAGATCGTCTTCCTCCACGAGCCCTTCCAACTTTCGGATTCCATCGCCCGGGTGGTCGACTTTGAACTCACCACGGGCTACACGGGGTTCGGCCTGAACACGGATTTTTCCCCGTGGTCGGTCTCCGTGGGTGTAATCCTGAAGGCGGCGACGAAGATTTTCGACCTGTTCCTGGGGAACCAGATCCTCGACTACGATGTAACCCTCCCGGTTGAACGATTCGAGTTGTTGATCGGTGAGCCGAACCGTGTTTGCCGAAGCGGACTTAGCCAAACGGCACCTCCTTGAAAGCCAAAAGTAAAAAAACAAATCAAACGAATTGTATCAGCCTCTGCTTGCGTACATCTGATTTTTTGGATCCGGAGCCTCCGATCCTGCCATTGCCGCCGAACCACAACAGCGCTTATATTTTTTCCCGCTCCCGCAGGGACAGGGATCGTTACGGGTCGGGGGGGGGCGCTTGGCGGCATCCTGCTGTCGAACCCAGTCCATAACGTTGGCCGCGGGACGTCTTCCCCGGAGCTCGTCGGCCATGAATCGCATATAAGGATCGACGTGCCCGAAAAAGATCTTGTAACCTTTACACAGGTAATTCAAGCCTTCTTCCCCGTCTGGAGTCGTGATGAACCGCTGTTTCGGACAACCCCCGTTGCAGGCAAATCGGAATTCGCATTCACGACAATATTTGGGCAAAGTGTCATGCTTGTCCAATCCGAATTTTGTCTGCTGCGCGCTCTCCACCATATGCCGAATACTCATATCCCTGACGTTTCCCAGCCTGTACTCCGGATAGACGAAATGGTCGCACGAATAAAGGTCACCGTTGTGTTCGATGATCAGAGCCTTGCCGCAGGTTTCCGCGAAAATGCAAAGGCTGGGGTCCATTCCCATCCAGGATTGGAGGGCCACATCGAAGATCTGCACAAAATATTGTCCCACATCGTTCCGGACCCAGTCATCGAATACCTTGCACAGAAATTTTCCATATTGAGCTGAGCCGACGGACCAATCGGATACCTGGGCACGCCCGTCGAAATCGGGCCCGATCATGATGAGCCCGTCTGACTCGGGTTGGAGAGCCATTCTTTCGACGATCGGGATGAACTGCATAAACCGACTTCCGATCTCCTTGAGGAAGCCATAGACTTCGATGGGGAAATCTGCATTGTGGTTCTGGAGGACGGTCAGGGTGTTGAACTCGACCTCGTGTCTCTTCAGTGTCTCCAGGCCGGCCATCACCCTGTCGAAGGTGGGCTTTTGGCCTTTGTCTACTCGAAACCGGTCGTGAAGCTCGCGCGGACCATCGATCGAGATGCCGATCAGAAACCGATTCTTTGCGAGAAATTCTCCCCATTCGTCATCCAGCAGAATGCCGTTGGTCTGAAAGGCGTTAAAAACGGTTTTTCCGTTGGCATACTTCCTCTGCAGTTCGACCGCCCTTCGGTAGAATTCCACTCCCAATAGGGTCGGCTCACCCCCCTGCCAGGCAAAGTTGACTTCCGGAACATCCTGGGCCTGGATATACTGAGACACATAGTGTTCGAGGGTCTCATCGTCCATTCGCCAGTTTTTTTGAATATCCGGGTAGAGCTTCTCTTTTTCGAGGTAGAAGCAATATTTGCAGTCGATGTTGCAGATCGCCCCCGACGGTTTCGCCATGACGTGGCAGGCGAGTTCAGAATCCGGGGTTCCCGATTGTCCCGATAGGGTTGTCGATGGGTTCAACGCCAAGGTCATTGCCCCTCCCTCTGAAACTCCGGGAACGCTTTGATAAATTCCAGGCTCTGCCGTATCCAGGAGGCGTGCTCCATGCTGTCATTCGGCAGACGGAGTTTGATACAGACGGTGGTTCGGTCCGGATCGGGAAGCCGTTCGGACATCATCGGAATGATCGTTTTGAAATCGACCGAACCCTGGCCGATAGGGGTTCCCCAGATCGTGACATCGTTAGATCTCTGGGGGTAGATCCGAACATCCTTGAAGGCCACGGCAACTGCGTGCGGAAGCACCACCTTCGCGGCCTCCACCGGCTCTTCGCAGACCGGGAACGGATTGGTCGTGTCGAACGCCATTTTCAAGGCGGGGTGATCCACCGCCATCATCACCGACACAAGCTCGTGGCCGCGATAGTCCAGGTGAGGCAGGAGTCCAAGCTGCAGCCCCCGGTCGGATGCCGCTTCGGCCACGAGTCTCAGGTGCTCCGAGGCCAATCGCAACTGATCGGACAGGGGGGGATCGTGAGTGAACCGATCGTGGTTGCGGGCAAAAATCGCGAGGGTCCGCACACCCCCATTCACGGCTGTGTCGAACGCCTGTTCCGCCCGATCCCGAAGCCCCGGCCCGCCGCCCTCCGGGGTAATGAAATCGTTTGCCCAGTAACCTATCCAGGTGACACCCAGATCCTTTGCCTTCCGACCGACATCCCGAGAATCCTCAGATACAGAAAAACCTGCTTCAAGGGCCTTCAGGCCGTATTCCGAACACCTGTCGAGAAGCCATGAGAGCTGTTTCCCCTCCGGGATGACACCACCGAAGGTCGGTGAGGAAAAACCCAGTATCATTTGAAACTCGATTCCTTGGAAGGCGGAACCAGAACCTGACCTGCGTTCAGGTTTCCTGTTTCCACCACAGCCTGTACGCCGTTCCTCCCAGGACCAGATCTCTTTCCGATTCAGAAAGCCAGGTCATCTCCCGGCGGACGAAATTCAGGTTGCGCACGTAGCCTCCCCCGAAGAGGATATGAGGCCAATCGGATCCCCACATGGTCCGCCGGGCACCAAAGGCGCGTAAGGCCGCTCTCAGGTTGAGCTGGGCAGAAGGATAGGGGTAACGGCCGCCTCCCCAGTAGTGAAGCCCCGAGAGCTTGATAAAGACCTTCGGAAATTCCGCCAGGCTGAGGAAAGTCTGAAAGGCCGGGCAATCCGCGCCATCAGAGGCAAGGATTAAGGCGAAGTGGTCTATGACGACGGGTGTATCCGGAAATCGCTCGATCATTCCCCGCATCAATCCCACCTGATCAGGATTCCCCAGCAAACAGAGGGGCAAGTCGAGTTCCCCTGCTCTTCGCCAGAGAGGCTCGGTTTCCGGGGTGCAGAACCAATCCTCCTCAATGATCCCCCGAATCCGAACACCTCGAATCCCATTCTCCGAGAGTTCCGCAAGGTGGTCAGCTGCACCATGTCCCCGGGGGTCGACGACCCCTACCCCGGCGAACTTCCCCGGATGTTCCCCCAGCGTATCAACCAGGACTCGATTATCATAACGGTAGTGTCGCGGCAGGACGATTACGGCGTGGTCCACTTGCGCTTCGTCCATGTAATCGCACAACAGTTCGACCGTGCCGATGTAGGGTGCCTCCTCCCGGGGGTATCGTGTAACGTCGTTCGACCAGATGTGAAGATGACTGTCTACGATCGGAGGCATGTCAAAAAGAAGATCCAGGGATCAGGGGTAAGAGAAAAACTACGGTTTTGAAAATGAAAGGCTCGAGTCCGACGCTCTGACCTCCGCCTCGGGTATCCCGAGCTCTTTTCTGACGATATTGGTCCCTTCCACCAGAGCGATACACTTGTAGAATGCAATCCGTCGAGAAAGGCCTTCCCGCCCGAAACCGCAGTCGGTCGTTATCACCAGTCGTTCGGGGGAAATGTAGCGCAAGGCCCGGCGTATCAGCTCTGCCACCACCTCCGGGGGTTCGACGGTGGTGTTCGTGTGGCTGACCACCCCGATGGCGATCTTTTTTTCCGTCCGGTGGTCTTCAAATAGAGGGAGATCAGCCCCACCCGTACTGGCACATTCGAATGTGATCACATCCGCGTTGAGCTGCAGGAGGTGGGGAAGGGCGCGTCGGTAACTCGGACGCTCCCAGAACATAGCCTGCTGGTTGGGGTTCCCCCAGCATGTATGGGCCCAGATCTCAGCCTCCACGCCGTCCACCTCGCGGTTGAAGGCCTCGGTCCTGAATGCCAGTTCCTCGTCGGTGGTTTCAGGATTCAACGATAGAAAATGGTGGAGCGGCTCCTCGACCTGGATGACCTTGCAGCCCGCTGCCGCAACCGATTTTAGCTCGGCGTTCATGATCCCGACCAGGTCCCAAATCATCTCCCGATCGTTCTCGTAGGCCTCGTTCCACAGCATGCTCGGAATGGTCTGCCCACTGATTGCCCCGAACTTTACCGGCCGATCGGTCAATCGCTGTGCGGTCTGCCAAACCGCGGCATAATCGAGCGCGCCGCCGCGTAATTTCTCAACGGCCACCGGGGCTTGATAGGCCTCTTGAAGCTCCCACAATATCTTTCCAGGCCTCAGGTCCAACCGCTTCGACCAGCCCGGGGATTTATCCCTGTGACCCTCAACCCCGTGGATTCGTTCGATGGGATAGAAGAACCAGGAGGACCCGCCGACGTCCAGGTCGAACCGGGCGTCTCCATCCGTGAGGATATCAAGCCCCGCACGGGTCTGATCGTTCAGGATGCAGGCCACGGCATCCAGGTACTGCTCTCGGAAGAGGGCATCCGATAATGCGACCTTGAAAGACCTTCGCCGAAGGCTCTCCGTATACCATTGGGGCCTTGGATAGGAACCCACGATCGCGGTGGGAAGTACACTGCCCCTGGTGGCGGTGAGCATTGAATCCCTTCATTTTAGGGGCCGATCCATCGGATCCATGATTGAGAAAAGATGGATCAAATATAGGGTATTTTTGAAGTCCACACCAACCATTTTATCCGTTATTTAATTAGGACAATACCCGACATTTATGGGTGTGAGCCAAGTGAGTTTTGCCGTAAGGTCGAGGAAAAGGGTATCTTAAAACATCCCTTGACTTAAAAAGTGCAGGAGGGTATAATATCCAATTCGAACGATCTTCAAGGTGGTAAATCAGAACGAAAGGACTCACAATGCATCCACAAATCCGGGATAAACAGTGGGATATTTTCAGTAAGAAGGGATATATACACCTGGGGAAACTGCTGGAGGATGAAGAGCTCCAGGCCCTGCTGGCGCGAATCGACGAGATTATGCTCGGCAAGTCCCCCCTCGATTACGGCCGGATCATGATGCAGATGGATGCCGAAAGCGTTGTGTACAAAGATATGTTTCCGCAGACAAAAGGGCACAAAGGGCCATCGCTGAACTATCGCAAGATCACGGAACTCGAACTGGATCCGCTCTTTCTTTCTTATCTTCAAAAATCGATCTTTCGGGAGATTTGTGCCCGGGTCTATGGTCCGGACACGCCGATCGCAACCAACAGGGCGATGATGATGAATAAACCCGCGAGGGCCGGCACATACCTTCCCTGGCACCACGACGGTTTCTCCAATCTGGATCGAGAACCGCTGATCATCGTGTGGACGGCGCTGGATCGCACTACGGTCGAGAACGGGTGCATCCATATTGTTCCGGGGTCGCATCATAATGATGTCCCGACCCATCCCTCGGAAGAACAGATAAAGGCCCTCCTGAAGGCGAACGACGACCCCATTCCGATTGAACTACAGGCCGGTGAATCGGTCTTGCTCCACAACCGGCTCCTCCACAGCTCGGCGATCAATATGACGGATCATCCCCGGCGGGCCTTGAGCGTCTGTTATATCGATGGGGCCACAAAGTCGGATAAGGGCACTTCCTTCCCGATGGTTTTCGGTGAGGGTGCTTTACGACCGGAATTCGTCCAATCGATCGAGTCGTCGGAATCGGGAGATTAACGGAGGAGATCGGGATGTTTGTGCCCAAGAGGATGTTTCTTGCAAAAGGCGTCGGGATGCATAAGGAAAAGTTGACGAGCTTTGAGATGGCGCTTCGGGATGCAGATATCGCCGAGTTCAATCTGGTCAGCGTAAAAAGTATCTTTCCGCCCGATTGCAAGATCATTTCACGGAGGCAAGGGCTCAAGGAGCTTTCGGCCGGACAGATCGTCTTCTGGGTCACGAGTGATCAGTCCACGAACGAGCCAAATCGCCTTATAGCAGCCTCGGTGGGCGTGGCGATCCCTTCCGACCCGAGTCGACACGGCTATCTTTCGGAACATCACTCCTTCGGGGAGCGTGAAGAGGTGGCCGGAGATTATGCGGAAGATCTGGCCGCCACGATGTTGGCCACGACACTTGGGGTGGATTTCAATCCGGATACGAGTTATGACGAGCGGAAGGAGGTCTGGCGTATCAGCGGTCAGATCGTCCGGACCCGAAATATTACGCAGACAGCGGTGGGGAATAAGGAAGGCCTGTGGACGACCGTTGTGGCCGGGGCGATCCTGCTTCCTTGATACGCGAATCGTGAGTCGTGAGTGGTGAGTCGTTAAACCGGCACCGTATTCACCCTCACTTTTTTTTGTTTATCCATGCCGTCAATGATTTTGAGAAAAGGGCGGGACCAGCGTCTTAAGGCCGGACACCCGTGGATATACTCAAGCGAAGTGGAACGATTCAGGGGGGAGTTCCGCGACGGAGATGTGATCGATGTCAAGGATCACCGGCATCGTCCACTGGGTTTGGCCCACGTCAATCGCAAATCACAAATTGTGGGTCGCCTCCTCTCCCGCCAACGGGGGCCCGTGGATGAATCCTTTCTCAGAAACCGAATCGCAGCTGCCGTTTCCTTTCGGGAGGGACTTGTTCCCGATCTCCAGGTGGGGAGGATGGTCTATTCAGACTCCGACTTTCTTCCCGGGTTGATCGTGGACCGCTATGGGGAATTGCTTGTCCTTCAGATTTTGACGCTGGGTATGGACAGATGGCGGGATCGGATCGTGGATGTCCTCAAGGATATCCTCCATCCGGAGGGGATCTATGAGCGGAGCGACATGTCGGTGCGGGGTCACGAGGGGTTGTCCGCGACCAAAGGGGTGTTATGGGGGTGTTTGGGGGATTGTCCCGAGATCCAACTGGGTGGGCTTCGTCTTCGGGTCGATGTGGTAAAAGGGCAGAAGACCGGCCTTTTCCTTGATCAGCGGGAAAACTGGGATCTGGTCTGTCGCCTTGCTAAAGGAGCAAGGGTACTCGATGCATTCTGTTATTCGGGAGCATTCGCCCTGCACGCCGTGCAAGGAGGGGCAACGTCAGCCATCGGTTTTGATGTCTCCGAGCAGGCTGTGGCGATGGCGCGATCCAACGCCGGTCTCAACAAGATGGAAGACCAGTGTCATTTCGAGGTCGGGAACGCATTTGACCGGCTTCGTGATTTCGAATCGAAGAGAGAACGGTTCGACCTGATTGTCCTGGATCCTCCGTCCTTCACTCAGAGCCGGCACAGGTTGGAAGGGGCGACGCGCGGTTATAAAGAGATCAACTTGCGGGCTTTAAAGATCTTGAATCCGGGGGGAATCCTTGTGACCTGTTCATGTTCCTACCATCTCAGCGAAGAGGCCTTCCGGGCGGTTGTAAACCAGGCCGCGCAGGATGCGAGGCGTTCCCTCCGTCTGTTTGAAGTCCGGACTCAGGCCTCGGATCATCCCATTCTACCCGGGGCAAGAGAGACCCAGTACCTAAAGTGTCTGGTTTATCACGTAGCCTGATCTCGGCTTTTTCTCTGCCGAAAAGCTTCGTAAAGAACCAGTGCCGCAGCCACCGAGGCATTGAGAGATTGAGATTCGGGGGCCGTTGGGATGTGGATCAAGTGGTCACAGCCCCTTTGAACTAGCGGCCGGATCCCGCGTTCCTCCCCCCCCAAAACCAAAGCCGTCGGTGAACGAAAGTCGATGTCCGTGAAGGGGACAGGAAAATCCTGCCCGAGACCGACGGTCCAAAACCCTTCGTCCTTAAGGATCTTGAGGGATGCGGAGATGTTTGAAACCTGGGCAACCGGGATGCGTTCAACAGCCCCGGCTGAGGCTTTTGCTACGGCCGGGGTTACTCCTGATGCACTGCGTTTTGGAATGATGACCCCGTCCACGCAGGTCGCCGCTGAGGTCCGGATAATGGCGCCGAGGTTGTTCGGGTCCTGAATCCTATCGAGAACGATGACCAACGGCGGATCCCCCGACCGACCGGCCCCCGCAAGGATATCCTCCAGTGGAGTGTAAGCGTGTGCGGCGACAAAGGCGACCACACCCTGATGGGTTGCCTGACACAGGGCATCGAGCCGCTTCCGGTCTGTGAGCTGGAAAGGGATTCCCCGATTTCGGGCTTTATCAATAATATCTGCGATCGGGGGATGGTGAGGGTCTCCGGAGATCAGGATGCGGTTGAACCCCCTGTCGGAACTGAGGGCCTCGGAGACGGTTCGACGTCCATAAAGAAGATCATCCATAATGCCTGAACCCGCATCCTTATGGGGGAGCTTTTCTTATGGACGATCCTGGTGATCGCCCCGATCAGGGAGACTACAAGATTCGCGTTACCGCCATTTCCGCAAGAGTTTTCGGATGGTGTAGGCCAGCCAAAAGACGTTCCACGCCACGAGGAACATGCCCGCGAGGATGACTTTTGTGCGATCCACGATGGGAACGATCCGTGTCTGGTCCGCGGTGATCTCCACCAGGGCCACGGGCCGTACTTTGACTTTTCCTCCACCCCCGCCTCCCTTTCCTACCCGGTGCCCGGCGCCTGGGTTATCCTTCGGTTGTTCCTCTCCCACCCCGAAACCCGCACCTCCACTCCACGAAACCTCGGCTACGGGGAGGATGGCCTTTCCCTCCATCCGCTCCGGCTTTCCGAACACGCACTCATTCCCGATGAGCCGGCTCAAGCCTTCCAGCTTATCCGTTACGGCATTCAATATATCCATGGGGCACCTCTGCGTATCGATAGATTCGTTTCATAAATTAATGTAAGCTAAAAACCGGGCCTTTCGCAACCCCAAAGCACTTGGGATAGTCGCCTGACAAACCCAAGCTGACCTCGATGTCATAAGCTTAAAACCTGAATCTGAGGAACTCTCCTGAGGAATCGTATGACATCCCCGCACGGCGTCGTGGCTGAGGCGCATCGGCCTCCTGTGATGGGCATGAGGGGTATGGTCGCATCGGGTCATCCGCTCGCATCGCAGGCGGGATTGCGGGTCCTGTTGGCAGGCGGGAACGCCGTGGATGCTGCAATCGGGGTCGCGGTGGCCTTAGGTGTGGTCGAGCCCGAGTCGTCCGGCATCGGAGGGGACGGGTTCTTGATGATCTACGATGCAAACCGGAAGGAGATCCGGTGTATCAATGCCACGGGACCCGCCCCGGGAAAGGCCAGGAGAGAGATTTTCCAGAAAAAAGGCATCCCGATGAAGGGAATTTTCTCGGTCTCGGTCCCGGGACTGGTGGATGGATGGTTCCTGGCTCACGGGAAATATGGCCGGCTGAAGCTGGATCAAGTTTTTGAACCCGCTTACGATCTCTGTGAAAACGGCTTTCCGGTTGGCTACAAACTAACGCATTGTATCCACGATGAGATGCCCACTTTTGGAGATGCCAGCCTTAAGATCTTCACCCGGGATGGGCGGCCGCTCCGTCCCGGGGAGATCCTGATTCAGAGAGATCTTGGGCAGACTTATCGAAGTATCGCCGCAGAGGGCTCCGATGCGTTCTATCGGGGGGAGATCGCGAAGGATATCGTGAAATTCAGCGAGGGTATGGGGGGACTTCTCACAGAGGAAGACTTATCCGGTTTTCGCGCCCGGTGGGATGACCCCATCACGACGAGTTATCGGGGTTACCAGGTCTTCGAGTTTCCGCCCAATTCCTCGGGACACGTGCTCCTTCAGGAATTAAACGTGATCGAACAGTTTGACATCGTGGGAATGGGATGCAATACGCCGGAAAGTATTCACGTGATGGTGGAGGCAAAGCGTATGGCCTTCGCGGACAGGGAGCGCTACCTTGCGGACCCTGACCACGCGGACATCCCGCTCCAGGGACTCCTGTCCAAGGCGTATGGAAAGTCCCAGGCGCGCAGGATTGATGCGGACCGGGCGATGGCCGACGTTCCATCCGGAGGTCCGGAGGCCCACGAGGACACGACCTGTTTCTGCGTCGTGGACCGTTGGGGCAATGCGGTCTGCCAGCTTCAGAGCATCCAGTCGGCCATGGGCTCCGGGCTGATCGCGGATCGGACGGGCATCCTCCTGAACAACCGAATGACCTACTGGCACCTGGATCCGGACCACGTGGATTGTCTGATGCCGGGCAAGCGGGTCCGCCACACGATGAATCCAGTGATGGTCTTCAAGGGTGACGATCCCTTCCTTGTCTGCGGTACCCCCGGGGCCGATACACAAGTTCAGACCAATATGCAGATCATCAGCCACGTGATCGATTTCGGGATGAATCCTCAGGAGGCCGTCGAGGCCCCGCGATGGCGCCATCTCCAGAACGGAACCGAATCCACGTGGCCCCACACATGCCCGGACGAACTTCGGCTCGAAGACCGTTTCCCGGAGGAGGTCTGTCGGTGCCTCTCGGAAAAGGGGAATCCGGTCAGCCTCATCGAGGGTTGGTCGGCTACGGGGAGCGCCATGGCCATTCTAATCCATCCGGAGTCGAAGGCCCTGATGGGCGGGGCGGATCCGAGGCGGGATGGTTATGCGGTGGGATACTGATGAAGTGCGATACGGCAAGGGGGAACATCTTCAACGTCGCCGGCAAACAGATCGTCGCGCGAGGAGGGGTCTGGGCAGGGGTTGCGTGTGGTCGGAACGGCGATCTGGTGGTCGCCTTCGGTACCACGAGCGACGGCGTCTGGGGAGGCAAGGTGATGGTGACGCGGTCGACGGATGGGGGTACGACATGGTCGGCCCCCGGCAATCTAGTGGAATCACAGTGGAAAGAGACTGGAGCGGCAGGCGCAGGTTCTGGAATGGCTACCCTTTCCGATGGCACCATACTCCTTCCCTTCGTTGACGTGACCACCCCCCGAATCCCGGGCGTTCCTATCACCGGACCCATCCAGACCTACATGGACTTCAGGGGCGAAGGCAACTACGGACGGGCGTATGTCATGCGGTCTTCGGACAACGGAGAAACCTGGAGCACGCCTCACTGGATAGCCCGCACCGGTACGCTGACTCGCCCCCAAGGGCGGATCCTCGAGCTGCAGGACGGTTCCGTCATCTGCCCGGTCATCGTCTACACGTTCTACGGCCGGAAGATGGCCCACTCCTACTCCGGGCTCGTCCGCTCCCTCGATATGGGCCGGACGTGGGGCCACGTGGAGGTGGTGGCCGACAGTGATCCCGGGTACGAGGAAGAGCTGGGGACAAGGGAACGATTTAATGAAACGGGGGTGGTCGAGCTCCCCAGCGGCAGGCTCATCGCCTTGATGCGCGTCTCCTACATCCGCACCCAGTATCGTACGGTTTCGGACGATGGAGGGCGCACGTGGACCGAGCCTCAGCCCAATATTACCGGCAAGTATCCGAACATGTTCATATCCCCTCGGGGCCGGACGGTATTGGTCCAGAAGATCATCCAGGACAACCGGAGCATGGGAATCGGGGTCTACACGAGCGATGACGAGGGCGTGACTTGGCAAGAGGACGTTCACCTGGAGTCGGTCACGGGGGTACCCGAGTCGGGAGCCCGGCCGGAGCACGCCATTCTACCGGACGGGCGCATAATCGTTTTCTTCCTCGATGTGGACCCCGATCCGGACAGGTCCCATCCTGCTTGGCCGTATACCAACGGCGTCATCTCGATGAATGTATTGGAGGAAACGGGATGAGGAATTGCAAAGTGGAAAATGCAAAATGGAAAATCAGGTGTCGGGGGCCAGAGGCCAGGGGGCAGAACATCAGACGTGGGACGTGAAACGAAAATCGGGGGTCGGAGGTAAGGGGTCAGAGGTCGGATGTCAGGGGTCGGGGGATTATCAAATCGAGTTTCACGAACGAATTTGCCACGCGCGTGGAAAATTGAATAAAAAATGATAATTAATTGATAATTCGGTGGTTAGTAAAAGTTAAAGTTGGATAAAAGAAGTCGAGTATTGGATTCGGACTCAGGAAAGCGGAGGTCAGGGATACCGTGGATCGTGGTTCGTGATTCGGGGATCGAAAAGGCCGTCGATCGTGCGAATCACGAATTTGTTGCGGCCGAGTGAAGCAAAACCCCCTCGGGAACGCTTATTACCTATACTCTTTTAGGAAACCCTCAAATTCGATGAAGTGACCCTCCTCCTGCCCGAGAAGCGAGATCAGTAGGTCCTGGGTGACATAATCCTTTCCCTCACATTGCCGGATGACTTTGTTATACAGGGTGATGACCGCCTGCTCCGTTTTCATCACGCCTTTAATAACGGTCACCACGTCGGTGGTGTCCTTTGGGGGTTGGAGGGCTTTCTGGGTCTTCGGAAGGCTCTGGGAGCCGGGGACGTGGCCGTGGAGCTGCTTGATTCGCAATGCGATTTGCTGGGCGTGATTCAATTCCTCGGTGACGTCAGCGGATAGTGATTTTTTGATCTCTTCGGCGCGAACCCCATCCAGCATGATGGAGTTGGCGATAAAATTTTCTACCGCCTCGATCTCCATCGCATACAGGTCCGTAAGTCCTTCGATGATCTTCTGCCGTGATTTGTCCACAGCCATCGGGCCTCCTCGTAACGTGTGATCAATCCTTCATGTCTATTCCTTAGCACAATAGTATAACGATTTCAACCGGGGGGGGCAAGCCTTGTCCAAGATTTTAAAAAAATTGGTGGCTGCTTCCTGTAACGAACATTATATTAATAAAACACAGGTCGCCATATTCGGTTTCTTTTACGCCGGAGAGTTTCGGTGAATTCGGGAAAAATGGATATCTGGAACTGGGAAGACAATGCCCGGTGATAAGAATCATCAGATCCGGAATCAAATATTTTTTCAATATCCAATATATGAACGTGAATGATTAGGTTGGTTACAAGATGAGACCTTAAAATGGGGAATCGCCTTGGAAAAGCCTAAGGTATTGATCGTGGACGACGAGCCGCGTAACCTCCGGGTCCTGGAAGGCATCCTGGCTCCTCTTCAGTATGTTCTGGAGCGTGCTGAGGGTGGGAACGAGGCCCTAAAAAAAATCGATGCAGATCCGCCCGATATCATCCTGCTCGATGTGATGATGCCGGACATCTCCGGTTTCGAGGTTTGTCGGCAACTCAAGTCGGAAGCCAGGACACAGTTCATCCCGGTCGTACTTGTGACGGCCCTGGCGGATCGCGATTCGAAGGTCTCGGGAATCGAAGTCGGCGCTGATGACTTCATCAACAAGCCCGTGGACCCTGATGAGCTTCGAGCTCGCGTCAAATCCCTTCTGCGCGTCAAGACGCTTCACGATGAGCTTCAGGAGCGATATGAGGAACTGCGCAAGCTGGATGCGATGCGCCAGGCCCTGACCCAGATGATCGTACACGATCTTCGCAATCCCCTTGGCGCCATGTTGGGATATCTTGAATTGATGGAGATGGGGGGCCATGTCTCTGAGGACCAGGACGCGCAACAGTATCTCCGAGTAATCAGCAGGAGCGGTCAAACCTTGATGGACATGATCACCGCGATGCTGGATCTTGCCAAGCTCGAGGCAGGGGAGATGCAGCTGAATTTGGGGGATGTTGAGCTTGGAGGTGTGGTCTCGGAGGTGGAGCTTGGGATGCGTTCCCTCCTGGAACGGAGAAAACTGAAGGTCGATGTTCGCTTTCCGGACGACTTGCCGGGTTTACAGGCGGACAGGGAATGTTTGCGCCGAATCATGGTGAACATCCTGGGGAATGCCATCTCGTTTTCTCCGATAGAAGGGCGAATTACGATTTCCGCTCGAGCTGATAACGGGCTTGTGCGTATCTCGGTGCACGATGAGGGGCCCGGCATCCCCCCCGAGTACAAAGGCCGTATCTTCGAGAAGTTCGGTCAGGTGGAGAGCCGACAAACAGGACACAAGTATTCTACGGGCCTGGGCCTGGCCTACTGTAAGCTTGCGGTTGAAGCCCACGGGGGAAAGATCGACGTGGACAGCGAAGAGGGAAAAGGAAGCACTTTCTGGCTCGAGCTGAAGCGGACGGGGGGGTGAAGGGAATTTATAATGGATAGCTATCGGCCCTCCCGGGGAAGGATCTCGTTGGGATCGTAACAGGCCGCATCTTCAACAAGGTGCGGCGTTTCTATGTCCATTCGAGATTCCTTTTCGTGAGAACCGGATGAAGGAGGATTCGAACCTATGACCGCGCCTCGGTACCTGATAATAGGGGGTCTCACTTTCGGGGTCATCGGGGCAACGTTTTTTCTGCCCCCAATTCCACAAAAACCCGCCTATCATCTGTTTGCAGATCAGCGAACCTGGTTAGGAATTTCAAACTTCCTGGATGTCATTTCCAATTTCCCCCTTTTGCTTGTCGGTTCCCTGGGCCTGGTTTCCCTGCCGAAGGCTGGTAAGGGTCACCCCTCTCCTTTTTTTATCGAACCGTACGAGCGACTGCCTTATCTTGTTTTTTTCTTCGGGATAACGCTCACGAGCTTTGGATCGACATATTATCACCTGGCCCCGGACAACGCCCGACTGGTTTGGGATCGGTTACCCCTGTCGCTTATCTTCACATCATTTACTGCTGCGATCATCGCTGAACGGATCGGGGCCAAAGCCGGCCTGGTTTCGCTCCTAGTATTGATGATGTTCGGTATGGGAAGCGTGGTTTACTGGTACTGGAGTGAGGTTCAGGGAGCCGGCGACATGCGAATTTACCTTCTCCTGCAGGTGTATCCAGTTCTTCTTGTTCCACTCTTGGCCATGTTCTTCCAGACAAAATACACTCGGGGATGGGATCTACTTGGGGCTGCGGGGTTTTATGGGGCAGCGAAGGTCTTCGAGGTACTGGATAGGGAAATTCTGGACCTGGGCCAGGTCGTGAGCGGTCATACCCTCAAGCATCTGTTCGCTGCTGTCGCGGGCTACTGGATCTTTAGAATGCTCCAAAAAAGGAGGCCATCGAAGCGGGCCGAGTCCCTATAAATTTGTTTAGATGATTTAGAACACGTTATTGCAGGGACGGTAACGAACTCCTTTCGAGAAGTTCAATAAAATCATTCTGTTGAAACGGCTGATAAGTTTCCAGGATTCAATGAAGTGTGATCCACGTCACATATTTTTTTATGATTAAGTCATACCCTTTAGATAGTAGATTTCAGGAAACCAGATCGGTTCAATTCTGAGTGAATTATCTGTTGATCCGTTGAAGTCGGGGCTCAATGGTTTTCCGGCTGGACCTCTGTCCATAGATCGGAAATAATGATTGAGCCCTTTTTCTTTATTCAAATTTTAAGGGGCCTTTTAAGGGACCCATGTGGGTTATCTAACCTGCTGATAAGATATATGGAGGTCGTCATGCGAAGATCACACCTATTTCTTGCCCTGTTGATCCCGGGGCTATGCTTTTTCTTACAGGAGGGTTTTGCTCAGCCTCCCGAATTCAAGGTCACTGCCGGGGACGGGGCAGCCCTTGACAATTTTGGAAAGTCAGTATCGATCAGCGGGGACTACGCCATCATAGGGGCCGAGGGAGATGACGATACCTTTCCGAACGAAGGGGCGGCCTATATCTTTCACCGTTTCGGGGCCAACTGGATCCAGGAGGAGAAGCTGACGGCCACGGATGGCGCAGGATCCGATGTCTTCGGATCTTCGGTCTCCATCAGCGGGGACTACGCCATCGTGGGGGCTTGGGCAGCCGACACGCCGGCTCTGGGCGGCACCGGTGCTGCCTATATTTTTCGCCGGACCGGGACGACGAGCTGGACCGAGGAAGCCAAGTTGATCTCGGTCGACGAATTCGGGAATCCGGACCAGGGTCCCGCGGACGCATTCGGCTTTTCCGTTTCGATCAGCGGGGACGCTGCCATCGTGGGGGTTACGGGAGATGACGATCAGGGTTTTAACTCCGGTTCGGCCTTCATCTTCCGTCGCAACGGGACTACCTGGGACCGAGAGGCCAAACTGAGTGCAGGCCCTGACGCGGGTTTTTTCGACCAGTTCGGCTATTCCGTTTCGATCAGCGGGGACCAGGCTATCGTTGGTGCGCACGACAATCTTGGTGGTCCTGATCCCGCGGGTTCTGCCTATATCTTCGGTTACGATGGGGCGAATTGGCCCCGGGAGGTCAGACTGACGGGGGATGGAGCGCCTGATGACGGATTTGGACAATCGGTTGGGATCACCCTGAACCGGGCGAACGCCATGAAAACGGATCGGATTCGTTTTCATGGTTGGAGGTAAACTGTGCTGAGGGCAAAAAAAAGAGGGTAAAGCAGTTCGGATACTTTACCCTCAAATGAAACCATCCAGATATGTCAACAAACGGTTGTGCCGGGGGGGTTGTTCACCACCTCCAATCGGATAAATCCAGATCACTCATGGCGAGGTCGAGAAGTTGCTTGTCTCTGGCCTGCTCGCCAACCCAGGCCCGGAACCCGGCAGGGACGCCGGAATACAATGCGAGCGCTTTTTTAAGTTTGGCCCATTTGGAAGACTTCCAGATCACGTATACTGCTTTGTAGTCCATGGTCTTTGTCCTTTGCATGCTTGCTACGAAGTGGCAGGCGGATCGGCTCGCGCTTTTGGGCTCTTGCCTGGTGGACGTTGCGGGAAACCCATACAATAGCATCTCCTTAACTTGTATCACAATGAAAAAGTCACGAAGGACGTTCTGCAAACCGTCTCCGCCTTTCTTCCGCTTCGGCTTTTCGCGTTTTCCCCACACAACATCATTTGACCAATCCGTCAACTCTCCCGGAATAGGAAGGTTGTACTTCGTCATGGTCTCATGCAGGTGTTGCAGACCTTCCCATGCAATCAGATGTTTTGTAGATGCGGCGATCCACGTTGGAAGCGCCAGGCGGGCATCCGGATTATGGGAAAACCACGCATTGGTTAGAAGGTCTGACAGCGGTGCTCCACGGTGGACAAAGTTCGGCGGTCGGCGCTTGCCGGTCTCAACATCATTTGCCCAATCCGACAACTCTCCCGGAATAGGCTCGTTGTGCTCCTTCAAGGTCTCATGCAGGTGTTGCAGATTTTCCCATGTAGTCCAATCTTTTGTAGATTCTGCGATCAACTTTGGAAGCGCCAGGCGGGCATCCGGATTGCGATAAAACCACAGATAGGCTATAGGGTTTCCCCGCGGTCCTTTTAACACCGCCCGTTTGCGGGCTTTGTCATCCACGGGACGCTTCTCCTTCAGTGCCGGCGTTCAGGTAGGCCGCCCAATCGTCCATGAGCTTGCGCCGGCGATCGAACAGGTCCGAACGCGCGTAGGCTGCTTCGGTCTGGTTGTCCACGACATGCGCCAGCGCCGCTTCCATGACCTCGCGTGAATGATTCGTCTGCTCGGCAGCCCAATCCCGAAAGCTTGACCGGAACCCGTGAGGCACGGCTTTGATGTCCAAAGCCCGCAACATCTTCGACATGCCCGCCAGTGGCTTGCCGTTTATGGTGCTTGGAAACACCGGACCGGTCCCATCCTGGGAAAGAGTCCGCGCTTCATTCAGGACTTCCAACGCCCGCCCGGACAGCGGCACCCGGTGCGGGCGCTTCGCCTTCATGCGCTCGCCGGGGATGTTCCACTCGCGGACTTCCATGTCGATTTCGCCCCATGCAGCTGACAAGACCTCGCCCGAACGGCACGCCGTCAATACCAGAAACTCGAAGGCCAGCTTCTCGACCATGGAACATTCTGAATTGCGCACGGCTTCCACTGCGCCCGTGACCTCGCCATGGGGAAGTGCCTTCATGTGTTTCTTGGCTAATCCGTTCCGAGGCAACGCTGCATCTATGGCGTCACCGGCGGGGTTGTCGGCTCGATAACCTTGCGCTACGGCCCACTTCATCACCACGCCGATACGCTGACGCACCCGCCGCGCGGTCTCCGGCTTCTCGTGCCAGATCCGCGTCAACACCGACATCACGTCCGCCGTAGTCACGTTCGACACCGAACACCGGCCCAGGCGCGGGAACACGTATTGACGAAGCGAATGTTCCCATTGCGCCGCGCTCTTGCCGCCGTTCTTCCAGGAAGGCCGGTGAATATCTATCACCCTCGCGGCTGCTTCCTCGAACGTGGGCACGCCTTGATCCTTGCGCTTCTCCGTGAGCGGATCGCCGCCCGAGCGGGCCAGCCTGCGGTTGTCAAAAGCCTTCTCGCGGGCTTCGGCCAGCGTGACGAGGGGAAAGCCGCCCAGGCCGAGCTCGCGCCGCCGTCCGCGAATCACCAACCTCTGCACCCAGCAGCGCGCCCCGGTCGGCGTGACAAGCAGATAGAGCCCGTGCCCGTCGCCGTACCTGCCCGGCTTCTTCACCGTTCGGACAAAGGCCGCGGTCACCTTATACTTCATTTCGACACCTCCCTCTTGTGTTGTGCGTTTTTATTCCCCTATCCATTCCCCCCACAGATAAGGGGAATATAACGAATTACACAAGCCCTTCCAAACACTATTTTGATTAATATCTTTTTGTGGCTCAAAACGTTATAGGATGTTCATGGATTTTGTGGAAACAAAAAGAGGCGGATACGACTTCCCCGGACCTCACCGTGCCAGCGGACGTCATTGCAACGTGCGGAGAGCCCGTGAATATCGGGACCGCCACGGCTACGGACATCTGTGATCCGAATCCCACCGTGACCAACGATGCTCCTCCATCCTTCCCATTTGGGACAACGATTGTGACGTGGACGGCCGCGGATGTGAGTGGAAATTCGGCAACAGCGACTCAGAACGTCACGGTGGAGGACGATATCACGCCGCCCGTTTTCACCTTCGTCCCCGCGGATGTTACGGTGGAATGCTCGGCGCAGGGGGGACAGTCCGTGAATATCGGGGGGCCTGCAACGGCGACGGATGCCTGCGATCCTTCGCCAACGATCACGAACGACGCACCCGCGCTTTTCCAGCTTGGGACGACGGTGGTCACATGGACCGCCGCGGACGCCGCGGGCAACTCCGCGACAGCGACTCAGAACGTGGAGGTTGAGGATACGACGTCGCCCGACCTCACCCCGCCAGCGGACGTCATTGCATCGTGCGGAGAGCCACGTGGATATCGGGACTGCAACCGCCACGGACATCTGTGATCCGAATCCCAGCGTGACCAACGACGCTCCTCCATCTTTCCCATTTGGGACCACGATCGTGACGTGGACGGCGACGGATGCGACTGGAAATTCGGTAACAGCGACCCAGAACGTCATGGTGGAGGATGATATCACGCCACCCGTATTCACTTTCATCCCCGCGGATGTCACGTTCGAATGCTCTGCCCAGGGTGGACAGTCCGTGAATATCGGGGGGCCTGCAACGGCGACGGACGCCTGCGATCCTTCACCGACGATCACGAACGACGCGCCCTCCCTGTTCTCTCTCGGGACGACGATCGTGACCTGGACTGCAACGGATTCCGGTGGAAACTCTTCGACAGCAACCCAGAACGTGACGGTTGAGGACACTACGCCGCCAGTTCTTGTCCCACCTGCGGACGTCGCTGTTGAATGCGTTGACCAGGGGGGACAGCCTGTGGACATCGGGACGGCTACGGCGACCGACATCTGCGATCCTTCGCCGACGATCACGAACGACGCGCCGGCCCAATTCCCGCTTGGGACGACGATTGTGACGTGGACGGCCACGGATGCCAGCGGGAATACAGCCTTCGCCACCCAGAATGTCACAGTAGAGGATGATGCCACGCCGCCGGTTTTGACCATCCCTTCGGATATCACGGTCGAATGCTCCAGCCAGGACGGTCAAGCGGTTGAGATCGGGACGGCCACGGCCACTGACATCTGTGATCCTTCGCCGACGGTCACCAACGACGCGCCGGAGCTGTTCTTTCTCGGGACGACGATCGTGACCTGGGCGGCTACAGATGCGAGCGGAAATGCGGCATCTGCCGAGCAGCTGGTGAACGTAGTGGATACGATTCCGCCGGAAATCAGGGCGGCGCTGGTTTCTGCGAAACACGCACATCACCATGGTATGGATGATCTCTATCATGATGATGACGACGATGACGACGGTGACAAACATGCCGGAAAGAATGTCTTCTGTGTGTTGATGGAAGGCGCGGACCTGTGTGATCCCGATCCCGAGGAAACAGGCGTGATCCGCCAGCCCCTGACACCGACGGACTTGTTCGAGGTAAGCTACAAGCACAAGAAGAAGAACAGGATCAAGATCAAGATCAAGAAGAGCAAGATCGTGGTGAAACTCAAAGGGCCGGATGAACCGGCCCTGAAAAACCTGTTGAACGAGGCGATCCTGGCGGGCGGTTTCCCGGTGATGAACGAACAGAAGGTGAAGCTGGTTGTTAAACATAAAAAGAAGGACGATGATGATGACGGGCACCAAAAGGCCGTCTGGAAGTATGCCTTCGACGAGGACCTGAACCTAATCGGTGCCTCTGGACCGGCTCCCAATCTGCTCGCGTATTCGACGGATTCCTCAGGGAATGTCTCGGATCTGGTGGAAGTGCCTGTTCCCAAGGGTAAAGGAAAAGACAACGACCATGCCAAAGTTGCCAAGATCGGGTCCGGGGATCGGAATCTGTTAGGAGGAGGCGGGAGTGTGTTGGGCGGATCCCCGGAGGTTCGTTTGGCCATGGACCCCGGGAGGCCTCTGTCCTTCAGGCTGGACCAGAACTATCCGAACCCCTTCAACCCCGAAACCACGATCCGGTACTCGGTCCCGGAGGCGTCCAATGTAAGGCTGACGATCTACAACATCCAGGGTCAGCAGATCCGGATGCTTGTCGACGCCCCCCATTCTCCGGGTGATTACAGGGTACGGTGGGATGGTCGGGATGCCTCAGGTCGCGGTGTGTCTACCGGGATATATCTGTATCGGTTGGAGGCGGCCACTAACACTGCGTTACGGAAGATGTTGTTTGCGAAGTAGCGGAAGGCAGACGGCAAACGTAAAAAGGCAAACGGGAAAACCAAAAGACAGAAACTGAGATTCGAGGAACGGAGATAGGGTCAGGGGTCAAAATTTGGGCATCGCACTGTTCTCCTCTTGATTTGTAATCGATAGAATCGTATCTTAATTCCTTCAGTTGGACAAACATGGTAAACGTCTCTTAGCCAAATTCAATCGGGACATTTTCTTTTGCCCTGAACTTGGATGACATGCCGCACTTTGGAAAAGGTGCGGTCTTTTTTTTTCAGGAGGACCGGAGTGAAAGAGATTCCCCTTATTAAGAGGGTCCACCTGAGTCCCTGCGGCGGTCAGCACCGCTGGTTTTTACGCGTCGAGGAGGGCGGGGAGCTGCGCATGATCTCGATCCAGAGCGCCGGGATGCTGGACTCAAGGCTCTACCGGATGGGAACCTTCAAGGAGAACCATTGGATCGAGGAGGCGGACCAGGACCATCACTGCGTATCGATGATGGACCTGGAGGGAAACGTGATCTGGCAGCGAGGCTCCCCGTGGGATCTGGATCGACCGTGGCGGACACACGGGGGGATGCAGCAGGCGGCATTCCACGACGTCGACGGAGACGGACACACGGAAATGGTGTATGTGCACAAGGATCGATTGGTGATGTTGGATGCCTGGTCGGGGGAACTGAAAGGGGAGACCGTCCTGGAGGCGGACAATTTCGCCGTGGTCCTTTCGGTGAATGTGGAAGGAGATCCCCACAGGCGGGTGTTTTTACTGAAGGTCCAGGATGCATCATACGAGCCTTACAGCTATGGGAATCCCGTGGTTTGGTATGATTCGAATCTAGACTTACACTGGCCGGCCAGGCCCTATATCGGCGCAGGACACAATCCGTGGGCGATCGACTCCGACGGGGACGGCAAAGAGGAGATTCTGGTGGGTTACAACCTGGTGGACCACGACGGGACCACCCTCTGGACCCTGGATATCCCGGACCCGCACGAACATTGCGACAACCGGGATGTGGCGGACAGAGATGGGGACGGTGTGCTCGAGATTGTATATGCAGGGAGTAAAGACGCGATCGTCTGCGACATCAAAGGCAATCTGATCGACCGTCTGGAAGGAAACCACACCCAGGATGTTTGTTTCGCGAAACTGGAACGGAGTCGGCCGGGACTGGATCTGATCTGTTCCGAGAAATGGGGGGGGATCACGGCCTACGACCTGGGTGGAACACCGATCTGGACCCGAAAGGGAGCGAACGTAACCCCTATTAGGTGGCACCCGGACGATTCGGAGGATCTGCTGCTCTACCGGGAGCCCGATAGACCTCCAGTCCTTGTTGACGGTCGATTGGAACCGGTGATGGCCTTCGAAGCAGATGAGAATCTACTGGGGGCGATAAAACCTCCCAAAGAGGATCCCTATGCCGTTGCGGACTACGGGAACTTCGTTGGGTTCGAAAGAGAAGATGTCAACGGGGACGGGGTGGAGGAGAGCATATTCTACAATCGTCACACGATGTGGATATACGGGGGTGCCGGAACGGAAAGGCCGTGAATCGTGACTCGGGGTTCGGAAATTCGATTGAGGTCATCAATTCGAATTCATCAATCGGCAATCCGCGATGCTCCCTCACCCCGCCTCGCAGGCTCGGCACCCCTCTCCCGGATGCCGGGAGAGGGGAAAACCCAAATGTTCTAATTTTTCATAATAGGGAAAGGCGAGATTATTATATAAATGAAATGAACGTCATCGTCCTCTTCTCCTGCTAGCAGCCTGTTGAAAAAGTGCGTTTATGCCAAGATGACTATTGTCTTTCCTTGTGGTTTGGTCCTATGATATATCAGGTTCAAACTGAGAAGGGAGGACGAGCAAATGGCAATGGGAAAACGAGGCCGACAGAGACAGGAAAACCTGTTCATCGCATCGAACACTTTGGTGAAATCTCCGGGTCATCCGTTCTACGAGAAGCTGAATCAGGTATTGGGGGCGAACGGCTTCGACGAGTTCGTCGAGGGGCTTTGCCAGCGGTATTACGCTCCTCATATGGGTCGCAAGGGCATTCCGCCCGGGGTTTATTTTCGGATGCTTTTGATTGGGTATTTCGAGGGACTTGATTCGGAACGTGGGATCGAATGGCGTGTATCTGACTCGCTGACGTTGCGCCGGTTTTTGGGGTATGCCCTTGACGAACAGACCCCGGATCATTCCAGCCTGTCTCGCATCCGGCATCGGCTTCCCTTGGAAGTTCACGAAGCGGTTTTCAAGTGGATCCTGAGGGTCTTGTGCAAAGCGGGTCTGGTGAAGGGGAAGACGTTGGGCGTGGATGCTACGACACTGGAGGCCAACGCCGCGATGCGCAGCATTGTACGCCGTGACACGGGTGAAGGCTACCAGGCATTCCTTGAGAATCTGGCCAAGGCCTCGGGCATTGAAACGCCTACCCGCGAGGACTTGTCCAAGATCGATAAGAAGCGACCGAAGAAGGGATCGAACCAGGACTGGGAGCACCCGCACGACCCGGATGCCAAGATCGCTAAGATGAAGGACGGTCGCACGCACATGGCGCACAAGGTGGAGCACGCGGTGGATCTGGACACCAATGCCATTGTGGCAGTGGCGTTGTCGGGAGCAGATGAAGGAGATACCGAGTCGTTGCCCTGGACGCTGCTCGAGGCGCAGCTCAATCTCAAGCAGGTCGCGAAGGACGAAAAAGCTGCCAAACGTTTGCACAGACAGCGTATACGGGAGGTGGTTGCGGACAAAGGATATCATAGCAACGATGTATTGACCAGTCTGAAGCAAGGCGGCATCCGGAGTTACATTTCAGAACCGGATCGGGGACGCCGCAAGTGGAACGGCCGACGAGATGAGCAGGCCGCGGTATATGCGAATCGACGCCGGATCAAGGGAGATCGCGGCAAGGCCTTGCGCCGAAGTCGTGCAGAACGGGTGGAAAGAACCATCGCTCACACATATGATACCGGTGGCATGCGCAGGTTGCACTTGAGAGACCGCGGCAATATCCTCAAGCGTTTGCTGATCCACATCGGGGGCTGCAACCTGGCTCTGCTCATGCGCAAAGTGATGGGCGTAGGTACTCCGAAGGCCCTCCAGGACCTGGCCAAGGCCTTGCAGCGTCTACTGCTCGTCCTACAATCACGTTTGCTGCCCTCGGTCACCTTTTTAACCTCTTATCAGCGTCTCCTGCTCAATCTCCTTACCTTGATTTATCTGACCCGCACTCCAGGCGTCTTTTCCGTTTATGTGCGTTGAAAGGTAGTTCTTCAACGGGCTGCTAAGGGGGCGCTATCCTTTCGGCCGCGCTTTGGCCAGGTTGTTGGAAATACTCTGGATGAAATGGGTGGCGATCGTACCCATGATAATCATCTCGAAGCCTTTGTCGAACCATTTTCTGGCGTCCTCACCCGTCCCGCATACCATACATGCCCATTTGCCGTGCGCGTGTGCAGCTTCACCAACCCGTTCTATGGCACGGATGTGCTCCTCGGACTTTAGAAATTGATCGACCAACCCCATATTATGGGCAAGGTCATAAGGACCCAGCATCAAGGCGTCGATCCAGTCCTGCCTCGCCACCTCAGGAGCGAAATCCAGGCCTTTGGGGGTTTCGATCTGGCACGTAATGAAGAGGTCATCCTCTAACTTTTTCCAATCCTTGCTTGTGACGCCGTCTCCTGAAAAGATCATCGGGCCCCCCATCCCGTGTCGGCCTCGCGGCGGACAGAAGGCCGAATTGTAGAGGGTATCGAGTTGTTCCTGTGACTCCATCCAGGGTATGATCAATCCGCCCCCGCCGATGTCGATTGCCCGCTTGATAAGGTCATCGTTGCAGCTTTGAGGTCGGATGAGCATGGGGATGTCAAGCAGTCTGGCGGTCCGGCAAAGCTCCTCGACCCGGGGCAATTCGACTTGGCCGTGCTCCATGTCGAGCATGAAAAAATCCACTCCCTGTTTCTGACAGATCTCAAGATAACCTGGCCAGAAATCGAAAGTCATCATGACGCCGATGACTTCCTGGTTGTTGCGGAGTTTTTCCTTCAGACTGCTCGATAGCATCGTAGTTCCTCCGGATAGAGGGTAAGCAATTTGGGAATTTGAGGATTGATTTGATCGGGAATCCGATAAGCTAACACATGCGGGGGTATGTGTAAAGGGTTAATGTCGAATAAAAAGGGAGGCAGGCGTGAAGCCTTCATATCTAAATTGTGATTCCTGCGACCGCACTTATGACCTGGTTGAACCGGTATGGGGCTGTGTCTGTGGCGGCTTGCTCGATATCGTATCGGAGCCCAGTTTCGACCGTCGAGCGATCGCCCGCCGGCCTCCGACACTATGGCGATACCGTGAAGCGATAGCCGTGCTCGGCGATCCCGTGACGTTCCAGGAGGGAATGACGCCCCTTGTCCGATCCCCGGATCAGGGTGCGGAGGTGTTTTGGAAATTGGACCACCTCTTTCCGACCGGATCTTTCAAGGACCGGGGCGCTACCGCCCTCGTGACGCACGCACGAGCCCTGGGAATCCCGCAGGTTGTGGAAGATTCGTCGGGGAATGCCGGAGCTGCGATCGCCGCATACTGCGCTCTGGCCGGGATCGGCTGCGACATCTATGCCCCGGAGCATGCCTCCCCAGGAAAGCTGGTCCAGATCACTGCAACCGGGGCTAACCTTCATCCGATTCGGGGTTCGCGGGAGGACGTCGCCAAAGCTGCTTTCAAGGCATCCGGGTCCGCCTATTATGCCAGCCACTGCAGGAATCCATTCTTTTTCCAAGGGACCAAGACCGTGGCCTATGAGATCTGCGAACAGCTGGACTGGCGGTCGCCCGATGCGCTGATCTGTCCCGCTGGGAATGGGACCCTTCTCCTGGGGCTTTATCAAGGGTTTTCGGACCTGAAATCCGCGAATATCATAGATCGCTTGCCCCGACTGATCGCAGGACAGGCCGCGGGCTGCTCGCCTCTGGCCGAAGCTTTTCACGCCGGATTGGACGAAGCAGCAAAAATTAAAAAGGGGGAAACGATTGCCGAGGGGATCGCCGTTGCGGAACCGGTTCGAGGCGGACAGATGTTACGGGCGATTCGGAAGACGGGGGGGCGGGTCTTCTCCATCTCGGATGAGGAGACGATCGAGGCGCTTCGAAGGGGGGTTAAACGGGGGATCTTTATCGAGCCGACCGCAGCCGTTTCACTTGCGACTGCCGGCCGTTACCTGGAGGAAAATCAGGGCGGATTGTCCGTTGTCATCCTCACGGGATCGGGATTGAAGGCGGCCGAGGTTGTTGGGGGGCTGATCTCCGGCTGAGGAGGGGCTTAAGGACGCTCACCCGGTCTTCCCCCTGCCTTTACAAGCCGGACATCTCTTGCGCGTCATCAGGACCCCGTCCTGACACTTTCCGCACCCCATTCCAGTGCAGTCGGGGCACGTCATCTCTTCCTCGATGGTTCCTTTTCCCTGGCAAGAAGGACAACGGGTCGGCATCGATACTCCTTCATGAAAATGGAAAATGGAAAATGGAAAAGCCAGGGGTCAGAGGTCAGGAAAAATTGAAGATCGACGATTGAAGATTGATAAAGGAGAAGCGGTCGGATCCCTTACATCGCATCCCGTCTGACGATTTCTCCCAGACGCTTCCGCAAATCCTCAATCCCTTCCCCCGTGACTGAAGAGATCGGGAGACAGGGGATCTTCTCTTCGAAAATATTTTCCGGCAGATCGACATCGGGGAAGAGGTCGATCTTGGTGATGGCCACGAGGCTCGGTTTTTTTAGAAGGTTGGGATTGAAAAGCCGGAGCTCCTTCCGGAGTGTCTCGAGGGCATCTCGCGGATCTTCGTTGAGGGCGTCGATCATGAAAAGGAGCACGCGGGTTCGTTCGATGTGTCGAAGGAACCGGAATCCGAGCCCGCGGCCTTCGTGGGCCATTTCTATGAGTCCAGGGATATCGGCCATAACGAAGCTGCTCGTATCCCCTGAACGGACGATTCCAAGGTTTGGCCTAAGGGTCGTGAAAGGGTAATCCGCAATTTTCGGGCGGGCTGCTGAGAGGCGTGATAGGAGGGTGGATTTCCCCACGTTTGGTGGACCGACGAGCCCAACATCTGCGATCAGTTTGAGTTCCAGGTTGAGGCTAATCTCAGACCCCGGTTTTCCAGGCTCTGCCCAGTCGGGGGTTTGGTTTTTTGAAGTCGAAAAGCGGGCGTTTCCCTTTCCCCTCCGGCCTCCGTGAAGGAGTATCTCCCGCTGACCATCACTGACCAGATCGACAAGGATCTTCAGGGTTTCGGCATCACGGACAAGGGTTCCGGGTGGAACTGAGATGTCGATGTCGTTCCCCCGGGGACCGGTCTGATTTTTTCCGCGGCCACATCCTCCGTGACCGGCCTGATAATGCTGGCGGTAGCGTAGGTCTAGAAGGGTGCCCAGGCGAGAATTGACTTTTATCACGACATCTCCGCCGTTCCCACCGTCTCCGCCGTCGGGTCCGCCGTGGGGGACGTATTTTTCCCGCCGGAAGCTGGCGCAACCCGGGCCCCCGTCACCCGATCGAATCCGAATGCTCACCTGGTCGACGAAGGTCATATGAACTACGGAGGGGAATGAAGAACCGAAGGAGATTCCGAGGGAACGTTCGGTGAGCTGATCCAGGGCTTAGAATCGGCCTGTTCAGTTTGGAGAGATCAGCGCTTTCTTCCAAATTTGGAGGATTTGAAGCTGACGCCTTGATTCTGTGAGACGTCCCAGAATTTTGATCAACTTGAGCCGCAGTGCAAATTTCCTGATGTCGTGGTTCATCCGGTCCTCCTCTATTCGGATGTACTCTTGGTCTACAATGTATGTCCGACGACCCTTTAAGTCAAGATATTTCAAACCATTGAAATAAAAACCGGGGTGCGGGCTTAAAGCCCGCACCCCGGTGGGGAGCGCTTTTTAGAACTGTCGGATCTTCAAACCAAACTTAGACCGGGAAAGGGTATCTTCGCGGGAGTGAATTTGGGAAGAAGAAAGAGATATTCCTATGCATAAACCGGCGGAGCTGCTGGTCATTGATCACGCCCAGCTCCACAGCGGTCAAAGCGTTCAGAAGCTCCAGCCCTTTCTTTAAACCGTATCTTTGGATCATCTCTTCGGAGTTATAGCTTGGCATGTCTTCAACCTCCTAATCTCCCCCGTCCGCATAGACAAGAGATCTATAAGAATTCCCGAAGAAAAAAGCCAATTTGCTATCAATAAGGGCGTTGGAGTAATCCAACCCATCGGCCATCAACGGTTCACATCCCCGAAGTGTCTCCCGGGGGCCTGCTTTCTTATCCCATCCGCCCTCTTCCCTGACTTCGTCAACATCCTGTTGGTGCATCTTGCCCTCCCAGCAATGTAGATGCGAGCGGTGGTTAAATCCTTATTGTATACTATCGGAACAAACTCAAAAAGCTTTAGGATATCAACGATCAATTCTTCTTGACAACGCATCTCTAAGGTTATTATATGTAACGGTATTTTTTGAGGGTTAGGTCGGGGAGGCGGGAATGTGTTGGAACGAGAGGATTTACCAACGGGACGAGGTTTCCCATGGACGAAAAGCGTCAAGAACTGGCAACGATCCTTCGAACATCCGTGCCTCTTATGAAGGGATTTGCCCCAGATCAGATCCTGGTTCTCCTTCAGATATGCAGCATGAAGAACTTCAAGAGGGGGGAGATCCTGATGGAGAGTGATACCCCCAGCAATGAGATGTACCTGATTCTGAGCGGGGAGGTCCTGGTTCGAACTTCCGACAATATCCCCCTGGCCAGGCTTTCCCGGCCGGAAACCGTCGGGGAGATGGGTATATTTACCGGAGAGCCGCGATCGGCGACTGTGGAGGTATTAAAGGATGGGAATTTTGTCCTTCTTTCCCGGGCGGATCTTTTAAGGGTTCTAGCGAAGGAACCCGCAATGGCCGTCAGAATGTATAAAAATGTCGTGGAGATCCTGAGCAATCGCCTCAGAAACGAAAATCTCCAGGTGCAGATTTATGGAGAAAAGATCAACGAAATGCAGGCTAAAATCCCTGCCAGCGAAGGACCACCCCTGGAAGAGGGATCCGAGGGCCACGCGGAGGCTATCAAGACGATCGATGACTTCTACCACGCCACCGGAGGGACAGAGAGCTCTGCAGAACAACGAACAGCGGACCTAGGGGCATATCAAACGATGCGCGAGCAAGGTTTCACCGATGCACAGATTCGACAGGGGGTTGATTGGACCGCAAAAAACATCAGAGGGGTTAAAGATTTCACGATGGTGAGGTACACGATCACCAAGGCGCTTAAGAAGCCATAACGTGGCATGTAGAACGGAATTGATCGGGTTTGATTTCAGAAGGTGGGTATAGGAGCGCGCTAGGATTTGTTCTAAGATATTGTATAATATGGATGTTATTGTAATAATGGAGATAACATGGTATCCCCTTTGAGGTAAAGTGGATGGCGAGGATGTCCGGCCTGTGTCCTTCCAAGGCAGTAAACGACATCACCCCGTTCAAGGAGGTTGTCCAGCGCTCCCCGGTCCCGGTTGAAAAGCGAACCATGATTTCCCCAGGCCACGACCGTGTCCCTTGCGCGACGGGTCGCTTTTTTTATATAGAAACCATTTTTCGGGCCTATTGGGTCAGGCACTTTCCTAAGGATTGCCGGGTCTTTGGATCGATAAGCAAAGAGGTTGACCACCTCGACCGAACCATAGCCCCACGATCGGGCAAAGCCGATGCATCGACGGATTGTCGGGTCGTTTCTGGTCGCGTCGGCAGTGCTCGGGTTGAGCAGAACGAAAGCTATCCGTGGTGACTCCCGATCCCATTCCCGCCAGAGCGAGTAGCGGTACCGACCCGTCGGGTCAAATGTAGCGCCGGAATCCAATTTTTTTTCAGGTTTCAAGTTTTCTGTTCCAATTTATGATGTAGGGCCAGCTGGGGACTGGAATCTGAACCTGTTTTTAGAAAGCCTGACCCAGACTGAAGTGGAGATTGTATCGGCTCAGGCCGAAGTTCTCCCTGGACCTGAAGGGGTCCTTAGCCTTGTAGCCCAAGTCGAACCGGACAGGTCCGATGGGGCTGTTGTATCGCAACCCCCCGCCAATGGCGAAGGCGAAGTTGGAGAAGTGATAGACTTCCAGTTCATCCCCCAGGTTTCCGAAATCCACGAATCCGGCCAGACCGATTCGTTTGGGGAGACGGAGCCGAAGTTCCGCGCTTCCTTCCGCTTTATAGAGTCCGCCCCTGGGTATAAATCGTACCGGGTCCACAGACTGGCCCAACTCCTGGAGCCCCCATCCCCGAAGGCTGGCGGATCCCCCCGCGAAGTACCTCTCCGAGCTGACGATCCTTCCCCCCGATGGCAGCCTGATGGCCCCGCCAAAGAGCCGCATCGCAAAGGTCAATCGTCCACTGAGCGGCCGATACCACCTTCCCTCTGTCGTGATCCTCAGGAAATTTTTTGATCGCTGCACGAAAACTTGCTCCACGGTCGCTATGAAGAACGAGCCAAACCTTGGATCGAAAATGTCGCTGCGCGTATCTCGAACCAGGGAAGAGCGGACATTGAAGAGCATCGTGTCCTGATCCGCTTTGATCAGTTTCTGTTCGTATTGAAGCCCGCCCACCAGGTGTTTGGCGAACTCTCTGGACAAACCGAGCGCCCCCCCCACGTGAGTTCCCCGGACCCCGGGCTCTCGAAGCCGACGGATGTAAGCGGTGAGGCCAAGATCCGTGCGGCTGTCGATCACGAAGGGTTGTCGGAAATTTGTCTCACCTTCGACCAGTATCCGGCTCGCCCGGCCGGTAATGGTCAAATTCCTCGCTCCTCCCAAGAAGTTCCGGTGGCCCCAGGCCCCGGAACCCCGCACCGATTCTTCGGTGTCATAACCCAGACCGATGCGGATGTGGTTGAAGGGTCGTTCCTGAACGGAGACGTTTACATCCACTGAAGTCCGGGAACTGTCTGACAGGTCGGGCTTGACGGTCACTGCCCTGAAGGCCCCAGCCCTGTATATTCGTCTCTGGGTGTTGATCAAACGATCTTTCAGAAAGGGCCCTTCCGGCCGAAAATCCAACCCGCGCCGGATCGCATCTGTTGAAACCCCATTGTTTCCAGTGACGACCACTTCTCCGAACGTTGCCTTTTGTCCCGGGTCAACGTGATATATCACGAAAGCCGACCCATCTTCGGGATTCAAACGGATGGAAGCCGAGACGGATGCATAAGGATATCCGCTGTTTTTGAGGTAGTTGAGGATAGATCGCTTGTCAGGTTCAAGGAGGGAACCTCGAAAAGGCCGGGGAGGTTGGAGGGTGAGGTTTCGAATCACGTGGCTCGAATCGACACCGTGGCGGCCATTGATGGAGAGCTTTTTCAGCCGGGTTTGAATACCTTCGTCGATCTGGATGACCAGTTCCACCCGATCTTCTCGACGAGTCGTTTGGGCGTCAATGGAGACGTTATAATATCCCCTGTCCTTATAGTAGGATTCAAGCCGAAGGATGTCGTTTGAAAAATCTCCGGAGTCAAATCGAGGATGGCGAACAAAGGGAAGCCAGGCATACCACGCAGGGTGTCCGGTCAATATCTGGCGCAGGAGCTTTCTGTCGGATATTTTCCGATTCCCGGAAAAACGAAGTGACTTTACGGTGAGGGTCTGCTCAGAGAGGGCAGGCTGATTGAAAAGGACGGTGAGAAGAAGGAGGGTAAGCGGTTTCCTGATACGATTTCGACTGGTCATCGATCCCCCACCGAGAAACCCACCCCGACAGGGAATGTCATCTGATTGCGCGGTCCGGGGAAAGGGGCAACTCGTTTCAATCGAGGATCGGGGATAAGTCTAAGCGTTGGTGCGCTGAATGGAGAGGTCCGGGGGATCTTCGGCCATCATCTTGCTGACTTCCTCCCTCTCGACAACCTCCTTTTCGAGCAGCACCTTTGCGAGCCGCTCAAGGACCGGCTTTTTTCCCCCAAGGAGTTTCGTCACGCGACTGTAGGCCTCATCTACGATTCGGGCGATTTCAGAGTCAATTCTGCGGGCGGTTTCCTCACTATAATGCTTACCGTCGGTCATCGGGGTGTGGAAGCCCATGAGGGAAGGGGTGCGATCGTTATTATAAGAGACAAGTCCAAGCCGTTCGCTCATCCCGTATTCCTTTACCATGCTCTCGACGATTTGAGTGACCCGTCGGAGGTCATCCTGTGCTCCGGTCGATATTTCATCGAATATGAGCTCCTCTGCAACCCTTCCACCCAGGAGGGCATCGACTTTCCGCAAGAGTTCCTCCCGGGTCATCAAATAACGGTCTTCAGTCGGAAGGAGCAGCGTGTAACCCAGGGCAGCTACCCCCCTCGGAATGATCGAAATGCGGTGAAGCCGGTCGACCCCGGGCAAAATCTCCGTTACGATGGCGTGACCTGCTTCGTGATAAGCAATAATTTCCCTCTCTTTTTCACTCATCGCCCTGTTCTTCTTTTCCAGGCCCGCCACGACCCGATCGATGGCCTCCTCCACATCTTTCATCTGAATCTCACTTCGATCCTTCCGGGCAGCGCGCAAGGCGGCCTCATTAATCAAGTTGGCCAGGTCGGCCCCGACGAACCCCGGAGTCCGGGCGGCGATGGTCCGCAGGTCGGTCTCGGCGGCAAGCTTCACATTTCGTGCGTGGATTTTCAGGATCGCCTCCCGGCCGCTGATGTCAGGCCGATCTACGACCACGTGACGGTCGAAACGTCCGGGGCGCAGGAGGGCAAGATCCAGAATTTCCGGCCGGTTCGTGGCGGCCATCAGAATCACCCCGAGATTTGTGTCGAAGCCGTCCATCTCGGTAAGAAGCTGATTGAGGGTCTGTTCGCGTTCGTCGTGGCCTCCAACGGGATTGATTCCCCGGGCTTTGCCCAAGGCGTCGAGCTCGTCGATGAAAATGATGCAGGGAGCGTGGGACTTGGCCTGCTGAAAGAGATCGCGAACACGGGATGCCCCCACACCCACGAACATCTCGACGAAGTCCGAACCGCTTAGGTTGAAAAAGGGCACCCCGGATTCCCCGGCGACGGCCCTGGCCAACAGCGTTTTCCCCGTACCAGGAGGCCCCACGAGGAGTACACCTTTCGGGATGCGTCCCCCCAGGCGCTTAAACTTGTCGGGAGTTTTCAGGAATTCAACGATCTCCATCAATTCTTCCTTCGCCTCGTCAATCCCGGCCACGTCGGTGAAGGTGACTTTGGTCTTGTCCTCGACATAGATCTTCGCCCTGCTCTTTCCTATGGACATCACCCCACCCATGGGACCGCTCATCCGACGAAACAGAAAGATCCACACCCCTAAGAATATTGCCGTTGGCACGATCCATGAGAGGATGGTCTTGAACCAGTCGTCCCCCCCCTGGCCCGTATAATTGACCTGATGATCTTCGAGAAGTTTTACAAGATCCGGATCGTCGACTCGCGTCGTTACAAACCGTAACGATCCAATCGGTTTATCTCCCTCCTCCTGGGCTGGTTCCCCCAAAATACCCTGGATCCGCTCAACTCCGATTGAACATTCCTTTATCTTTCCCTCGACGACCAACCGTCGAAAATCGCTATATGCGATCTCCTCTACGTTGGAACTGAGGTAGGTTTGGATGGCAGAAAGGATCAGGAACGCAGCGACGGCATACCAGATCGAGAATCGGATTCGACGTTCCATTCGAGGTTTTGTTCGAGAGGGTTAGAGTTTGTCAATCAATTTGAACACATCGATGACTTCAGGAACGGTTTGGGCTTCGTAGATTCGTTCCCGACAATCTTTCTGATTTAATAGGCGTGCGACGCGAGATACCGCCTTGAGATAATCCTGGAAATGGCGGACCGGTGAAGCGATCATCACAATGATTCTGACGGCCTCCCCATCCATCGCCCCAAAGTCGATTCCGTTTTGAGAAAGGCCTACCCCGATCACAAGCGACTTGGTACAGTCCCCGTGGGCGTGAGGTATGGCGACTCCGTGTCCCACCGCAGTGGTCTCGATCTTTTCCCTCTGCATGACGAGCGAGAGAAACCGCTTAAGGTCGGTGATTCCGACGTCTCCCTCTAGAGACATCGCCAACTCACGGATCGCCTCCATCTTCTTTTGGGCTTGAAGATCGAAAATCACCCGATCTTCACGCAGGCATGCCAAGAGCTTCGGCATCAAGAACCTTCCCGGGCGGCTGGAATATTTACAAGAAACCTTTCATGAAGTTTTCGAAAGCTTCTTCAGAATAACAAGATAAGAAGCATGTTCAAAAGTGTCAAGCCGAAAGGGACAAGGTAAATTGAAGATTGAAGATTGGAAAGGCATTGAAGATTGAAGAGGTCGATAGTCCTGAGTGTTCAAATATTCAATTTTCCGATATTCAATATTCAATGGGGCACCGTCACCACTCCGCGTCCATTTTTCCTTGTGTTTCAAATTTTAATCTATATATTTTTTAAGACGCGCCTGTAGCTCAGATGGATAGAGCGTCGGACTTCGAATCCGCAGGTCGGGCGTTCGAGTCGCCCCAGGCGCGCCATATAAGAACCAAAAAAGAGATCCTTCGCGCACACAGTCTGGTGAAAGATCGGTGCTTTGGTAGTATCGCGCTCAGTAGGATGACAGTTTTACTCAGGAAAACTGATCAATAGTGTTGAGAACAAAAGGCTCCCAATCGGGAGCCTTTTTTATGAGGCAGATTACTGCAGGGATGTGCCAAAAACCCGTGGATCGTCGATCGTGACTCGTGAATCTGACCCCTGACATCCGACCTCCGACACGCGTCTCACGTCTCACGATTTGACGTCTGAGTTGAATTCAGGTCTTCTTCTGACTTCTGTATTCTGTATTCCGGTGGGGATGAGTGGTAGGGTCTTACTTCAATATTCAATCTTCATTCTTCAATTTCCTTCCCCCTACACATCCTTCCCAAAGGCCCCTGCGAAGAGGAAGAAGTCGTCAAAATCGATCTTGTTGTTGCCGTCCAGGTCGAAACGGACGTTATCACCTGTCGGCTCTTGACTGAAGGCGGCTGCAAACAGGAAGAAATCCTCCAGATCCACTTTGCCCGTCCCGTCGAAATCGGGTGACGTCCCCACGGCATAAACGACCCCGGACAGGCGAACAATCGTGGGATCCCCCGCGTTGTGATCGATCAGGAGGCTGGCCGACTTCGTCCCCGGAGATGTCGGAGAAAATATCACCGTGATCGTCTCAGACCCTCCCGAAGCGATCGTGACCTGAGTCGTCGAGACTTCGTACTCAGAAGCGTGTGTCCCTCCCACGGTGATCGCGGTGATGGAGAGGTCCTCGGTGCCCGGATTGGTGATCGTGAAAGATCCCTGATCAATTGTCTCCGCCTCCACGCCGTCGAACGACACGACATCGGCGGGCAGGCTGAGGACCGGTCCGCCTTCTGCGACCGCGGTCAAGTCGACGGTCAGCTGATCCCCGGCGTTGTGATCCACGTGAACGGTGATTGACTTATTCCCGATAGAGGCAGGATCGAATGTAATCGTTATGGTCTCCGACCCCCCGGGTGCGATCGTGACCCCGGTGGGGGAGACGTCGAATTCCGAAACATCGGCCCCCTCAAGGGTGATCGCAGTGATCGAAAGATCCTAGACGCCCGGGTTCGTGATCGTGCCTTGAACGGCGTTCTCACCCACCTTGATGGTCTCCAACGACAGGGTGGAGGCAGACAGGCTGATCTCCGGACCACCCTCCACGGCGAACCCTGTCACGTCGATCCCTTTGGACCCCACGTCGGATTCCACGAACAGGACGGCAGACCGGGCCCCTTTTCTGCTGGGGGCGAAAATCACGGTTAGGGTCTCGATGCCCCCGGCGTCGATCGTGGGCAGGGTCTCCTGCCCCTGGTAATCCCTTCTTCCCGAACCGCTGAACGTGAACTCCGTGATAGTCAGGGGACCGGTCCCGATGTTCGAGACCTCCAGGGTCTGTTCCGAACTCCCCCCGACCCCCGTCGTGTCGAACGTCAGGGATGTGACCGTTAGCGCGATGATCCCGTCCGGGCCCACGCGGCGGATGACGTTATTTTCCCCGTCGGAAAAGTAGACATTTATGCCGTCCGCATCCACGGCCACGCCGTAGGGTCGGTTCAGCTCGGCCTGGTTCGCCGGACCCCCGTCCCCGGTATATGCGCCCTTGGGATTGCCGTCAGCATCTTTATCGAACTTCGATCCCGCAACGGCATCGATGATCCTGCCTGTGTCCACAACTCGGATGCGTTGATTGAAGGAGTCGGCGATGTAGACGTTTCCTTTGGAATCCACGGCTAACCCGGTCGGCCAGAACAGGGAGGCATCCGTCGCCTTGACGCCCGTCCTGAGTTGCGCCCTGTCTCCCCGTCCACCGGCAAAGGTCGTGATGCCCCCGGTGGCGTCTATAAGGCGGACGCGGTGATTTCTCCCGTCCGTGAAGTAGATGTCCGTCCCGACTATCGCGATGTCGGTCGGGCCGTCCAGCGAGGCCTCTGTAGCCTGTTCCCCGTCCCCCCTGAAAGCTCTATCGCCCGAACCCGCGATGGTCGAGATGTCTCCGGTGAACGCGTTCACTTTGCGGACGCGGTGATTATTCCGGTCGCCGATGTACACGTGCCCCGATCTATCCACGGCCACGCCGTCGCAACTGTTCAACTCGGCCGCCGTAGCGGGTCCCCCGTCCCCGGAAAAACCACCTACCAAACCCCTCTGGGCTGCTGGGGTGGTTCCCGAACCCGCAAAGGTCGAGATAATCCCGTCCGGGTCCACAACGCGGATGTGGTTATTCTGTGAGTCGGCGATGTATATGTTCCCTTTTGAATCCACGGCCACCGGACGGACCGCTCAATTTGGCTTCCGTAGCGAGTCCCCCGTCCCCGGAAAAACCCTCATCTCCGTTTCCGGCAACCGTCTCGATGATCCCGTCCAGGCCCACACGGCGGATGACGTTATTGCCGTAGTCGGCGATGTAGAGGACCCCCCTTTCATCCAGGAACAGGCCCCTCGGAGTCCTCAGCTTGGCCTCATTTACCGCCCCCCCGTCCCCTGAAAGACCCGGGTCTCCAGTTCCCGCAAAGGTCGAGATATTCGGGGTCTCATCTGCGGTCAGGATTCCCGGATGCTGAAGGCAGAGCACACAGACAATAACGATGTATAGACGTGACATAACGAATCTCCTCCGAATATGCGGCGGTAGGTTGTCCTCGATTTACGATTGGGCATCCATCGATGCCTTCCTTCTGTATAAAGGAACCTTATAATGAATGGCAATGTAAATTTACGGAGGGGGGGGTGTGCCAAGGAGATTCAGCGTAGGGGTTGGTTGTTGACTCGGTTTTGAAACTTAGGATAACTTAGGACAAACAAAGGCTCCCATTCGGGAGTCTTTTGTTATGGTGCAGATTACTGCGGTATGTGCCAAAAAACCCGTGGATCGTCGATCGTGACTCGGGGATCGGAAAGGCCGTGGATCGTGGTTCGTGATTCGGGAATCGGAAAAGCAAATGATCCGAATCACGAATCACGAACGACGAATCACGTGGATCTGACCCCTGGCCCCTGCCACCTGCTTCTGCTTTTCCCCGACCCCTGACCTCTGGCCTCCGACCTCTGCTTCCCTACACATCCTTGCCGAACGCCCCTGCGAAGAGGAAGAAGTCGTCAAAATCGATCTTGTTGTTGCCGTCCAGGTCGAAACGGACGTTGTCACCTGTCGGCTCCTGGCCGAATGCGACTGCAAACAGGAAGAAATCATCCAGATTCACATTGCCCGACCCGTCGAAGTCCGGAGATGTCCCGGCGGCATAAACCACCCCGGACAGGCGAACGGTCGTGGGATCCCCCGCGTTGTGGTCGATCAGGAGGCTGGCCGACTTGGTCCCCGGAGATGTCGGAGAAAATATCACGGTTATCGTCTCGGACCCTCCCGAAGCGATCGTGACCTGAGTCGTCGAGACCTCGTACTCAGACGCGTGCGTCCCTTCCACGGTGATGCCCGTGATGGTGAGGTCCTCGGTGCCCGGGTTGTTAATCGTGAAGGTTCCCTGGTCGGTTGTCTCCGCCTCCACGCCGTCGAACGACACGACATCGGCCGCAAGACTGAGGACCGGTCCGCCCTCTGCGACCGCGGTCAGGTCGACGGTGAGTTGATCCCCGGCGTTGTGATCCACGAGCATGGTGATCGACTTATTCCCGATAGAGGCAGGATCGAATGTAATCGTTATGGTCTCCGAACCCCCGGGTGCGATCGTGGCCGAGGTGGGGGAAACGTCGAATTCAGAAACATCGGTTCCCTCCAGGGTGATCCCGGTGATGGAGAGATCCTGGACGCCCGGGTTCGTGATCGTGATCGTCCCCTGAACGGCGTTCTCACCCACCTTGATGGTCTCCAACGCCAGGGTGGTAACCGACAGGCTGATCTCCGGACCGCCCTCCACGGCGAACCCTGTCACGTCGATCCCTTTGTGCCCGGCGTCGGATTCCACAAACATGGTGGCCGGCCGGGCCCCTTCTCTGGAGGGGGTGAAAATCACGGTGACGGTCTCGATGCCCCCGGCGTCGATCGTGGGCAGGGTCTCCTGCCCCTGGTAATCCCTTCTTCCCGTACCGCTGAACGAAAACCCGGTGAGGGTCAGGGGCCCGATCCCTGTGTTATGGACCTCCAGGGTCTGCTCAGAACTCCCATCGACCCCGGTCGTGTCGAACGCCAGGGATGTTACCATGAGGGAGAGGATCCCGTCGGGTCCCACGCGGCGGACGAGGTGGTTTACCGTGTCGACGAAATAGACGTTTATGCCGTCCGCATCCACGGCCACGCCGAAGGGTCTGTTCAACCGGGCCTGGTTCGCCGGACCTCCGTCCCCGGTATTTTTCCCCTCGGGATTACCGTCTATATCTTTATCTTCCGAAGAACCCGCAATTATCTTGATTCTCCCCTGGGTCACTATGCGGATTCGATGGTTGAGTGTGTCGGCGATGTAGACGCTTCCTTCTGCATCCACGGCTACGCCGTGCGGTTGGAACAAGTCGGCCTCCATGGGCCTAACGTCATCCCTGATCAAAGCCCGATCACCCCTCCCTCCCGCAAAGGTCGTTATGCTCCCGACGCTCACCAGGCGGATGCGGTGATTTCTCACGTCGGCAATGTAGATATCACCGCCTGCACTAACAGCTATGCCGGACGGGTTTCCCAGCCTGGTATCTTCCCCCGTCGCCGACTCTCCGTCCCCTGCAAAATCACCTACCCCTCCCGCTCCACCCACAATTCCGCCAGGTCCCGCCCCTGCAACAGTCGTGAGGAATTCCGTGAAAAAGCCCACTTTGCGGATACGGTGATTCTGCGAGTCGGAGATGAAGAGGTTCCCCGATCTATCCAAAGCCAACCCTCGCGGCCGGAAGAGATCGACCTTCGTGGCCTCCCCGTCTTCCCCGTTAAAAGCACCTTCCCCACCCACCGACCCCTCGCCCAATTTTCCTGTACCCACATATGTCGTGATGATCCCGTCCGGGTCCACGCGGCGGACGACCTGATTATAGTTGCCGGCGATGTACATGTTCCCCCTTGAGTCCACGGCCACGTCCCACGGATCTCGTATGAGGGCCTCTGTCGCGGGTCCCCCGTCCCCTGAATAACCCGGATCTCCAGTTCCCGCTACGGTCGTGATAACCCCGTCGATGCCCACGCGGCGGATGACATGATTGTTAGTGTCGGCGATGTAGATGACCCCCTTTTCATCAATGAAAATGCCACGCGGTTCCGTTAACTTGGCCTCGTTTGCGGGACCTCCGTCCCCTGAATATCCACCCGCTACCGCGCCCGCAAAGGTCGTGATTTTATCCGTGGCCTCAACGGCGGCCAGGTCTCCCGGATGCTGAAGGCAGAGCACCCAGACAATAACGATGCATAGACGTGACATAACGACTTTCCTCCGAAAATCTTTTTGGCACCGGAGCCGATGCGGTCAGATCGAAATCGTTTTCTTGAAAGCATCAACCAGTACCGGGATTGGTGAGAGGGTAGAATGCCCCTATAAACACTTAAAGCCGCACCTATAATATGCGGCTTGTCGGTTTGTCCCAGATAAATGTTAGGGCATCCATCTATGCCCTCCTTATGTAAAAAGGAAACATTAAATGAGGTACAATTTAAATTTACGGCGGGATACTTGGGTTGTCAAGGGAATTAGCGAGGTGGATCGGTAGGAAATTATGGAGGGCCAAAGCAGTTATACGGTATTCAGCACTGTGGCCTTTCGTTGGGTTGATTGGAAGTTTAGAAGTTCCTATCGCGGGCTTCGTTTCACTCAGCCGCAACCAAAAAGATGTACGCATCTTGCGTAGAAGTCATACTGTAAGACTCTAAATAACCCCAACGGAAGGCCTGTTCGTTACTACGCCAAATCATTGTGTTATCCAATGTTTGAAGTTAAGCTAAAATATAGGCGATATTCCCCTTCTCTTTAGGGAAGGGGCCAGGGGTTAGGTCTGACACCTGTCCGATTTTATATGTCCGTCATTGGTTCTCCGAATCACGATCCACGATCCCCTGCCTTTCCGACCTCCGACACGCATCTCACGTCTCACGATTTGACGTCTGAGTTGAATTCAGGTCTTCTTCTGACTTCTGTATTCCGGTGGGGATGAGTGGTAGGGTCTTACTTCAATATTCAATCTTAGTAAAAGGGACCCTTTGGGTTGTCAAGGAAATCCAGAGGGGGAATGGAATCGGATGAAAGGGTGATCGGAGGGGGAGGGAGGTGGCTGTACTTATCGAATACCGTCCTACATTTTCTCCCGACGTTCGACCACGGAGAAGATCTTTAAAAACCTCCCTTCGAACTGGGAGATGATTTCCGGAACCCCGTCGTTGTCGACGTCCAGAAGCCCCATCCGTTCCCCAAAGGCCTCGGGGGACTGCCAGATCACTCTCTTGAACCAGGCGTCGATCACATACCCGGTATTGAGGACGATGTCTTTCACCCCGTCCCCATCCACGTCGCCGATGACCATGTCGGTGGCGGGATACTCCTGCTGGCTCGCCCATTTCTGGAATCTCCCCTTGCCATCGTATATGTAGAGCCGGTCGTCTGCGATGAAAATCAGCTCCACGTTCGGATCGCCATCGATGTTGTCGATTTTCATACAGGTGATCGACTCGAAGTCGGTTTCCTGATTCTGCCAGAGGAGCTGATAGTCGTCCGGGTCGTAGAAGATAATCTTTCCCCGCTCCGTGTAGGCCACGATTTCCTGCCGCCCGTCTCCGTCCATGTCCTCGATAAATACCTCCATCACCGAGGACTTCAGCTCTTCGCTGCTCCACTCCTTCTGAAAGCCGTTCTTCTGGAATTCAAGGATGTGGATGCGCCCCCGAAGGTCGCCATATACGATGCGTTTCTTCTTGGGGTCATTCGATGGGAGGATCTTCATCGAGTTAAACTCGTCGATCCAGCCACCGAAATCCACGTCCCCCTCCCATTTTGACCATTTCGGTTCAGTGCCCCAAGCGGGGAGAACGGCTCCAACCAGGAACAGGGCGAGTATGACTCGAATCCGTGATCCGTTCACGAGAACCTCCCTAAGCGTCAAGACCGATTCCCCTCCAGTTCTTCCCACGCCCTCCGGGCTTCGGCGTAAACCTCGAGAATCGGGACCCCCTTCTCCACTGCGATTCGTTCACAGTCGTCGAATTCGGGTGTGGAATGTCGGTGTCCATTGCGCTCTGTAGTTTTCATTCTCAACGGCCCGAAGGAGGTATTCACAGACGTCGTTGTTCGGGGGAGTTTGTAGCGGTCCCCCCGGAACGTGCGGATACCCAGAGTCGTCGTCTCCTGCATCAGGATATGGGCTACGCGATCGACCTCGGCTTCGTCAGCGAGGACGCTGATTTTTATTGCGGGTCGGCCCTTTTTCATGATGATGGGGGTGAGGTAGGCATCTTTCGCGCCTGAAGACAACAGACGTTCGATCAGATAACCGTATATCTCCGGGTTCATGTCGTCGATATTTGTTTCCAAAAGGACGACCTTATCCCGATCCAACGTTTCGACAGCGCGGGTGTCCGAGTCGGAATCCCGGAGGGTAACGACCACCTCGACCTCTCCGGCGGGAATGCCGGACGGGGCCTTCAAGGTCATCCGCCCTCCCGATGTCACCGTAGCCTGCGTTTTGAAAGTTGTCAGGGTTTATCACCTCCAGCTATCAAAATACAAAAAGCCGATATCCGAAGCAAGCTCGGAATTCGGCTTATAAGCGTCTAACAACTCTGTTTGTTACCGAATCATTCTGCCGTTATGAATTCAACGAAGCAGACCTCCATTTAGGGATCAAAACAGTTTTTTCTCGACGTGAAGGTTCAGGCCTCCGCGAACCTGATGGGCGGTCCGGTTGGTGTCGAGGGTCAAGCCGAATGTGATCATCTGAGAGAGGGGGAGCTTGATGTCGATGCCCATCCTGGCTTTGGAGCTTGCGGCCTTAGAGTCGCGACTCCCGAAGAGGGTCAGGACCAGCGAGCCGATCTTCCCGTCCGGGTTCGCCCCGACCCAATCGGAATCTATGGTGCTGGTATAGTATCGAAGTAAGCCGGTGATCCGTCCTGTATTTTTTGACCAGTCGTAGCCCAGGCCAAAGGTCATCTTCTCGGACCAGGGGAAGAGGAATCCGAAATTGAGAAAATTGTTGCTCTTTTTTTCCGTAAGGATGACGGCCGCAGTCGTGTCCGGAGGGGTTTGGTTTGTGTCCACCACCGCGAAAGTTTCATCCGTCATTTTCAGGCGACTGATTCCACCGGTCAAGTCCACGACAACGGAGCCCGCGTTTCCGTCGGCATTCATTCCCTCTTTCTCGCGCCAGCCGAAGTAGGTCCGGATCTTTCCTCCGATCTCCTGATCGGAATCCGATAGCTCTCCGCCCGGGACCGCGTGGGTCTCCTTGCTCAAACCGAACTCACCCCCCACAGCATATCGCTGGGACATCGGGATCAGGAGGTCCAGGCCGAACAGCCTCGTCTTCTCCTTTGTAACGAAACCGCCGCCAAGACCGAGGTCCAGGCCTCTCAACACGCCATCGGGGGTGTGGATCAGATCGCCTTCGTGCTCCCCGTCCATCTCCATCTGGCTCATGTCCCCTTCCGAGGAAGATGGGCTCATCGGCTCGTTTCCCATCCGGATGCGATCCATCTTGGCCATTTCCGCCTTCCCGGGAGGGTGGAGAGAACCTCCGCAATGGACAGCTTTTCGAATACCTGGGTGACTCTTACCGTTCCGATCGTGGCCTTACCTCCGTGGTGTTCCCCGGTGACCGGGTGGACCAGCTCCTCCATCCGGATGATCTCAAAGGAATCGCCTACCCGAACGCCATCCCGCATTCCAAGATCGAGGTAGACGAGCTTTCCCTTGACGTGCAGGACATAGCCCTTCGGGGATTTGCTGGCCTCCATTTTCGAGGTCATCGACTCGTGTTGATCTCCCCCGGCAAGACCGGGCAGGAGGACGAATGACATCAGTATGATGGATAGGGGCTTCAATATCGGGTTTTCGAAAAATCGTTGTTTTTTAGGTATCAACTTTGTTCCTCTCCTTCGGTCGTTGCGACTTCCGGAACGGGTTCGGGCATGGGGATATCTTCCTCCTGGTCGAGGGCCAGGAAACCTTCCTCATCTTCGGCCGGGGCTTTCTTCCGCATGATCTTCATGACGATAATCAGGAGGAAGAGGAAAACCCCGCCTCCTGCAAGAACCCACCAGTAGCTGAACAGATAATCCTTCCAGGTCGATTTGGGCGCTTCACCGTTAATGAGCCCCTGGAGTTCATCCATCGGGTCTTTCCCGTGACCATTGGCCTCAGAGGAGACATGACCCTCTTCGGATTTCATACCCATCGTGAGTGTTTTCGAGGTGCTCATCTCAGCGAATTTGGCGCTCACGAGGGAGTCGACGGAAGCGTGTTGCCCTTTTCGGACATACGGGAGAAGAATCTGTGCAAATGACTCAAAGGGAAGCAGAAAGGGCTCGGGCCCCGACTTGACCGGAATGTTGAGATCGTCGAACTTGATCATGAACTCTTCGAGGTTATCCCTGTTGATCGTTACGGCCTCCTTCGACCCGGAGGTTTCCTTAAGGATTTCAACTTCCTGTTTGAGGTTGGAGATATTCGATTGCATCGCCCCGATTTCACCACGCATTCGGGCAATACCCCTCTCGATCTTTCCGATGCGTCTCAGGGTTTTGGTTAAGGACTTGATTTTCTTTTTGACGCCTGCAATCTCGCTTGTTAGGCGCTCGGCGATTTCGTTTATATAATCGGATCCCCGGGGCATGGCCTTGGAGGAACCCATCGAAGCAGGTGCGTCCACTGGCTCCATTGGCACCGACCCGGACTCACGGACGACATCTCCGGCTAATATCGGGGCGTAGCTCAAGGTAATCTTGCCTTGGGAAGAGTTCCAGAACACCTTCGCGATCTTGACTTCGGCGATTTTCACTTTGGGACTGCCCAACACCTCACCCGTTATCGGATGAAGGACCCTCTCTTCCTGCCGGAAGACGTCAAGCTTCATCCCCTTTTTGACCCCTTGATTCCTGCCGGCTTTGATCTGGATAGTTTTCTTCCCCGCCTTGGAGACCGGAATTTCTGGAAGCTCCGCGACCAGATGGACCGGACAGACCAGGATCATGGCGATGTATATCAGATATTTCATAGAGGTTGCGTTTGGGGATTATCGGAAAAAGGCGCCACCGACCTCCTCCATTCCAGCCAGCGTGCCGAGATGGGTGGGACTGGAGGACTGTCCATTGCAAAAGACAGGCCACCGATGTCAAAGGTCTCGACGCAGGTGGCCTTCCTGCATTGTATCATAATTAGGGGGAACCCCCAATTCGTAGAAGACGATCTCACCATTGATACCATATGGTGGGTCTTCTATCGTAGAATCGGCTTCAATTTCCGAAACTGTTTGCGCAAGATGAGAATAGGGCTTTTGTTTGTTATATCGGCTTAATGCGCCTTAAATTCCAGTCCGGAGGAAAAAATTACCCCATCAGGTGGGGTTGTTCAACAGGTTTCGAAGGAAGTCGTCCGCGGAATACTTATTGCAATTGGCCAGGCCCATAATCTTTTCTAGGATCTCAGACCGGTTCTTTTCGTCCTGTACAAGGTCTTCTATATAGTGATTTGCATTTTTTTCTCCAAGGGTCTTTCGAATTTCGTTCGGAGTCTGCCACTCCGTAGGCGTCTTGGCCATGATCTTCCTCCATGAAAGGTGAAAATGAACCACTCTATTTCTTTAAAACATAAACGATTGCGAAAAGGTTGTCAACAGAGAAAGGCCGCTTGAATACAGGAAGAATCCCCATATGCCGGCGGGGATGGATCCGTTTTGAGGAGGCGATCCTTTCCCTGATCATATCCCGGTTTCGACAGAACTCCAAATGTATTTGTGAAGCTGGATCTGCAGCCGGACGTTGAGACGATCCTCAAGGATCCAGGCGGCAAGGTCCGCGGGGGGAAGGATACCGTGGGCAACGGAGAGGAGGACAGCGACGCGTTCGTTCAGGCTGTGCCTCCTGATTATGTCCTTCGCCCAATCGTAATCCCCTCGATCGGCCAGGACAAATTTAATCTGGTCGGTTTCCCGCAAGGCATCCAAATTCTTCCAGCGGACCTTTTGGGACTCGCCGCTTCCGGGACATTTCACGTCGATCACGCGGATGGCGCGGGGGTCGATCACGGAAACATCGAGGTGACCGCCGGTCTCAACGATGACCCGATGACCGCGATCGATCAGCGTAGAGATGAGAGGATGTACGCCGGGCTGAAGGAGGGGTTCACCGCCGGTGATCTCGACCAGAGGACATCCGTGGTTTTCGACCTCCTCGACGATCTTGTCGATGGCGATGCGATCCCCACCTGAAAAAGTATATTCGGAATCGCACCAGCCGCAGCGAAGATCGCATCCGGAGAGCCGAACGAAGACGCAAGGGCATCCGGTCCAGGTGGATTCACCCTGTATGCTTTTGTAGATCTCCGTGATGACGAGGGAGTTGTTTTTTTCCTGATCCGGCATGGGTAAATATTACGAAAAGGACAGGGTGATTGCAAAAGATTCGTTCCGGGTTCCAAAGGTCAAGGATCAATCAGGCCACACACAGGAAATCGACCCCTTCGACCAGATCCAAACCTTTGAGATGTCCGCGGATCAGGTTTCGGGCACCGCGTGATGACACGGCACTGAGAATCATCACGCCTTTATGCTTCCGGCGGAGGTCCGGCAGTGTATCCGGCGATTGGATGGCGGCGTTCCTGAGCGTTCGACCGATCTTTGAAGGGTCGATATCGATGAACCCCAGAAGTCTCACGCCTTCGTGAATGAGGTGTTTGGACAGGCGACGACCCGTCTGGCCCGCACCCCATACAATCGCCGACCTGGTTTCGCGGAGGGGACCGGCGGCCAGGTAGTGGGCCTTGGCCCGAAGAAAATTTTCGACGGAATATCGGGAATCCGTTCGAGTGAGCCGATCCGGGTGATCGCGCCATGAGAAGAGGACTTTCGGGACTTTGGCAAAACGCTTCCCCGCCAGATTGAGCCGGAGCCACAGGTCATAGTCCTCCGCCCAACCGGGGTCGCGGTAGCCCCCGATCCGCGTTAGTTCCCCTTTCCGTATCAGCACGGAAGGGTGGCAGATGGGGCTTTCGATGAAGATCTCCCTGGCGATTTCGTCGGGTTCGATCAGGCTGTTGATCCAGTCCGTGTAGATCCGGAAACCTTCCCTGATTTCGGAGGATGGAAAGCTCTCTACCATGCATCCGGCCAGGACCACCTCGGGGCGTCGGTTGAGAAGCAAAAACTGGAGGGCAAGGCGTTGGGGATGGGAGAGATCATTCGCGTCCATCCGGGCGATGAATTCTCCCCGGGCTTCCGAAAGGCCGAGATTCAAGGCGTGGATCAGGCCGCTGTGATGAGTCTTGATCGGACGGATCCGGGGGTCCATCGAGGCCAGGTGTCGAATGACTTCCCACGTCTGGTCCTCTGAACCGTCGTCAATCAGAACGATCTCGAAATCTTCGTAGGTTCCCGCACGGAGGGATTCAACCGCCTCCTCTAAGGTGGCCGCCGCGTTGTAGGCCGGAAGAATGACGGAGATGACGGGGGACATGAAATGGCGCTGTGGTTGGGGGGAGAACTGCAAGATACCGAATAAGATAAAGATACATAAAAAAACCTTGACTCAAATAGAGTAAAAAATTTAATTTCCTTGATATGGTATTTTGGGAACCTTCTTCAACTTCTCCCCTGTCCCCACCATTGGAAGGATTTTTTTCATGCCGACTTATGATTATGAGTGTTCAGCCTGCGGTCACAAGTTTGAGGAGTTTCAAAGCATCACCGAAGAACCGAAAAAAACCTGCCCCAAATGCAAGCGACGGAAGATCCGCCGCTTGATCGGGACAGGGGCCGGGCTTCTTTTCAAGGGGTCAGGCTTTTATATCACCGATTACCGCAGTGAGAGCTACAAGAAGGCGGCGAAGGCCGAGACTTCCTCCTCGAGCGGAGATTCAGGCTCGAAGGATTCGGGCTCGAAGGATTCAGGATCGAAGGATTCAGGATCGAAGAAGTCTTCGGATTCCGGGGTGGATTCAGGGGCCGCCAAGAGCAAGGCGAAAAAGGAAGAAAAATCGGGATAAAGGATGGCTCCTCATTTTTTGGGAACCTGACCCGGTGTTAAAAGTCAATATTCTTTAAGCCGAACAGGACCGGGAACCGGGAAATCGGCCCCCGGCATATTGAGGGCAGTGATTATGAAAAGGTATATCCTGAATGGAGGCCTCCTATTCTTCCTGGCACTATCCTGGGCGGGATGCAGCGGTAAATCTGCGGATGCACTGTTCACAGAAGGGGAGCGGGCGTCTCACAACGTGGCTAGGTATTCGCAGGCCGAAAAGCTGTTGGCCGAATTTGTCCAGCGATTTCCCCGGGATGCGAGGATCGATATCGCCCTGATCGCCCTTGCCAGGATCCACCAGAATCAGGACCGGCATCTGGATGCAATTGCGGCTTATCAAAAGATCTTAGACAATTACTCCGATAGTTATAAGGCGGACGAAGCTCAATTCATGATCGGTTTTATCTTAGATTCTCTCGAGGACTATGAAAAGGCAAGGACCGCCTACCAGAGGGTAATCGATCAATTTCCCCACTCCGATTTTGTTGACGACGCAAGGATATCTCTGGAGTACCTCGGAAAATCCCCCGACAAATGGTTGCAGATCACCAAAGAAGAAACTCTAGTCACGAAATAACATGAAGAATTCCAGTTCCAGTTTCCACGTTGAAGTCAAGATCTTGGAACTGACAATTGGAGGAGCGCTTCGTGGAGATGGGAAGAGACATCGTCGCCATCAATGAACAGGTGAACCGGGAGAGTGCCTTCGTCGAAGCCCTGGTTGCAGAGATCGGAAAGGTCATCGTCGGACAGCACGGCATGGTGGAGAGGCTCATCATCGCCATGCTGTGCAATGGCCACGTGCTTCTGGAGGGGGTACCCGGATTGGCTAAGACCCTGTCTGTCAGCACCCTCGCTCGGACAGTCCGGGCTTCCTTCGGCAGAATCCAGTTTACACCCGACCTCCTGCCAGCGGACCTGATCGGGACGATGATCTTTCACCAGGGGAGCGGTAAGTTCGTCCCGAAGAAGGGGCCCATCTTCGCCAACCTGATCCTGGCCGACGAGGTCAATCGCGCCCCCGCGAAGGTCCAAAGCGCCATGCTGGAGGCGATGCAGGAACGCCAGGTGACCATCGGGGACAAGACCTTTCCCCTGGAAGATCCCTTTCTCGTCCTAGCAACGCAGAATCCGATCGAACAGGAGGGGACTTACCCTCTTCCGGAGGCTCAACTGGACCGCTTTATGCTCAAAATAAGAGTCTCTTACCCGGATCGCAAGGAGGAGAGGGCCATTATGGATCGGATGTCCTCCGGCCCTCCCCCCGAGGTTCAAGCCGTTGTCTCACCTGAAGACATCGTCAAATCCCGCTCCGTTGTAAACAGCGTGTACGAGGATGAAAAGATCAAGGATTATATCCTTGACCTTGTGTTCGCGACGCGCGATCCAGCTGCGAGTGGGCTGCCGGATCTGAGTTCCTTGATTGAATACGGTGCATCGCCCAGGGCTTCGATCTACCTGGCGCAGGCAGCCCGTGCCCATGCCTTTCTCCGGCGACGGGGGTATGTGACTCCGGAGGATGTGAAGGCCGTCGGTATGGATGTATTGCGGCACCGGGTGATCGTCACGTACGAGGCGGAGGCCGAGGAGACGACATCCGAGGATATTGTGCAGCGTATTTTCGATCACGTGGATGTTCCATGATCCTTCTCAAAGTTTCGTGAAGGATTCCTTCCTCCTCTCCCCTTTGCGATCAATCCTCCCATGATCCCGAACGAAATCCTCAAAAAAGTCCGAACGATCGAGCTTCGTACTCGCCATCTGGTCAATACGGTATTCTCAGGAGAATATCAATCGGTCTTTAAGGGGGTGGGGATGGAGTTTGCGGAGGTTCGGGAGTACCTGCCGGGGGACGATGTGCGCACGATCGACTGGAACGTCACAGCCCGTATGGGCCACCCATTCGTCAAGGTATTCGATGAAGAACGCGAACTGACGGTCGTTCTGATCGTGGATGCCAGTGCCTCCGGAGACTTCGGCACCGTGGACCGGATGAAGGGAGAGATCGGGGTGGAGATGTGCGCCCTTCTGGCGTTCTCCGCCATCCAGAACAACGACCGGGTCGGACTGATCATCTTTACCGACGAGGTGGAAAAATTTATTCCACCCAAGAAAGGGAGAAAACACGTATTGCGCGTTATCCGGGAGCTCTACTATTTCCAGTCAAGGGGTCGGGGCACGGACATCGGTGGCGCGCTGGACTACCTCAACAAGGTCACGACCCGGAGGAGCGTTGTTTTCCTTTTCTCCGACTTTCTCGACTCGGGTTATGAATCTGCGTTGAAGGTGGCCAATCGTCGACACGATCTGGTGGCTGTCACGATCTCCGATCCCAGGGAGGTGGAATTCCCTGACGTGGGAATCATAGAGTTGGAGGATGCCGAGACCGGGGAAGAGATCCTGGTTGACACGTCCGACGACCGGGTGAGGAGGCGTTACAGGCAAGCCAACGAGGACGTCCGGGTCTCCCGTGAGCGGGTCTTTCGTTCAGTGGGTGTTGACAGGATGGATGTACTGACCGACAAGCCCTATATTGAGCCGCTGATGCGGTTTTTCCAGGCCAGGGCAAAGCGATTTCGTCGTTAGTCGCCGTGTCCTTCCGAGGAGGTTTGATTCGTGATCGAGGTTTCGAATCTTACGAAGCGATACGGACGGGTGTCGGCAGTGAATGACATCTCTTTTCGAGTTGAGAAAGGGGAGATTCTCGGGTTTCTGGGTCCGAACGGGGCGGGTAAGACCACGGCCATGAGGATCCTGACCTGTTATATGCCTGCGACCTCCGGCGAGGCAAAGGTCGCGGGCTTCGATGTCTTTTCGCAGTCCATCGAGGTCCGGAAGAGGATCGGCTATATGCCCGAGCAGCCCCCGCTCTATCGGGATATGTCTGTCAGAAACTACCTTCTCTTCGTGTCCAAGATCAAGGGCGTGGACAGGGATCAACGAAACACCCGGGTGGACGACGTGATGGTCCGATGCAGCGTGGACCACATGGCCGACCGGTTGATCGAAAAACTCTCCAGGGGGTACCGGCAGCGGGTGGGACTTGCGCAAGCCCTCGTCCACAATCCCGACGTGATCGTCCTTGACGAACCCACGGTCGGATTGGATCCCAACCAGATTCGAGAAGTAAGAACGTTGATCCGGTCCCTGGCCGGGGACCACACGGTTATCCTCAGTACGCACATCCTACCGGAAGTCAGCATTACCTGCCAGCGGGTGGTGATCATCGACAAAGGGAGGATCGCGGCGGTGGATACCCCGGAAAACCTGACCTCCCGGATGAAGGGGAAGGAGCGGGTGTTTCTGGAGGTGGTGGGAGGGTACGACGAAGCGGAGGCTGCTTTGCGGGAGGTTGAAGGGGTGACCGATGTGATTTTGGATCGGGCGGAACCCGAGGACGGAAGGACCCGGGTCTATGTCGAAAGTCCCCTCGGCACGGATCTACGACCCGGCCTGGCCGCCCACCTTGTAAAGAAGGAGATAGGGCTGCTCGAGATGCGGAGGATCGAGATGAGTCTTGAGGATATCTTTGCGGAGGTGACCACCAGCGAAGAGGAGGTTAGCCCTTGAAAAATTTCGCGGCAATCTTCGGAAAGGAATTACGCTCCTTTTTCGCCTCCCCGGTGGCCTATGTCATGGCGGGTGTCTGGCTCCTTTTCTCGGGATTCATGTACAGGAATTTCCTGTTGGAATTCAACCAGCTTTGCCTGACCTATTACCAGCGACCCACACGAATGCCGGACCTGGACCTGAACGAGTGGGTCATTACGACTTATTTCGGGGTGAAGTTTTTCGTCTGGCTGGTGGTGGTCCCGTTTCTGACGATGCGCCTCTATGCCGAGGAGAAAAAGACCGGTACCATCGAGCTCCTGCTTACCTCTCCCATCACCACCTTCCAGACCCTGATGGGAAAGTTTGCCGCATGTCTGGTCCTATTCCTTGGAATCGAGGTTGTCGGATTCTCACACATCCTGATCGCCGAATATTATGGGAACATCGACTGGGGGATGGTGGCCGCGGCCTACACAGCCGTCCTGTTTTTCGGGGGGGCTTTCGTGGCGATGGGTATCCTGGCTTCCGCCATGACGGAGAATCAGATCGTGGCCGGGGTCCTGTCTTTCTTCTTCTTTATCCAGTTGTGGGTTATCGACTTTGCCGCGAACCAGACACAACCCCCGATCAGCGCCATCCTGAGGCACTTGTCGATCATCGCTCACATGCGGGACTTTCTACGAGGTGTCATCGATACGGGGGACGTGGCCTTTTTCATGAGCCTGATCGCCATTGGGCTGTTCCTGACCCACACGGTTCTCGAATCACGCAAATGGAGGCATTGAGCTCATGAAGTTTTTCCATCGAAAAGGCCGGGTGTTTGTCTACGGCTCCAACGTATTTTTGTCCGTCCTGATCTTCCTGGCCATCATCATCATCGCTAACTATCTTTCGAACAAGTACCGCCATCGTGTCGATATGACGAGGGGGGGCTTCCGAAGCTTGTCGGATGAAACCGTGAGCGTCCTGAAAGGGTTGGACCGGGATGTGCGGATGATAGCATTCTACCGCCCGGAAGAGCGGAAAAATATCGAGCCGTTATTGAAGCAATACGACTATCATACGAACCGGGTGTCGTATGAATTCGTCGACCCCGACAAGGCCCCGGCCATGGCAAGGCGATATAACATCCGGCAGTATAAAACGATCGTCTTGATCTCGGGGGAGAGGGAGGAACAGGTTGGGTTCGAAGAGGAGCGGCATATCACGAACGGCATGGTCAGGGTGACCAGGGACAGGCAGAAGGTGGTCTACTTCCTGACCGGGCACGGGGAAAACCCCCTGATCAGCCGGGAGCGGGACGGGATGGGGGTATCGCGGGACCGCATTCAGGAACTCAACTATCTGGTCAAGCCGGATCCTCTTCTTCTTGCTCGGGTAGGGTCCCTTCCCGATGACTGTTCCCTGCTTGTGATCTCCGGTCCCAAGAAAACCCTGTTGCCCACCGAGGTCGATTCCATCGGGTCATACCTCGATAAAGGCGGGAAACTCCTCCTCCTCCTCGATCCCGATCACCAGAGCGGCCTGGAAGGCCTGTTGGAATCGTATTCGGTGAAGTTGGAAGAGGACTTCGTGGTGGATAACAGCGGTGTGGGGGGGCTGTTCGGACTCGACTACTCCATGCCGGTGGCCACCCGATATGCGGATCACGAGATTACGGCAAAAATGAAGGGGGTTATGACGAGTTTCATGCTCGTCCGATCCGTTACCGCGTCACCCAAAGATTCCGAGTCGAACGCGGAGACGACAGAGATCGTGAAGACTTCCAATGCAAGTTGGGGGGAGCGCGACCTGTCTCCCCTCCGCCGGCCGAAGGACCGTAAACTTAAGGTGGTATTCGATCCCAAAGTGGATCGAAAGGGGCCGGTTCCCCTTGCCGTAGCCGTATCCGCGACCCCCAAGACATTTGAGGCCGCAGCCCAGGATCCCGTTCGGGAGAACACGCGGTTGGTGGTGATCGGAGATTCGGATTTCGCGACCAATCAGTTCTTCAACTTCCAAGGCAACGGGGACCTCCTCCTGAATTCCGTTAGCTGGCTCCTGGAGGAGGAGGACCAGATCGCCATCCGGAGGCGCGAGTCGGATTTCAATCCGATCAACCTCAATAAGATGCAGGGGAGCTTTATCAGCTATCTGGTCATAGGTATTATACCGGGTCTGGTTTTTTTGGCGGGATTTGGGGTGTGGTGGCGGAGGCGGTAGGGCATTGGAAATTGAAGATTGAAATACCGTCAAACGTGAGACGTGAGACGTGAGACGAAAGATCAAGGATTGAAGATTAGAGGACCACAAGAAAGTCGTGAGTTTTTCAAATATTCAATTCTCCGATATTCAATAAAATATTCAATCTCTTTGAGGTCGTGTTATGAGTTTCAGGGTCACGGGCATCCTGGCAGTTATTCTGATCGCAGCAGGGGTGTTCTGGTACTTCTACGACTACAAGGGAGAGAAAATCAGGGCGGAGAAGGCCAGGCTTGAGAGGCTCTTGTTCCGGTTTGATCGGGATGGTGTCATCGGGATGACCGTTTCCACTGGGGATACGACTGTCATCTGCGAGTGGGGGCCGGACAGTTCCTGGGTCATCAGTTTCCCCGTCAAGACGGCAGGGGACCGCCGGGCAATAACCGATATCGTCATGCGCATGAATGCGATTGAACGGGTTGAATCGGTCGTTGAATGGGCGGACCGGGAACAGTTGGCCGAATATGGAATCTTGAATCCTTCCCATCGGGTCTATGTGGATGGCATAGGAGCCGATACCCTTCTGGTTGGCAACAGTATGATGTGGAATGGGCAAAGCTACGCCAAGCTCTCAGGGAAGCCTGAGATTTTGACGGTCAGTACAACCATTCTGAGGGGGATGCCGAAGACGCTCTACGACCTGCGAGATAAGAGGGCCATCCCGTTCGAACGTGAGGGTGTGAGGCGGATCGAGATCTCAGCTTCGAACGGTCAGATCGTCCTTGAACGAGAGAACGAAACCTTGAGGATGAAGCGCCCTCTGGAGGACCGGGGGGACTTGACGACGGTGAAGCGGTTGCTCTGGTCTTTAACGGGTCCAAGGATCCGGAAGTTCATCGAAGAGATCCCTCAGGATATTGAAAAGTATGGGCTGAACCCGGCAAAGGCTTCAATCACGATTTACGAAGGCGAGGAGATGAGCCGGAAGACTCTGGATATCGGTGAGACCACGGGTGGGTGGCGCTATGCGCGGTTCGACGGAAGGCCTCCCGTGTTCGCGGTGGACACCAGCCTGGCCAACACGATCGCCGCCGGGACGGACGCCTATCGGTACAAAATGTTCGCGGAGTTCAAACGAAAAATGGTGAAAAAGATGGAGCTGGTCGGGAGGGATACGACGGTCGCGTTCGAAAGGGGCAAGGATGGATTATGGAGAGGGGCAGACCCCCTTGATGAGGGGAATGCGCCGAAGCGGGCGGATGCGATCTTAAGGGGCATCCTCGGCCTTGAAGCGAAAAGGTTCGTGTCTGAGTCCCCGGACCGTCCCGCTGAATTCGGTTTTGATCGACCGGGGCTCACCGTGCGGTTGACAGGCGACGAGGGGCCTGTTCTCACACTGACCCTGGGGAGGAAGATCGGCAAAAGAATTTATGCCCGTACAGACCGTCGGGGAACCGTCTATGAAGCCAGGTGGGATAATCTTGAAGAGCGATTGAAGATTGAAGGATTTAATATTGACGATTGACGATTGAAAAATGTGAGACGGGCGGGAAAAGGCAGGGGTCAGAAGTCGGAGGCCGGAGGTCAGGGGGGGAAATTGAAGATTGAAGATTGAATACTGAAGATTGAAGATCAAAAAGATCCATAAAGGACATAAGAAAGTCCTGAGTTATTTAAATATTCAATTTTCCAATATTCAATATTCAATGAGGTTGGGAGAGGGGTGCCGAGCTTGCGAGGCGGGGTGAGGTCGCTTTTGAGATTCGCAATCTGTAATTTTTATTTTCCACTGGGTTTTCTGATCCCCTCGGTCTGCTTTGGCGGGGTCTCAGTCGAGGGTCAGGTGGACCGCGCGACGATTACGGTGGGTGATCCGATCACCTACTCACTGACTGTCAGACGGGGGGAGGCCGATCGCGTGTCCTTTCCCGAAATCCGCGAGGCGGTCGGAGAACTCGAGGTTCGAGATGTAGAAAAGGAGGAATTGAGGAAAGTCGATGGGGGGGGAGTCGAAGAGGCGGCCCGATATATCCTCACCTCATATGTGGTGGGGGCCATCGAAATTCCGGCACTCTCCATCACTTTTGTCACGGCCTCAGGGGACACCGGAGAGGCCCGGACCCATCCGATCCCGATCACGGTGCAAAGCGTCATCGAAGAAGGGGACGAGAAGGTCCTAAAGGATGTCAAGCCTCCCGTGGAATTGGCCGGGGGCCTGCCATGGTGGATTTGGACTCTGATCGGGCTCTCCCTGATCGGGATTGCGATATATCTCATCCACCGCCGTCGGGCGAGGAGATCAGGTGCGAGAGGGGTTCAGAAAGCTCCTCCCAGGCCGATCGACGAGCTTGGAGAATTCGACAAAATCGCCGCTCTGGGTTTGCTTGAGAAAGGAGCGTTCAAAAGGCACTACATCCTGGTCTCGGATGCCATGCGCCGGTATATCGAACGACGGTATGCCTTAGAGGCGATGGAACGTACGACGTGGGAGATCCTCTCTGAGATGAATAGCTCCCGGATGGACCCCGTCACCGTAGCCAAATTCGACGGGTTTCTGTCCAACTGCGACCTTGTCAAGTTCGCCAAACTCATTCCCCCGAAGGATGAGATGGAGGGGGTCATCGACCGGGCGAAGGATGTTGTCAGGGAAACGATGCGTCTTCCTGAAGGAGACGCAGAAAAGTCACTGATCCAGAACCGACCGTGACTCATGAGTCTGATCCAATATTATGTTTCACCTCAAAGATCCCCTTTATCTTATCCTCCTACTCGCTATCCCGGCGCTGGTCTATCTTTACATCAGAAAGGAAGCCAGAAAGAAGGGGAGCCTCCGTTTCCCCGACGTCCGGGTCCTCAAACAAATTCGGCCTTCCGTATCGTTAAAGTGGCGCCACACCTTGATCGGCCTCCGGTGCGCGGGGCTCCTCCTGCTGATCCTGGCCCTTGCTAGGCCACAATTAGGGCAACGGAGCCGAGAGGTTCTCACTCAGGGAATCGACATCATACTTGCCGTAGATGTGTCGACCAGCATGGAGGCGAAAGACCTGGATGAAAAAAAATCCCGCCTGGATGTCTGCAAAGAGGCTGTCAGACAGTTTATCCAGGGACGAACAAATGACCGGATCGGGATGGTGATCTTCGCGGGCGAGAGCTTTACCCAATGCCCTCTGACCCTCGATTACGGCGTTCTTTTAACCCTGCTCGATAACATTGAAACCGGCATCATCGAGGATGGAACGGCTATCGGGATGGGGGTCGCTACGGCTGTGAATCGGCTGAGGACGACCCCGGCCAAAAGCAAGATCATTGTTCTGCTGACGGATGGGGTGAATAACAGGGGGGAGATCGATCCCGTGACTGCGGCAAAAGCCGCGGAAGCTGTCGGCGTCAAAGTATACACCATCGGAGCAGGCAGCGAAGGGACTATCATGCAAAAGGTTGACGGCTTGTTTGGCCCTCATTATGTTCGGGTGCAAGTTGAAGTCGACGAAGAGGTCCTCAAGGAGATCGCTCAAATCACGGGGGGGCGTTATTACCGTGGGGGAGACTCCCCAAAGATTGAGGCTATTTACCGCGAAATCAGCCAACTTGAAAAGACGGAAATTAAGACAAAGGAGTATGTCGATTACGCAGATCTCTTTAGTTTTTTCCTGGGCCCAAGCCTGGCGCTTATCACCATGGAGGTCTTTCTCGCGAATACCCGGTTCAGGAGGATTCCATAGAATGGAGGGGCGCATATTGCGCCCATGCTAAACCATGCGTTTCGAAGCACCTGAATATTTTTACCTGCTCCTGCTTTTGCCGCTATTTACCGCTTTCTACTTTTTGGCGTTCCGGGGAAAAAAGCGAGCCTTGAGCCGGTTCGGTAATCTTGAGCTCGTCCACAAGCTGATGGCGGCGACTAGTGCCGGGCGTCAGGTTTTCAAGGCGGGGCTGATTCTTGCCGGCCTTTTTTTCCTCACCATTGCAGCGGCGCAACCCCAGTTTGGCACGAAGACAGAGATCGTCCGCCGGAGAGGTGTGGACATCCTGGTGGCACTGGACACATCCTTGAGCATGTTGGCGGAGGACATTCGTCCCAATCGCCTGGAACGGGCAAAACGAGAGGTCGGGACGCTCATCGACAAATTGGACGGCGATCGGATCGGAATCGTTGCTTTCGCAGGCCAGGGATTCGTACAGTGTCCGTTGACGCTCGACTACGGTGCCGCCAAATTGTTTCTCGAGGCCGTCGATTCCGGGCTCATTCCGGTAAACGGCACTGCGATCGGTGAAGCGATCCGGGTTTCCGCCAAGGCGTTTGACCCGGAGGAGAAAAAATACAAGGTGCTGATTCTCGTGACCGACGGCGAGGACTTCGAAGGGGATCCGTTGAAGGCCGCGCGCCAGGCCGCGGAAGAGGGGATTCGAATCTACGCCATCGGTGTTGGAACCCGGGAGGGAGAATTGATACCGGTAAGGGGTGAGCGGGGGGCCTTGGATTACTTGAGGGACAGGAAAGGACGTTTCGTCAAGTCCAGGATGGACGAAACCATCCTGGAGAAGCTGGCCCTGGTCACCGACGGGAGGTACTACCGGAGTACAACCAGCGGGATCGAGCTCGACAGGGTTTACGATGATATCTCCACCATGGAACAGCGGGAGGTTTCTTCCAAACGAATGACCCAGTTCGAAGACCGGTATCAATATCCTCTGGTTCTGGCGGTGATGTGTTTTGCAGCTGAGGCCTTTCTGTCGGATCGCAGGAAGCTGAAAGGGGAGTGGCGGGGAAGGTTTGAGTAGCGGGCAGAGAGAAAATGCAAAATGCAAAGTACAAAATGGAAAATGCAATGAACCTGATTCGAATTCTTGCCTGCGTGGCCATCTGGTTCCTTGGCACGGGTTTAGGAGACTCCGCCCCATCAAAGAACAACGAGGGGAACCGCTTATATCATGAAAAGCGATATGAAGAGGCGCTGAAACTCTACAGGGACGCCCAACTGAGCGACCCGGAGTCCCCTGAGATCCACTTCAACATCGGTGATGCGCTCTACCAGGAGGAGGCGTACGACCAGGCGATAGAGGCCTACAGGAAGGCCTTCGAACTCGGGATCCGGGATCGGGAACTCGAGGCGCAGACGCATTACAATCTTGGCAACGGTTTCTTTAAAAAAGAGCGTTTCGAAGAAGCCGTGGCCTCCTATCGACGTTCATTAAGTTTAAAACCCGAGGACCGAGATTTTAAATATAACCTTGAACTGGCCTATGAAAAGCTGAAGGAACAAAAAGCTGAGGAAAAAGGCGGGGGGGAAGAGGAAAAGCAGGATGAAAAAAATGGTCGGGGGGATGACCCCGATGATAAGGACGGGGATCAAAAAGACGACAACCAAGATAGGAAGGAAGAAGAAAAGAGGTCCCCTCCCCGCGAAAAGGGAGAGTTCACAAAGGAGGAGGCCGAGCGCATCCTGGATGCAGTTCAGAATAAGGAGCGGGATTCACAAAAAAAGCGGCGGGCTGTGGTCACAGGCCCCAGATACGTGGGGGAGGAATGGTGAAGGGAAATGCAAAGTGAAAAATGCAAGATGGAAAATGCAAATTTGACGGGGCCAGAGGTCGGAGGCCAGAGAAAATTGAAGATCGACGATTGAAGATTGAAATACGAAGAGATCCATATGGCCACAAGAAGTCCTGAGGTGTTTCAAATATTCATTTTTTCGATATTCAATATTCAATTGAGTTGCGCCACTGGAATTCAGAATATAGGAGTCAGGATTTAGAATGGGTAGGCCATCGTTTTTGTTATCGGCGCTTTTTATCTTCTTGGTGACGTTGGTGCCTTCCCAGTCTCCCGAAGCGCTCTCCTTCTCCGCTACCGTGGATCGAACCCGGGCCTTCGTGTCGGATCAGATCACTCTCACGCTGTCGGTCACTGGAGAAGGTTTGGGAACCGTTCCGGAGCCTGAGCTGCCTCCCCTTAGCGATTTTACAGTCGTGGTAAGGAATTCCTCCTCGTCGACGCAGATTTCGTTTGTCAATGGGAAGGTGAAGGCGACCAAGACTTTGAATTTTATATATATCCTGCAGCCGAACCGTGTGGGTTCATTCATAATTGAGGCCGCCTCGATCCGGTATGAAGGAGAGACTTACGCCACGAATCCGATCCCGGTTGAGGTTATCTCGGAAGGGACAACACCCGGGAGTCGTGCCGGGGCGGTACCTCAACAGGCCCCGGCATCAACGGACGTCGCAGAACTGGAGGCGAATCTGTTCCTGGAGGTAAGCGCTGATCGGAAACAGGCCTATGTGGGAGAACAGGTCACGCTTATCTACAAGTTATATTCTCGTTATCAACTTCGGAATGTCCAGTACGGTAAAGCCCTCACCTACACCGGTTTCTGGGCGGAGGCCATGTTTGATGCACAGAAGCTTGATTTACGACGAGAGGTTCGCGACGGGATTGCGTTCAACGCCGCTATTCTGAAGCGGATCGCCCTCTTTCCCACAAGCTCTGGAAAGAAATCACTTGATCAGATGGAGATCGGTTGCGACATCCCTGTTCGAACAAGGCGCCGGAGTCTGCTGTTCGACTTCGACTTTGACGATTTTGATATATTCGGTCGGGTCCAACGCGTGACCGTTCGAAGCGAACCCCTGACGATCCAGGTGAAGCCTCTTCCGCCCGGGGCCCCTGCGGGGTTCCGTGGGGCCGTGGGAGAGTATCGCATGCGGCTGTCCGCGACCCCGAAATCGGTTGTTGCGGGGGACCCGATCTCCTTAAAGCTGACCGTGTCGGGAACCGGCAACCTGGAAACGGTACGGGAAACCGCACGTCCTGAATCGCGGGATTTCAAGATCTACGACCCTAAAGTGAGCAAGTCGATCCAGAAGACCGGGAACCGAATTGGCGGGAGCAAGATTTTCGAATATGTGGTTATTCCCAAACGCGCGGGTTCGATCGCGTTGCCCAGATTTGAGTTCGTCTCCTTCGACCCCCGGAAGGGGGAGTACATCAGCTCCTCTCCGGCGCCGATCCGGATCTCTGTTTCCCCCAGGAAGCGGTCCCCCGAAGAATATGGGAACTTTCGGCTCGCACGGGAGGAAGTGACTCAGGTGGGACGGGACATTCGTCATATCAAAGCGGACGCCGGGGATCTTGAGGACCAGAGCCGGGCGCTGTATCAGAGCTGGGTTTATCTCTCGGTTCAGACGTTGCCTTTTCTTGCGGTCGCCGCGGCTGTGTTCTATCGTCGCCGCCAGGAGCGAATCCGCGGGGACGTGGCCTATGCGCGCCGAAGGCGCTCCAAGGGGGAGGCCGCAAGACGCCTGAAGGCCGCCAGGAAAAACCTGAAGGATGGTGAGGGTCCCGCATTCCACGCCGAAGTCTACCGGGCGCTGTCGCAGTTTCTGGCCGATCGGCTGAACATACCCGCCGCGGGGTTGACCGGGGAAACCGTATCCGAATATATGTTGGAGAAACGGGTGGACGCCGAACTTGTCGCTCTGGTTCGCGATATTTTCGATCGGTGTGACTTCGCCAGATTTTCACCCACGATGGTCCAGGACGGCGAGATGGACCGCGTTTACCAGGAGACGGAAGCGGTTATCGAAGCCCTTGAGCGGAAGATATAGATGATTGCCCGGTTTCTGGTCATACTGCCGCTCTGCCTTTCCATCGTGAAGTCGGCGGACGCGGACACGCTTGTTGCCCGGCTCTACAACGAAGGAAACGCTCGGTACAAGGAAGGGGATTACGCCCGGGCGGTCAAGGCTTACGAGCGGGCCCTCGCATCAGGCGTTCGGAACGGGAAGATATACTACAACCTCGGCAACGCGTATTTTAAACTGAACCAACTCGGCAGGGCCATCCTGGCCTACGAACGAGCACAGCGGATGATGACCGACGATGAGGATGTTGCGTCAAATCTTCAGTTTGCAAATCTCCTAAAAGTCGACAAACCGTCCGAGGGGGAGGTCAACGCGATCACCCGATTCGGACAGCGGCTATTCAATTCAATCAGCCCGGATGGGATTTCGGTATTGTTCGGGGCCTGTCTGTTCGGCCTGGCCGCGGCCCTTATCGGGAGGATGTTTCTGCCCGATCGGGGCAACCGGGCGTTCTGGATAGGGCTCCTGGTATTCTTCGGCGGACTGTTTTTTCTGTGCGGGACGACCCTGGCGTTCAAGATTCATTCCAGGGAATTCGAGCAGGCGGCCATCGTTATGGTGAGCGAGGCCGATGGGCGCAGCGGCCCCGGAGATCAATACCTGAAGGTATTTACGCTCCACGAAGGGACAAAGGTTATCATTGAACGATCCGAGGGGGTATGGCATCTTGTCCGTCTGCCATCCGGGCTTGGAGGATGGATAATAGCGGGGGGGGTGGAAGGGATTAAGGATGAAGGAAGTCCGTCCACGCCACCTCGCCGGAACACCGTATCCAGGAGTCAGAGTCCAGGAGAAGAAAAACCCCTTTCTTCCGGATTCTAACCTTTGTATTCAACTATTTGCCTTTTCCTTCTGAATTCTGTCTCCTGACTTCTGGATTCTGTATTCTGTATTCTGACTTCTGTATTTGGGGGTTATATGTCTTACAAGGCCTGGTTCCAGTGTGCATCCGGGTGCGACGTTCGATACGGTCTGAATGAGATCGTCTACGAATGTTCTGAATGCGGGGGGCTTCTCGAGGTCAAACACGACATCGATGCGCTCCGCACGAAATCCGGGAAGAATTGGCAGAAGTTGTTTGACCAGCGGTTCATGAAGACCGATTGGCCTTATGGGAGTTCAATCTGGGGTAAGAAAGAGATGGTATGCCCCTCCGTGGAGGACGATAATGTCGTCTCTTTGTTTGAGGGGGGAAGCAATCTCTTCTGGGCGGAAAGACTTGGTGATGAGATCGGGATCAAAGAACTCTGGGTAAAACAGTGTGGAAACAGTCATACGGGATCTTTCAAGGACCTCGGGATGACAGTCCTGGTCTCTATGGTCAAACAGATGATCGCGGAGGGGAAATCGATCCCTGCGGTGGCCTGCGCTTCCACAGGCGATACCTCCGCTGCCTTGGCGGCGTACGGGGCGGCCGCCGGGATCCGGACGATCGTTTTCCTTCCCCGCCACAAGGTTTCCACAGCCCAGCTTGTCCAACCGATGGCAAACGGCGCCATCGTCATCAGCCTGGACACCGATTTTGACGGCTGCATGCGGATCGTTCGTGAGATATGCAATCGTGAGAATATTTACCTCGCAAACTCGATGAACTCCCTCCGGGTGGAGGGACAGAAGACGGTGAGCGTGGAGCTCGTTCAGCAATTCGACTGGGAAGTCCCTGAGTGGATCATTATTCCCGGTGGGAACCTTGGGAATGTGAGTGCCCTCGGAAAAGGATTTCTGGAGATGCGGGATATGGGAATTATCGATCGACTCCCCCGCATTGCGGTTGCGCAGAGCGCGAATGCAAATCCACTTTATCGGAGCTACCTGAATAATTTCGATCGTTTCGAGCCCATTCACGCAAATCAAACCCTGGCCTCTGCAATTCAGATCGGCGACCCGGTCAGCGCTGAAAAGGCCATCCGGGTGCTCCGGATCTTCAACGGGGTCGTAGAGCAGGCCAGCGAGGATGAACTGGCAAATGCGGTCGCAATGGCGGATAAGACGGGCCTGTACTGCTGTCCTCACACCGGGGTGGCGTTCGCAGCGTTATTAAAACTCGTCGAACGTGGGGACGTGCGGCCCGGGGAGCGCGTCGTGGTGATATCCACGGCCCACGGCCTGAAGTTCACAGATTTCAAGGTCGCCTATCACGAAGATCGGCTGCGGGACCTTGGTGTCGAACCCAGGTACGTCAACCGTCCGATTGAAATGCCTGCAAAATACGATCAGGTACGGGATCGCGTGTTCCAGGCGATAACGGGAAATGGAAAATGAAAAATAGAAAATGAAAAAGTCGGAGAAAAGAAAAGCCGTGAACGTGAGATGTGAGAGTGAGACGGCAAAAGGGGGTAGCTGGCGGTAGTGGCGGGAAAGGGCAGGGTCAGGGAAGGAAAGTGCAAAATGCAAATTGAAGATGAATTTGTTGCATGAAGCAACCCCCTGGGAGGTCCAAGAGGTTGACATTATTCTTGTTTTTTGTTAAATTCTGGATGAGCAGTTAGTTGCAGTGGTGATTTGTGGCATATTGCAGCCACTCTAAATAACTCGCTAAAAAGTCGAGCTGGTTTTTCAAACTCCATCCTCCGGGATGGCCGAGATATAGCCTCTGCTTTTTAGCGGAGGTTTTTTTTGTCGAATCGAGGAAATTTATGTCCAACGACCCCAAAAAACGACCCTCAACCCTCGCCGTTCACGGGGGAGAGGAGAAGTTCAAGTCGGGAAACTCGCTGACGACACCGATCATCCAGACCTCCACATACGCATTTCGCGACAGTGGAGAGGTTGATGATTTTATATCCGGCCGTATTGAGCGGATCGATTACGGCCGCTATGGGAACCCGACACAGCGGACGGCCGAACTGAAACTGGCGGAGATGGAAGGAGCGGAGGACGGGTTGCTTTTCGCATCCGGCATGAATGCAGTGACAACGACCCTCCTAGCGATGCTTTCAAAAGGCCAGCATGCCATTATTCTGGATGACTGCTACCGGAAGACGAGGCAGTTCGGGGAGCAGGTGCTCAAACGATTCGGGATCGACGTGACATTCGTACTTCCCGGAGACTATGAGTCCATCGAGAAACTGATCCGGCCAAACACCCGTGTGCTTGTGACGGAGTCTCCGACGAATCCTCACCTGAACGTCCTGGATCTTCACCGGCTTGTGGCGATCACCAAACCTCGCCGCGTCAAGGTGATCATCGACAGCACGTTCGCAACGCCGTTCAACCAGCGGCCCCTGGAGTTCGGTGTCGACCTGGTCATCCACAGCGCGACCAAGTACCTGGCGGGTCACAACGATATTATGTCGGGCGTTATTCTGGGTCCCGCCGGGCTCGTCTCTGCGATCAAAGACTTCCGAGGTATTTTGGGGGGAACGATCGATCCTCACTGCGCATATCTTCTGATCCGGGGGCTCAAGACGTTCCCTCTCCGGATGGCGCGCCAGAACGAAACAGCTCAAAAAATCGCCGAGTTTCTCGAAGAGCATCCGAAGATCCGTCGTGTCTATTATCCCGGCCTTAAAAGCCACCCGCACCACGATATTGCGAAAGAACAGATGTCGGGATTCGGGGGCGTGGTCAGTTGGGATGTGGACGGAGGTCTGGAGGAGACGTTACGGGTCATGGATGGGTTGAAGGTGCCGTATATCGGGGCGAGTTTGGGCGGGGTAGAGAGCATCGTGTCGCATCCGGCGACGATCTCGTACTATGAATTATCACGAGAGGAGCGTCTGGATGTAGGCATCCCGGATGAGCTGCTACGATACTCCGTGGGTGTCGAAGATGCGGAGGACCTGATCGCGGATCTGGATCAAGCCCTTGGGAAAAAATAAGCCCCCCAGGAAGGTTCACCTAGGAGAAGAGGCCGATCCATCTTCCCCCAGGGGCGCGTCCATCCCCAGTCGTTCCCGGATCATAAGGATGAAGGCATCGAGTGGGATCGGCTGAGGGGGGGACGGGGTTCCTGCTGCGGGTTTGGTAAGGATGGTCCCCGTCTTGGGGATGATTGACAAGGCGCCGTTGGCCTCTTGAAAGACCGGGTAAATGCCCTGCGTCATACCCACCGGCCACTGAAATCCTCGCGGGTCCGAACCGGTCAGAAAAATGACCAACTCGTCTTCGGGGTTAAACAGGGGGAATCCGGGTATTGTGAGTGTCGTATCATCGACCGTGCCGCCGGGAAGAGAAAGGGTGACCTGATCGGTCCCCGCCGCACCTTTAATATGGTCGAGGATATAAAATGTGGTTGTGGTATAAATCGTGTTTTTTTGATCGTCCCAAGCACTTTTGCATTCGACGCACTTGACCCGGCAGATCGCCTGGGCTTTTTCAACCACCTGGTCGAATGTAAAGGGGGCGATGGTCGTGGCGTGGCCATCCCACCCACTACTGCTCAGAAGCAGGATGAGCAGAAGGGATGAGGAGATCGTTGAATTTTTTCGCTTATTGTGTCGTAAACGACGCAAAATAAACCTCTTTGATGATTTCGTGTTCGTCGCTTAAGAATTCATTGACCCGGGTTCGGATCTCCTCCTTGAGACTGTCCCTTCCTTTGTGGGAATTGAGTTCATCCAGGGATTTGGTGGTTGCAACCCGTATGATCGTGTCCAGGATTTTTGCCCTTCGGGACTCCAGGAGCCTCATCACATCTTCGGGGGCTATTTCTTCTATTTCGACGTGACCCACGCCAAGGTGGACGTGTATTTGGGCGTAATGCCTGCCCTTTGATCCTTCGGGATTGATGGTCACGGATTCAAGCCGGTCGAAGATGAACGCGACTTCGTCAACCGGTTCAAGTCCCCCTTCCCCCTCCTTTTTCTTCTTTTTCTTCTTCTCCTCCTTCTTTTTCTGCTCCTCCCCATCTTCCGACGCGTGTTCCCCCACCGCCGCCATCTCCTCTGTCGCCGGTGGGGTGGAAGGACTGCTGAAAACCCATTTCAACAATGCATAGCCAATGATGATCTGAACGAGGAGGATCCCCCCTATAAGAGGGAGGTATTTCTTTATCGTATCAAAAAGGCCTCCCCCTTCTTCTTCTTCTATAAGTTCTTCCTCACCTCCGGCTTCCACGAATTCATCAGCCATGAGATCCTCGGTTTGTATCAAGATTCAGGTTCGACCCCCAGATCAGAAGGGGGCTTACGGTTTCGATTCCTTTTCCAGCCTTTCGAATTCCTTTTGAACAAGGTCGAGGGCCTGCTCCCGGGAGACGATGCTTCCCTCCAACTGGGCATCTTCGACGGCGTTCAGGACGACCTTGAAAAACGGCCCTGCGCTGTAGCCGAGCGAAATCAGGTCATCTCCGTTGATCAGCGGAGGAGGACGGATCTCCTCCGGACCGATTCGTTCGAGGGATTCCTTGCAGAAAGCCCAGTTTGAAAGGTCTCCGTGGCTCGCGAGGCAATCCAGGCGATGCAATTCGAGGTGTTCTTCGAAGTTCGCCCCCCGCAGGAATCGCTTTAAGGTGCTGCTCCGCATTTCACGGACGTGAATAAACCTGAGATGGTCTCTCACCAGTTCCGCGATTCTGTCGGTGTCTTCTGATGAAAACCGGAGTCGCTCACAAGTGTCTCTGGTAATTTTTTCTCCAACCTTCGGGTGGTTGTTGAATCTGATTCGGTCAACCTCCTCGAACGTTGAGGGTTTCCCGACATCGTGGAACAGGGATCCCATCGCCAGAGTCGTAGACGGTTCGCGCATAAGACCGAGCAGGATCAAGGTATGGGTGAGGACATCCCCCTCAGGATGATATTGCCTCGGCTGTGGGACCCCGGCCATTGCGCAAATCTCGAGTGCGATATGTTGCATCAGGCCAAGATCGATCATCAACCGCACCCCAAGGGGTGCGCCGCCTTCCCTCAGGATTTTTACGAGCTCTTCACGGATGCGCTCCGCACTGACGGTCAAGATCTTATGACTCAGACGCCGGATCGCTTCGAGGGTTTCATTTTCTATGGCATACTGATACCTGGCGGAGAATCGGACGGCGCGCAACAGGCGAAGGTGGTCCTCGGCGAAGCGACGGTTGGGATCATCGATGGATCGGATGACCCTTGCCCGGATATCGGCCTGCCCCCCGACATAGTCGATGATCCTATCTTCAACCGGATCGAAGAACATACCGTTGAGCGTGAAGTCACGTCGGAGTGCGTCTTCCCGTTCGTCGGAGAAAACAACCCGGTCGGGATGTCTTCCGTCGGTATAAGAAACGTCTTTTCTGAACCGAGCAACTTCATATCGATAATCTCCAATCCGAACCTGGACGACTCCGAACTGTGCGCCTACCTCGCAAGTCCTGGGAAAAAGGCGGACAACCTGGTCCTGACCGGCATCGGTGGCCACGTCATAATCGCGCGGCTGGATGCCCATCACCATGTCGCGAACGCATCCCCCCGCAAACAGAGCCCGAAATCCGTTGTCCCGGAGGATTCGGATGACTTCGAGGGCACCTCGCAGGGCCGGGGTTTCTTGCAGCATCATACTAATCGGCGGAAACGGCCCTGCGTTCAATCGATGCGCCGAGGTTTCGGAGGCGCTCGTCGATGCATTCGTAGCCGCGGTCGATCTGCCCGATATTCCTGACGATGCTCTCTCCTGAGGCGCAAAGGCTTGCCAGGATCAGGGCCATTCCAGCCCGAATATCGGGGCTGGAATGGCCCTCTCCGTGTAACCGGGATGGCCCAACGACGACGGCTCTGTGGGGGTCACAAACGATGATTCGGGCGCCCATGGCGATCAGACGATCAAGCCAGTACATCCGGTTTTCGTACATTTTCTCGAAAAACAAAACTGTGCCCCGGGACTGCGTTGCAATGACCAGGCCAAGGCTCATCAGGTCGGAGGGAAAACCAGGCCAAGGGGTATCATAGATGGAGGGGATCGCTTCGCCAACGTCCGGGATAATTTCGAGTTTTTGGAACTCCGGGACGACAATATCCTCGCCGTGGATTTCAACCTCGACCCCCAGGCGCCGGAAGACCATCAGGGAGAATCGCATATCCTGCGGACGTGCGTGTTCGATACGAATCCGGCTGTTGGTCAGGGCAGCGAGGCTGATGAAACTTCCGACCTCGATGTAATCCGGTCCGATCCGATGCGTTCCCCCTCCGATGCGGTCCACGCCCCGGATGGTCAACAGGTCGGAGCCGACTCCGTTGATGTCCGCCCCCATAGCATTCAAGAATCGGCATAGCTCCTGGACGTGGGGTTCGGAAGCCGCGTTCCGTATAACGCTTTCACCCCGGGCAGTGACCGCCGCCATCACCGCGTTTTCGGTCGCGGTGACGCTTCGCTCATCGAGAAAGAGATCCGCCCCTCGAAGGCCCTTTGGAGCTTTTACCTCGTAGATATCGTTGACGTGGACTTCCGCGCCTAGGGACTGGAAGGCCTGAAGGTGGGTATCGATCCTCCTTCGTCCGATTTTGTCACCACCCGGGCGGGGGAAGACTGCACGACCGCACCTTGCGAGGAGGGGACCTGCGATGGTGACGCTGCCACGGGCACGCTCCGCCAAATCGCGTCTGAGGTTCGTGCTGTGGATGTCACGTGCACATACGGTGAGTTCGTGGTCGCCGCTGGAGTGGATTTCGACCCCAAGACCGATCAGGAGCTCGACGACGGTTCGAACATCGCCGATATTGGGAACATTCTGAAGGACGATCTCCTGATCTGTAAGCAGGGCAGCCGCCAGGAGCGGCATTGCGGCATTCTTGTTGCCCGATGGGGTTATCGTGCCACTGAGGTTTCGGCCCCCCTGGATAACAAACTGCTCCATGGTGCCTTCCGCCCGGAGAAACAGAGGAGAGACGGGATAGGTCGGGGTCCGCCCGCCGGTTTAGTATAAGACATGTCCCGGGAAAATTCAAGAAAGAAAGCCCGGCGCCACCTTCCACCCCCCGGAATACAGAATATAGGAGTCAGAATACAGAATAAGATCAAAAACAAGAGGCCTTCATTCTGGATTCTGTTTTTCTGTATTCATGTTTTCCGTGATGAGTTGCCCGCAGGCGGCCGCGATGTCATCTCCCTTGCTGTAACGGATATTGACGGTCAGATTGGCTGCTCGAAGGTGGTCTGCGAAGGTTTCGATGCGGTTCTGCGTCGGGCGTCGGTAATCAGGATCGCACGGGGAGATTGGATTCCACGGAATGAGGTTAATTTTGCACGGGACCCGGTGTACCAGCGCAATCAGCCGTTTTGCGTCGATATCGGTATCGTTTTCGCCGGCAAGGAGGACGTATTCAAATGTAATGCGGCGCTGAACTCTTCGATAGTATTCGAGCGCGGCGTCAATCAGGGAGGATATGGGCCATTTCCCGTTGATTGGCATGATTCGGGTGCGCGTTGCATCCGTGGTGGCGTTGAGGGACACGGCAAGACCGATTTTCAAACCTTCATCGGCCAGTCGGAGAATGCCCGGGACGTGACCTGCTGTGGAGAGGGTGATCTTCCGCGCCGAGATGCACGGGCCGATTTCCAGACCCACGAGCCGGACGGCCCGGACGACCGGTTCGTAATTCAGGAGCGGTTCCCCCATTCCCATCAAGACGATATTCGTCAGATCTTCATCCCGTGAAGCAAGCTCCCGCCTCGCAGCGATCACCTGGTCGACAATCTCGCCGGTTGTCAGGTTCCGGACGAACCCCATCTTGCCGGTGGCGCAGAATGTGCAGTCGAGGGGGCATCCCACCTGTGAGGAGACGCAAAGGGTTCGGCGACCCTTCTCAAACATGAGGACGCTTTCGATTCGCAGACCGTCGGAAAGGGTGAAGAGGATTTTGAGGGCCTTGTGGTCCGAGGACCGGATCCGTTCCGTCTCTGAGAGCTCCGAGACATGGGCGCACTTCGAGAGCTGTTCGCGGAACTCCAGGGAGAGGTTCGTCATCTCCTCGAATGAGGTGACTCCCCGATCGTAGATCCAGGCAAGGAGCTGCTTGGTCCGGTATCGCTCCTTTCCCATCGAGGAGATGAACGCCTCCAATTCGGCAGGAAGCATGCCCTTGAGGTCGACGCGGGTATCGCGCACCCGGATGGGGAGAACGGTAGTTTCGCTCATAAGCAGGATACAAAAGCCGCGCGTCGGGCTTCACGAGTCAAATTGTTAACGGGGCACACGATTCAAATTTCGTCGAACGGGAAGGCGATGACGTCTTGGATGCAGTCGACGTTCGCGAGGAGCATGACGAGCCTGTCAACCCCAAGGGCGATGCCCCCGGCGGGAGGGATGCCGCTTTCCATCGCACCGAGAAAGCGATCGTCGATCGGTGGAGGCGTTCCTCCGTCACTTCTACGCTGTTCCTGTTCTGAGTGAAAACGGGCACGCTGTTCGCGGGGGTCATTCAGTTCTGTGAAGGCGTTGGCCACCTCTACGCCCGCGATGTAGATCTCGAATCGCTCGGAGATATCGGGTGAAGATGTCTTCATTTTCGACAAGGCGGACATAGAGGCGGGATAGTCGGTCAGGATAACCGGTTTCTCCTGACCCAGATTCGGTTCAACGGCTTCCAGGAAGACTTTGAAAAAAGCGACATCCCAGGAGTCGCCGAGTGCAACCGTCGCAAACCCCCGGTCCGTTGCGCAGGCGGCAAGGGAATGTGCTTCCCTGTGATCGAAGATATCGATCCCAGCGTATTTCAGAACCGCGTCCCGAACGGTGATGCGCTCCCAGGGGGGCGTGAGATCGACGGACCGGCTTCCGAATTCGATCCGGGTCTTGCCGAGGACATCCTGAGCGACTTGGGCGACCAACCGTTCGACATCGATCATGATGTCTTCGTATGAAGCAAAGGCCCTGTACCATTCCAGGATCGTAAACTCCGGGTTGTGCGTGGGACCCTGTTCGTCCTCACCGTTTCGAAAGGACTTACAAATCTGGTAGATCCGTTCAAATCCGGAAGCGAGGAGTCGCTTCATCGCATATTCGGGAGAGGTCGCGAGATACCTCGCTCCCCTATGCTGATTGTCCAGGTATTCGGATTTAAACGGGATGAGATGGGGTTCCTGGCCGGATGTGCTCACGAGGAGGGGGGTTTCGACTTCCAGAAATCCCTCCCCCTCGAAATAGCGTCGAACCGCGGTCAGGGTCAAGGCCCTTAATCTCAGGATGTCCCGAAGTCGATTATGCCCGGCCGAAAATCTGTCGAAGTCCACAGCAGGCCCGATGGATTTGGCAAGGATCCGACAGACCGAGGCTCGAAATAGGCCTCCCCTGAGGAACCCCTTCGCCTCGATCCAGTCCCCCGATTCCACGTATGGCTGTACCGAGTGATTATCGCGATCGGGGTCTAAGGAAAGAGCAATTGTTCCGCTTTCATCGAGCAGGGTTTGCCCTCCATCAGCCGAGGCGCTCAATTTTCCTGAGATTGTCGCGGATTCTCCATCTTTGAGGTCTGCAATCCGGTGGGTGCGGTCGCACCGTCCGGGGTAGGGATCGATGCCGCGGATGCGCATCTGGTCGAGGCTGTGAAGGCGATCGGACTCGGGAGACATTTGGGAATAAAGGAAGTGCAAATTGGAAAAGTGCGATCTTCCTGGTTTTGGTGGAAAGCGAGGTTCAGTGAAGCGACGCATCAGCGGGCCAATGGACCGTGATTCTTTTGCCCAGTCCAATGCGCTGGGCTTGAATGTGAGCGCATCAACGGGCCAAGGGCCCGTGATTTCTTGGCCCAGCCCAACGGGCTGGGTTTGGATGTGGCCGAATCGAGCGGGCCAACGGTCCGCGATCCGGATCAATCCCTGAAACGTCCTCTTTTGGTGATGCTTTTCCTGATTGCGGATGTAGGTAACAATTATCGTGGCCAGTCAGGCCGCACAAGCTATTGCTTTCCAAGGATCCAGGGCAGCTCGCCTGGGTTGAGGGACAACGCGCCGTTGGCGCTGAAAGAAGGTCATGACTTTAGCCTCCGCTTCTCGATTAGCTTGAAGCCCCGGGTGTCAATCGCGAAGGCAGGGTCCACTTCCAAGGAGAGCCAAAAAGTGAACCCCGGAATGATTCTGGTTTCCAGAAATCAGGTTTGAAGATCGGGCTTCCGTCTCCGACTTTTCGGCATGGCGTTCAGGTGGGCGGTGTTATTGATGGTCAAGATAGTCCGGTCGCCATCCTCCCCAAACCGGATGTGGTGAATCGAACAGTCCCCGCACTCGAACCTGAACTGTTGTTCTTCGGGTCCGTGGCCCATGAGATTCCGGAGATAAATGTTAATCGGACCGCCGTGGGTTATGGCCGCAACTGTATCACCGGCGTGATCGACCACGATCCGATCGATAGTCTTTACCACACGGGTGTGCAAAGAAGCATAGGATTCTCCTCCGGGATAACGTTCGTCGAATTCCAGGGGGCGGCCGATCAGGTCAGAGTATTTTCGACGGGCCTCGTCGTAGGTCAGCCCCACCAGATCGCCCCCGTCCAGTTCCCGCAAACCCGGTTCCCGAATCGGCCTGCACCGGATTTTCCGATGGACGATATCTCCCGTTTCCCACGCACGGGTCAACGGGCTGACGTAAAGGGCCTCGATGGAGAACTTTGATTTCAGGTGTTCGGAAAGGAGAATGGACTGGAGACGCCCTCTCCGGGAGAGCGGAACATCAGCCCACCATCCGACAAGGCCCCGCCCGGCGTCCCTGACGGCCTGGCCGTGGCGGATAAGGATGAGGTCGGTTGTCATGGAAATGAAAAATGAAAAGTGGAAAATGGAAATTGCAAAGTCCCGTCCCTTCATTTCGCTTTCTGCACGATCACCGGATCACCTGGTCTTGCCCCGATCGATTTGCCCAGGTTTCTCTGGTTCATCGCGGCCTCGAAAACCTCCCCGCTGCTGATCATGCAAACGGGTCTTCCAACCGGGACGTCCCCGTAGGTCGCCAAGAATGGGGCCACCAGTTCGCTATCCCCGATTTTGATCTTCAGGGTGTCCCCCTTCTCGATGCCCCTGCTCTCAAGGTGCTTCCTCAGGATGTTCGTCAATACATCTCCGTACTCATCCACGACCGTGACCTCTCCAATGACTTTCCCGTCTTCCACGCGTGGTTCTCCAGGCTTCAACTGGACGAGCCCGTCCAGTCTCGGCCCAACGCCCGCGATCGGAAATCCCGCAGCCAGGTGGGCGGCAACGGGACCGAAAACGTCTCGCCCGTGGAAGGTGCTGGATAGCGTTTTTCTTCCCATCAGCTTCTCGTTGGTCAGCTCATAGGCCCCAGCTAGGCCGGCCTGTTGGATGACCCGTGTGAACAGGCCGTTGTCCGGGCCCACGAATATATTCCCGTCTCGAGTCAGGGCTGCCACAGACTTCCGGGCCGTGCCCACGCCGGGATCGACCACGCAGAGAAACACAGTCCCTTTGGGAAACTCTGGGACGGTTTTGCCCAGGACATAAGCTCCGGAGGACACATCGAATTTGGGAACGCCGTGTGTTATTTCTTCGATCCGAACGCCCGGTTGTGTCCGAATCACCGCCCCTTTCATCGCACCGACATAAAAGTCGGTAACTCCGAAATCGGTGAGGAGGACCACGAGGCCGTTGGGTTTGAATTCGTCGCCTGATGATGTATGAAACAGGGTGCCAACAAGGATGATCAAAGCGGCGGAGACGAATCGGACGGGAGGAAATTTCCGTATGACGGTAAGGATCATAATCCGGCCTTCAACACCCTGTATACGGCTTCAACGAAAAAATGGTCACCCCAGGCCACGGACTCGTCCACCCCCAGGCCCTTGTTCAGGTGGTAGACGCCGTGGAGGAGGATTCCTTCTTCACCTGGGTGGTATTTGCCCAAAAACGATTCCGAGGTGAGACTCTCCAATATTGTCATCGCAGCATTCCGGTAAAATTGACTCCGGTCCGGGGAAGCGACGAGGTCGGCCAGCTCCAGAAGTCCGGACGCGGCGATGGCTCCTGCGGAGCTGTCCCAGATACGGTCGGGCCCTTCCGGGACATCGAAGTCAAAAGGGGGAACGAGACCTTCGCCGCAATGCGAGATATAGTAGTCTGCACAAGCTTGCGATGTCTCAAGATATCTGGGATCTCCCGAAAGCCGGAAGGAGGTGGCGAATCCATACAGGGCCCAGGTGAGGCCGCGGACCCAGCAGGAGTCGCTTCGGTGTCCTTGATGGGTGCTCTGACGAAGAAATTCCCCGGTGTCCAGATCGAATATGCCTTCGTGGGAGGTGGAACCGTCTCCGCGAACGATGTACTTCCTGGAGGTCAGGCAGTGACGATTGGCAATGGCCATCAAACGATCGTCCCCCGTTTCGAGGGCAGCCCGAAAGATGATGGGTACGTTCATCATGATGTCGATAAACAGGGATTCAGGGCCGATAAAGGAACAGAGATATTCCCCCTTTTCCTTGAACCGAAGGGCGAGGGTGCGGCCGGCCTGAACGAGCACGTCACGAAGTTTTTTGTCCTTCGTTATGCCGTACCAACGGCCGTAGGTGTTCAGAAAGATAAATCCGAGATCGTGGACGTTCCGGTCTTCCTTTCTGGGTTCCAGCTTTCCGGTATATTGCTCTGCGGATTCCCGCCACTTCGGATCTCCGGTCAGATCGTAGAACATCCACATCTGGCTGGGGAAAAATCCTTCACACCAGTGCGTCCAGAGGTCCTTTTCCTGAGCCCATTTCCCGTCCACGGTGTACATCGGATAGTAGCCGGGGTGGGCGTCGATAGCCGATCTCACCTGACGCTGTGCGAAGTCGAAGGCGTCCCGAAGCTTCGGGAATAGGATGTTTCGTGAAACGGTCTTCAATTCCGGCATCATTAGGCTCCTGGAAAAAATGGAAAATCAGGATTAATAATACAGGGGTTTGTGGGTTTTTGCAAGAATCGAAAGGAAGAAAAAGAATACAGAATACAGAATACAGAAGTCAGAATACAGAATGAGAAGCATTGTGTGTCATTCTGAGCGCCAGCGAAGAATCTCGTTTGTCCATCCTAAGGTAACTTCCAGCTGAAAACAGAGATTCTTCGGTCGCTACGGTCCCTCAGAATGACAAACAAGGCGTCAGGGGATTAGTAATCCGACGGGCACACCAAGGGCGTCTCTGCGCCAAATCATTGTGTTTGCAATTTTCAATTTAGAATTTGCATTTTGCAATTCCCCTTCCCTTTAGGGAAGGGGCCAGGGGTTAGGTTTGACCCCTGATCGAACTCAATTCTTCGTCAAGAATATTCTGAAACAGATTTTCCTCGTGGGGCACAGCATGCCGTGTCCCTGCACCAATTTTGTCGGCCAACCGGTTTCCCGTAGGGGCGAGGCGGTGCCTCGCCCGGTGATTCGTTTACATCCAATCCGGGGCGGACAAACAGGTTCGCCCCTACAATGGTCACACGTGGGCGCAGGGGCTTAGGTCTGACACTTGACCGAATTTTATATGTCCGTCCACTGATTTTCCCAATCACGATCCCCTGACATCCGACATCTGACCTCTGACATCAGATTTCCGTTTCACGTCTCAGGTTTCACGGTCTTTCAATGCTGATCCCGCCTGGGTGGAATATCTGTTCCCTTCAATTCCCGGATCAATTCAATCAGCCCGACGGTGGCGGCCGCAAGGAATTTATCACCTTTTTCCTTTGTGGCTTTCGTTGCGTCCCCCAACACCCCGCTGGCGGTTTGCGAACTCCAGTAGGGGATCAGACGGGCTGCGGACCCTTCCGGGTGTGTGCCCGAAAGAAGATCCGTTTTAAAGCTCGGAGGGAGGGGTGACCTTTCGTCCACGGCCTTATCCATTTTCACAAGATCGGGTTTTAACGCGAGGTAGAGGGATGTTTCATATTCGCCCGCGTGTGAGGTGCCTCCATACCCCGATTCCCGAAGGGCACCCCCGACGTCCTTCACTTTTCGAAGGTCCCAGTGGTTGACGGATGCACACAGGATCTTTCCTTCGTATTCGATGTTCGATAGTCTGGCAGAGAGGTCGAGAGGTGAGGTGTTGCTTCCGTGGCCGTTTACAACGAGGATTCGTTTGAACCCGTGGTAGGCGAGGCTGCAGCAGACATCCTGAACGTATTTGATAAAGGTGTCCCAAGCGATTGTGATCGTGCCGTGAAAATCCATGTGGTGGGGACTGTATCCGTGGGGGACAACTGGTACGAGGATCGCCTCTTCAGGAATGCGGCCAACCGCCCGGTCGCAGATTTCCGAGGTGAGAAGGACATCCGTGTCAACCGGGAGATGAGGACCGTGGTCCTCAATGGTGGCTACGGGAAGAACCGCGACTCTGTCCTGTTCCGCAGCGTTTTTGATTTCATACCAGATCATTTCGCCGTATCGGTATTTCATCGATCTTTCCCCATGGAAATGGAAATGGAAATGCAAAGTGCAAAATGGAAAATGCAAAAAAAGTCGAGCCCCAAAACAATATTGAAGATCTGCTCGACGGCGATCCGGGTTACGGTTACCCGGTATAGGATTGGGGGGTTGGGAAGTGATTTTTTCCGAACATCATGTCCGAGTAGGAGCCGTCCGGGACGGTGATGGGATCGGACATTCGCAGCCGATCGATCGCTGTTTGATTCAACTCGATTCCCAAACCGGGGGCGTCCCCTAATTCCAGCTTCCCATCGGCGATATGCAAAGGTTCGACCAGCAGGTCTTCGATAAACGGGGTCCCGGTTTGGTCAACCTCGACGGCGATCCCGTTTTTTATCGCGGAGACGACGTGCGCATTGGCGATGACAGCGATCGCATCGCTCCAGCTGTGTGTCGCGACCTTCACGCCGTGTCCGTCGGCCGTTCCGGCGATTCTCAGGACCTCTGAAATCCCGCCTGAACGACTCGTGTCGGGCTGGACGATGTCAAGGGCACCCGCTCGGACAAGCTCTCGAAAACCCTGATGCCCAAATTCATTCTCTCCAGCGGCTATGGGAATGTCCGAGGTTTCGCGAAGGGCTACGTATGAATCGATATCCTCCGGCGCAAATGGTTCTTCAAACCAGAAGACATTCTGTTCCGCAAAGAAAGCATCCATACGACGGGCATGGTTCAGGTGATATCGCATCGATGCATCCACCATCAGTTCGATATCGGGTCCGATCGCCTTTCGCACGGTTTGAACCGCCTCCTTGTCATAATATTCGTTTTGACCCAGCCGCATCTTCATCCGACGAAACCCGTTCTCGACATAGGAGGCTGCTTCTTCTGCCAGGCGATCCATCTTGTCCCAGAGCAAGGCGCTGGCGTACGCCGGGCAGGTGCTATGATCACCCCCCAACACTGCCCACACGGGTTTGCCCTGTGTTTTTCCTCTCAGATCCCAAAGGGCGGTATCCACGCCTCCGATGGCGGACACGGCAGCTCCCTTTCTTCCATACCATCTTGTCAGGAGGTACATCTTCTCCCAGAGACCCTCGACATCGGAAGGATCTTCCCCGCGAAGAAGCGGATCCAGCTGGTCCCGGACGATCAGGTAGACAAGGCCGGGGTGGGAATAGCAGGACCCGATCCCCACCTGTCCGGCGTCGGTATGGACAAGCACCAGGGAGGTCAGGCGGGCGGTGCACTCCCCTGCGGAGTACTGGAATCGGTCTGCCTCCGGATACTCGTAAATCAGGTTGATGACTTCGACGCGGTCGATTTTCAAGAGGGGAACCCCTTTCCGTTGGGTTCTTATACTGGTTGCTGCTGGGATTTATTTTCAAGAAATTGGGTTGCCGATTTGCAAATTCCGTTCCGATCGCCTATCCCGGGGATGGATTCAGATCGAGTATACGCGCTGCGGTTCCTCCCATTATTTCAGCAAGATCTTCCGAGCTTAGAAATTCACAGTATTCCTCTATCCATTTCCGAGACTGCCGGTAAGTGCAAAAACGATTTTGGAACGGCATGTCCGTACCCCACAAGAGTTTGCTGGCTCCGATCCGTTCGACCATCTCTTCGAGTGTGGACCAGATCTCACGGTATGGAAAATCGAAGAGATCGCCCAGCCGAACAGGGAAGCAGACCTCAAGGTGACAGTTCGAATTCTGAAAAGGCTCCCAGATGGCCTCAGGCAACCCTACCCGGTCCCCGTCCAGGAAGGTGCGCCATGGAAACCCGTGGGTGAGGGAACAGATGGTATCTGGATAACGTTCCATCCAGCGTGCCAGGATATGAAGCTCATCAAGATATCCCTGCTGTTCGTCGAAAGCGGGTGCGATACCGGGACCTGTTCCCAATGTGAAAAAAACAGGAATATCGAGGTAGGCGACGGCCTCCCAGAATGGCCGATAGGGTCCGTCATCCCACGGATCAGGACCGGCCAGGTACGCGTGAGGCGGGATGAACTTGACGGCGTGCAACCGATGGTCCTCGATCGCGTTGGTGAGCTCCCGAATCACGGCGTCGGGCTCGTCAGGGATACGCCATTCGTCAACCGGCGCCATGGCTCGAAGGCGCTTGGGATAGCGTTTCACGCATTCCGATAGAAAACTGCTGTCCCGAACCACCATTGGATCCGTGTGGAGAAGGGCCAGGTCCACGCCCGCGTAATCCATTTCTGCGATCAGGTTGTTGGGTGTGAACTCGAGGTTTCGCAGGTTCGGTGGAAAAAACTGTTTCGTATAGTCCGCACCATCGTATGTCCAGACCACCCGGCCTCTCTCACGATCCACGCGAAAATGGAGATTGGGAAGGCTGGAAAGGGCGGATTTTCCTTCGGGGGCGAGGACCCTGGACGGACCACCCTCCCGATCGAGAATCCGCCACGCTGGCTGGTGATGTCCCGCGTGCGCCGCCTGTACCCACCGGATGTGTTCTTCTATGCTGGGATGTCCGGCTTTGCTGTCCACAGGCTCAAAACAATACACGTGGGAATCGATCTTCATCGAGGCTTCATATCCCGAATGTGTGTCTGGAACCCAGAAGGCCACTTCACGGGACTGATCATCTTTTCGTCTTCAACTGAAAACGAAGAGAAATCCAGGCTCATGCCCTCGACCTTTTCCAGATCCCTGAGGTTATTTTGCAGTTGCTCCGAATTGTTTAAGCCCAACACAATCACGTCGATTTCGGGTTGTTGGTTCAAAAAGCACAATGCCCCCTGAACGATGGAGAGGTCGTGCGCTCTCAAGAATTGACCCAGCCGGATCAATTCGGACTTGATCGGAGAGAAATATTGAGGCAGCTCGTCAGGGGGTATACAGATCAATCCTTGGACGAATGCGGACCTGACATGAATCTCGATTCCCCTTTCCTTGAGCTTTTTCAGGTGACCGCGCCGAATAAAGGCCTGGTTCAGGATATTTACGGGAACCTGAACCAGATCGATCTCGAAACGCCCGAGAAGATGGTCCACCTCATCCGGAGTGTAAAAGGAAGCCCCAATCTTTTTCACATGGCCCCTCTGTTTCAGGGATACCATTTCGGAATAAAGGTGATCTCCCCCCGGTGCGAGAAGGTCATCCACTCTGTGCAGGAGCAATCCGTCCGCTCGGGCCAACCCCAGTTTTTGAAGTGAATCGTTGAAGGCTGTTGTCACACGTTGCGCATCGCTCTTCGAGATGCGGGATTTCTTAAGGGGGTACGTTTTTGTGATCAGCCGAAATCTATGAGGCTTCATGGTGGCCAACACCTTTCCGAGGACTTTCTCGCTTTCCCCGTAAAAGTGAGCCGTATCGATTACCTGAATCCCGTCCGAATTGGCGATCCTCAGAATTTTCGCGACTTCCTCTTCCGTCGTCTGACCAACAGTGTTGGATATCCCGTAATTCATGCCGAATTGAACAGTCCCCACACCGAGCGTAGCCATAAGCTCCCAAGTCAGTCAAAATCAAAAAGATCCGGGTCACGAGTCAACGGTCCGGAGTCGCAAGGCAAAGCAAAAAGCCAATCAGGCTACAGACTCGTGACTTTTGACGAGGAACCCGTGGCTGGTTTTTATTCCCAGGATGACATTTGTTCACGCAAGTCCGGATCGAGCTTCATCTCGAAGGCGGCCAAGGCATTGTCGATGTGCTCCGTTTTACGCGCGCCGACTAAGACCGATGTCACGTCGGGATGAGAAATCGCCCAGGCCATCGCCAACCGGACCGGGGGGAGACCGAGCTCATCGGCTTTATCGCGCAGCTGTTCCACCAGCCGGAAATTTCGATCCGAAAAATAGATGTCGGCGTGGGCAGGGATTATGTTGAATCGGGACCCTTCGGGAAAGCTCGATCGGTCGGGTGTGTATTTCCCGGTGAGAAATCCGGCTGCAAGGGGGCTGTAGGTTGTGACGCCAATTCGCTCTTTCCGGCACAACGGAAAAAGATCTTCTTCGGCTCCGGGGGCGGCCAGGCTGTAGGGGGGTTGCACGACTTCGATCCGGCTGTATCCGTTTGCAGCACAGGCATCAATGGCCTCCTGGAGCTGCGTCCCTGATAAATTGCTGCATCCGATTACCTGGATATGACCCGATTTCACCTCCTCGGTCAGGACGTCCAAACTCTCAGCGATCGGCACATCCGGGTCCCAGGAATGCAGCTCATATATATCGATTGCCTCGCCACCCAGTCGTTCGAGGCTGGCGGCCATGGCCTTTCGAATGTTCTCGGGGCTGTTTCCCGAACTCACCTTGGTACAGATGGTGATGTCCCCACGACATCCGCGCGACCGGATCCATCTTCCCAGGATGCATTCCGAAGACCCCATCTCCCCGGAGGTTTCGCGGATGTCCTCAACGCCGAGTTGTTCCTTGCGATATTTCCGGGCGTTTCCGCCTCCGTAGGCCTCGGCTGTATCGAACCACGTAATCCCCTTTTTGAGGGCGTAATCGAGGACGCGGTAGGACGACTCTTCGTCAATTTCACGGCCGAATGTGACGCATCCGAGTCCGATGGCGCTAAGGGTGAGATTGGTCCGGCCCAGGGGACGCTGTTCCATGAATCACTCCAGGAGTGTTACTAAAGTCAAACTGTACTTTCAGTACCTGAATCATTCTTTGTTTTTGGGCGAGACTTTTCGTTTTACATTTTGCCTTCCTTGGTTATGACCTGTTTCCGGGAGGGCCCGCGGCGGGCTGTAATCGGATAACCGATGCTGTTGACCTTCCCCCTATATCGGGCTCCGCTTCGCATAAGCTTGAACCACCTCGATCCGGAAAGGCGCTATAATAATTGGAACGTCGTCGTGCTCCCTCACCCCGCCTCGCAAGCTTCAGCACCCCTCTCCCGGGTGCCGGGAGAGGGGAAGTTCGAAAATGATCTAATTGTTTAATGAGGGAATGGCGGGGTCTTTAATATATAGAAAATAAATGTCATCGTCTCCTTCTCCTGCTAAGCGGGAGAAGGGGATACAGGGGATGAGGGAGTTAAACCAACCGCCAACGTTTTCATATCACCAATTCAACTGACATACAGGCCAGCGGTGTTAAAGGCTAATTCTTTTTTCCGCCACTCCAGGAATGTTTTTGAGAAGATCAACATCAGCCGTCGGCTGATCGATCCTCAGGGTGCGAGGGCCCCGGTCCATTCCCATATTTTGAAGCAAATTCCCTTAGCCGGGACTGCTCCGGTATTTCCCGTGCGACGAAGCTGCAGTTTCTGACGATGGCTTCGAAAACTCTGTTGGCTACGATCGCGTGACCCAGGTCATTCGGATGACAATGATCATTGTCGACTATCCAGTCAACGCCAACCTCTGCAGAGTAGACGTCCGCCAGGATGAGGTTGTTCGCTTCGGCAAGCTCTTTGATCACAAGGTTATAGGTGTCCGTAACATCATAGTTGCTTTTCCCCCAGGTTTCGTGGTCGTAAAGGACTTCGTGCATGTAGTAGGTGTTGACGATGACGATGGTGGGATCGATTCGAGCTCGAATCTGATCGATCAGGATCTGGTAGGCCAGGCGAAAGGTTTCAGGCGGGGTTCCCCCCCGGGAGTCGTTCAATCCATATGACAGGAATGCCATGTCCGGGTCATTATTGATCAGGTCCTCCTCAACGCGTTCGAGCGCGGAAGGCTTTTTAGAATGTCCATAGGCCGGGCATTCTGGCGTTAAGACATTGCTCCCGATTCCTTTATTGATGAGTTCGATGGAATTTCTCTGGAACTCCTCAAGTATTCGAACCACCCGGTTCACCCAGCATTTCTCTTTGGCGGAGACGGAGTATCCCCACGTCGTGCTTTCTCCCAGTGCCACGATACGATTCACGGGACCGGGTCTCATGTCTTCCTGCCGTTTGAACATCTGGAATTGAGCCTTTTTCAGCAATAGGGGGCTGACCTCCCTTCCTGGCCCTCAGTCAAAAAAAATGAGCAGCCTATCTTTGTCAGCCCTGAGACAACCTCGCCTTCCGATCCCGATCGGCTTCCTCCAATGCCCGTCGGATGTTGGGAAATGTCTCCATGGCGACTTCCAGGTCCCTACTGTTGAGTTCATAGAGGGAACAAGGTGTCACAGCCAGGACGGTGGCCGTCCGGGGTTCGCTGTGCAGGAGGGCCATTTCGCCGAAGAAATCACCCGCCATCAGGGTGGCCAAATCGCGGGAGACGCCTTCTTCCTCACGAGAGACGCGAACCACACCCCTTGCGATAAGGAACAGGGAATCTCCGGCCTGGCCCTGCTTGATGATGGCGTCGTTTTCAGATACGGTGCGCATGTGCATCCGGGCCGCCAGGTCACCGAACTCTTGAGGCGGGATCTCTTGAAACGAAGGAACCTTTCGCAGCAGTTCCGTCGGTTCGGTCCGGAGTTTTGCCACCTCCCCTCCTCTCAAGGCACTCAATTCGTGGGTGATCCTTTCCTCCATTTCCTCCGCAACCGAGTGGGGGAGTGTCCCGTGTTCGGCCTGATGTTCAATGGCATCAGCTTCTGCTAACAGCATGAGCCGTTGGCCGAGCCGTTCGTGAAGGGCATTCACGAACTCAGGGAACTGTTCAGCCATCCGGTGGAGCTGGCGCTCCGAGGCCTCCTGCCAGTGACGGTACTGGGGTCGCACCTCCTCCACAACCTCGGGGGGCATAGAATGGATGCTTGCGAGTTCGTCGAGCAGGTGGAGCACGGTCGTACTTCCCCGGCAGTGACCCCAGGCGACCTCGTAGTCCTGAGCAATCCGGACCATGCGCAACCGCTCCGACAAGGCAGAAAGGAGGGGGAGGGAATCCAGCAGCCGCAACGCCCAGGTTTCGACGTTTCGGCGAAACCTCGAAGTTTTTACATCCTGAATCGAACCGGAATAACGAACGGCGTCGATCTGCAAAGCAAGGACCAGGCTAAGTTCTCGGAAGGCCCCCTCGCTGAGCTGACCTTTGTTCAGCATGTCAATGTATTGAGACTTTTCCTCCGCGAAGGCCCTGAGGTAGAGGAGCTGGAGCCCCCTCTCCCTGTTCAATCCCGTCTTGCGAAGGGTCTCGATCTCAGATCGGATCTGCCGAAGTTGGGTTTCAGACTGGGTCCGCAGGCGTTCGCCGATAGAGCCTGAAAAGAACCCGCCTGTCAAGAGTTCGGGCAGCCGATCCAATGCCTGCTGTTTGGCTTCATGTTCACCCTCCACCCTCGCGAATCGATCGGCCAGGGGAGGGCGATCGAGTCCGAGAAAACGGACCAGAGGCTCAATCGTAAGGCCCGGGACAAGCAGGGTGAAGAGGACCGCTCCCATCACCACAGTCACAAAAGCCTCCCCTTGCTCAAATTGCGGCAAACTCAGGACGATTGCGAGGGCAATGGCCCCCCGGAGGCCCCCCCAGTACATGACGGATTGATAACTCCGGCTGACGGGTTCTGCGCCCGGAAGTCTCCCGGCCAGTGGGACGAGCCCAAAGACGACAAGAAAACGGGAGACCAACATGGCCAGCAAGACCCACAGGAGTAGGTCGATTACGGACCACAGGGCGGCTAATTCAACCCGGAGGCCAACCATCAGAAAGATCAGGGCATTGGCTACAAAGGCGATGTATTCCCAGAAATGTTCCAAATAGGTACGAACGGAAGGTGAAATCTTCATCCTTCCCCAACCTCCGAGGGTAAGTCCTGCAGCGATTGCAGCCATCACACCGCTGGCGTGGAAGACCTCCTCTGCGAGAAGGAAGGACATATAGGCCAGAACCGTCGTAAGCGTGATCTCGATGAGGGGATCGGATTCAACCTTTCCGAGGATCCACCCTGTGATCAGCCCAAGACACCAGCCTACAACGAGCCCGCCCAGGAAAACGGTCAAAAAGTCCAAAGTGCTTGCGGCAATGCCTCCGGCCGAGGCGGCCCCGACAACGATCACGCCGACCAAGATTTTAGAAAGAACGATTGAGGTCGCATCGTTGAAAAGGCTCTCCCCTTCGACCAGGATGGTCAGACGTTTAGGGGCCCCCAATTTTTTGAAAAGGGCGACCACGGCCACGGGGTCTGTGGCGCTCAAGATCGCCCCCAGGAGCAGAGCTGCTTCGAAGGGAACGGACGTGGCAATCGAGACGATCAGACCGATTATCACGGTTGATAGAAGGAGACCGGGAACCGCGGGTCCTCTGCTGAATACAATAGCCGTTTTTTACCCGGTATGGGGTCATTCCCCGTATCCAGGCGAATAGGTAGAACTTTCCCGCATTTCTCTTGCGTGATGGTGACTTGGCCCGGCATCCCCATCTTAGGGTGTCAAAGGAGGTCACGTCACCCCCACAGGGAGGGATGCCAGTATGCACTCCATTGGTCGAGTTGTATTCAAGGGGAGTTTTGGAGAATTCTTCTGCATGTCATTAGGGTTGATAGTTCTCACGATTTGCACGTTTGGTATTCTGTTGCCATACTTTATCTATTGGCAATCCAAGTTTTTCTTCGAGCACCTGGAGCTTGAGATATTTCCATCACAAGGCCCTACTGCCTCTTTACCCCCCAAACTGTCATGAACGCTGTCGCTTTTTTGGGGGTGGAGTATTGATAATGGCATGGGCGAGGTTTTTAGGTGTTAGTTTTCGTCCAGTTTTAGTCTTTCCTCGACCGATGTTTCCTTTATTTTCGATTTTGTTCACGCAATCTCCTTATTTTGAATGAGTTCATTGGTCATGCGGAGGGGAGAAATATGAGAATGTCGAAACAACATTTACTTGAATTGCTTGGATCGATTAATGGTGAAGAAGATGGGGTGTCGTCCTAATCCTGGCTGTTATTTCAATCTTTCTGGTTACATTATGGATAACTAGTCCTAAAATAAGCGAATAGGCTTGTTGAGCGGTGTGTTATACAAGATTTCGGAGCATTTCAGACTTGTGACTTGGTGGAGATGATGTCTGGGCTGTTTTTGTGATTGTTTCGGCATGCGATTGTCTAATTAACTGAGTTTGCGGACGTGTTTTAGCCGGGGTGGACGGACTTGTCCCTGTGATGTTACGACGACAGGTGCTGACATGGCAGTCAGGCCGGTTTGAGCCATCTGATTCTGTTCCAGGCCGGGAAGAAGTCAGTCATCCACCGGTTGTAGCCCAAGACACGATAGATGATCTGTCTTCCCCGGGTCACGATCTGGCAGGGGATCCAGATCAGATTCTGGAGGAAGGCGCGAAACTCCATTCTCAGAAGTTGATCGCGACGCTCACGCTTTCGGATCATCAACGCGAACCAGGCTTTGAGGTTCCACGCCAGGGCGGTCATGACCATGTAAGCCCAGTTGCTCATCAGGTTGTCGACGGGCATCCGCATGGCGTTGACCCCGTTCTTGAGTTGTTCAATCACGTTTTCCTGATCGCACCGTCGATTGGCCAGCCTCACGATTTCCGCGGCCGTAAGATCTTTTCGGGTGGTAATGTAGAAGAAATAGCGCTTGTCATCGAACAGGGCGTTTTCGCCGCGTTCGACGCTCAGGTTCTTTTCGAGGATCACGAGTCGACAGGTCTTCCTGCATCGAGCAGGACGATACGAAACCCCGGCAACACGTTCACTGGCAAGTCGGATGTTTTTGAAGCCGCGCTCCCGGATGATCCGGGCTTTCACGTTCTCGCGTTTCTGTCTCTGGGAGGTCTTGACCTGGTATTTGGGTTGTCGTTCAAAGGGCTCCCAATCGCTCTGTGACAGGGATTTGGCGATCTTGACCAATCCCCGGTAAGCATCCATGCCGAAGACGAAGTCGACCTTTTCCGACCAACGATCGAAGTGCCGGGTGAGTGAGAAGCCGGTGTCTCCGCGCAGGCAGATGCGTTTGGCGAAAGGGGCGACCAGCGCGATGGCGCGATCGATCCACTTTACGGCACCGTCGTGGCTGGGCACATGGCCGGGTCGATTCACAAGAAACAACACCTCCCTGGTGTTCGCCAGAGAGACCACGAGAGGATGGTATCCCCAGATACCGTTGTATGACAGGGCCATGCCCTGCTTGCGTTCTCCGAGAGTGGTGGCCAGGGTGCCGTCGATGTCGATGAGGGCTTCTTTGAGTTCGCCCCTGGCGCGCTTTTTCCAGATCCGGGTGCGCACCCGGTTGATGCAATCCATCAACGTCTCGATATCCGATGGCCGGAAACGACGTGTAAAGTCGCCTGCTGTGGTCGGATCCGGGAGACGCTGAGCGCCCAAAGCGTTCAGGAACGTGGCATCCTGCCGGCGCAGCTCAATGTCTTCAAGGCGTTGACCACCAACCAGCGCATTGTAGGCGATGTTCAGAACGTGGTCTGATTCGTGACAGGGCAAATGCACTTTCAAAAGATGAAGATGACGGTCAATCTCTTTCACCAGCCCAACCCTGCGGACCATGTGGTGAAACGCGCCGATCCCCCCACACGTGATCGCCTCGGCCTTCCCACTTATCTCGTAGTGGATGTTTCCCCCAGACATCATAGGCTTGACCTGACTGCACCACTGCTTCCGACGCAAACGACGGACAATTCGTGCTTCCCTGTTCCGAAGAATCTTCCTATATTCTCTCATCTGAAATGCCCCTTTTTGATGGCCTCTTTTTGTCTTTCATACTACAACTATAGGCCTGAAAACTGGGGCATTTCAACTTTTTTCTACTAAAACCAAGAAAAATTCACGCTTGTATAGGGACTAGTGGAACATCAATCGGTCTTTTCATCTGGTTGTTTATCAATCTTGAATGGGGATGGCTTATGCTTGTCGCAGGAACGGTTCTGTTGATGATAAGCGCCGGAACGAAAACAGCCAGGTACCATGCGCTTTTCTGTGTTATTCCGAGATCCCGATGCAACTTCATGCTTGACGTACCCTTCATTCCAGTTGCAAAAAGATAAATTTCTATGGCCCATTTCTGATACCCGAGATTTGATCCTTGCATCAACGTTCCCGTTTTCATGGAGAAATCCTTGCGGCATTTCCGGCATCGGTAAGGTTGAGGCTTTCTTTTTGGACGTGATTGAACGTCGCTGGACTTGCATGCCGGACATCGAACACCATTAGGCCAACGGATTCGAACGAACCAATCTTCCGCCATGCCGTCGTTCGGAAAACGTTTTGTCAGGTCCAATAACGAAATCCCCTTCCTGTAATACTTTCCAGGCCCTTTTCCCATAACATAACCTCCTTTATTTACATATAAATATAAGCAATTTCAGGCGGCATGTCAAGGGTAAAATAATATATAATTCCCTAAATTAAACGCAGACTCGAAAATCAGGGTCGGGAGAAAAACGAAGAGGATCAGGCCGGGCGAGATTTCGAGTTCGTGAAGGGGCGGAAGGGAATCGGAATATGCCCGGGTCAGATAAGACAAGCCCATTCCGCATATGACCAGAACTACGGTGAAAGGGAGTTTCAGGCGTTTGGTCGCGGCTAAGATAGCTACGGCAATCACGAGAAGGGCAACAACACCGCCGACAACTTCAGCTACTTGAGTGGCGTGTTCCATGGGCAAGCCCTCTAAGGTGTACGGTGAGCGGAGGTGTACGGTAAGCGGAAATTGAAGAACCCAAATTGTGGATTGGGGACAGCGAACTTAAGCTAAACGGCGTTGTATAAAGCGGCAAACGTGAAATCGGAGGTCCTTTGGGGTTCTTACCCTGAGGGCCTTCCCCCAAAAAGCCTCCAGCTTCTCCCCGGTCGATCCGTCCGGAAATATTCGATATTGCCACGATCTGCGAGTGTTACATAGCAGGTCCGTCCGTCCGTTCCGCCGAAGGCCAGGTTTGTACAATTTTTCCCCGCGAGTTGGATTTCCCCCAGGACTTCGCCCCGGGGGGATATCCTTGCGACCGTGCCCTTGCCGAACCGGGTCACATAGAGCGTTCCCCCGTCGTCACACCGCATGCCATCCATTTTATGATCGGAAAATTGTATCAGAAGCCGCTTTCGGCTGATTTCACCGTCCTGCGACAGATCATATGCCCAGATGTTTCTCTGGTCCGACTCATTGACATACAGCGTAGACTCGTCGGGGCTCACTTCAATCCCGTTGGTGGTGCCCATCCAGGTTTCGAGAACCGCGGTCGCCCCGTCAGGATTGATTCGCCATATCTGACCTGTGGATTCCGTCCAGAGGGGGTCGCTCGCAAAGAGGGTGTCGTCCGAGCGGATCGCGATATCATTCGGTTGATTCATGCGGGGTTCGTGCGCAACCACGGAGACCGACCGGGTGGCCATGTCCACCTTCAGGATATTGTGATTGGTGTAGTCCGCGATCAGCATGTCTCCAGAGCTGTTGAAACGTATACCGTTCCCGATGCTCCCGTTGGGAAGCTCGATGAAGACGCTGCAATCGCCAGACGGGGTAACCGCGCCAATGGTATGCTGACGGGCATAATTAACCGCGTAGAGGACTCCCTCGGCATCACACGCGGGGCCTTCGATCCCGGATGTGAACCCCCCAGGTTCCGTGAATTTATGACTTATGAATAATGGTTCGCCCATCGGCAAAAAAAGATTGAAGATTGGAAACCGAAAGATCAAGGGACTGCCTCAAAAGGCCGAGATAAGCCTATTGACAGAAGTGGGACAGGTCCATTCGATCCTTCGATGTAAAGATCGGAGTCAAAGGTCAGGGGCCAGCGCCCTAACCCCCCTTCCCCTCATCCTGATCTTCGGATTTGTGGACCTGGATTCCCGAGCTTTCCAGCAACTCGATCGAATCGCGAATACGGTAGTCCTCCCGGTAAAATACCTTAACAACGCTCCCAAGATTAATCAACCTCTTTGCGCACATCGTGCACGGCGTATGCGTGACGAATACGATTTTCTCGACGGATCTGGGAGAATCGCAGTTGATAACCGCATTTTCCTCGGAATGCAGGCAGCCGCAGTTTCCGACCTCATCCCGGTCGCATCGATTCGTTAAACCCGTCGCGTTTCCGTTATAGCCGACGGAAAGGACTTTCCTGAAGTCGGTTGTGGTGATTACCGTCCCGACCTGCAACCTTTTGCACGTGGACCTCCTGGCGATGATCTGTGCGAATTGCATGTAGATCTCTTCAAACGACGGTCTTTCCCCTTTAGCCATTGGTCCTCCCTGAAAAGATACCTCTCGTTGCCCTCCAAACTAACGTTTCATCGGTCTTTTCTCTGCCAGGAATCTTTCAACCTCGTCCAGGTATGGGATTCCGTCCCTTCCGCCCAAAGACCTGCACTTGAGTCCTGCAACGGCGCAGGAAAATTCTGCAATCATCCTTAAATCCCATTTTTTTAAAAGCCCGTAGATGAACGCTCCGTGGAAAACATCACCGCACCCGGTGGTATCCACCACCTGGAGCTCGAAGGCTTTCTGATGGAAGGATTCCCCGTTGAAGGAACAAATACAACCCTTTTCACCTCCTGTAACACATACCCGTTTGTCTTTCATGTCCCGGATTAGAGTCGCGCTTCCTTCCGAAAAATCATCGAGTCCACTGTAGTCTCTGGCGAAGTTGCTGGATGCAATCAGGACATCTACGAGAGGAAGCAGGGTTTCCATTCCGGGACTCGTGCTCTCGGCATCCAGGACGATAGTCACGCCGCCATCCTTCGCGATCCGAGCTGCCGGGATCGCGGTTTCCAGGTTGTATTCATCCAGATACAGAAACGTCCCGGACAGCAGTTGCTCTTCATTCAATTCTTCGGGGCCCAGCAAAGGGGCGTCGTTCTCCGACCAGAGTATTGTCCGCTTCCCGGAATCCCTGTCTACGATGATAAAGGAGAATGGACAGGTACCCCCTTCCTGGATTAACAGGTGGTCCGTATCGACGCCTTCGGATGTAAGACTTTTGAGAAAGAATCTGCCAAAATCATCGTCGCCGATCTTTCCCACAAAGCTTGTCGAGGCGCCTAACCTGGCGAGTGTCACAAGGGCGGTACCGACGGTCCCCCCGCCGGTCACGGTAAAATCGAGCAATTGCATCCTGGAGTCGATCTTCGGATGGAAGGGGACGATGCCAAGATAATCGACCACACTAATTCCGAGCCCGACGACATCAACTTTTTTCTCCATGGGGGTTTCTTACTCAGCTATGTCCTGGCAGCGGCGGAGCGCCCCGCACCGTGACAACTCCTTAAGCAATATGTTCAGGAGCAGGATCCAGAAGGGTCTTGTGTGCGATATTAAAATCCCGCATTACCGCCCTGGCCGCGTTATGGCCCGGTGCCCCCGTGACCTCGCCACCCGGATGGGTTCCCGCCCCGCAGAGGTATAAGCCGGCCACTGGGGTCCTGTAGCCTGATAGTTCGCGGTTCGGGCGCTGAGCGAGCATCTGGCCCGGAATGATATCCAGGTGACGGATGTTCCCGTCGGTCAGATACACTCGGCGTTCAAGATCCAGGGGCGTAAAAAGTTCCCAGTCGATGATGGCCTCCCGGATGTTCGGAGCATATTGAGCTATGACTTCGATGAGCTGTTCGCCCACACGCCGCTTAGCATCGTCCCAGGTCCCTTCGGCCAGATGAACCGGTGCGTAGAGTGACCAGATGGACATGACGTGCTTCCCCGGCGGGGTGAGTGTGGTATCGTAGACAGAAGGGATCTGGATAGCCATGATCGGGTGGCTGGAAGGCGCACCGCCGCGCGCTTCGAGCCAACTGTTCTCGAAATAAGAAACCGAGGGACATATCCGTATATACCCAAGGAGTTGGGGGTCGTGATTCGGTCCGAGATAACTTGAGAAATCGGGCAACTCCCGAAGGGAACAGTGGAATTTCAGGCAGGAGACCTCGGTTTTCAACCGCCGGATGCGGTCTTTAAACCCCGGCTCCACTGCGGTCCCGTCCAAGAGGGTCAGGAATGTTCGCTTGGGGTCGGCATTGGAAAGGATGACGTCCGCCTCAAGCCTTTCTCCGCCGACGAGAACCACGCCTGTGGCTTTTTCGTTCTGGATCGAAATCCGTTCGACTTCCACCCCTGTCCTGATCCGCACATTCCTGGCCCGGGCCGCCTTTTCGAGGGCCTGAGTGATTCCCCCCATTCCTCCCACAGGTATTCCAAGATTTCCAGGTTCCGTGAATTGATTGCATTTGATGTATGCGACCGCCATGATGCTCCCCGGCGCCCTGACATCTCCCGAATCGTGGGCTTCGATGAAGGATGCCCGGAGTAATTCGGAGCCGAAGTGTTCATGGACCAGGTCCTTCATGTTGCCTGTGAGCATCCGTTCGAATACCTCTTCATCCGGAGTGCCCATGACGGCGCCTGCCACCTCGGCCAGGGTGGGAGGATCGGTCAGGAAGTAACGGTAAAGGATTCCGGATGCTCTTTTCCAGAACTCGGTCCATTTGCGATATCCATCGAGATCCCCCGGTGCGATCCGACGGATCTCCTCGACGTTGCGTTCATGATCCTGCCACGTCAGGATGTGATGGCCATCCGGAAAAGGATGAAAGCGGGAGGGGTTCAGCGAATGGATTTCAAAACCGTGCTTCCTGATCTCCAGATCGTCGATGACCTTTCCCTGGAGGATGTGACACACGTATGAACAGGAGGAGACCCGGAATCCGGGAAAAAGCTCCTCGGTGATGCAGGCCCCACCGACGAATTCCCGCCGCTCGAGCAGTGTGACCCTGGCCCCGGCCATAGCGAGGTAGTTGGCTGCCACCAGTCCATTGTGGCCCGCGCCGATGATGATTATAGAAAGAGCTGATATCATGAAATCCGGGGATTGGAAAGGCCGTGGATCGTGGTTCGGAAAAGCCACTAATCTGAATCCATTCAAAAACCTTTGACTATTCCTCAAAAAATTCGCATCGATTTTTAACGAATCACGAATCACGAATCACGAATCACGAATCACGAATCACGAATCACGAATCACGAATCACGAATCACGAATCACGAATCACGAATCACGAATCACGAATCACGAATCACGAATCACGAATCACGAATCACGAATCACGAATCACGAATCACGAATCACGAATCACGAATCACGAATCACGAATCACGAATCACGAATCACGAATCACGAATCACGAATCACGACCAGATTGACTTCATCTTCCACGCGCTCAAGGATCGCAGTCGGGCGGTCCCACCCCGGGCGAAGACGGCCAGACCCAGATCGCCTTCATTTGGGTAGATGATCGGGGTTGCCACGGATCGTCCGTCGTTGACGAAGACTTCCATCACAGACCGATCCAAAAAAACGTGGAGTTTCAAGGTTTTTTCATCCGGGTTCCGTTTGAAGGGAAAATCGAATCTGGAAGACCGGATCTTCCTGCCACGCCCACCTTCATCCCCAGGTTGGACGAAAATTAGGGACCCGGGGGGGCCAGCAATGTCGATCTTTCCGTCTTCGTACCTGACGGTGATCGCGCGTTTGCCATCCCCCGACCGTCGGACCTCCAGACCGATGCTTTTCGCATCCCCCGGCTCGAACTCGGAGAGAATCTCCAGGGTGTCCCCCTCGATCTCTTCGATCACCCGAAATTCGTCGGACAGGCCGATATCGCTTCTGGAGAAGGACTCACTGCGTAAAATTTCGAGTTCCGGCAAGGGTACCTGCCTCGGACGGCCGTCGGGACCGATCGAGAGGATCCGGGGAAGGGCCATGCACCCGTTCCACGCCCGGCCATCCTCGAATCCGAGGAACCGTCCAAGGAAGATGCAACGTTCCCGCAGGTCAAAAAGGAGATTGGTGCCGTAAAAGATCCCCGCGTCTTCGATCCGACCGCTGCTCCGCGGCTCGAATGTCAGGTTCTTCAGATCGAATGAACCGATGTGGTATTCGACCGGGTTCCAAGGGGAGGTAATCAACATCCATTCGTCCCCCAGCCGGACAAAATTGGGGCACTCGGCACTCACGTTCGACATCAATCCCCGGTAGGCCCATTGGATGAATCCTTTGTCTTGAGCCTCATAGATAGGGGTTCCCGCCTCCGCGGCGCCGACAATCATGAAAGTCCGGCCATCCTGCTCGAAAACGAAGGGATCCCGCCACTTGTAGGAAAAATCGGGTTCGCCGTGGGACTTGAGGCTGAGGATCGGATTTGTGGGATGTTTTTTCCATCGGATCAGGTCTTCGTCACCAAGTGCCGCGCGTTGATCATAGGGTTCCACCGTCGGGTCCGGCGTGAAACGGGTGTAAAAGATCATCGGCTCATCCCGGCGGTTGAAGCAGGCGGTGCCGGAGGCGCAGTGGACTTCACCGCCTTCCACATCCGGGGCAAGGGCGATCGGAAGATGCTCCCAGGTGACCAGGTCCCTGCTTCGGGCATGCCCCCAATGGACGTGTTTCAATATGACGTCATATGGGTTGAGCTGATAGAAGATGTGGAAGTATCCCTTGTGAAAAAGGGGGCCGTTGACGTCGTTCATCCAGCCGGCAGGGGGGCGGAAATGATAGATGGGCCGGGTGGGATCGGCATCAGCCGTGGGGGCCGTGGCCTCCATCGCTTTCATCGCTTTTGCGATTGCGGGATCCGGGTGATTCAAGTTTGTTCCCTTTTCGAATAGATCCAACTGTAGATCCCCAGGCTAACGGCCAATACCGCGGCTCCGAGGATTAATTGGGTCCTTCTTGTCATACCCCCGGGATAGAGCAGGGGGACAATATATTCCTCGACAAAGCTCGATCCATAACCGGGAAGTCCACCCTTCGTGCGGAGCCAGTTTTCAAGCGGGGTCAGGGGACAGGTCCAACCCATCAACTCGACAGTCGTGGCCCACAGGACCGCGGGGATGTGAATCCAGGCGATTCGATTCCACCATACCATCAGAAGGCCGCCCATGAGAGTGAAGGCGACAAACCAGAGATGGATCATCACGACGGCGTCGGCGAGGAAGGGGAAAAGCATTATTCGGCCTTCCGATCAAGAAGGATCAACGAGGCCCAAGAGGACCGCGGATTCAAGAGATCTCGGGCTTGTCGGCGGGAATTACCCAGACCTGAGGCGGCTCCATGAAGGTCTCTTCCTTTTGTTTTAACCACGGACGTTTGCGGTTAGATCCGGTCGGTCTCTTGTGCTCGGTCCGGATTCGCTCGAACGCCTCCGGATCGGAGACCACTTTTTCAGGGTGAGATGGGCTTCGGGCGACAAATTCAGCTTCCCACGGATAATAGTCGCCCGCTTCAGGGGCGTTGTATCGGATGTCCGTTGCCCAGCGGATCAGGCCGGAAACGTTCCCTGTCGAACGGTGGCAGGTCAGATTGGTCATCAGCACGACGTCTCCGACATCCGCCGGTACTGGCACCGGGTCGGTCCCGGGCATGTGATCCGGATGGACGCTCAGGCTGGGCGCGGATGTCTCGGCCCAGTAGTGCCGAAGGACGCCGTGACGGTGGCTTTGCGGAAGGACTTCCATGCAGCCGGTTTCCACCGTGGCGTTCATAAGTGGCATCCAGGCTGTGACGATCAGGTGGTTATCTCCACAGGGGTCGAAGTAGCCGGAATCCTGATGCCAGGGGACGATCCCTTCCGGCCGATGCGGGAGCTTGGGGCGCATTCGGAATACGCTGGAAGCGACAATCTCGGGTCCGAGGAGCTGTTCCACGACCTCCAAGAGATCGGGACAGGTGATCAACCGAAAGATGCCCACCCCCGCGTAAAGGTTGAGGGGGGAAAGGATTTCCGGGGACTGCTTATGGAGCTGCGCGGCCCTGTGGAGAAAGTCGAGGTCTTCGTAGAGATCCTCGATCTTTCCATCGGCCTTAAGAGTCTTCGCCTGTGCGTCGATCACGTATTCGATATCCTTTTGCAGGTCGAAGATGAAGGGTTCGCTGATGATCTTCTTCGCAATCAGGTAACCTTCCCTGCGAAAAAACTCAAGTTGCTCATCTGCAAGCATTTTCATCCTTCCATTCTTCGGTCTAACGCTTGTGCACCCGCTCGTCGGCCTCCCGCCCTTTTTCGTAGGAACCGAGCACGCGGACGGAGGAGGAAATCTCTTTCAAGTGTTCGAGGGCCCTGGCGCAATCCCGGTCTTTAAAATTGCCTTCGAAATCGAGATAGAAAAAATACTCCCACGGTTTTCCTCTGATCGGACGTGATTCGATCTTGAGCAGGTTGATGTCCCGCAGGGAGAAGACGCTGAGGCTCTTAAACAGGGCGCCGGGGACATTCTTGGTTGCAAAGACGATGGATGTCTTCGCGTTTTCCGTCCTCGGGGCCCGCTTCCTGGAAAGGATCAGGAACCGGGTGAAATTCTGATGATCACTTTCGATCGCTGTCTTCAGGATTTTCAACCCGTAGTCGGCTGCCGCTTGTGCACTTGCGATGGCCGCTCCGTCGCGGACGCCGTCCTCTTTGATCATCTTGACGGCACCGGCGGTGTCATAGACGGGCACGGCCTCGACCCGTTTCAGAGATCTGATAAACCGGTCGCACTGTGCAAGCGCCTGAGGGTGGGAGTAGATCCGGAGCAAGTCCGAAAGCTTCACACCGGGGTTTACGATGAGGGTATGAACAATCCGGAGCTTGATCTCCCCGATGATATGAAGACGTTGCTTGAGGAGAAGGTCGTAGTTCTGATGTATGCTGCCTGCGAGGGAATTTTCGATGGGGATAATGCCTCGATCGCATTTCCCTGAACCGACGGATGAGAATACATCCTCGAATGTCGGCCTGGGGATCACCTCAAGGTCCGCCCGGAAGAACTCCCTGGCCGCGAGTTCACTATAAGCCCCCAGTTCACCCTGAAAAGCGATGGTTCTTTTCAATTTATTTACCCCCATGAATCGTGAACGGAGAGGCGGTTTTCGTCCCTGGTGAAATACGCTTCACGGCTTTTCCATCAAGGCGCGGATATGGACTTCGACGGATCTTGCGAGTGCATTGAGATCGTAACCCCCTTCCAGGAGGGAAACGAGGCGTCCTTCTGAATGGTCCGCAGCGATGCCTTTTACGGTCTTGGTCATCACTTCAAAACCCCTTTCGGTTAGGCTCATCGACGCAAGGGGATCGTCTTGGTGGGCGTCGAACCCCGCAGAAACGAGGACCAGCTCAGGCCGGAACGCGTCTGCTTTGGGGCGTAACTTCTTCCGGAATACGGATTCGTATTCATCGTCTCCACTGCCAGCGGGCAGCGGAACGTTCAGGACAAAGCCCTCCCCAGAACCGGTCCCAATCTCAAACGGCCCACCTGTGCCGGGATAGAACGGGTATTGATGTGTGCTGAAAAAGAAAACGGAAGGGTCGTCTTCAAAAGCGTGTTGTGTGCCGTTGCCGTGATGAACGTCCCAATCGATTATCATCACCCTTTCCAGACCGTGTCTCTTCTGGGCATAGCGGGCTGCGATTGCGACGTTATTGAAAAGGCAGAAGCCCATGGCCCGATCCCGTTCGGCGTGATGGCCGGGAGGCCGTATGGCACACACGGCGTTGGAAGCCTCTCCGGAGATCACGGTGTCGACTGCCATCAGCGCGGCCCCTGCGCCGTAAAGGGCTGCGTCGTAAGAGGCCGAGGAGGCAAACGTATCACCGTCGAAACAACCACCCCCCTGCCTGGAAGTCTCTTCCACGTGTTGGATGTAGCCGGGTTCATGAATTTCTCGGATCCATTCGACATCCGCTTTTTCAGGTGAGATTTTAAGGAGGCGATCCGAAAGCCCGCTTGATTCAACCTGACGAAGGATAGCCCGCAATCGATCCGGACGCTCCGGGTGATTGGGGCCCGCATCGTGTCTCAGACAGTCGGGATGGAAAAGAAAGGCGGTCATCTAAGAAATTTAATATTGAAGATTGACGAAAGACCGTCAAACGTGAAATCGGGAGACGTGAGACGGGAAAAGGCAGTAGCAGTGGCAGTATCGGTTGGAAATAAATAGAATCGTATGTTCTGTCACTCAGACTGCAGCTGTTTTCCCCCATTTCCCAGCCACGAGAATTGTTCTTTGTGCGCTCTGAATTTCAGATAGCGCTTCGGAATTTCCCAGAATGTTGCCCGGGGGCTGGATTTCAGGCTGTTGTACATAAAGCAGATGTGGGTGCAATCGCACTTGTCCTTTCGCATCTGGGTTACTTCATCCTTCATCATCTTCGATTCCCAGAGCCGGTTGAAGTCGCAGTCGTAGTCGCGAAGGTTTCCAACGGGCTCCCGAAGTTCGCAGATGCGGAGTTTTCCGTCGAAATCGAGGGCTGCTGAGGTGGTTCCGGCGAGGCAGGGCATTGCCCAGCGCTGGTTACTGGCCGCGTTGTCGAATTGAGTTTCGAGTGTGAAGAGATAAGTGCCCAGATAAAAGGGCTCGAAGACGGAACGCGGAAATCCCGGGGGTTTCTGACGCGTCCGGGCGAGATAGTGGCGGTTCAGGGTCATCGCGTTCCGATAGATTGCTTTCAAGCTTTCCAGGGGGACGTTCAACAAGCCCTTTTCCATCGCGTTACCGCGTATGATCTGGAAGTAATGGCCATCCACATCAAAATTGTCCCTGATGAAGTCGCCCAATTCGATCAACTGGTGGTGATTCTCTTTGCAGATTACCGAATTCACAAAAAGAAAGAAGCTGGGATATCGAGACCTCAGAACCGAAAGCTTCCGAATGCTCTCAGATGCCTTGTCAAAATTTCCGGGGACCCCCCGGATCCGATCGTGCGTCTCTCCGTAGCCGTCCAACGCCAAGTTGATATGGAAGGTCAATCCCGGATGGCGCGCGAAGACCTCCTCGACGATATCAACGAGCCGGTCGGCCAAGAGACCATTTGTGGGGAGACGGACTGTGGAGACCCGATTATTGGTGCAGAAGAGATCGATGATTTCGACAAGCTCCTCCCTCAGGGTCGGCTCTCCCCCCGAAAGCCAGAGATCTGTGAATTGAGGCATGGTGGCTGAGATCCGGCGGATCTCAGCGAAACTGAGATCACCCTGTTGGTTGAGGCTGTCCCAGTAGAAACAAGTCCGGCAGACGGCGTTGCACCGGGAGGTGACAAAGAAGATGAGCATGTTGAAGGCCTTGCTTCCGAGAATCGGTAGGCTCAGCTCAGGAAGCAGGTTCAATGGTTTCATAAAAGCTCGCACCAAAATTAGGTGATAAAAGGTTGAATCCTCTCAGAGGCTGAAGATGATTCACGTTTACTCTCTGGCGAGGATCGAGACTTCGCTTGCGCTCCGTATATGATAAGTGATTCCCCGCCACTTAATTCTCCGAGAAAAGCCCGCGATGATGAGGCTAAACAGATTTATCGGGGCAAGGAAAGGGCCGCCAAGAATCTGGGCGAGGGCGGTCTTGCGATGTGCAGGGACATGGCCGGGAAACCGAAGGCGGGCCGTGCTCAACCTGAGATATCCGATGACGGTTGTCATCCCCCAGAGGAATAGGGATCCCACTAAAAGGGGAAGGCCGGAACCTGCCGTCATCCAATCAATAGCCCCAAAAAGGGGGCTCACAAAGAAGGCCCCGGTGTAGATCACGCTGAAGATCAGCCCGATACGCCAGAGACCGGGGGCATAGATTCGGGTAATGGTGAATTGCCGACAGATGAATTCCCAGAGTTGGGCCCAGGTCATGTCCTGGAACGAAAGGACAAGGCAGGCGGGGACGAAACTGATTTTCAGTCCGGCGTTTCGGACTGCCTTTGTCACGCCGTAATCGTCGCTTATCGAACCTGACCAATATCCCAATACGTCGATGTCTTCGAATGTCATGCGACGAATGGCCATCGAACCACCCCACGCGAATATCCATCTCGGATCGCTGAGCAGGGAGAGGGGCAGGGCGTTCCACGCGGTCAACATCCCGGAGGCAAGCCCCCCCCGAACCGGAAGAAACCATCGATAGCCGGTTGAAACGCCAACCGCCTCATCCTTTAACGGCGCCACGAGTCCGCGAAGCCATTCGGAATGGGGCAGAACATCGGAATCGATAAAGGCATAGATTTCGACGTCCCGGGAGACGTGTCGAAGGGCGGATTTGAGATTGTGGACCTTCTGCCCGCAGTCGGAGGAGGGCCCCGCGATGACGGTTGCGATCCGCTTTGAACGATGACCGGAGCAACGCTCAACCGCCGAACGAAGCAGCCCGGCGGCGGGATCATCCGACGACTCCAAGACGAAGATCACTTCGTAATCGGGATATTCCTGGGAAAGGAGAGCCCTGAGCTGGTCGGGAAGGCCGGGATCCATCCCCTTGAAAGGCGCGAGTAGTGCGACTTTGGGGGTGAAGTTCCCATCCGGTTCGTCCCTCGCCCTTTGGAAAAGCCTTCTGAACCGCGTGGCCTGGACAATCGCCTGTGCGGTTCTGACAATCGCAATAACTGTGAGGATATAAAGGACCGAATTCATTGGAAATCGGAAAATTCCATTGGCATATTGGGATATGAAATTAATGACGGGTGGGCAAACAAGAGGGTTTCACTTCGCGATTCGGACTTTCGAATTCGAAGGACCCCCCGGTGCGCCACGGACCGCATCCCCGAGTTGGTGAGCGATTTCCATCACCTGTGTTTTGTACCGCTGAGCAGCACCCGGATCGTTGTTCCGGCCGAGTCGGATGACGATATATTTCTGGATTTCGTAAAGAAGGTAGAAGACCTGTCTGATCCCGGCCTCCGCAGAGCAGTCTCGCTTCGGACCATACCCTTCCCAGAAGGCCGGCTTCGATAAGCCGCAATAATGGAGAACCGCGAACTCGATCTCGGGATCCCCCCAGAGCGCTCTGTCCCAGTCCACCAACCCGGTAAGGGTTCCCGTGGAATCTACCAGAATATTCTGGTGCCAGACATCCATATGGAGGAGGCTGGAGGGAACAGGTCTTTCGAACTTGGGAATGTGATGGTCGAGAAGGGTTCGGAGGAGCCGGGATTCCTCCTGGGTGTACTGACGGACGGCAAGGATATCGTCGATCAGTTTGTGCCACATCGTCAGGAAGGCTTCAGCCCACGTGGTCGCGGGGTTCATCGGCCGATGTACGCCAAGATACCCGTAGGCCTTCGCCCTAAGGCCGTGAGTTTCGGCAAGCGATCTGCCCACCTGCCGGAGGGTGCTGTCCAGATCGATCCGGGACATTTCAGTAAGGGGCCAACCCGGCAGGCGTTCCATGATAAGGTAGTCCCGATCGATCAAGTTGTGGGAATCGTCAAACGCAAGGATCCGCGCGACGGGTACGGAGGTTTCAGAAAGCAAGCGGTGCAGCTCAGGTTCCTGCCTCATCATATTCCGTTCATAGAAGACGAACACAGAATCGCTGGGTGGGGCGATTCGAAGGATCAGAGGTTCGCCGTCCACCTGTACGAAGAAAGATGTGTTAAACTTTCCGTTGGTATCGGCTCGAAAGAGATTTGTTCTCCCCCGGGCAGATGCTCGTGAATAAGGGATGCAAGCATCTCGGTTGTCAGGTAGGGCTTGATGTCGATTTGAGAATTAACCATTTCCGAATCTTATGTCTTATAGACGCGACCGGTGCGGGTGCCTCTTTGTTGAAGTTCTTAATATCGAGATATTTGAGAATACTGTCAATCGGAAACAAAGCAGGGGGAGTCGGTGGTCGGGGAAACCATTAACCGTGAAAAGGGAGAAGGGGAGAGGGAATCAAAAGGATTATGGCGGTGTGTTATGACGGGGAGTTTGCTTCGAAGATAACGCCGGCGGGTCGGCAATCGCGCGGGGGGACAGCCCTGCTTCTCGGCAGGCTCCATTCGGGGTCGGTGTTCCGCGGAGAGCCGTATCACATCGATACGATTTTCAACATCCGGCGGGCCATTTCGATCTGGGTCCCGCGATCGCCATCGACTTCGTGGATGACAGGCCCTTCGTAGCCCACCGATCTGAGTTCCCCCATGATTATAGGCCAGTCGGTGTCACCGTCCATCAGATTTACAAATCGGTGTTTCCTGCGATCGAAGTCCTTGAAATGGACCCTCTTGATTCGTCCCGCAAGGCTCCGGATCCAATGCTCCGGAAATCCGTAAGCCATCATGTTCGCCGTGTCGAGGTAAGCGCCGACTTGATCGCTTCCCACTTCGTGCAGAAATTCGTGCATCTCCTTCGGGCTGAGGAGGATCTTGTTCCAGACAGATGGCGACCCGTTTTTTTTCCGCCTCCCCGGCCATTTCTTTCAGGATTCCCTTTAGGTCATCCCAGGCCTGTTCGTAGGTCCCCTCCGGCGTGAGCTGTCCCGGGTGAAGCAGCGTTGCGTTGACACCGAGGATTTCTGCGATTTCCAGGGAACGCGCCAGTGAACGTTTTCCCTGCTCTCGATCCTCCGGATTTCGACTCAACAGATTTCCCCGATCGGCGTAGTGTGCGATGACACTCCCGATCTCCACACCCGCGTCCCGGCATCGCTTACCTACAGCTTTCACTTCCGTGGGGGTCATCCCGACCTCCGGTTCTCCTCCCTCTCCGAAGACCAGTTCCAAGGCTTGGTACCCAGCATCCCGACAAAGATCCAGGATTTCATCCAGCTTCAATCCAGGAAGAATTACCTGAGTCACCCCGATCTTCAAGAATGAACCTCCAAAGAAGAAAAACATGGAACGGGAACGAGATGGGACGTGGGAGGCGTGGCTTACAGTTTGAACTTTGGACGCTTTTCCTTCGGCGTTTTATCCTGGAGGAGCTGTGTCAATTCCTTCTTTTTCCCCTCAAGGTTTTTGATCTCCTTCTCCCATGAGGCGTTCGTTTCCTTGAGCTGCTGGACCTCGGCTTCCAGATCCGAGATTTGCCTGTTACACGCTTCCCAATCCATCTCAGCCTTCAAGTTCCGCGGCCTGATGTCTCCAAGCCGTTGTGAATAGTCCAACATCAGTTTCGCCAGGTAAAGGGCGCAAACCATCGTCAATACGAGAAAAGTCCAGTCCGTGTCCATCGAGATTCCTATCGGTTGGGCTGAGGCAACATCATCCCTTCAGGGGTGTGTTTCAGCCCTTTCCTTCAAATTCATCCTCTTCCGCGTATTCAAGCTCCTCGGTTGTCTCGGGGGTTTCGAAAATCCATCCGCACCCACAGATCTGGGCATCGGCTTCCCTTTTTTCGCCGCACCCGGGGCAAAACTGTACGGGTCGTCCCAACCACTTCCAGAGAACCGCAAGGATGATGATTCCTGCAAGAATAAGCGTGAAGAGCATCGAACCTATCCAGCAAATAGTTCAAGGGTCCAAGTTTCAAGGTTTCACGTTCCGTAGCGTCATCGAAAGCGATTAGTTACGTCGATGATATACAAATTAACGAATGAATAATGAAGAATGCAAATTGAAAACGAGATCAACAAAAACGGAACCTATCGCGGGCTTCGCTTCGCCGCACCAAAAAAGATGAAAGCATCTTGCTAGCCCCTATACAAGCGTGAATTTTTCTTGGTTTTAGTAGAAAAAAGTTGAAATGCCCCAGTTTTCAGGCCTATAGTTGTAGTATGAAAGACAAAAAGAGGCCATCAAAAAGGGGCATTTCAGATGAGAGAATATAGGAAGATTCTTCGGAACAGGGAAGCACGAATTGTCCGTCGTTTGCGTCGGAAGCAGTGGTGCAGTCAGGTCAAGCCTATGATGTCTGGGGGAAACATCCACTACGAGATGAGTGGGAAGGCCGAGGCGATCACGTGTGGGGGGATCGGCGCGTTTCACCACATGGTCCGCAGGGTTGGGCTGGTGAAAGAGATTGACCGTCATCTTCATCTTTTGAAAGTGCATTTGCCCTGTCACGAATCAGACCACGTTCTGAACATCGCCTACAATGCGCTGGTTGGTGGTCAACGCCTTGAAGACATTGAGCTGCGCCGGCAGGATGCCACGTTCCTGAACGCTTTGGGCGCTCAGCGTCTCCCGGATCCGGCCACAGCAGGCGACTTTACACGTCGTTTCCGGCCATCGGATATCGAGACGTTGATGGATTGCATCAACCGGGTGCGCACCCGGATCTGGAAAAAGCGCGCCAGGGGCGAACTCAAAGAAGCCCTCATCGACATCGACGGCACCCTGGCCACCACTCTCGGAGAACGCAAGCAGGGCATGGCCCTGTCATACAACGGTATCTGGGGATACCATCCTCTCGTGGTCTCTCTGGCGAACACCAGGGAGGTGTTGTTTCTTGTGAATCGACCCGGCAATGTGCCCAGCCACGACGGTGCCGTAAAGTGGATCGATCGCGCCATCGCGCTGGTCGCCCCTTTCGCCAAACGCATCTGCCTGCGCGGAGACACCGGCTTCTCACTCACCCGGCACTTCGATCGTTGGTCGGAAAAGGTCGACTTCGTCTTCGGCATGGATGCTTACCGGGGATTGGTCAAGATCGCCAAATCCCTGTCACAGAGCGATTGGGAGCCCTTTGAACGACAACCCAAATACCAGGTCAAGACCTCCCAGAGACAGAAACGCGAGAACGTGAAAGCCCGGATCATCCGGGAGCGCGGCTTCAAAAACATCCGACTTGCCAGTGAACGTGTTGCCGGGGTTTCGTATCGTCCTGCTCGATGCAGGAAGACCTGTCGACTCGTGATCCTCGAAAAGAACCTGAGCGTCGAACGCGGCGAAAACGCCCTGTTCGATGACAAGCGCTGTTTCTTCTACATTACCACCCGAAAAGATCTTACGGCCGCGGAAATCGTGAGGCTGGCCAATCGACGGTGCGATCAGGAAAACGTGATTGAACAACTCAAGAACGGGGTCAACGCCATGCGGATGCCCGTCGACAACCTGATGAGCAACTGGGCTTACATGGTCATGACCGCCCTGGCGTGGAACCTCAAAGCCTGGTTCGCGTTGATGATCCGAAAGCGTGAGCGTCGCGATCAACTTCTGAGAATGGAGTTTCGCGCCTTCCTCCAGAATCTGATCTGGATCCCCTGCCAGATCGTGACCCGGGGAAGACAGATCATCTATCGTGTCTTGGGCTACAACCGGTGGATGACTGACTTCTTCCCGGCCTGGAACAGAATCAGATGGCTCAAACCGGCCTGACTGCCATGTCAGCACCTGTCGTCGTAACATCACAGGGACAAGTCCGTCCACCCCGGCTAAAACACGTCCGCAAACTCAGTTAATTAGACAATCGCATGCCGAAACAATCACAAAAACAGCCCAGACATCATCTCCACCAAGTCACAAGTCTGAAATGCTCCGAAATCTTGTATAACACACCGCTCAACAAGCCTATTCGCTTATTTTAGGGCTAGAAGCATCGCTTCGGGAAAATATAAAAGCCGAAATCGCAGGATTTCGGCTTTTGAATTTCGTAAACGGTGATCGCAGAGGCACAACAGATCCAGGTTTCCTTATCCCCCAACGGCCTTTTTGAGCCCAGCACCCGCTTTGAAGCGGGGGACCTTCTTCGCTTTGATCTTGATCGTAGCCCCTGTCTGGGGGTTCCGACCTGTTCGGGCAGCGCGGCGTGTTACGCTAAACGTTCCAAACCCGATGAGGGAGGCCGTGCCTCCCTTCTTCAAGGCTTTGGTGATGCTAGACGTGACCGAGCCGACTGCGTCCCCGGCAGCCCTCTTGCTGATCCCGGCGTCCTTTGCAACGGCCGCAATCAGATCCGCTTTGTTCACAATGCACCTCCTTTGAAGACCCCCGCTTTGGCAGGGTCATCCAGATGTGAATACCGATCCCCTATGATACGCCCTTACGGAGTGGCGCGCGAAAACCGGGCGGAATATAGACAGCAGAGAGTCGGTTGTCAAGCAGAATTCTATCGAATTTTTTTACTTTGTGGACTCTTGTGACCCCGAGGGAAAGGCGATTAGGCCTCCCCTTTCCCTCTGAGGGAGGATCTGGTATCAAGATAGGAAAAATTCGAGTCCGGGAATGTGAATTGAATCACAAAAAGAATTATGAATCTGATTGCAACCTGAGGGAAATGGCCATCTCCTCTTCGGCTTCAGGGATCATGCCCTTCTGTTGAAACAACCTGGAGAGGCTGGTATGGGCGAGGGGTTCGTTCGGATCGACTTCGATTGCTTTTCGAGCCGCGTTTATAGCCTGATCCACCATCTGTTTTCTTTCATAGGTCTGTACGATGCCGAGATGCCCCTCCAGGAAATTCGGTTTGATCTCAACGGCTTTCTGAAAGCAGGAGAGGGCATCGTCCAGATCCCCACTAGAAAGATGCGACAGGCCCTTCATGTAAAACTGCTTTGGGTCTTCCAATCCGTCTCCTTCCAGTTATTCAGAACCACCATTCGCTTCGGTCGCTTTCAAATACCCATTTCCCCATTCTGCCTGGCTGAGGTAGGTCCACTTGTGATCCCGAGAGACCAGGGACCGACCGAAGATAAAGCCGGTGGGATTTCGGACCACATCCATTTCAACTCCTTTTCGGCCAGGCTTTGGCCGGTAAACGCCGAGGTAATCCCACCCCTTACCCAGCGCCCGGTGAACCACCTGGATGCGCAATTCATTCAGCATGCTCTGACCCCAAAACAGGAGACAAAGGGCTCCCGATTATCAACCCTTTATGTATGCCTTCAGTATCTTTTGCTCCTCAAGAGGCCTGTCCGATGGACCTGTTTCCACGGTCTCGATATTTTCCACCACTTCATAATCTGAAATGACTTCACCGAAGATCGTATGCTTCATGTGCAGCCAGGGAGTCGGTTTTGTGGTAATAAAAAATTGACTTCCGTTTGTGTTCGGCCCCGAATTGGCCATCGCAAGGAGCCCCTTTCGATCGAACTTGACGTTCTCGTGACCCTCATCCTCGAAGGGTTTCCCCCAGACAGACTCCCCCCCCCTTCCCGTCCCGGTGGGATCGCCACCTTGTATCATGAAATCCTTGATGACACGATGAAAAATGATTCCGTCATAATAACCACTCTCGACCAGCTTCTCGAAATTTTCGCAGGCTTTTGGAGCCACTTCAGACATTAACTTGATCTCGATGACCCCCTGATTCGTCTCGAGGACGACGATTTTATCTTCAGAGTCGTCTTGTTTTGCGCACCCCCCGATGATGAAACTCAGGCTGGTTATGAGGAGGATAAACAGATTGAGAGAAATTACACAATTTATACTCACTGGGCCTCCTTTGGGTCAATGCTTGGGTAACGAAATTGAGTCGATATTTCAATAGTAGGTTTTTCCGGGCTTCTTGTCGGCCTTTTCCGACTCCTGCGGTTTTAAGTGGGATCTTCTCATCTCCCTCAACTCTCTTTCGGAGCCGATGCTGTTTCCCTTCATAATTCCCGAGGTCACATATACGGGGGTACCGGTTCGCATGGACAAGGCGATCGCATCACTGGTCCGGGAATCGATCTCGACCGGGGTTTTATCGTTGCGCATCAACGCGATCTTCGCAAAGAAAGTGCCTGAATTGCGTCCGTCCATGGTCCTAAGGGCGTCAATCAGGATGTATTCCAACTTTGTTCCGGTGGCCTCGATCATGGATTTGAGCAGATCGTGGGTCAGTGGTCTTGGAAAGGTCTGGCCTTCGAGTTTCATCTGGATCGCATCGGCCTCGAAACGTCCGATCCAGATGGGGAGGAGGCGTTCCGTCTTAAGGTCCTTCAAAAAAACCACATTCCCGAGGGGGTGGGGAGATCTCCAGACAGACTTGACTTCAACTCTCACGAGGTCGGAACGGCCACTCAGGTTTTCGGCCTCGGGACCCTGGTGTCCATAGGGTACGGATAGCAGTCCGGCCATTCCAAAAAAAATGCCCACGATGCGATAGAAGGAGGTCATGGTCCAGGTTGGGAAGGATTGATATAACCTATTTCCCGCGGCGATGACGGTTCAGGCCATCCCTTAAACGTTCTGTCTCCCTACGAGCTGTTTTTGCGAAATCGGTTCCGTTCGAAGCATACAGGACGCCACGGGAGATATTGACGATCGCCATGTCTCCGTTCTCATCCGTCCCGCAGCGCGCGACTTGCTCCACATCCCCGCCCTGGGCACCGATTCCCGGGATCAGGATTGGAAGATCGGTTGCTAAAGCCCGGATTTCCTGAAGTTCGTCGGGTTGGGTAGCGCCTACGACCAGTCCGCAAAGGCCGTGAGTCTTCCAGGCTACGGCCTTTTCCGCTACGATCCGGTAGAGTGGTTTCGAATCCGTCCGAAGGCGTTGGAAGTCTTCGGATCCCGGGTTTGAGGACAGACAGACAAGGAAGGCGCAACGGCCCGGGTGACCGAGGAAGGGCGCCACGGCGTCGAAACCCATGTATGGATTCACCGTTACGGCATCCGCCCCCAACTCACAATAGGCCATCCTCGCATAACGCTCTGCGGTATTCCCGATGTCTCCGAGTTTCGCATCGAGAATCACCGGGATATCCTGCGGGACGTACTCTATCGTCCGGATAAGCGCCTCCCAACCCCTCTGGCCCATGGCTCCGAAAAATGCGAAGTTCGGTTTGTAGGCGCAGACCATATCTCTTGTCGCGTCGATGATCTCCCGACAGAACCTGAAAACCGGATCCGGTCGATCCGCGATGTGCGGCGGGATCCGACCTGGGTCGACATCCAATCCAACACAGACGAGACTGTTGTTGTTTCGTGTCGCTTGACTCAGTTTTTCAATAAAGTTCCGGGGCATTGAAGGGCGATTTTTGGGGTGTTGACCGGGGTCTTTTTCAAGAACGTGAGTTATGCTGGATGTGTCGTGGTCCGGAGCGGGCTTATAAGCCGAGTTCTGTCCTCCGGAACCGGCAGAAACTCCGCCGACTCCAGAGCGGCGATCATTCATCTGGGGCGCCGGTTACCCGACACCTCTTGCGGCCTACCCGAGAGTATGATCGAGGCGGGCTACCTCTCCTCTCCTATTTGGCCTTGCTCCAGGTGGGGTTTGCAGTGCCGCCCCTGTCACCAGGGGCGCGGTGAGCTCTTACCTCGCCGTTTCACCCTTGCCCGTAACGAAGTCGGAACTCCGCCCGTCGGCGGTCTCTTCTCTGTTGCACTTTCCGTAGGGTTGCCCCTCCTAGGTGTTACCCAGCACCCTGCCCTGGGGAGCTCGGACTTTCCTCACCTGCGATGACAGGCGCGATCGCCCGGCCCGCTCCGGTCCACGATGATAGAATTTGTTTGCTTTACTCCTGGTTGTCCCAAACAAGTATACGTCCACAGCTTTCACAAAGGATGATCCGATCTCTTTTCCGAACCTCGCTTGCCCTCTGGGGTGGAATCTCCAGGAAGCATCCACCACAGGCGCTTTTAACAACCCGTACCACAGCGATACCGCTTCTACCTTTTCGGAGCCGATCGTAGGCCTGCAGGACCCGTGCGTTGATTCCAACCCTGACGGCCTCCATTTTTTTCTGTTGCTTCTTAACTTTAGCTCCAATGGAGTTTAGGTCCTTTAACAGAGCTTTCCGTTTCTCCAAGCGCTTCTTCTCGATGAGCGCAAATTCCTCCTGGTCGTTTTTTAGATCAGATTTCAATTTTTCGAGGGCCTCTTCCGCCGAAAGGAAGTGATCCTCCTGTTCGCTGACGCGGGCTCTGCAGGCTTCAATTTCAATCTGAAGCGCGTCATACTCCTTGTTCGTCTTTACCTCATAAAGGCGGTCCTGATGTTTCTTGAGATCCGCTGTTGCTGCCTCCAACTCGCGTTCATGCTCTCGTATGGATTTCTCGAGTTCCTCCTGCTTCTGTTGGTATTTCCGTATCTGCTGGCGGGCTTCCTCCAGTTCGTTCGCGATCAGATCGATTTCCTCAGGATAGTCTCTTCGGGCCGCTTCCAGGGAATCGGCCTGATTGTCAATTTCCTGAAGCTCCAGAATATTGAACAGGCTTTCCTTCATTCAGCGCGTCTCCTCCTGTCCGTAAAAAAAGGAGTGCATCTGGAAGGATGCACTCCTTTTAACTATTGGGATCTGGACGCCCGGAGATAATTCTTGTCCCCGACGCCCGAGAGATCCATCGCGGGCGTGCCCCCCTTTGAGGCTGGTGGGCGATACCGGATTCGAACCAGTGACCTCTGGTATGTGAGACCAGCGCTCTAACCGACTGAGCTAATCGCCCCCACAAGCATAATCTGCGTTTTAAAAGGTCGGACATACCTTCCAGGTTGAATACAAAAGTTCCGATCGAACCATCCTTACCTGAGTGATCGAATGGGCCCACAGGGACTCGAACCCCGGACCGGATGATTATGAGTCATCTGCTCTAACCAACTGAGCTATGGGCCCGCAAAATTTCTGAGAAATTAATCTACATAATATATAAAAAAGGTCAAGCAATTTTTGGTTTCAAGCTCAAGGGACCGAGGGCGTGATCGAAGTTTCCGAATCCGTTAGGATAGCTCACGATCTTTTCGAAAAAGCCAACGGGTTTTCCGAGATAAAACTGTTGCGAAAGCGACACCGATAATTTATATTCAAAGGTCATTAACTATCCCGTTCGTCAAGATTCAACCGTGGAAGGATCCAGGTTAGTTTGGGCCGATAGGCTCAGATAAATAGTTAAATATATTAAAATTAGGCCAGAATCGTGGTCGATGAGTACTGGCCGGCTCTTGTGAAGAAAAGATACCCAAAAGGGAAAGGAGGCTGATCGGGTTCATGCCAGGGGTCATTGTGCGGGAAAAGGAGCCGTTCGAAAAAGCATTGAGAAGGTTTAAAAAGACCTGCGAGAAAGCGGGGATTATCTCGGAGATGAAGAAACATCAGCACTTTGAGAAACCCAGCGAGCGGAGAAAACGGAAGCTGAATTCCGCCCGGCGCAAACGCGATAAATTCGCGGACTATTAGGATTTCCAAGTTTAAAGGTCGATCTGAGCCAGATAACCGCACTGTCATCGGTGCGGTTATCTCTTTTTGGTCACAACGTGAACTTTTTCGATATAATCATCTCGGCCATCCTGATCATCTGCTTCCTCTACGGGTGGCGCAGAGGCCTGATGGGGTCCCTTTTGGGGCTTCTGGGCATCATAGGATCCGTTTGGCTTGCCCTTGCCCGAGGGGGGTGGTTGGGGGACCTGTTGGGCGAATGGGTCGATCTGTCGTCATCCGCTTCAGCATGGTTGGGCGCCGGCCTGATCCTTCTGGTTTCCCTCCTGTGTTCCTTTCTGATCATCACCTTTCTCGATCGATTGATCCGATTCGCGGGGCTGGGTCCGATAAACGCCGTTGGAGGAGGGGCCGTCGGGTTGATAAACGGCGTCATTGGACTGGGTTTATTGTTCTCTTTCCTGTCTTTCCACCCGATATTCCCTGGACTTCCGGGCTATCTATCTTCATCCTCCCTTGCGGATCCGGTTGAGGGCGCGTCCCGACGTCTGGTGGCCGGGATCCGTCATTTCTCGCCGAATGTCGAGGACTTGCTTGAAAGGATGAGGGAAGACAGGGGCTCGGTCATCCATCGGGATCCGGTGGTGGTGGAGGAGGTCTCGAGGCGCGTTGAAAAGATCCTGACCGAGATGGACAGTCTGGTAAAGGAAAAAAAGGCAAATTCTGCCCCCGAATAAGAACCGCCATCTGTCCTCATGGGGTTCGAAGGTGTGTGTGGAAGCGTTGAATTTATAGGGGACAGGCGCCTCCTACACGCCTCCAATTCCCTACCCCATATCCATTAGCCTGCCCGAATCATCATCCTTACCTCAATCCGTATATCCCAATGGTCGATGAACACACGATAGACGTCCTGGAGTTTGACAAGGTGATCCAGCGGATCTCAGGCTTCTCCGCGTCTCCGATGGGAAGGGAAGAGGTCCTGAAAATGGTTCCGATCACGGACCTGGAACTGATCAGCAGCCGGATGGGGAGTGTGGGAGAAATGATCGATCTGATCGGATTCGATGATCCCTTTCCATCTCGGGAGGTCCCGGATATCCGGAAAACCCTGGTCCGTTGCGGCACGGAGGGGGTGGTTCTGTCGGCCGAAGCCCTTTCCGAGATTGGTAGCTCCCTGATCGTGTTCAGGCAGATCAACGATTATCTGGAACGTCGATCCGAAAAGTATCCGGTCCTATTCGGCCTGGCCGAAAGGTTGACATCTTATCCTGAAGTGGAAGCAGCCATCGGTCGAGCAATCGGTCCCGAAGGGGAGATCCTCGATTCTGCAAGTCCTGAACTCGGCCGCATCCGTCGCGACCGGGAGCGGCTCAGGTCGGAACTGCGGGAAAAACTGGAACGTATCTTAGCCGAGCTTCGGTCGGAGGTCGTTCAGGAGCGGCTTGTTACCCTTCGAGAGGGTCGATTCGTGATCCCGCTCCGGGAGGGCCGTCAGAAGAGGGTGCCGGGTATCATCCACGACTTGTCAGCCAGCGGGGCGACGGTCTTCGTGGAACCCCTGGCGACGATGGAGATTGGGAACAAAATCCGGCAGTTCGACCTGGCAGAGGCCCGAGAGATCGAACGCATCCTTCGCGCGTTGACCGAACGGGTGAGGTCCATCCGGGACGACCTGAAAGAGGGACTGGAGGCCTTTGGGAGACTTGATGCGATCTATGCTGCTGGGGCCTTCAGCCGGGAGATTGAGGCCCAACCCGCCCCGGTCAAGGAGGGGGGAGAAATCGTTCTGAAGGGGGCTCGGCATCCCCTTCTGGTTCTGCGGGCCCAGGATTCGGATCCGGCCCAGGAAGTGATCCCTCTTGATATCTCTCTGGGCCGGGATTTCCTGATGCTCGTGTTGACGGGGCCGAACGCGGGCGGGAAGACCGTGGCCCTCAAGACGGTCGGATTGTTGACGTTGATGGCCTGTTCGGGCCTTCCGATTCCGGCCCAACGTGGTACAGAGATCTCAATCTTCCAGGGGATATTCGCGGATATCGGCGACGAGCAGTCGATCGAGAACGATTTGAGTACATTCTCATCACACGTCCGCCGTCTTTCCCACATTTGCCGCCAGGCGGACCGGGAGACGCTGGTCCTGCTGGATGAGGTAGGCGGGAGCACAGATCCGGATGAAGGTGCTGCCCTGGCCATGGCCCTCCTGAAAGAACTGGTCCAACGGGGGGCAAAGACGGTGGCGACAACGCATCACGGTGCCCTCAAGGCCTTTGCTCACCAAACACCGAGTGTGGAGAACGGGTCGATGGAGTTCGATACCCAGACGCTCAGGCCGACTTTCCGACTCCGCCTTTCGATCCCGGGGAGCAGCTATGCGTTTGAGATCGCCAGGCGCTGGGGGATGCCCGAATCGATCGTGGATGCCGCCAGTCGTCTAATGGGGGGCGATGCCCGTCAGGTAGAGCGTTTAATCGCGGATCTGGACCAAAGTTCGAAGGTGTATCGAGAGGGAAACGAAAAACTCGCTCTTCAGGAAAATGAAGTTGAGCGTCTTCGTCGCATCTATGAAGAGAATCTGGAGGACCTTGAAAAAAAACGCAAGGACCTGAAAAGAACCGCCCTCCAGGAGTCAGAGCGGATCCTGAATCAGGCTAATACCCTGATCGAACGTACGGTGGCCGATATCCGCCGTGAGGCGGCCAGCCGTGATTCGATTCGACAGGCCCGCAGAGAAGTACAGGAAGGACTGAGGGTGGTGCGGGAAGAGATCGAGGGGGATCAACCTGAAGAATTCCCTGAAGGGATGGACGTAAAGGGAGGCGACCGGGTGTGGATCGAACGCTTCGGGAAGGAGGGGGTTGTTCTGCCGGGGAAACATGCAGGGGGAAGGATTCGCGTTCACGTGGGAAATATCAAGGTGGAGGTATCGCCGTCGGAGGTTCGAAAAGCGGCTGGAGGGCCAGCCCCGAAGCAAGACCGAAGGTCGGGGAGTATGCCGGTCTCAGGGGGGGCCGAACCCTCGACCACGCTGGATCTGAGGGGGATGACTTTCGAGGAGGCCGCGGATGTGGTGGATAAATACCTGGATGACGCTTTCGTGGCCAGGATCGAGCGTGCGACCGTGATTCACGGGAAGGGGACAGGGGCCCTGCGGCAAAAGGTCGGGAAATACCTCAAGTCCCATCCACGGATCCGCTCCCAACGGCTGGGAGAATGGAATGAAGGGGGGAGTGGGGTGACGGTGGTGGAATTGGAGTTAGGAGGATGATAGAGAAATGCAGAATACAAGTTTAGGACTAAATAGTAACACCCCCGGCTTCAGGGTCCGGGATGAGTTGGGAGTGCCGATGGTTCCAGTGTTTATTCCAGTCATCTAAAAACAGGTAGGTTTCAGGATTTGCAGATATATAGGTGCTGTTAAAGTAACGCTTGCTCTTTGAGGTTTTTTAAGCTATATTGGACAAATTCGAGGGCAATTTTTTTTTGCATTTTCACCCCTAGTGGGAGGATTTATGCCTGGTCAACAGAAGACGAGACTGCTTGCCGCGATGGTGGGCTTCTTTGTCGGATTATTTCTGACTTCGGGGGCATTTGCCGAACCCCAAATTCAAGGGGGTACGCCCACGCTTCAGGACGCATCCCTGAAGTTCGCGGCGCTCCAGACGATTCCGGTAGCGGTTTCGGTGGAGGAGGTGACCGCCGAACAGGGCCGCCGGTTGGAGGTGGCGGTGTCAGTGGACGAGGGGGGGGGATCTGACCCTGACCTATGACAGCAGTGTCATGACGGCCACCGATGCCTTGGGAGTCGGTGGCGGTCCGATTGTAGGGGGGACAACGATTGTTTCCAACCTGGACACCCCTGGCGAGGTGACGGTTTCGTTTGCCGGCGCGAAGGGGATTCCATCAGGCCCCATCGGGTTTCTGATAATTTTTTTCGTCTTGGATTTTGAAGCGGAACCCGGCACCTACCCGCTCGGACTTGAGGCCTCGTTGTTTGATGAGAACGGGGACACGATTTCCAGCACCTCGGCGGACGGCAGTGTCACTGTGGAGGAGACTCTCCAGAGTCCGGAACCGGTTTCGGTCGAGGAAGTGACCGCCCAACCGGGCCAGACAGGGTTGGAGGTGGCGGTGTTGGTGCGCGATGCGAAGGGGATCGCCGGGGGGGTTCTGACGCTGACCTATGACAGCAGTGTCATGACGGCCACCGATGTCGGGTTAACATCTCTGACGTCAGCAACAGGAATCAAGTTTTTTTCCTTCCTGGACACCCCTGGCGAGGTGAGGGTTGAATTATTCAACACTGATCTGGGTTTTTTATTTGGAGATCCGTTTGGGTTAGAGAGGGGCTCGGGCGCACTGGTGAACGTGACCTTCGACGTGGATGCGGAAGCGGTACCCGGCACTTCTTACACGCTCGGGCTTGAGGCCTTGCTGCAGGATGCGTTCGGTGACACGATTTCCAGCACCTCAGCGGACGGCAGTGTCACGGTGACCGAGAAGGCCCCTGTCATCGACTTGTCGGAAACCTCTTTGACGTTTGAGGATACGAATGTCGGAGAGACCTCTGAGGCAACGCTTACAATCACGAACACGGGGACGGCGTCCCTGTCCGTCACTGAGATCACGGTCATCGGAGCGGATGTCACGGAGTATACGGTCTCACCGGCAACCGCGACAATCGAGCCCGGCGAGAGCCAGATGGTAACTGTAACGTTTGCACCGACTTCTGAGGGGGGCAAGTTCGCCGCGCTCGAGATTTAGCACGACGTCGAGGGGGGTTCCACGACCGTTGGCCTGAGTGGGACGGGTGTGGAGGCGACTCTACCGCCCGCTGGCGAGGTCCCGGATCTCACAGAGTTGGACACAACCCTGTTGGGTGCATGGCTGGACCTGGACCCGGCGGATGACAATCAGTTCACCCGGGAGATCAGCTCGGGGCCTTCGAAAGAGGTCACGGTTCAGGTGTTTGGGATGAACCCCACCTCCGCATCAAACTTCGGCGTTATTGTCACGTTCGATGCCAATATCCTGACCTACGATGCCAGCCAGTTCGCGATCGGGGATTACCTGTCCGGGGCCATCGCTCTGACCCCCCAGGTTGGTGACGGGACGGTGGAGTTCGGCGCGGCGCAGTTCGGGGGGAGCGGCGCCTCCGGCGACGGGCTCCTGGGCACCGTGGGTTTCCAAACATCGGCTGAGTTTGTTGAAGGCGGGACAGAGATAACGGTCGGGACCTTGAAGCTGGGTGGGACGGAGCAGGATATCCAGCCGTCGAACGCGGTCCTGAAGGTGGCCGCGAACGACCCCCCGGTGGCCGAGTTCACGATCACCCCGGGCGTGATTCAGGCAGGGAACACCAAAGGCGTGGTTACGCTGGACGGATCAGGGTCCTCGGACCCGGACGGAGATACGATTACGTTCAGCTGGCATGTCCCCGGAGGCACCTTTGTAAAGTCGACAACGGAAACGAGCGATGTCGCGAGTGTGACACTTTCGGATTCCACGGATTCGAACGTCGATATCACCCTGACCGTTACCGACGAGCCCGGGCGTGCGACATCGGTCACGAAGACACTCCGGGTCATCGCACCCCCGTCCGAGTCGGCTGTGGTGAGGCTTGACCTTGACGCGGCGGATGACAATCAGGACCTGGGTCTTTTATACAATGTGGTTGCTGAGGACGAGATCACCCTTCAGGTTTTCGTGAAAGATATCGCCAGTGTAACGGGTTATACGGCCACGGTGGAGTATCCCGAGGCCCTGCTCGAGGGCGCGGCTTTTTCGGACGGGGGCCTCGTACAGGGGACCTTCATTTCCTTGCCTGCGCAGGTTGGGGACGGGGCCATCACGGGTGGGGGTTCGACCCTTCCCCCGACGCCTTCGGACGTGGACGGACGCCTGTGCACCTTCACTTTCACGGCTGGGGCCGACTTCGCGGGGGAGGCCATCCTCTCTATTACGAGTTTGAGTATTCAGACGCCCGATAAAACGGAGTTTATCACGTCGCCCATCGAGGTGGTCATCAGCGCGGACCAGATAGGAACTGCTGCGCCGACCGGGAGCTTCGACGGGGACGATGACGTGGACTTCGACGACTTTTTCCTATTCGCCCTCGCGTTCAACACAATGCCGGGGGATCCAGGCTACAATTCGGCCTTCGACCTGGACGGCGACGGTCACATCTTCTTCGGGGATTTCTTTATCTTCGCGACGGCCTTCGGAAGTTAAGCCTGTAGCAGGTCGCACAGGGATGCGCTGCATCCAGCACTAACAGCTTTTGGTCCGCAGGCCCAATAATGGTTCTGCTGTCGGGGCGGCTGGGGTGTCGATGGAGTTCGGATTTCCGGGTTTCGATCGATTCTTCGGCTGAGGGTCAAGCCTTCGTTCCGGAAGGTATTGTTGTCGAGGAAGCAGGCGTATTTTGCACCGGCCCCGGCATAACGCAGTGTTTTTCCTGCCTGTTCAACTCCTTTTATAACGATTCAGTGTCATTCAAGAGGCATCCATACTTCCCCATCTAAGGCCGGGGTAGGACGGGTACGAGTGCACCCGATGATGCAGGTACCCAGGCCTTATGAATATTCGAGGGATTATGCTGGAACGAAAAAAGACGAGACAGGTGATGGTGGGGGATGTCCCGATCGGCGGGGACGCCCCCATCGCGGTCCAGTCGATGACGATTACGGACACCCGTGATATCGAGAAGACCATTTTCCAGATCGCCGAGCTGGTTGTGGCGGGGTGCGAGATCGTGCGGGTTGCCGTGCCCGACATGGCGGCCGCAGAAGCACTCGGCGAGATCAAGAAGCAGGTCAACGTACCCCTTGTGGCCGACATCCACTTCAACCACATCTTCGCCCTGAAATGCGCTTCCTTCGGAATCGACAAGATTCGGATCAATCCAGGCAACATCGGAAAGAAAGAGCGGATCAAGGCAGTGGTGGATGCCTGCAAGGAGCGGAACATTCCGATCCGCATCGGCGTGAACGGAGGATCTCTCCGAAAAGATCTCATCGCCAAGCACGGAGGCGTGACGGCCGAAGCGATGGTGGAGAGCGCGCTGGAGGAGGTGGGATTCCTGGAGGAGAACGGATTTAACGATATCATCCTCTCCCTCAAATCCTCGGACGTCCCGATGATGATCGAGGCTTACCGCCAGATCGCGGAGCGGACGGATTATCCCCTGCACCTGGGGGTCACGGAGGCCGGGATGATGCCGACGGGTGCAGTTAAGTCCGCGGTCGGAATCGGTTCCCTCTTACTGGATGGGATCGGCGACACGATCCGTGTCTCCCTGACAGCGGATCCCGTAGAGGAGGTGGAGGTGGCTTATGACTTGTTGCAAGCCCTTCATCTCCGGGAGCGTGGGGTGAACATCATCGCTTGCCCGAGCTGCGGCCGGTGCGATATCGACCTTTTCGGGGTGACGGCGGAGGTCAAAGAACGCCTGAAGGACATTCGGACCCCGATGAACATCGCGGTGATGGGGTGTGAGGTCAACGGACCCGGGGAGGCCCGGACGGCGGACCTTGGGATCGCGGGCGGCGGCGGTGTGGGATTGTTGATCGATCGGGGGGAGATCGTCAAAAAGGTCAAGGAATCGGAGATGGTGGATGTGCTGGTGGAGGCCGTTGAGAAGCGGGTGGCGGAGATAGAAGAGCAGAATACAGAATGCAGAAGTTAGAATACAGAATGAAAAAGCAAACAGCACCGCTTGCCTGAGAAGGAAGCCCGGACAAGAGTCGAGAGTCATCTTGTTTGCTTCCAACCTTCCCCCAAGTTCGCCTTTTTTCTTCCTATCCCCAACAGTTGATTGCTTGCTTACAACCCACATCCCTTTAAGATAAGGTGATTGAGTAGATATTGGCACCAGCGTATATTAATAATATGCTGGTAATTAATCCACTTAAGTTAGCAAATGACTGCAAGATAAGTAGGGCCTATTTTCGTGCAGCCCGTTGGGGTGGAAAAAGGCGATGTCCAAGCTGCGATTATCAGCGCAGGTTGCCCTTATTAAAAGACGATCGGTTCAGGTGTTCACGGTGTGGATATCGGTTTAAAGATTTCACGGGCACTTATCTTGAAAGGCTTCGAATTTCATTTGACGAGCTTGCCCATTTACTTTATCTGTTTGTATTGGGAGTGCCCTCTTACCGATCCAGGCACTACCTGTCCGTATCGCTGAAAACGGCTCAGCGGATTTATACCACGTTTCGCCAGGCCATCTACGATCATAGCTTTACGGACCAGGTGCTTTGGGGTGAGATCGAGTTGGACGAGGCGATGTATGGAGGTCATCATAAGGGTAAGCGTGGATGGGGAGCAGCCGGAAAACACTTGGTTTTCGGGCTTTATCAGAGGAACGGAAAAGTCCTCACCTTTCCCATTCCGGATCGAAGTCGAAACACCCTTACACCGCTTGTGACCTCACACACCAAAGCAGGCAGTCTATACTACACCGATGACTGGCACGCCTACACTTGGCTGTCAGTCAAAGGTGACCACGTGGTTGTTCGAAAAGAAGAAGGGGTGCCCAAAGGCAAAGGCCGACATCACATCAATGGCATCGAAGGCTTCTGGAGTTTTTCTAAAAATTGGCTATATCAATACAGAGGAATCCCTCGACATCATTTCCATTTATACCTGAAGGAAACAGAGTTCAGATTCAACCAGGAAGACGAGGATCTCTTCCCAATTATTGCTTCATATCTGGTGAATCTGGTACCAATATCTTCCTAATTACCTAAGATAAAGGGACAAAAAAAAATAAAGAACCGGGGTGTCAGAATTCTGAAGTAAGGCACCTGATTTCCTCCTGAATTCTGGATTCTGTATTCCGGGTGGGAGGAGAGGCGGGGAACATGAGATTGCCCGAAGACCTGATCGATCGAATCCGGAACAGCGTTGACATTGTGGAAGTGATTTCGGATCACGTGACGTTGGCCCGGAAAGGGCGGGACTTCATCGGGCTCTGCCCATTCCACGACGACAGAAACCCATCTTTGATGGTCTCTACGGACAAACAGATCTACAAGTGTTTTCCGTGCGGTGCGGGTGGGAATGCCATTAGCTTCCTGATGGCGATCGAGAAGGTTAGTTTCCCCGAGGCGGTGCGACGTCTGGCTTTGCGGGCCGGAATCTCTCTTCCCGAATCGAGGGAAGACGAATTCCAGAAAGAAACCTCTGATGTCCTTTACCAGGTTTGCGAATGGGCGGCTGGATTTTACCGGGGTCTTTTAACCAAAGACCGTCGAGGAGAAAGGGCCAGAGCTTATCTTACCCACAGGGGGGTTCCTGACGACGTCGCCTCCCTTTTCTCTCTCGGATATTCACTTTCGGATTGGGATGGCCTTTTGCTTGCGGCGGCCAAACGGTCGCTCGATCTCCCCACCCTTGAAAAGGCTGGGCTTGCCCTCCCGCGAAGATCGGGTGGCGGCCATTACGATCGGTTCCGGGACCGCCTGATATTCCCGATTACAAGCGCCACGGGGAGGGTTGTGGCTTTTGGGGGAAGGTCCCTTGGGGAAGGGGAGGATCCAAAGTATATCAACTCTCCGGAGACGCCCGTCTACCATAAAGGCGGCGTGCTATACGGGCTCTGGCAGGCCAAGGACGCCATTCGGAATCGGGGCGAAACGCTTGTCGTCGAAGGCTATATGGACCTCATCCGCCTTGTTGGGGCCGGAATAGAAAACGTGGTCGCTACGGCGGGTACTGCTTTGACCTCAGGTCATACCCGGCTTTTGCGACGATTCTGTGATCGCGCCGTCCTGATCTTCGATGGAGATGCAGCGGGCTCCTCTGCTTCTATCAGGGGGATCGATATCCTTTTGGAAGCGGAACTGTCCGCACGCGTCGTAACCCTTCCGGAGGGGCACGACCCCGACAGCTTCGTGCGGGACAAAGGGAGCGATGCTTTTCTCAGGCTCGTAGAACACGCCGAACCGGTCCTGGACTACAAGCTGCGTTCGATTTCAAACCGAGAGGATCTGGGGACTGTCGATGGAAAGGTCCGGGCTGCGACCGAATTGGCCCAGACGGTGTCTCGCATTCAGGATCCCATAAGGAGAGGATTTCTGGTGCGGGAGATCGCAGAAAGGCTTGGGGCCGATGAAAGGATCGTCTCAGAGGCCGTGGGAAAAGCGAGGGATCGGGGGTCGAGGGGCAGACGAACAGCGACGGTGGATCGGGAAAGATCTTCGTTCGACCCAAGCCCGCATTGGGAACGCACCCTGGTCGGGATAGCTCTGAGCGATGACGCGTTTGCGGATCGGTTACGATCGGAGGTTTCGGTGGATGTGTTTTCAAACGCGACTTACCGGCGCATCGCTGACTTGATCGTGGCCACGCGGTCGGAAGGAAGGAGCGCCCGAGCGGCCTCTCTGATAAGCGCAAGTGAAGACGCTTTTCTGTCGGATCTGATTTCAGAACTTTCGCTGGAAGGTTATGACGAGACTCGAGGCGACCGGGTGATCGAAGGCTATCTGCAGAGCGCCCGGCGCGCATCGGTTCAGCGACAGCTGAACGAGGTCGCCGGGGCCATCAAGCATGCGGAGAAGGAAGGGAGATCGCAAGAGGTCATGGAACTCCTCTCCAGGCATAGACAATTAAACGACGAAATTCATAGGCTTGAACCGGTAAGCTTGATCGAAGCCCGGAAGGGAAGAGAGATTGAAAAATGAAAATACATTGGAAATTGTGAATCAATCCGATGTTTGCCCTCCTTTCAAAGGCTTGATGTAGTGGATCTGCCGGGCGATCTCCTGAAATCCGAATTTCGGATAGATCGATTTCCCGGCTTCGTTCTGATCCAATGTCTCGATCCGCACGAAACACATTCCCTCCCCTCTTAGATAATCAATAGCCTTATCGATCAGCGCTTTGCCGACCCCGAGACCTCTGTTTCCCGGGAGAACGGACAGGTTCGGGATCCAGCCGATCTTTGTATCGTAATTGGTCCGCGACGTGATATAGCCTACCACCCCTCCCTCCACTTCATAAACAAAAATCCCCTCCGGACACGCCGACACATCCTCGACGATGTGCCTTGTCTTGCGGGATTGCCAAGCCAATCCTCCGATGATCCCGAAGCGTTCTTCGATGTTCTGGTCGATGGAGACGCCGTCGAAGCAGATCTCGGTGATCGTCTTGATCGTCTCCAGGTCCGATGGTCGATAGTCGCGAATCATAAGACCTCCAGGGGTGTAAATCGTAAATCGTAATACCAGGGCCGGGTTTCAGAGGTCAGGAGCCATGGAAAACTCCGGGCTCTCCGTTTCAAATTCGTCTCCGTGTAGATGCTGACAGTCTCTATTGACAACTTCCCTCCCTCTTGGTTATCTTCAAATAAGCACGGAACAACCATTTTCCTGGGGCGTCAAGATAGGAAACCTGTATTTCCTACATCTTTGTCGTTTCAAGGATCGTCCAAATGAGCTTGAAAATTGAAGCCCCCTTAAAAGGACCGAAAGGGGAACCATCGGTTCGCGTCTTACCCCTTCAAAAAGGCAAGAAGGGATCCTTGCGGGGCCGATTCCGGAAGGAGCTGGAGTCCTGGGGGGGGACTTTCGGGACAACACCGTACTCAAGGAGTTATTATATCCTCGGGGCCCTGTTGATCGTCCTCGGAATGTTGTTTTACATCCAGTTTTCGCTGATCGGACGGATGCGCGAGGAAGCCCGGGCGGCCTCCAGGCAATATGCATTCTTTTACCGCCTGGCCGCGGCAGATTATGTAGAGGACAACCAGGATCTGGATTTCATCTTCGAAACGCTTTCCAAACCCAAATTCCCGGTGATCGTTACGGACCAGAATGGGGTCCCGATCCAAGCGAACGTCCCGGGGATCGCGTACGGGGACTCCATCGACATAGTAAGCCTCATGCAGAAGAAGGAGGAGATGGATGAATCCAACGAGCCGGTGGCCTTCGAGGTTCCTGGCCACGGGACCTGGATGCTTCATTACGGCGATTCGACCCTTATTCGTCGTCTCTCCTCTCTCCCCTTCCTGGCCATCGGGGTCATCGCGCTTTGCATCACCGTCGGCTACATCGGTTATAGAAACATCAGGGACAACGAGACCCATTCCATCTGGGTGGGGATGACCAAAGAGACGGCCCATCAACTCGGGACCCCTCTCTCGTCTCTGTACGGCTGGCTGGAGCTGATGAAAGAAAGACAATCCACAACTACGGATCACGAGGCGAACGCCCAGCGCCTAGCAAAGATCATCAACGAGATGGATCGTGACCTGGGCCGTTTGAACAAGGTGGTATCGCGCTTCAGCCAAATCGGCTCTGTCCCCGAACTGAGGTCGGAGGACCTGAATGCGGTCATCGCCGAGACGGTGGGATATCTCGGCGTCCGGTTCGCACGTCTTGGCGAGGAGATACGGATGGTCGAGAATTACAGTAAACTTCCACCTGTTCCGATCAATCGCGAGTTGTTTGCCTGGGCGTTTGAAAACCTGATCAAGAACGCCATCGACGCGATTGAGAACCGCGTGGGGATCGTACAGGTGGTCACTCGAAAGTGGGACGAACAGTTCGTGGAGGTTCTGGTTACCGACAACGGAAAAGGGATAGGCCCCCGGTATCACAAGCGCGTGTTTGAGCCGGGTTACAGCACAAAAAAACGGGGTTGGGGCCTGGGCCTGACACTTGTCAGGAGGATCCTCCAAGAATATCACCGGGGGCGAATCGCAATCGTTGAAAGCGGACCGGGCATCGGGACGACCTTTCAGATCCTGTTGCCGGTAAGTAATTAAGCACATCACCCAACCCACCAAGACCCGAACCCGAATGGGGGAGATATCCCAGGTGGAAACTGAAAAAAAACATATCCTCTGGGCAGACGATGAGATCGACCTTCTCGAGCCTCACATGATTTTCCTCGGAGAACGAGGCTATGAGGTGACCCCTGTGACCAACGGGATGGACGCCATCACCCTGATCCGGAATACCCATTTCGATGCCGTCCTCCTCGATGAGATGATGGCCGGGAAAGACGGGCTGTCCACGCTCGCGGAGATCAAAGAGTTCAATCCACACGTTCCTGTCATTATGATCACCAAGAACGAAGAGGAGCGGTTGATGGAGGAGGCCATCGGCCAGCGGATCGACGATTACCTGACCAAGCCGGTCAACCCCAGTCAGATCCTCCTGGCTTGCAAAAAGCTGTTTGACGCCCGGCAGATCCTTAAGGATCAGGGAAGCAAGGACTTTGTGAAGGTTTCTTCGGACATCCGCGAGACGATCTCCGGACCGATGGACTGGCCGAAGTGGGCGGGGGTCTATCAAAGATCGGCGGAGTTGGACCTGGAGCTAGATCGACTTATGGACCCTGGCCTCCGACAGATGCAGGCGGATCAGCGGAGGGAGTGCAACCTTGAATTCGGAAAGTATATGGAGCGGACATACTGTGAGTGGCTTGAAGATGACCAGAATTCACCCCCTCTGTCTGTTGACATCTTCCCCGAGTTCGTTTATCCCCACATCGTTGAGGGACGGCAAGTCTTCTTTATCGTCATCGACTGCATGCGTCTGGATCACTGGCTGGGCATTCAGCCTCTCCTGCTGGACCTCTTCAACATCAAATCCGAACTTTACTGCTCCATACTGCCCACAGCGACCCCCTACGCCCGTAATTCCATTTTCGGAGGCCTGTATCCTTGCGAAGTGGCCGGTCTGTATCCCGATGAATGGACGTTAGGCCACGACGACGATCATAGCCTAAACCGGCATGAGCACCAGCTCTTAGATCGGCAGATCCAGGAGATCGATCCGACGCTAAAGATCGAAACCCGTTATATCAAGGTTCTTGATATTTCCGAAGGCACGAATCTCGTCAAAAAATTGAATACCTACAGAACGTTTCCCCTCGTCTCGGTGGTGGTCAACTTCCTGGATATGCTGGCCCACGGCCGTTCTGAATCGGAACTTTTGCAAGAGATGGCTCCGAACGAAGCCGCTTTTCGCACTCTGGTCCGGTCCTGGTTTCTCCACTCTTCGCTGTTCGAGATGCTCCGAAGACTTGCCCAGACCGATAGCGTGATCGTCCTGACTACGGACCACGGCTCGGTTTTCGGAACTCGCGCCACCGTGGCTCATGGGAATCGGGATACGACCACCGGTCTTCGCTATAAATGTGGAAAAAACATTCGCTGCGACTCCCGGCACGCCATCCATATCGCGGACCCTGAGGCTTACTGCCTGCCAACTTTCGGTGTCGGCACCAACTATATCATTACAAAAGAGGACTATTACTTCGTCTACCCGAGCCGTTTTCACGAATTTCAGCGACAGTACAAAGGCAGTTTCCAGCACGGCGGCATTTCTCTGGAGGAGATGATCCTACCCGTGGTCACCATGACATCGAAATAGTCGATGACGGCAAATATAACCTAATCACAACCGGACTCAAGACAGGGGTCTTCATCGAGCACCCCCTCTCTGCTTTCTCATCCCCCTCTCAAATCACGCAGCGTTTTCCGTTTCTGTTTAATCCCGCCCGTATCCGATCTCATGATCCTGAACTCCGATAACCCCGAGGAGACCATGGCCTTCGGCCTCCGTCTCGCCACGAAACTTTGCAAGGGGTCCATCGTCGCGTGTACGGGAAACCTGGGTGCCGGAAAGACATGTTTGATCCAGGGGATTTGCAAAGGCCTCGGCGTATTGGAACTTCCAAACAGTCCCACCTTTGTGATCGCCAATGAATATTCCGGGCGTCTGGTCGACGGAACCAACACCCGGGTTTATCACCTCGATCTCTTTCGGGTCGAGAAGCCCAGCGATCTTGACAACATCGGTTGGGAGGACTATATCTTCGGAAACGAGGTCTGCTTGCTCGAATGGGCAGACCGCGTAGACCACCTCCTTCCGGAAGAGACGATCCGCGTACGGATCCGAGTTTCCGGCGAGAACACCCGTAATATCGAGGTTTCGGGAGCCTCCTGGGAAGAATAAAGGACTTTTCTGAAATTCCCGGTCCAATGGGGTGGAACGCCGTATCCGGGCGAATTTGATGTAGAGGAGAAATCCCTATGGTGCTTCCGAAACTGAGCTTAGGAATTGGGGACAGATTTGGTCAGGAAGGAATCGCACAGATAGCGTCCTTCATCTCCGCTCAGAAAACGAGCGGGATTACCGTGTGTCCGGTCTGGAACAAATCCTACCGGGAGCATCGGATCATCGGATCGGACCCCCTTTCGACCCGGGAAGAGGCGGACCGGGCCGTAAGAGAGACCGGATGGTCCGACCCTTATTTTATGGATGCCGATCACATCAACCCGGACACCGTCGGACCTTTTCTCCCTTATGCGGACTATTTTACGCTGGATGTCGCCGATGCGATCGGCCGGTCCCCGAGTCAGGATAGAATCAAAGCGTCTATTTCGAAACACGAAGGCTTCACAAAGGAATCGATCCAACTGGAAGGATTGAAGACGCCCTTGAAGTTATCAGAAAGCGACCTGAGGGACTTTGGAGGTAAATATCTCGTAGCGATCGATCAGGCAGCTGAGACATACAGGCTTATCGAGGGAACGAAAGGCCGGGGGAATTTCATCACGGAAGTTTCCATGGATGAGACCGATACGCCCCAAACCGCAGAGGAACTGTTGCTGATCCTTGCTGAGCTGGCCGATTTGGGGGTCCCCGTTCAAGCCATCGCTCCGAAATTCGTCGGGAATTTCTATAAAGGGGTGGACTATGTGGGGGATATCGACAACTTTTCAAGAGAGTTCAGGGCAGATCTCTCGGCAGTGGCCTATGCCGTGAATGCGTTTGGCCTTCCCAAGGACCTCAAATTGAGCGTTCACACCGGGAGTGATAAATTTTCAATATATGGGCCGATCTATGATGCCTTGGTGGAATTTGACGCAGGACTTCACTTAAAGACGGCCGGTACGACCTGGCTGGAGGAAGCCATCGGCCTTGCGGAAGCGGGGGGGCGGGGTTTGGAGACGGTAAAGGAGATCTATCGAATCGCGTATGAACGGGTCGAGGAGTTGTGCGGGCCATACGGGGCGGTGATCGACATCGAGCGAACGGCCTTATCCGAACCCGGGGAAGTGGAGGATTGGGCGCCTGAACGGTTTGCGGATGCCTTAAGACACGAACCTTCAAATGCCCATTACGATAGAAACCTGAGGCAACTGATGCACTTAGGATTTAAAATAGCCGCGGAAATGGGAGAGCGATTTTTGGGATCCTTACAAGAATTTAAGGAAATCATCGGAAAAAACGTGACCGAAAACCTCCTGGAGAGGCATATAAAACCACTTTTTTTAGGGGCGTCTCGCGCAGGTTAAGCTAATCCCGGTTATCGACGGAGATCATATCTGAAGTTAAATTGAGTGCAAGGTTATATATCGTTCCAGCGCATACCTCCAGCGGTACGATCCAAAACACAGGATCTCAGCGCAAGTTTGTCCATGCCCCTCGAGAAAAGAGGGCTTCTGTTAGAAACGGCTTGACATTTCATAAAGGTTATTATATACTAAAATTTGTATATACCCACCGTGGTGATAAGGGGGACCATAAGGGCCTGTTTGTGACCTTCCTTTAGGCCCATCATTTTCGGGATCGCTTTCAGACCAATCCACATTTCAGACTCGAAAGTCAGAATGATCACTGAGTATCTTCCGATTCTCATCTTGCTGGTCATCGCACTCGGATTCGGTCTGTTAAACCTCCTGCTCACCCATCTTTTCGGCCCCCGGCGTCCCAATCCCATCAAGCTCTCCCCATACGAGTCCGGAGTACCTCCTTTAGGCGATGCTCGATTTCGTTTTTCGATCAAGTTTTATCTGATCGCGATGATCTTCATCATCTTCGACATCGAGGTCGTCTTTATGTACCCGTGGGCCGTGGTATTTCGCGATTTGCTTTCGGAGGGTTCCCTGATTTTCTGGGAGATGTTCGTCTTCATCGGGGTGCTGTTGATCGGGTTTGTATACGTTTGGCGCAGGGGGGGGCTTGAGTGGGATTAGTTCCGCGAGATTTAAGGTAGGGTTATGGCTAAAGAGATGAAAACAAAGGAAGAAGCTTTACAGGTTCGGGCGTTCGGGGAGACGACCGTAGAGAAGGTCCGCGAGCGGTTTCCGAAAGAAATCGTCGATGCCCGCGAATTTCGCGACGACTGGATAATCACGGTCAAAAAGGGGCGGATCACGGAGATCCTAACCTTTTTACGGGATGATCCTTCTCTGCGGTTTAATTTCCTTGTGGATGTGACAGCCGTGGATTATCGGGATTACACCCCGACCGACGCCCCGACCCGTTATGGGGTTGTATACTGCCTTTGCTCATATCAGGGGACGGAACATCGGGGGCGAGTGCTTGTGAAGGCCCTTGTGGAGGAGTTCGAGGCATCAATCCCCTCGGCCGTCCCGGTGTGGAAAGGAGCGCTCTGGCCCGAGCGAGAGGCGTATGACATGTTCGGCATTCGGTTCGAGGGACATCCAGATCTTCGTCGTATCCTGATGCCCGTGGATTTCGAGGACTATCCACTCCGAAAGGATTACCCGCTTAAAGGGAAAGGTGAGCGGGATGTGATTGCCCGGGAGGATCCCGGATTCGTGAATATCGAAGACGTCTTCCAGATCAAAACAGCACCGAAAAATGACACGGCGAAACCGGCCGATTCGCTCGATTCGGAACGCATGACCCTAAATCTTGGCCCGCAGCATCCGGCCACGCACGGGACGCTACGCCTTGTACTGGAAATGGAAGGTGAACGGATCGCGAACTGCGTCCCCGACATCGGCTATCTCCACACGGGGTTCGAGAAACTCGGCGAGAACATGAACTACAACCAGTACGTGGTTGTTACGGACAGGATGAACTATCTATCCCCCCTGGCAAATAATGTAGGGTATTCAATGGCGGTGGAAAAATTACTCGGCATCGAAGTTCCAGAGCGGGCGGAATACATCCGTGTCATCCTTTGTGAACTTTCGCGCATCGCCGACCACCTGGTATGGTTGGGGACGCACGCTCTGGATATCGGTGCTTTTACCGTCTTCCTTTACGGTTTCGAGCAGCGGGAAAGGCTTTATAACATCTTCGAGGCAGTCACCGGCGCCAGGCTGACGACCAGTTATACAAGGGTCGGGGGTGTGATGCACGATGTTCCTACCGACTTCGTGAAGATTGTGACGGACTTTACGGCACAGTTTCCGAAGGCGTTTGAAGACATAGACACCCTTTTGACGCGGAACAGGATCTGGATCGACCGGACCAAGGGGATCGGTGTGGTCTCGGCCGAGGATGCCATCGCGTGGAGTTTCACCGGCCCCTGCCTTCGCGGGTCGGGCGTGGAACGGGATATCCGAAAGGCGGAACCCTATTCGTGTTATGAGGACTTTGATTTCGACATCCCGGTTGGGTCAAGGGGGGACGTCTACGACCGTTACCTGGTTCGAATGGAAGAAATGCTTCAGAGCATCAAGATCGTAGACCAGGCGGTCCGCAACCTTCCCGAAGGTTCTGTGAAAGTGGATGACCCGAAGCTGATCCTTCCCGAGAAGGCTGAAACCTATACGAAAATGGAGTCGCTTATTCACCATTTCAAGATCATCATGGACGGACATGGAATCCAACTTCCCCCTGGGGAGATATATTCCTACACAGAGTCCCCCAATGGGGAACTGGGGTGGTTTATCGTGAGCGACGGAAGCGACCGGGCGTGGCGGCTGCGCGTGCGGCCGCCCTGCTTCATGAATTATCAGGCGTTTCCCGAGATGGTGAAAGGCCATATGTTGTCGGATCTGGTGGCTATACTGGGAAGCATCAATGTGATCGCAGGGGAGTTGGATCGGTAATGAAAAGCAGAATACAGAAGTCAGAAGACTGAATTCAGAATGAAAGCCAAATGCAGGATTGGATTTGGGTGTGGAGGGCTGATGGATTGCTCTTCTCTTGTATTCTGGCTCCCGTATTCTGAATTCCGGTGTGGATAGGGGAAAAGGTAATAAAGATGTCCGTTCAGTTTTCCCAAGAGGCCCAGAAGGAGTTCGATCAACTCCTGACCCATTATCCATACAAGCAACCTGCGATGTTGCCCGCCCTTCACCTTGCCCAACGCGAATTCGGATATCTTTCCCTGGATGTCATCCAGTACGTTGCGAGTCTCCTGGAACTGCCACCATCTTGGGTGGCAGGTGTCGCGACTTTCTACCCAATGTATCATTTTAAACCGGTGGGGCGGTATCTCATCCACGTCTGCGCCACCCTGTCGTGCGCCCTGCTCGGGGCGGAAAGCATCGTCGATCTGCTTAAAGAAAAGCTGCGTGTGAGTGTGGGTGAGACCACGCAGGACGGGCAGTTCACGATTCTGAAGTCCGAATGTGTCGCGTCCTGCGGAACCGCGCCCGTGATCATGTTGAACGAAACCCTCATTCACCGTATCACCCGGGCCAAACTGGACGGCATCCTTACGGATCCGGAGGCCTATGTCAACAAACAGAAGATATAAAATAAGTCACAAGTCGCGGATCACGAGTCAAAGCTTACAAGCCACATAACGGAGGTTGGTCCTCAAGTGAGGCCGACTCCGGGAGCAGCGCTTTGCCGGAAAATCGGATCATATTGAAAAATATCGAGGTCCCGAACATTCAGGATATCGATACCTATATCAGTCTCGGAGGTTATCAGGGGGCAGAAAAGGCCCTCAAGACGATGACTCCGGACGAGGTCGTCAAGGAGGTTCAGGATTCCGGGATGAACGGGAGGGGAGGGGCGTGGTTTCCCACGGGCTTGAAATGGAGTTTTATGCCAAAGGAGCCCAAGGTTCCCTCCTATCTCTGCGTGAACGCCGACGAGAGTGAACCGGGTACGTTCAAGGACCGGGTGCTGATCGAGCGAGACCCCCACCAACTGATCGAAGGGACGATTATCGCATCGTACGCGATCCGTGCCCGGGCGGCCTACATCTACGTGCGGGGGGAGATGGCCCAGGGGATGCGGGGGCTGGACCGGGCCATCGCAGAGGCTTACGGGAAAGGGTATATCGGAAAGGACATATTCGGCAAGGGCTACGACCTGGACATCTACACGCACCCTGGCGCGGGGGCTTATATCTGCGGGGAGGAGACAGGTCTGATGCAGTCGTTGGAGGGAAAAAGGGCGGAACCCCGTGTAAAGCCTCCTTTTCCCGCGCAAAGAGGGATTTTCGAATCCCCGACGACGGTCAACAATGTTCAGACACTCAGTTATATCCCCCACATCATTAAGCAAGGCGCCTTATGGTTCAAGGGGGTCGGCAACCCGAAGTATCCGGGTACTTTCATCTTCTGCGTGAGCGGTCAAGTAAAAAACCCCGGTTTGTTCGAGTTGGAACTCGGGGCGACGACCATGCGGGAGATCATCGAAGACTATGCCGGCGGGGTCCGGGACGGCCATACTTTGAAGGCGGTTATTCCGGGTGGGGCCTCTACCCTTCCGATTACGCCTGACCAAATCGATGTCGTCATGAGCCCCGACGCGTGGCTTCTGCCAGGCAAGGGTGAGTTTAAGGGGATGTTCGGGACAGGGGGAATAATCGTGATGGATGACACGACGTGTATGGTGGACATGCTGCTCAATCTGATGCAGTTCTTCGCTCACGAATCGTGCGGGCAGTGTACACCCTGTCGAGAGGGGGCCCCCTGGATCCGGGATGTATTGAAGCGAATAGAACAGGGACACGGAAAACCCGGGGATTTGGATATGCTGTTGAACGTGGCGGATAATGTCGCGGGACTGTTGAGCCCGAGGTATTCCACGATCTGCCTTTTTGGGCCGGCATTCTCATATCCAACCCAGGGAACGATCCTTGCCTTCCGGGAGGAGTTCGAAGAGCATATCCGGCAGGGGCGGTGTCCAATTCATAAGGACAAAGCCATTAAGGATTGAAGATATGAAGGGCATTGAAGATTGAAGATAATTTGAAATAGAAAATTGAGATTGAAGAGATATTTTAGATTGAAAAAGGCATTGAAGATTGAGTGGAATTGAAGATAAATAAGGCATAAAAAGGTAATATTCAATTCCTCGATATTCAATGATTTAATCCTATGGCAAATTTTACGATTGACGGGAATGAAATCGAGATTCAACCTGAGCTGGGGAATCTTATACAGCACGGGTCGAAGAACGGGATTCGTATCCCCCACTACTGTTATCACCCCGGGTTGAGCGTCCCGGGGAACTGCAGGATGTGTATGGTAGAGGTCGAGGCCGATACCCCCGGAGGTCGGCGGAAATCCCTTTTGACCGCCTGCACGACGCGGCCGGCCGAAGGTATGGTCGTGGATACGCAGTCTCCTTTGGTCAAGGAGACTCAGAAAGCGGTGATGGAGTTTCTCCTGATTAATCATCCGTTGGACTGTCCGGTTTGTGATCAGGCCGGGGAATGCGACCTGCAGGACTACAGCTACGACCACGGCGCGGGGGATAGTCGATTTTTGGAGACGAGGCTCGTCCAGCCTAAGAAAGACATCGGAAAGCACATCATGCTCTATTCCGACCGATGCATTCGTTGTACCCGGTGTACCCGTTTCTGTGATGAGGTCAGCGGGACGAGCGAATTGGGCTATTTCTACAGGGGCGTATACAATGAAATAGACATCTTCCCAGGTTTTCCTCTTGATAACCGGCTATCCGGAAATACAGTCGATATCTGCCCGGTGGGGGCCCTTTTGGACAAGGCGTTCCTTTTTAAACAGCGGGTCTGGTTCCTTGACCACGAGGATTCCATATGTCCGGGATGCAGCGCGGGCTGTAACATCAGGATCGACATCAACCGGAACAACAACCGGGTCTGCCGTTTGAAGCCGCGTGAGAATCCCGAGGTGAATCAATTCTGGATGTGCGACGATGGAAGGTATGGATGGGGTTATGTTCACGCCGACAACCGGTTGACAGTCCCGACGCGCAGGGAGGGAAACGATTGGCACGGCGTGTCGTGGGCGGAAGGCCTGGAGGAAGCCCGGAAGCATTTCGAAAAGGCGAAGGCCGATGGCGCAGTCGCAGGGATCATGTCAGCCCATTTGTCGAACGAGGAGAACTACCTGTTCTGCAAGTTGATGAAGGAGGTTTTCGGTTCGGACACGGTTGGGATTCGGCCAAAATTGAACGCCGAAGGGGATGTAATATTCAAGAGCGGGTTTACGATCCGGGCCGACAAATCGCCGAACAGCCGGGGTGCAAAGGATATGGCCAGGGGACTTGGGTTGCGGATAACGGAGATGCCGGACCTTCTTGAGTTGATCGAGGGAGGGCGGGTCAAGGCCCTCTATCTTCTGGGGGGCGACCCCTTGGAAAAGCTGACGGAACCGGAGCGGTCGGCGTTTTCAAAGCTGGATTTCTTGCTGGTCCAGGACATTCTGACCTCCGACCTGGTTTCGGTCGCCCATATGGTGCTGCCGGGGACCGCCTTCGCGGAGAAAGAAGGAACGTTCACCAACGAAGGCGGACATGTCCAAAGATTCAAACGGGCACTGCCTCCCCCGGGAGAGGCGAAGCCGGATTGGGAGGCGATTCGGGAGGTGGCCTTGGCGATGGGGGTGGGCCTGGACTATTTGTCTGTCCGTGAGGTGATGGAAGAGATCTCACAAAAGGTGCCAGGATATTCAGGGATGACCTATGAATCGCTTGGAGAGCACGGAAGGAAATTGAAGAATGAAGATTGAAAGGCCATCAAAGGTGAGACGTGAAACGTGAGATGTAAGATCGACGATTCAACTGAACCAGTAGCAGTAGCAGTGGCAGAAAAAAGCAAAGGCAACTTGAATCGCTATTTCTTTTTATGATAGATCTAATTGAAATACTCGTCAAGATCCTCGTGGTTTTTGGTGTTCTCCTGGGGACCGTGGCTTATATGATTCTGGCCGAGCGGAAGGTGAGCGGGTTCATCCAGCACCGTTACGGCCCCAACCGGGTTGGGCTGTGGGGCCTGCTCCAGCCGATTGCGGATGGGATCAAATTCATGTTTAAGGAGGATATCATCCCGCAGCACGTGAATAAAGTGGTTTACCTTATGGCCCCGGTCATGATTCTTGTGCCGGCCTTTATGACCTTCGCTGTGGTTCCTTTCGGGGATACGATTCCCTTATTCGGCCGTGATGTCCGGCTTCAGATCGCCGACCTCAACATCGGTATTCTCTACATCCTGGCGCTGACCTCTCTGGGAGTCTACGGAATCGTCCTCGGGGGGTGGGCATCGAACAACAAGTATTCACTCCTGGGGGGGCTCCGGGCATCTTCCCAGATGATCAGCTATGAATTAACACTTGGATTGTCCATCATCGGGGTATTGATGATCGATGGATCCCTTCGGCTGAATGAGCTGGTTGCGGGTCAGACCCAGATGCTCTGGGGGGTGATTCCAAGGTGGAATGTTTTGACCCAACCGCTGGGTTGCCTTTTGTTTATCATCGCGGCGTATGCCGAGACGAATCGCCTTCCCTTCGACCTTCCGGAATGCGAACAGGAGCTTGTCGCAGGATATCACGCGGAGTACAGCAGCATCAAGTTCGCCATGTTTTTCATGGCGGAATATGCGAACATGATCGTCTCTTCGGCGGTTATCGTTACCCTCTTTTTCGGAGGATGGCACTTGCCGTGGCTGATACCCGAAGGAGCGACCTCCCTGGGTTACAGCCTTTTGAAGATTGCGGTCTTTATGGCCAAAACGTCTGTATTCCTTTTCCTGTTCATCTGGGTCCGGTGGACGCTGCCGCGATTCCGGTACGACCAGCTGATGAGCCTGGGCTGGAAGGTTCTGATCGAGCTTGCATTCCTCAATATCTTGATTACCGGCGCAGTTCTCGCCATATGGCCGTGAAGCGTGAAGCGTTAAACAGACGTCGAGATACGCTTGACGGGATTTTGGTTTGGGGCGAATTATGACAGTGGTTATGTTCTATGTCTTCGCGGCCCTGGCCGTGTCGTCGGCGGTGTTGGTCGTGCTCTTTCGAAATCCGGTCTACAGCGCCCTGTCATTGGTAATGACCTTCTTCTGTCTGGCAGGGCTTTTCGTTTTGCTGGAGGCCTACTTTTTGTCCGCTGTGATGGTGATCGTCTATGCCGGGGCGATCATGATCCTGTTTCTGTTTGTGATCATGCTCCTCAATCTGGGTCGAAAAGATTTGATGGATGCGGCCGTGGGCAGATTCCGGTGGATCTTTGTTCTTGTTCTGGTCGTCTTGCTTCTGTCCCAGATCGGGGCGGTGGCCGGTGCGGGCGGATGGCTCCAGAGTACGGAACCGCGCGAGCCCACCACCCTCCAGACTGAGAATACCGAGTCGATTGGGAGGATATTGTTCACCGTATATCTCCTTCCCTTCGAGATCGCTGCCGTCATCCTCACGGTTGCGCTCATCGGCGTGGTGGTGCTTGTGAAACGGGAAAGAGGCCAGGGGTCGGGTGAGGAAATTGAAGATTGAAAATTGAAGATCGAATATTGAAGAATATTGAAGCGAGGTCAATAAGACGACAAGAAAGTCCTTGGTTTTTCCTAATATTCAATTTCTCGATATTCAATAGTCAATGACGCCTTATGGTTCCCATCGGATATTATAATATTCTGAGCGCTATTCTTTTCGTCATTGGGGTGATCGGGGTGCTCACCCGGCGGAACGTGATCGTGATTTTTATGTCGGTTGAGCTGATGCTGAACGCAGTCAACCTGTCATTTGTGGCATTTGCGAATCACTACGGACAGGCTTCCGGGCAGATTTTCGTCTTCTTCGTGATGACCGTAGCCGCGGCAGAAGTCGCCGTGGGTCTTGCGATCATCATTGCGCTTTTTAGAAACCGGGAGACGATCGATGTCGGGGAGATCAATTTGTTGAAGTGGTAGAATTCTTCGCGCATCGGGCTCTGAGACTCGAGTGCTAAGGATGACACCTTTTGGAGACGTGACCAAGAACTGATCTGAGTCGCACCTTTGGAGCCGGAATATTGAACCCGTCGAGCCCAAACCTGATTGAATCCTGCGTTCTCTGGATTCTGATCTGTCCCCTGGCAGGGGCTGCCCTGAACGGTTTTTTCGGCCGAAAGCTCGGCCGGGGTGTCCATTGGATCGCCTGCTCCGCTGTTGGGGCCTCCTGGATTTTGGCCATCCTGGTTTTTCGGAACGTGTTGAAGGGTGAGACCCTGGGGGTGGATGTTCCACACAGATTGTACTCGTGGATTTCAGTGGGCGACCTGAATATCTCGGTGGGATTTCAGGTGGACGAACTGTCCTCTGTCATGCTCCTGGTCGTGACAACCGTATCGTTCCTCGTCCACATTTATTCCATCGGGTACATGCACGGCGACCCGGGATACTCCCGATACTTCGCGTATCTGAACCTGTTCGTTTTTTCGATGCTTGTCCTCGTTCTCGCTAACAACTTTGTTCAGATGTTCGTAGGCTGGGAAGCGGTGGGGCTCTGCTCCTATCTTCTGATCGGGTTCTGGTACGAAAAAAAGTCCGCGTCCGATGCGGGAAAAAAGGCCTTCGTGGTCAACAGGATAGGGGATTTCGGATTTCTTATCGCCCTCTTCCTGATCTTCAAGCACTTGGGAACGCTGGACTTCGCGCCTGTTTTCCAGGATGCTCACAACCTTCCAGAAATCACGATCACGGCCATCGCGCTGCTGCTGTTTGCAGGAGCGGTGGGAAAATCGGCGCAATTTCCGCTTTACGTTTGGCTTCCAGACGCGATGGAGGGCCCAACGCCCGTCTCTTCATTGATCCACGCAGCGACGATGGTGACGGCGGGGGTCTACATGGTCGCTCGATGCTATGTCCTTTTCGACCTGGCGCCGATGGCTGCGGCCGTCGTGGCGGGAGTCGGGGTCATCACGGCATTCTTCGCGGCCTCGATTGCCATGGTGACCAACGACATTAAAAGGGTCCTGGCCTACTCAACGGTGAGCCAGCTCGGTTTCATGTTCATAGGTGCCGGAGTGGGTGCCTATGCCGTCGGGATCTTCCACCTGATGACCCACGCGTTCTTCAAAGGGCTGCTGTTCCTGACCGCCGGGAGTGTGATGCACGCCATGTCGGGGGAGCTGGACATGCGGAAGATGGGCGGTCTGAAAAAATACATGCCGATCACGTCCTGGACGTTTCTGATCGGGGCGATTGCGATTGCCGGCGTTCCACCTCTTGCCGGCTTCTGGAGCAAGGACGCCATCCTGGATGCCGCTTTCCACGGCGGCCATTATGGGATCTGGGCACTGGGAATGATTACGGCTTTCATGACGGCTTTCTATATGTTCCGGCTGATATTCGTCGCGCTTTACGGGGTCTCGCGAGTTGATCCATCGGTGGAACATCACGTCCACGAGGCACCCCCATCGATGACCATTCCTCTGATCGTCCTTGCCGTGGGGTCCGTTGCGGCCGGGTGGGTCGGGGTTAGCGAGCACGGGGGCATCTTTTCCTTCCTGGGCCGGTCCATCGTTCCGAATACAGTTGCCCACGAAGCGACAGGTGGAAGTCGGCTCGGCTTGATGGCCCTGTCGACCCTGGTGGCCGCCGGGGGCATCTTCCTGGCGTGGCGCATGTACATCGCCAAACCCTTCACCAAGGAAAGGGCGTCCCATAGCGCGGGGGGGCTTCACCGGTTATTGGTCCAAAAGTATTATGTGGATGAAATTTACGATGCCCTCATCGTTCAGCCCCTGAAGCGGTTTGCGAATTTTCTCTGGGATGTACTCGATTCGCTGATCGTGGACGGGCTTGTGAATCTCACCGGAATGTTCGTTAAGGCGGTGAGCTGGATCGTCAGCCGGGTCCAGACCGGAAAGACTCCCGTTTATGCCACGTCGATGGTTGTTGGAGCTGTTGTGATGCTTTACTATATCATTCGATAGAATACAAACCAGAATACAGAATATAGAATAAAGAAGAAGATCAAAATCAAATTGCTTCTGTATTCTGAATTCTGACTCCTGTTTTCCTTCCTCTTATGAACAATATTCTGACATATCTCATCTTCCTCCCGGTCACCGGGGCACTGATCATCATGGCCCTTGGCCGAGGACGGGAGGGTTTCTGTAGGGGGTTTGCCCTGTTCGTGTCGATCGGTGAATTTCTCCTATCGATTCAGCTCTTCACGGGGTTCGAGGAAAACACCGCGAAGATGCAATTTACGGAGCGTGTTCCATGGATCGAGAGCATCGGGGCGAGCTATTCCCTGGGGATCGACGGGATCAGTCTGATTTTGGTGCTGATCACAACATTCCTGACAGCGTTGTCGATCCTGGCGTCGTGGAATGCGATTACGTCGCGGGTGAGGGAGTTCATGGCCGTTGTGCTGTTTCTGGAGAGCGGGATGCTGGGGGTGTTTTGCGCCTTGGATCTTCTGCTTTTTTACGTTTTCTGGGAGGCGATGCTCATTCCGATGGCGCTCCTGATCGGGGTATGGGGGGGGCAGCGCCGAATCTACGCGGCGATTAAGTTTTTGCTGTTCACGATGGCGGGTTCGGTCTTGATGTTGGTGGGCATCCTGGTGCTCTACTTCAAAACGGGAGCGGAAACTTTCGAATTTCTGACGATCTTGAAGTCATCGCTTCCCCGGGAGCTCCAGATTTGGTTGTTTCTGGCATTTTTTGTGAGTTTCGCGATCAAGGTGCCTCTTTTTCCTGTCCACACCTGGCTGCCCGATGCTCACGTGGAGGCCCCTACGGCTGGGAGTGTCATCCTTGCCGGGGTGCTCCTCAAGATGGGGACCTATGGTTTGATTCGGTTTTGTCTTCCGCTTTTTCCGTACGCAACGAATCATTTTCTTCCGATGATTTCGGCCCTCGCCTTGGTCGGGATCGTTTACGGGGCCTTGGTCTCCATGATGCAGCGGGACATCAAAAAGCTTGTGGCCTATTCGAGCGTCAGCCATCTCGGATTTGTCGTCCTGGGGATATTTGCGCTGAACGCTCAAGGCGTCAACGGGGCAATCCTCCAGATGGTGAACCACGGCCTGAGCACGGGGGCGCTGTTCTTGCTTGTGGGGATGATTTACGAAAGGAGGCATACCCGGGAGATCGAAGACTTCGGCGGGCTCGCGAAGATCCTCCCTCTCTTTTCTGCCTTTTTTATGATCGTGATGTTCTCATCTATCGGTCTTCCCGGATTGAACGGTTTCATCGGGGAGTTCCTGATCCTGGTGGGGGCCTTCCACAGGAATTGGATTTATGGGACGATTGCCGCGACGGGCGTGATCATTGCCGCGGTCTACATGCTCTGGGTATACCAGCGCGTGGTTTTCGGAGAGGTTAAACACGATGAGAACAGGAGATTGAAGGACCTTTCGGTCCGGGAGGTGGCTATTCTCATCCCGATCGTCGCCGGGATGATCTGGATCGGGGTCTATCCAAACGCATTTCTGAATAAAATGGAGCCGTCAGTGAGCCGTGTGCTCCAACGGGTCGAAGCGGAGAGGAGGGTGGTCCTGGAAGAGACAGGAGTAAGGCCGTCCTACTCTTCAAATAAGATCTTTGTTCCCGGTGATTGAAACGGATTTTATGATTGCATCTGGCGTCCAACATTTTGTAATTTGTCATCGGATATCCGGAGAATCCCTTGCCTGAGCTGGAATGGGCGGTGATCGCCCCCGAGTTGATCATCACATCGGTGGCGTTGCTCGTACTTCTGGTCGATATTGTGTCCCCGCAAAGCAGGGGGACAGTTGCGGCCTGGATCACGATCATCGGCACCGGGGCCGCGCTCTGGACCGTTTGCCAGCAGTGGGGCGGCCGGGACCTCGCATTCAACGATATGGTGGTCCTGGACAAGTTCGCCGTCTTCTCAAAGATCATATTTCTGATCGGCACGGGACTTACTGTCTTCATCTCTACGGGATACCTGAGAAGGGAGGAATCCGGCAGGAGCGACTATTACTTCTTGATCCTGTGTGCGACCCTCGGGATGATGCTGATGGCCTCCGGGGTCGATCTGCTCATCATATTCCTGGGGTTGGAGCTGCTGTCGTTGTCGCTCTATGTACTTGTCGGGTTTTTTCACGGCCGTTCCGAATCGAATGAGTCCTCCCTGAAATATCTGCTTCTGGGTGCTTTCGCTACCGGGTTTCTCCTTTATGGAATCGCGCTGATTTACGGTGCTGTCGGCACGACGAACCTCAATCAGATAAGTGAGGTTCTTTCAAGACAACCGATCGATCATCTACCGATGCTTCTGGCTGGGCTCGGGCTCCTCCTGGTGGGTTTGGGATTCAAGGTCGCCGCGGTTCCTTTCCACATGTGGGTGCCTGATGTCTATGAGGGTGCGCCGACAGCCATCACGGCGTTCCTCTCTGCGGGTCCAAAGGCTGCCGGGTTTGCAGCGCTTCTACGAATGCTCTTCACCACCTTCGACCTGGACCCACTCCGTACGGAGTGGTCGGCTGCGCTCTGGGTTCTGGCCGTTTTGACGATGACCGTTGGAAATCTGGCGGCCATCTCCCAGCACAGTATCAAACGGATGCTGGCCTACTCCGGCATCGCACACGCGGGTTACATACTGGTCGCTTTGACGGCGATGAACGACCAGGGTATTTCAGGCGCGATGTTCTACCTGTTCGCCTATACCTTTATGAACATCGGCGCGTTCGCGGTGGTCATCCTGGTGAGCGGTCGGGGGGATGTGGGGATGGATCTTCGCGATTACAACGGCCTGGCCTACCGAAACCCCGCGCTTGCCCTGGCGATGGCCGTGTTCATGTTGTCGCTCGCAGGTTTTCCGCCGACCGCGGGATTCCTGGGCAAGTTCTACATCTTCGGGGCCGCGGTCAAAGCGGGATTCATCAGCCTGGCGGTTATCGGGGTGCTCAACAGTTTGGTTTCCGTCTATTTCTACGTGGGGGTTGTCGTCAATATGTACATGAAAGACCCCGCGGAAGATGCCCAACCTGTGATCGTGACCCCGCTGGCCGCGTGTGCCACGGGTATCTCTGCGATCGCTACGCTCACGATCGGCATATTTCCGTCCTGGTCCCTGGACCGGGCAAGAGAGACAGTTGCATCGGTGATGATGTAATTGAAGATTGATTGATTGAAAATTGAAGATCGGAGCCCGAGGAGATTGAAGATCAAAGAGATCCATAAGGCCACAAGAAAGTCATGGGTTTTTCCAATATTCAATTTCCCGATATTCGATATCCAATGAATATTTGGCGGGCCTGAAATGTGAAACGCGAAGAGGAAAGGCAAGGCCGGGGTGCCGGTTACCGGGAGATCGGGAGGTATCTTGGAATCGGAGTTGAGTTCACAGCGGCGATTCTTATTTGCCTGGGGATCGGGTGGTGGATCGACAGGCAATGGGACACCTCACCGGCGTTTATGCTGGTAGGGGCATTTTTCGGTATGGCAGCCGGCTTTTACAATCTCTACAGAACGGTCGTTGGCCTGCAGGAAAAAGAACACAAGGAAAAGGATTCGGAACAAAAGACATGAGTGACATAGGAATCGGCGGGTTCGCCTGGCAGGTGGGGTTCGTGCTGATCGGGACGTGCCTGATCGCAGCTTATCCCCTTGTCACCTACGGGTCCCAGAGGTTGATCTGGGGTCTTGCCGCAGGTTCCGCCCTGGCGGTCCTCAACGTTGTCGCGGGGTGCACGACCATCACGTGGGCGTTCAATCGATCCCGGACGACCTTTTTCCAGACGGTGTTCGGGAGCATGGGCCTTCGCATGGCCCTGATCGGAATATCGGTGTTCGTGTTGATCAAATACACCGATATACACGTATCGGGATTCATCTGGGGGCTATTCGGGTTTTATGTGGTCTTTCAAGTTATGGAGGTCATTTTTTTGGTCAAGCGGCTGCCGGCTCATCATCAGGAAAAGTAGGAGGTCTGGATGTCAGAACCGGTTGAATCCGGTGCGGCGCAGAACGGCGAGGGCAGCGGGTTTATCATCGAGCACGTTATCGACTCATATGAGCTCCATCTCCCGTTCGGTCTTCACATCCCTCTGCCTCACGGGGAGGCGTGGAAAGTCCTCGGTGTGGACATGTCCATCTCAAAACACGTCGTGATGATGTGGGTAGCCGCCCTGGTCGTTTTCATGTTGTTATTGAAGCTGAGGCGCCATCGCAAGTCCGACATGGTTCCCAAAGGACTGGCCAATGCGCTGGAATCCGTTGTGACCTTCATCCGGGACGAGATCGCCATCCCGAACATCGGTGCACAGAACGCCCGCCCGTTCCTTCCTTTCCTATTAACCGTTTTCTTTTTCATCCTGGCCTGCAATCTTCTGGGGATGATCCCTTTCGGGGCCGCGGCCACGGGGAACATCAACGTGACAGCAGGGTTGGCCCTCTGCGCCTTCCTTACGATCCAGATCGGTGGGATTATGCAAAACGGATTTTTCGGTTATTTCAAGGGTCTGATACCCCACGGGCTTCCGTGGCCTCTGTTGCCGATCATGATCCCGATTGAGATCGTGAGCCTTCTCACCAAGCCCTTTGCTCTCTGCATCCGGTTGTTTGCCAACATGACGGCGGGCCACATCATCATCCTCTCGGTCATCGGTTTGATTTTCATACTTAATACCCTGTTGATCGCACCCGTTTCGGTGGCCTTCGCCGTTGCGGTCAGTCTGCTGGAGCTTTTCGTGGCTTTCTTGCAGGCCTACATTTTCACGATGTTGTCGGCGGTTTTCATCGGCATGGCGGTGCATCAGGAGCATTAAGTCGGGGATCAGAAAACCTGTGGATCGTGGTTCGTGGATCGGAAAACCAGAAAAAAACTTTGACAATTCATCCATTAATTCGCATCGATCATTAACGAATCACGAATCACGAATCACGAATCACGAATCACGAATCACGAATCACGAATCACGAATCACGAATCACGAATCACGAATCACGAATCACGAATCACGAATCACGAATCACGAATCACGAATCACGAATCACGAATCACGAATCACGAATCACGAATCACGAATCACGAATCACGAATCACGAATCACGAATCACGAATCACGAATCACGAATCACGAATCACGAATCACGAATCACGAATCACGAATCACGAATCACGAATCACGAACAAGCTGCGTGTTTTGAGCGTGGCCACGTCGTCAATCAACCAAAGGGAGGAAGGTTAAAATGGATCTTAATCTAGCGCATCTCGCAGCGGGTATAGGCGCGGGCCTTGTCACGATCGGGGCGGGGATCGGCATCGGCCGGATCGCATCCATGGCGATGGATGGGACAGCGAGACAACCCGAAGCCACGGGAGATATACGGACTTCGATGATCATCGCTTCGGCGTTGATCGAAGGAATCGCCCTGTTCGGACAGGTCGTCTGTATCCTGCTGGCACTCAAATAAGCCGTTTGTCCCATCGCCGATTCGGAAGGATAGGCCATGTTGTTAAAAATAGAACCCGGTCTGATGATCTGGACCGTCATCACCTTCCTGGTACTGCTCGTCGTACTCAGGATGTTCGTCTGGAAACCGTTGCTGTCGATGCTGGACGAACGGGAGAAACGCATCCGTGATGCCCTTTCCGGCGCGGAGCGGGCAAAGCACGACGCCGAACGAACGCTGGTTGAGTACAAGGAGACCCTTTCGAAAGCAGAGGTGGAGGGTCAGGCGACGATCCGGAAGGCCACGGAGCGGGCACACACCGAACGGGAGGAGATCGTGTCGGCTTCCCGCCGCGAAGCCTCGCAACTCCTGGACAACGCAAAGGCAGAGATTCAAAACGAAAAGGAAAGGGCCCTCCAGGAGCTCAGACAGACGGTCGGTGACCTGGCCATTGCAGCTGCGAGCAAAATTCTGGATGAGAATATGGACGATTCCAGAAATCGGAAGATCGTCGATGACTTCATCCGGCGTCTTCCGGAGTCCAATCAAAATTGATCTTCGCTGAAAGGATGACGTGAGAGGAACTGCGGTCGCCCAAAGGTATTCCAAGGCCCTCCTGGGTTCCGCCGAATCCCAGGGAATCCTGGACCAGATCACCCGTGACGTGGCTCAGGTGATCGACCTGATCGACAGCTCGGATGACTTTAAGGGATTGCTTCAAAGCCCGATGATCCATCCGATTGCCAAGCGAGAGGTGATCACGACCATGTTCAAGGGACGGGTGGCTCCCCTGATGCTTAACTTCCTTCTCCTGCTCGTCGACCGGAGGCGGGAACGCGTCACCGAAGAAATCCTTGAACAATTCAACGTTTATCTGGATGAGCGGGAAGGTGTGGTCACGGCGGAGGTCACCTCCTCCCGGCCGGTCACTCCCGACCAGGAGGCGTTGATGGTTTCAAAATTTTCGACCTACTTAAACCGGAAGATCCGATTGAAGATAGAGGTGTCCCCGCAGATTCGCGCGGGTTTCATCGCCCGGATGGGGGACTTGGTTTTTGATGGGACAATCGAGACGCAGTTGAAGCTGTTGAAGACCCGGATGATGGGCATATAACACAAGAGAGAGGTGTTCCGAAATGGCCATGGATGCGATGATCAGGCCTGATGAGGTTACGGACATCCTGAAACGTCAGTTGGAGGAGTTCGACCGTCAGGTGGATGTCTACGAACAGGGGACCGTGCTTCAGGTGGGGGACGGGATCGCCAGGGTGCACGGTCTGTCGAACGTGATGGCGGGGGAACTGGTGGAGTTCTCATCCGGGGTATTCGGCATGGCCTTCAACCTGGAAGAGGACAATGTGGGGTGTATCCTGTTTGGCGAGGACACCCACATCAATGAAGGGGATCAGGTCAAACGAACCCAGAGGGTCATGGATGTCCCGGTTGGAGAGGGTCTCCTCGGCCGGGTGGTCAATCCGCTGGGACAGGCGATCGACGGTCGGGGTGAGATTCAGGGAAAGGGCCGGTTTCCGGTAGAGCGAAAGGCCCTTGGGGTGATTGAACGTCAGCCTGTGAAAGAGCCTCTGCAGACCGGGTTGAAGGTCATCGACAGCATGTACCCCATCGGGAGGGGCCAGCGCGAACTGATCATCGGGGACCGCCAGACGGGGAAGACAGCGATCGCCATAGACACGATCATCAATCAAAAGGGGGGAGATGTCTTCTGCATCTACGTGGCCATCGGCCAGAAGGCATCGACCGTGGCAAAGGTGGAAAAGACCCTCACCGATGCGGGGGCGATGGATTACACGACGATCGTGTCATCCTCGGCCTCGGAGCCCGCACCGCTTCAATACCTGGCGCCCTATTCAGGGGCGACAATTGGGGAGTATTTCCGGGACAACGGGAAACACGCCCTGATCATCTACGATGACCTTTCAAAGCACGCGTGGGCTTATCGACAGGTGTCCCTGTTAATGCGGCGTCCTCCCGGCCGAGAGGCTTACCCCGGAGACGTTTTCTACCTCCATTCCCGACTGCTCGAGCGGGCCGCCAAACTGAGCGACGACCTTGGCGCCGGGTCTTTGACGGCCCTGCCTATTATCGAGACGCAAGAGGGGGACCTCTCCACCTATATCCCCACGAACGTCATATCGATCACAGATGGTCAGATCTTCATGGAGGGTGATCTTTTCTACGCCGGCATAAGGCCCGCGGTTAACGTTGGGCTCTCGGTTTCTCGCGTGGGGGGCAAGGCTCAGATCCGTGCCATGAAGGACAAGCAGGTGGCCGGAACGCTGAGGCTGGATCTCGCCCGTTATCGAGAGGTAGCCGCATTCGCCCAGTTCGGGTCGGATCTGGATCGGGCGACCCAGCGGATGCTCACTCGGGGGCAGCGCCTGGTGGAGTTGTTGAAACAGGATCAGTATGCCCCAATGCCCGTGGCAGAGCAGATCATCGTCATCTATGCCGGGAACCAGGGTTTGCTCGACGAGACCGCCCTGGACCGGATCCGGGATTTTGAAGACGAGCTTTTGGAGAAAGTCAGGTCTCAGATGCCCGAACTTCTCAGGGAGATCGCGGAGACGAAGGAATTCAGCGACGAGAACAAAAAGAGGATCGATGAAGCAATTGCATCATTGTTGGAGTCGTTCAAGTAAAAACACGTGAAACGTGAGACGGGAAAAACGTGGATCATGATTCGTGATTCGTTTGAAGTTAGCCCGATTTATCGGAGCGATTGATGCCGAACCTGAGAATGCTGAGACGGCGCATCGCCAGCGTCAGCAACATTCAACAGGTCACCAACGCCATGAGGATGGTGGCCGCAGCTAGGATGCGTCGATCTCAGGAGAACATGATGGCGGCGCGACCGTATTCCCGAAAGATGGATAAACTGTTGAGGCACGTCGTGTCGCTTTCGGAGGCGAGCGATCATCCTCTTTTGATCGATCGAGAGCTCACACACGTTTGCCTGCTCGTGGTCACCTCGGACAGGGGGCTCTGCGGAAGCTTCAACAGCAACGTCATCCGGCGGGCGGTAGAACAATGCAAGTCCTACCAGGAACAGGGAGCGGACGTCAGCCTTGTCTGCGTGGGCAGGAAGGGACGGGATTTTTTTGCGCGTCGAGATTATACGATTCTCGGAGAACAGATCAACATTTTCGGCCATCTGGATTTCCATCACGCCCAGACTATCGTGAAAGAAATCATCTATCTTTACACCCAGCTGGATGTAGACCGTGTAGAAGTCATTTACAATGAATTCAAGTCGGTCCTTCAACAGAATCTCCTATGCATTCCGTTCCTTCCCGTGATTCCCGAGCCACCGGATGAAGAGGGTATGTTCACCGACTATCTCTACGAACCTTCCCAGAAGGAACTCCTGGATACGCTTCTCCCGCGTCACCTGAATGTCCAGATCTGGCAGGTCCTGCTCGAATCCAACGCCTCGGAGCAGGCCGCCCGGATGACGGCGATGGAGAATGCGACCAAAAACGCCCGGGAGCTGGTGGATAATCTGACGCTGGTCCGGAATCAGGTCCGGCAGGCGACAATTACCCGGGAGATCTCGGAGATCGTCGGAGGGGCGGAGGCACTGAAAGGGTAAGGGAAATTGCAAAGTGGAAAATGGAAAACGGAAAGTTCAAAATGAGAAAACCATCGAGAGGGATTGAATTATGAATGAAGGACGGATCTTACAGATCATGGGTGCGGTAGCGGATGTGGATTTCTCCGGGGCGGAGCTTCCCTCCATCATGAACGCTTTAGAGGTGCCGCGGGACGACGGGACGCGTCTGGTCCTGGAGACCGCACAACATCTCGGCGAGAACCGGGTCCGCTGTGTTGCAATGGACGGCACCGACGGTCTTGTCCGGGGTATGAAGGTGGAAGACACCGGCCAGCCGATCGCCGTGACCGTGGGTCCGGGGGTCCTGGGAAGGCTGATCAATGTGATCGGTGAGCCGATCGACCAGCTCGGTCCCATCGAGGGAGACAAGAAGTACCCGATTCACAGGCCGCCCCCTCCACACCAGGATTTGAGCACACAGACCGAGATGTTCGAGACCGGTTTGAAGGTGGTCGACCTGATTCAGCCGTTCTCCAGAGGCGGAAAGATCGGGCTTATGGGCGGGGCCGGTGTCGGGAAGACGGTGCTCATAACCGAACTGATCCACAACATCGCGACGGAGCACGGGGGGGTCTGCGTTTTCTCGGGTGTGGGGGAACGGACCCGCGAGGGCAACGACCTGTGGCTTGAAATGAAGGAGTCCGGGGTGCTGGAGCGGACGGCGCTGGTGTTCGGACAGATGAACGAGCCGCCCGGGGCACGCGCCAGGGTGGGTCTTACCGGGCTAACTCTTGCGGAATACTTCAGGGACGAGGAGAAAAAGGATGTCCTTCTGTTCATCGACAACATTTTCCGATTCACGCAGGCGGGATCGGAGGTGTCCGCGCTACTGGGTCGGATGCCATCGGCCGTGGGCTATCAGCCCACGCTCTCCACGGATATGGGGGAGTTGCAGGAGCGGATCACATCGACGAAAAACGGGTCGGTCACTTCGATGCAGGCCATCTATGTTCCCGCGGACGACTACACGGACCCCGCGCCCGTGGCGACCTTCACGCACCTGGATGCCGTGACATACCTTGACCGGGCCTTGTTCGAGCAGGCGGTCTTCCCGGCGGTGAACCCGCTGGAATCCACCTCCCGCATCCTCGATCCGTTGGTGGTGGGCGAGGATCATTATCAGGTTGTCCGGCGGGTGCATCAGATCCTCCAGCGGTACAAGGACCTCCGTGATATCATCGCGATCCTGGGCATCGACGAGCTGTCCGACGAAGATAAGTTGACCGTCGCCAGGGCGAGAAGGATCCAGATGTTCCTGACGCAGCCGATGTTCGTGGCCGAGGTTTTCACGAACCTCGATGGCAAATACGTCCGGATCGAGGATACGGTGAAAGGTTTCAAAGGGCTGGTGGATGGGGATTACGACGAACTGCCCGAGGCCGCGTTCTACATGGTTGGAACGATTGAAGAAGCGGTTCAAAAGGCGAAGGAGATGGAATAGGCGTGGCGACGTTCAACCTGGAAATCGTGACTCCGCAAAGGCTGGTCTACAGAGGCGAGGTGACCGGCGTTCGCGCCCCGGGGATTCAGGGGGGGTTCGGCGTCCTGGCAAGGCATATCCCTTATTTGACTGCGCTGACCGTAGGGGAGATCATCATTCGGGAAGAGGGGGATTCCAAATACCTGGCCACCAGCGGGGGATTCGTGGAAGTCCTCCGCTCGGGTGTGACTGTGCTCGCGGAGAACGCTGAATTCGCCGAGGAGATCGACGCAGAGCGCGCGGAGCAGGCAAGGGAACGGGCCAAGGAGCGGGCCAGGCAACGATCTGCGGAGATCGACCAGGCGCGGGCGGAAGCCGCCCTCGCGCGGGCGATAAATCGCCTGAGGATCTCTCAGCGCCTGTAGGTCAGGAATCGCCGAGCACTTCATGTGGCTGGCAGCCTTACGGCGGCCGGCTTTTTTTGTGCTTGACCGGGTAGAACCCGGGGGATAATTTGTCTTTGATGACCAAACAGAATGATAAAGGCCTGGCAGGACCCCGCGCCGTTGCCGTGGTGAGCGGCGGGATGGACAGTTGCGTGGCTGCGGCAATCGCTGCGCGGGACCACGAGGTTTGTTTTCTTCACGTCAGATACGGACAGAGGACCGAGCGGAGAGAGCTCCGGGCTTTCGAAGCGATCGCGGATTTCTACGATGCGAAGCGCCGGCTGGTGGTGGAGGCAAGGTCTCTGGCCATCATCGGGGGGTCGAGCCTAACGGATAAGGCGATTCCGATGCCGGATCCGATGTCAGATCGGGAGGCGATTCCGACCTCCTATGTGCCGTTCCGAAACGCGCATCTCCTCTGTGTCGGGGTTGCATGGGCGGAAGTCATCGGCGCCGAAAAGGTCTTTGTGGGGGTCGAAGCGGAGTCGGGATATCCGGACTGCAGTCCGGAGTTTATCGCCGCATTCAACGGCGCGGTCACCGCGGGAACGAGGCCCGAGTCGAAGATCGAAGTCGTCGCGCCTTTGGTGAAGATGAGGAAGGCCGAGATCGTTCGTCTGGGGGTGGAACTGGGGGCTCCGCTGGATCGCACGTGGTCGTGTTATGAGAGCGAGGATCTGGCGTGCGGACGGTGCGAAAGCTGTAAGCTCAGGAGGAAGGGGTTTCGGGAAGCGGAAGTGAGGGACACGGTAGTATATATTGACGATGGACCCTAGACGATGGACGATTGAAGCGTCAGAGGTCAGAGGTCAGAGGTCAGAGGTCAGGGAAATACAAAGTGAAAATTGCAAAGTTAAACCGGTTTTTTTGAAGGATTGGTCTTATCCGAATCAGATCTCATGAATTCAAATGATCAAAAGGCGGTTGTTTTACTCAGCGGGGGCATGGATTCCTCTACGTGTCTGTGGTGGGTTAAGTCACAGGGATGTCGGGAGATCCACACGGTCAGCATCGATTACGGTCAGCGGCACCGGGTCGAGTTGGAATTCAGCGCCAGGCTCTCAACCCTCGCGGAGGCGGCATCGCATAAGGTGATCCGACTTGATTTGAACCAGCTCGGGGGGAATCCGTTGACCGAAGCGCGGCTTACCGTACCGAAGGCCTCGGACGGCGAACAGGTACGTACGGTGGTTCCTTTCCGGAACATGCTGATGATCACGCTGGCCGCAGCGCACGCCGAGTCGCTGGGTGCTTGGGACCTGTATATCGCGGCCGTGAAAGACGATTATCGGTCCTATCGGGACTGCCGGAGGGAATTCTACGATGGGCTGGAGAAAGTCCTGTCGCTGGGCGGATCCCGCGATCGGGAGATGCGGATCCATTCGCCCTTTACGTCGATGTGGAAGAAGGAGGTTATCCGGATCGGGCTGAAGATGGGCGTGCCGTACGAGGTCACGCACACCTGTTACGAAGGAAGACGACCTGCGTGCGGGTTGTGCGATGCGTGTGTCGAACGGATTGAGGCCTTTAAGGCAAATCGCGCGAGAGATCCGATTGCGTATGAGGGGTCGGAGATCGGAGGACTGGAAAAGCAAAGGCAGTAGCAGGTGGCAGTGGCAGGTAAAGCGAAGGCAAGGGCCGGAGGTCAGGGATCAGGAAGCCAAACCGGTAGTCGGGAGACAAGGGTCGGGAGGAGAGTGAACAGAGGTTAGGGGTCCATCCATGGAGGCTATCATGGCAAAACGACCTATTCTCACCTGAGCAGAGACAGGGTTTTTCCTTACCTTTCCAATTTTGAACGCGCGTTCAAAATTGACCTGGGGCCACTACCGGACAATGATGAAACTCCTGAGGAGACCGATCGTTATCTCTTGGCACAGAAAGCAGATAGACAAGGTTGGAGCAGCTGGAAGCTGGCTTCCAGATTCAGGTCGGATCTCTCCCGACGGAAAGCGATAAGCAACAACAACAGGGTCCGAAACGGGGGTCGGAGGTAAAGGGAAATTGAAGATCGATGCTTGCTGCTAATTAGTATTATCATCTGAGACGACAAATCGTGTTAAATCCGATTATATTAAGCACTTATATTCTAACGGGCCGTATCAATTCTGCGCGCGCGCGCAGAATTCGGACAGGGGATACGGAAATCAAGATTGAAGAGATCCTTAGAACCTCAAAAGGGTTCAGTCCATATCACCATTAATATTCGTCAACCCGTACAGGAGAATGGCTTATGAACGAATGTACAGATGGTATTCGAATAGTGGTTGTCAAAGGCAGTGTCCGGCCGGACAACTATACCTCCAAAGCGCTTGCTTTGGTCGTAGACGAAATCCAAAAAAATCCGGAAATCAATCTCCATATCGTCGATCCCGCCGCGATGACCCTGCCCCTTCCCGGTATGGGCGAGGACTCCGCCGAGACAGAGGAGCTCCAGAATCTCGTCTCCAGTGCAACCGGTATCATTCTGTCCACACCTGAATACCACGGCAGCTTTTCGAGTGTCATCAAGCTGGTCATCGAAAACCTGGGTTTCCCCTCAGAGCTTTCGGGTAAACCGGTGGCCTTGCTCGGTGTGGCCGCGGGTCAGATCGGCGCTATCAAATCCCTGGAGCACCTGCGCAGCGTCTGTTCCCACGTTGGGGCCATCGTTCTGCCGGGACCGGTCTCGGTGGCGGGTGTGCAGGATCTTTTCGATGAGGACGGACGCTGCCTGGATGAGAGGGTTGAGGCCCGCATCCGAAGTGTCGCTACGAACCTGTTCGACTACATCAGGGAGAACATCTGTCCAAGAATCGCACTGGAGGCCATGGTGCGGGAAAAAGCGGCATGAAAGTGAAGAGGTCGGGGGTCGGAGGTCAGGAAAAGCAAAGGCAGTAGCAGGTGACAGTGGCAGGAAAAAGCAAAGAGCAGTTGTCCAAATATTCCACTTTCCGATATTCAATATTCAAAGTAAGTATCCGATATGTCCACTCCCAACTTTTTAACCCAATCACCTCTGGGTAAGAAATCCCCCGTTGTGAATACGTATACACCGGGGTTACTTTTTCAGATTTCACGGAAAGCTCAGCGAGAAGCGATCGGGGTCCCGGAGGCCTTGCCCTTTCAGGGTTGTGATATCTGGAACGCTTATGAATTGTCGTGGTTGAACCTGAACGGGAAGCCGGAGGTTGCTATGGGGGCGTTCAGGATTCCGTGTGACTCGATGCATCTGATTGAGTCGAAGTCTTTGAAGCTTTATTTGAATTCATTCAACCAGAGCCAATTTTCGAATCGTGAGGAAGTCATGGAAGCGCTGAAGAAGGATCTGTCCGGAGCGACGAGATCCGAGGTTGCGGTGGCTTTATCAAACGCAGATCAGTTTGAGGGAGGGGGGTTATCGGGCTGGACGGGTATCTGTATCGATCATCAGGATATTACGGCCGAGACTTATACGGTCGATCCAGTGTTCCTCAAGGCGGCCGGCCGGATGGTCGAAGAGTCGCTTTACTCCAACCTGTTAAAGTCGAACTGTCCGATTACAGGTCAACCGGATTGGGGGAGTATCTGGTTCCACTATGCCGGGAGGCAGATCGATCGCGAAGGCCTGTTGCGGTATATCATCTCCTACCGGGAGCACGGTGAATTCCAGGAGTCGTGTGTAGAGCGGATGTTTCTGGATATCTTACGACGCTGTCAACCGGAAAAGTTGACGGTGTACGCCCGATATACTCGACGGGGCGGCCTGGATATCAATCCGTATCGATCCAATTTTGAGGAGGATCCTGAGAACTCCCGTCTCGCCAGGCAGTAGCGATAACATCAGAAAGACCGGGAAGGCGCTTGACAGGTGCGAGCGGGTTGGTTAACATTAATTGAAGATTGAAATACCGTGAAACGTGAGACGAAAACTGAAAAGGTAAGATGTCAGAGGTTAGAGGTTTCATTGGAGACGATCCGAGTCCACAGTGACTTTCACGCAGCCCATCGACAGTTGGGCTACGACGGCAAGTGCCGGTTCGTGCACGGTCACACGTGGATCGGAACGATTATCCTGAAGACCGAGCGGTTTCCTCGGAATTCCCTCGATCTATCGATCGATTTCGGGCATCTCAAGGATATCTTTCGACACCTCGACCACAAGATTATGGTGTGCGAAAATGACGAGGACTTCCTCAGGTCGGGGTTGTTCGAACAGGAGGGGGTGGTCCTCCTCCCGGGGGATAATCCGAGCGTGGAGAACGTTACCCGCTACTGTTTGGATCAAGTGGTTCAAGCCATAAGGTCGGAGTATCCGGACCAGGATATCGACTACGATATCGAAGTGACGATCCAGGAGACGGATCACAATATTTTCACGATCGACAGAAAGGTGAAGATATAAAAAGACCCTGCAACGGGCAAGGCCTTGAAAGGAGATCCGGGACTGAGGGCTGTCAGACTCAGTCCTATTGTTTTTTTGATTAATCATCTAAAATCAAATTATGTAATCAAGGAAAAGGGATCCTTCGCGCACAAGGTCCGGCGGCAGATCTTAACTCAAGTAGTATCGCGCTCAAGGATGACATTGGGGAGGAAATTGCAAAGCAAGGAAAAAATGCAAAATGGAAAGCAGTTGGCAGTGGCAGGAAATGCAATGGCAGGGGTAAGAGGTCGGAGGTCGGGGGATATTCAAATCGAGTGTCACAAACGAATTTTCCACTCGCGTGGAAAATTGAATGAGAACAATAATTATTTTAAATATATGAGGTTAGAGAGAATTAAAGTCGAAAAAAAGAAGTCGAGTATCTTGATTTGGACGTAGGAACACAGTAGCAGTTGGCAGTGCCAGGAAAGCAAAGGCAGTAGGGGTGGCAGAAGCGAAGCCCGGGATAGGTGATGGGAAACACCCTTAGAGTTGTGGGACCCGACTCCAGTCGGAGGTAAGGGCAATAGCCAAAAGGAAAATCCCCGTTTAAGGGATTCATGCCCTATGGCGTCAGTTCCCGGCCTGGAGACCGTTCCCACAAATCTTGGCCATATAGGGCAGGAGGTTTGGTTGCGGCTGAGCGAAGGGCTCCACGATTTTACGATCTCCGAATAACGAATTACGAGTCACGATCCCCGGCCTTCCGCTCGGGTCTTTCTCCCCATTGCCAACCGTGCGGCCAATCGGATTGCGGAGATCATGTTCGTCTCGTCGGCCACTCCCTTTCCCGCGATGTCGAAGGCGGTCCCGTGGTCCACGGATGTGCGGACGATCGGAAGGCCGAGCGTCACGTTCACGGCTTCCGCAAATCCGACCAGCTTCATGGGAATATGACCCTGGTCGTGGTAGATCGCGGTAACCGCGTCGAAGGCCCCTCGATACGCTCGAAAAAAGACGGTGTCGGGCGAGACGGGCCCAACGATATCCCATCCTAACTTTCGAGCCCGTTCCACGGCCGGGGCAACGATCCCCGAATCCTCATCCCCAAACATCCCGCCTTCCCCGCAGTGGGGGTTGATCCCGGCCACGGCGATCTTCGGCCGATAGACGCCCAGGTCCAGGAGCGCCTGGTGGGCAAGCTCGAAGGTCTTCAGAATACGTTCTACCGTGACCAGCTGCAGAATGTCTCGAAGGGCAACGTGCGTCGTCACGTGGACGATCCTGAAATTTTCCATGGCAAGCATCATACGAGAGGTCGGCGACCCCGTCCGCTCCGTAAGCAGTTCGGTATGGCCGGCGTACTTAAATCCTGCCTGGTTCATGGCTTCCTTGTTCAGGGGGGCTGTCACAACGCCATCCACCTCCTCGGACATCGCCAGATCTGCGGCTCGAAAGACGAATTCCACAGCAGCCTTGCCCGCCTCCGGAGAGACCTGTCCTACCTGAATTCCGGATGGATCTCGCCCACCGGTTTCGAGGAGGTCCACCACCCCTGAGACATAGTCACCCTCGGAAGGAGAAGATACGGACCGGATCGAAAGCCGGCGGCTCGCGAACCTGAGCGCCTCTTCGAGGAAGGAACGACCGCCGATCACGAGGGGCCTGCAGAGACGATATGTCTCTTCTTTCGAGAGTGCCTTTGCGATTACCTCCGGGCCGATCCCGGAGACGTCTCCCATGGTAATCGCAAGCAGGGGACGAAAGTGTGTCCTTGCCCTTGAATGTTCGAGATTTCCTGCCCCTATCCGATTTGACTCAGGATCCACCAAGCAAGCTGTCGCCCGCACAAGGGTTGACGAGTCGCCGAATCCCCCTGCCTTGGTCACAATGCCCAGGCCATCGTAGGGCCCCCCCCGGAGTCGACTAAGAGGGATTCCCGCCTCCACCTCCGCACAGACCTCCGCCCCCCAGGCTCCGAGCTCCCGGACGATGTGAATGGCCGTCCATCCACCCGTCAGGATCAATCCCGATACCTTTGTGCGATCAAGAATCCCCCGAGAAATCCTTCCCAGGGTGGTCAACATTGCCTCCCCATCAAGGTCAGAGACGGATCCGGGAGCCTGGTCCACGGTTAAGATCACGGCATCGGGTGCTCCCTGCTTGAACCGGGGGAGTATATTGGAGACAATCTTTTCTGCGGAGGCCGGATCTGCGATTCTCAAAGCCTCAAAGGGTTCCCTGTGAATGTAGACGGAAAGTCTTGAACAGAGACGGGCAACCTGGTCCTGATTGGCCGAAGCTCGACTGGCGATCACAACGAGCACAGGCCCATTTTTTCCCTTATTGGGCACAGGAATATGGCTCTCCGGGTGGAGGCCGAATGCCTGAGGGAGATGCGCGGCCAGGCCGGCGGACCCGCAAACCAGGGGCCGGGGGGATAAACGGGAGGCAGCCATCGCGATGGACTCCAAATCCCCGTCGGTTGCAGCATCGAGCACCACGGGGATGCGGGGCGCCAGGTTTTCCAGGATTCGCGATATCTCGTCCACGCCTCCAGCCACATCGTCGAGGCCGACGACGTGTATGCGTTCCGTGCCCAGGGCGCCGAGAAGGTCGGGCAGGTATGAGCGAAGGACTGGAGTGACCGGATCACTTCCGGCCTCTGATCGCGAAACCGGTATCCCGTTCACGAGCTGATAACCCCCGACGGTCGTTCGCCCTGTGGCCGGAAACGCGGGGGCGATAAGGCACAGGCCGGATCCCAAATTCCGGATGGTCTCCCGCAGTTCTGCACCGATGTTTCCTCGAACCGTGGAATCGATCTTCTTGTAGATCAACCCGGGTTTCATTTTTCGAATCCGGTCGCAGAGGGCAACGGTTCGCTCGGAGGCCTGCGGCGCGGGGAGGCTGCGGGTCTCCGCATCGAATACCAGAGCGGTGGCCTTCTCCGCCACTTCATCCCGGGTCTCGACAGACCACACACGCACTTCAGACCTTATTCCTCTCTTGACGAACTGAAGCGCGGTGTCGCAGGCTCCTGTGAAATCATCAGCTATGACGACGAGCTGGGTCAAAGGAAGAATCGTTGAAAAGTAGGGTTTATGGAAAAAATCCACTGACCGGAAGGAATATGTAAAATGGCCTGTGACTTGTCAAGCGAACGTGTAAAACCTTTTCCGGCTATCAGGACTCGATTGAATCCTTGATCGACCGAAGCTCAATTTGTATATTATCCTATCTGGGTTCAGAAAAACCAGTGGTTTACGAGAAAGTTACAAAAGCTTTATCCTTCGACCCTTGACTGGATGATGGAATCGGATGAACAATCTGTTTAAATCGATCGGCCGGGGTACCATCATATTTTTCGTTAATCTGTACAAGATGTGGACTTATTTCCGGGCGATCGTCCTGGAGTTACGAAACGTCTATTTCTATCGGAGGCAGGTTATCCAGCAATTTTACTGGATCGGCGTCGAGACCCTGCCTCTGGTGTGCCTGATCTCGGTGTTCACGGGGATGGCCATCTCCATCCAGACGGCCTATCAGATGTCCGACTATGTGCCACGCTTCATGGTGGGATCGATCGTTGTCAAGTCGACCGTTCTGGAGCTTTCTCCTACGCTGATGGCCTTGGTCATTGCGGGCAGGGTGGGGGCCGGTATCGCTTCGGAAATCGGGACAATGAAGGTTTCCGAACAGGTAGATGCCCTTCAGTCTCTCGCAGTCGATCCGGTGGGCTACTTGATGATGCCGCGTGTCCTGGGTGGGCTCGTGATGGTTCCGGTCCTGGTCATCTTCTCGGAGGTGGTTGCCATCAGCGGGGGATTTTCGGTCTCCGTCCTCTCGATGGGGCTCAGCCCGAACGATTTTATAAAGGGGATGCACCTCGATTTTTATGGTTATGATGTGTTTGTGGGGCTCGTTAAGGCCATGGTCTACGGCATATTGATCACCTTCACCGGGTCATACATGGGTCTTGAGACAAAGGGGGGGGCGGCCGGGGTGGGCACCGCGGCCACCACCTCGGTGGTGATCTCTTCGTCGATGATTCTGATCTCGGATTATTTCATTACGGATACTTTGATAAAGATATGAAAAGCCCTCCACTCCCTTCCACCCCAGGGGTCAGAGGTCGGGGGGGGAATTGAAGATTGAAGATATTGAAGATTGAAGATCAAAGAGATCCACTGACGCAAGAAAGCCCTGTGTTTTTTAAATATTCAATTTTCCGATATTCAATATTCAATGAAGTCTGGATTCTGTTTTTTTTGCTATGATTTCCAACGGCGAAGCAATCCGATTCGATGAGGTCCACAAGTCCTTCGAGGAGAACCATGTCCTGCGGGGCTTGAATCTTTCTGTCCCTAAGGGGAAGGTCACGACAATCCTCGGTCCCAGCGGCTGCGGGAAGAGCGTTCTGTTGAAACATATCATCGGAGTGTTGAAGGCGGATTCAGGCGAGGTGTGGGTACTGGGACAGAACGTGGGACAGCTCGGCAGGCGGGATATCCAGGAGGTCCGGAAAAAGATCGGCGTTCTTTTCCAGTCTTCTGCTCTGTTCGATTCGATGTCGGTCTTCGAGAACGTGGCCTTCGGCCTGCGAATGCATACCAAGATGGATGAGGGGTACATTCGGGACCGAGTGGCCGAATGTTTGGGCAGAGTTAATATGAGCGGTGTGGAGGGACTGTGGCCGAGCGAGCTTTCAGGCGGTATGCGGAAGCGGGTGGCCCTGGCCCGGGCGATTGCTATGGGCCCGTCCGTCATTTTGTATGACGAGCCCACCACGGGCCTCGATCCGAAGACCACGAATGTGGTGGGTGACATGATCCTGGAGATTCAGGGACAGATCGATATCACTTCGATTGTGGTCACCCACGATATGTCCTTCACGCTTCGCATTTCGGAAAAGGTCGCCTTGCTCTACGAGGGGGACATCAAATTTCAAGGAACGCCTGATGAGATCCAAACGAGCGAGGAGGATATCATCAGGCGTTTTGTGAATGGAGAAATTTAGATGGCTATGAAGCAGCGTGACATGGAAATCATCCTGGGCTTTGTTGTGTTTGTAGCCCTTGTTTGCCTCGTCTTAGGGGTGACGTGGTTGAGTTCCCGTTTGAATATTAGGACTGGAAGTTACCGGATCCACATTGTGTTCGATGACATTGGCGGTCTCCACCGCGGGGATCACGTCAACGTCGGAGGTCTCCAGGTGGGAAAGGTGATCGAGACGGAACTCCACAACGGGAAACCCTCCGCCTACGCCTCGATATGGGGCTTTCCGAAGGGTCTGCCGGAGGATTCCAGGTTCGGCCTGAAAAGCGAGAGCCTGTTAGGAGGCTTCGTGGTGGACATTGAGATTGGGGACAGCCCGGAGATGATCGAGACGGAGTCCTATGTGAAGGGAAGGACCTCCGCGGGATTCGAGAGCCTGGCACCTGAGCTCAGTCGACTGACGGGACGCCTGGTCGATCCGAACACGGGGATGTTCAGCGACAAGAGCATTCGCCGGATCCATTCCACCTTTGCGTCCCTCGACAGCGCCACCGCGTCTCTGCACAAGATCCTTTCTGAGAGCCGAGACCCCCTGGGCACAATCCTGGACTCCCTCGATGGGGCAACGGGGGATGCAAAAGGGCTGATCGGGGAGAGCCGGAGGGACGTCAAACAGATCCTGGATGCGTTCGCAAAGACCTCGTCCAGACTGGACAGCGTTACAAGCGAACTGGGAGCTGCAACGGGTTCGATGAGGAGGACATCTGAAAACCTCCGGGCCATCACGGAAAAAATCAGACAGGGCGACGGAACCATAGGCAAGCTCGTTCACGACGAGAAACTCTACGAAGGGATGCGCAACACGTTGGCTGGGCTGGACAGTCTGCTGGTGGACATCAAGAAAAATCCAAAGAGGTACTTCGATTTCAGCGTCTTCTGAGCACCCGAAACTCCTCATCCAATGATTCGGAAATACGATCTCACCCCCACACGGTTCGTTTTTCTTATCGGGCTGTCCACATTCTTCTTTTTTTTCCTGATCTATCCCCTCTGGTACGTCTTCACGAGCGCATTCGTTGTCAAGGGAGAGTTCTCGACGCTTTTCTTCCGTCTGATGGCAACGAATCCCGCGCAACGTGAAGCGATTTTCAACAGTCTCCGGCTTGGCGTCGTCACCACGATTGCAACAACCCTCCTGTCGCTTCCCCTCGCCTTCCTGCTCGTTCGAAACCAGTTTCCCGGGAAAGGGTTTTTGAATGGATTGATGCTCGTCCCGATGGTTCTCCCGCCCTTCGTGGGGGCCATCGGCATGAAACAGATGTTTGCCCGCTTCGGGTCGATCAACCTGCTTCTGCTCAAGTTGGGCCTTATCGATACGCCGATCGACTGGTTTGGCGGCGGTGGGTTTGTCGGAGTGGTGATCCTCGAGGTCCTCCATCTCTACCCGATCATGTACCTCAATGTGGCCGCCGCATTGGCCAATGTCGACCCATCGCTCGAAGAAGCGGGAAGAAATATGGGGGCGTCCGGTTTTCGTCTGTTCCGCACCGTCACTTTTCCATTGATGCTTCCGGGATATTTCGCGGGGGCGATCATCGTTTTCATCTGGGCTTTTACAGACCTCGGGACGCCCCTGGTCTTCGGTTACCGCAGGGTCGTGGCCGTGGATATCTTCAATGCCATCTCGGACATCAATGAAAACCCGATGGCCTACGCAGAGGTCGTCCTGGTCCTGGTCCTGACTGTCATCCTCTTCTATCTTTCCAAGAGATTTCTCGGGGGACGCCGGTACGAGATGATCGCACGGGGTCCTGTGGCCTCTGCGGCCGTCAAGGCCTCTTTTCGCAAGACCCTCCTGATCTACGGCTTCACCCTGGGGCTGACCGCCCTTGCCCTCCTGCCTCACATCAGCGTCGTGTTGACCTCCATCTCCGCCCGGTGGTTCATGACGGTCCTTCCGGAAGCCACCACCTCGAAATTCTACGGTCTGGTCTTCACCCACGAACTTGCGCTGTCGAGTGTGAAGATGAGTTTTTTCCTGAGTCTCCTGAGTACGCTCACGGACGTCGTGCTTGGAGTGACCATCGCGTATCTCCTGTCGCGTACGCGCATCCCTGGAAAGGGAATCATCGATGTCCTGGCGATGCTCCCCCTTGCTCTTCCCGGTCTTGTCCTGGCATTCGGATATCTCGCGGGTTATTCCGGGACCTTTTTGGACGCCCGGGATAACCCCGTCCCTCTCCTGGTGATCAGCTATGCGGTGCGCCGGCTTCCCTACATGGTCCGGTCGGCCTATGCAGGCTTTCAGCAGACCAGCGTTGTGCTCGAAGAGGCCTCTCAAAATGTGGGGGCCAGTCCCGCCCGGACCGTCCTCAAGATCACCTTTCCTCTGATGATAGCCAACCTGGTGGCCGGGGGCGTCCTCTGTTTCGCTTTCGCTATGCTGGAGGTGAGCGACAGCCTGATTCTCGCCCTCAAGTCTCAGTATTATCCGATCACGAAGGCGATCTACGAACTCCTCGGCAGAATCTCCGACGGGCCCTATATCGCGAGCGCAATGGGGGTTCTGGGAATGATCCTGCTGGGGCTTAGCCTCTTCCTGGCGGGGAAGTTTATGGGGCGACGGATGGGGGAACTGTTCCGGGCATAACGGGAAATGAAAGGTGGAAAATGCAAAATGAAAATTGCAAATTTGCGGAAGATATGAGGGGCTGAATCGAGGGGGGTTTCATGAAAGTATTTGGACTTGGATACCCCTTCCTTTGGAAGGGGAGGAAAAGTTTAGCTTGCCGAAGGCAAGCTAAAAGGCTGTCTTATCGTGTGCAGACCACTGAGACTCATATCGACTCAGGAGGCATACGATGGGACTCCGACGGACCAGTCACGCAGTCTATGATAGCCAGTATCATCTGGTATGGGCACCGAAGTATCGGAAATGGATTTTGCGAGGTGACCTTCGAGAGTATGTGGGCAAGCTGTTTCATCGGATAGCAGAGGATTTTGGTTTTGACATCCAAGAGATGGAAGTGGCCGAAGATCATGTGCATATTTTCTTGTCGTTTCCTCCCCGGTATTCGATTTCTAGGGTAGTGGGCATTTTGAAGAGTATTTCGGGCAGCGGGGTCTTCCGAGAACATCCAGAGGTGAAACGGGAGTTATGGGGTGGAGAATTCTGGGAAGATGGTTATTTTGCCCGCACCGTAGGCGACAAGGTGACTTCTGAAGTGATTGAGCAATATATTCGGTATCATCGTCAAGAGCAGAGAGGGCCCCTACAGTTGGATCTGTTTGGGGATGGGAGTGGTTAATGCCCCGCCCTTTGGGCGGGGTGGTTTACTTCAGGGGCACACCGTCGGTGTGCCCCTACGCATTAAAGCTAAACGAGAACAACTTCGCCTTTTTAAGCTCGAAATTCAAACGGACTCTCCGGCGGACCAGGTCCGAGAGGCTTGCCTTGTTTTTCCACCGGACCGACTTCACTTCGTTCCGCTCAGGGTCGGTCCTTCGACTGCGTTCCGCAAAAACGCGGAACTCCGCTCAGGATATATTCATTTTGGTTTATGATTCCCTTAACACTCAGTCGCTGCGGAAGGGGTTCTTTCGAACGCTGAACTTTTCCAGTCCTATTTTCAGTTCGGCAATGATTTTACTTGATATAGGACCCTCCCTGAAGGAGAGGGAAAATCATATGTTTGAGTTTAGCTATAATAAAAAGCGATATCCCCCTTCCCTTTAGGGAAGGGGGCGCAGGGGGCTAGGTCTGACACCCGATCGAATTTTGTGTGTTCGTCAAAACTATCCTGAATTGAAGAGGCAGTGCCTGGACCCTGATCCAATATATTGCTTCAGCGCTTGAAGCTGTCCTCCCCGTCGGTCAGCCATTCGAGCGAGAACCGCCTGAAGGCGAGACCGCAGTTGTCTCTGTCCGCATAGCGTTCCTCTCCTGCTTCGTAAATGCAGGCGAGATCGCCGTCGGGGAGCGCCGCCAAGCAGGAATAGCCCGAGGGGCGCGGGTCGAGCAGCTTCGACACGGACCAGGTTGTCCCTTCGTCGTAGCTCAACCGGACCACGAGTTTCTCGCGCCATAACTTCCCCGCGCCGCCCAGAACCGTGCCCGCGGGGTTAGCGAAGAGGAGGCGGCTTTTCCCACCGTCCTCCGGCCAAGTATAGCGAATGAGGCTCGATTGGCATTTGGGCTCGGTAAGGTTCGGGTCGAAACGCAAAGGGGCCCAGACCAGGCCGCCGTCCAGTCCATAGGTGAAGCCTTTTTTATGCAGGGAAACCGGCCCCTGGTTTCGCCCGTGGAGGAGGATTCTCCCGTCGGTCAATTCCGCCGCCTGGGACTCGGCAATGCCTTCAACCGCCGCCCCGTATTTCCAAGTGCCGCCGTGATCGTCGCTGTACATAATATGACAGCCGTATCCCTCCGGATTGTATGGATAGACGGCGCTGTGGTTGCACGGAATGACCAGACGACCCGAGCACGGGCCTCTTTTCAACTGTATTCCTACACCGGGACCCGTCCCGTACCAACGCCAGTCCGGATGCTTTGTCTCTTTCGCGATATTTTCGGCCGGGGCCCAGGTCAGCCCGTCATCCATGGAACAGGTCATGTAGGGCAGGCGGGAATACTTTGCGGTGCCGTCCATAATCTTCGGCTGATGGTCTTCGACGTGGTTCCAGGTCATCGGAAACCAGATCGTGCCGGTATCCTCGTCTACGACAGGGCATGGATTCCCGGAGACATTGCCCGGGTCACCCCAGATGATTTTCTCCTCACTCCAGGTGGCCCCGCCATCTTCTGAGCACTTAACGAGCATGTCGACGTCACTGGTGTCTCCTCCGCTTCGACCTTCGCAAAAGGCGAGGAGGGTTCCCTTCTTCGTGACCAGCAGCGCCGGAATCCGATAGTTATTGTAGTTCCCGGTTCCCCGTACCCACACATCCAGGCCCTTTGGAAAATCGGTGTTCGCGGGGATCGGGGGGGCCTCCGGGTAAGGCTTCTGATCATCTGCCACTTCGTCCTCCTTGCTTTCTGGGTAATCGGCGATTTTTAGTTCCTCGCTTGAATTCTTTCAAACCAGCCCGGCGTAGACATCCCGGCCGCGACGAAAGAGCGCTTTTACCTCGGCTCGCTGGCCGTCATCGTTATAGCGTCCCACAACATCGATCCACTTGAGAGACTCGTCGATTGCGTCCAGGAAGAACCGGGCGGCTTCCGGCCGCTCGGAGGGCGGTCTTCCACACTCGAAGTAGATCGGGCTGCTGTGGGCGTAGACGGCGTGGTCGAAGCTGTCCCGGGCATTGCCCCAGAGACGCGCGGCGATCCAACCGTCACGTGCGACTTCGACGGGGTGCCGTATCGAACCCTCCCGGCGACCCTCGGGCCATTCCTCTCGATGTACAACGGATCCGTTGATGATCAACTCGAGGCATTCGATCGGGTAGAAGGAGCGAAAACCGGTTTCGGTCTCCAACCTCCCCCCGCTGTCCAGTTGCAATGTCTCGCCCATCCGTCGGTCATTCACCTGAAAATCGATGGACGGACCATTGGTGATAAAAGTGTAACCGGCCTTCATTCCCTCAATCCAATCGGCGTAGGAGAATTCCCTTTTTGTGTTCACGTAGACGCGATTGTTGGAGCAGATGAACCAGTCTGTCCCCGTCGAAGCGGGCAGGCGGATGCCGCAGTTGAGGAGGCGATACCAGATATCGTACTCGGGATCCATCCAATAAGGATCGAACAGGTTGAAGGCATCCAGCTTTCCGAGGGCCGCCGCAACGGGCGCTTCCATGCCCCGACCGTTGTGACACCAGATCACGAGTCCGTCCTGACCGTGAGCATCGTCGCAGCAAGAGCAAAGGGGCGGATAGTCGGGATCGAATTGCGCCGTCAGGATATGACCCCGGCTGACCGGCTGGATCAGGTTCCGGATATTCAGAAACATCACGTGTCCGTAACCGAAACCCCAGGGGGACTTTTCACCGTAATGCCGGTTCTCCTCTCCGATATCCAGAACGTGATGCGCGGTGGTGAACTCGTTCATCACACCGATCGGGTACTTGTTGCTGGCATAAGGGAGTTGGCGACGATCCAGGACGCTGACGACGGTGACGTTATAACCTTCGACGCTGCAGTCCACGCCAAGGCGTTCATCCGGACGGGTCTCTTTTTCGTCATAGTGAATGTGGGTGTTCCCCGGGTACCAGTTCTCCTCCTGAGGATAGTGCCAGCGCTTGAGGGGGAACCGGATATCCATCGTGCCTTTCTCGGGCAGGTTCACGACGGATCGGGCGGGTTCGTATTCCGTGCCCCTCTCTATCAGGACATCGGTTCGACCCCGAGGGACGCTGACTTCGAATTCGCCGTTTGAGAAAAAGAAGGGGGTTCCGGGACCCCGTTTCAACAGCGCTGCGGAGGGATGGACAAAGTTTCCCATTGAATCGAGAACGTGCACTTTGGCATCGATTGGCTCGTTCGAATCCGCATCGATGATGGTTCCGTGTAAGCGTCCCATGATCGCCTTTATGAGATCAGATGTGACTCAAGGCCGAACGGTGAACACGACCTTTCCGATATTCCGATTTCTGGCAAGGATCTGATGCGCGGTTTCCGCCTCGGAGATTGGGAGCAATGTATCGATGACCGGAGCTATTTGGCCGCCTACCAAAAGAGCCCAGAAACGGTTTCTGAATCCTTCCAGGATGGCTGACTTCTCGTCCAGGCTCCGGGTCCGCAGGACGGATCCCATGATGCGAAGTCGTTTGGTCAGGACCGGCCTGAGATCGATCCCGGTCTCCGCACCTGCCAAAAGGGAGATGATCACCAGGCGGCCTTTCTTCTTCAAGAGGCGCAGGTTCCGTTCCAAGTAGCCTCCCCCGGCGATATCCAGGATCACATCCACCCCGTCGGCATACGCCAGTATGGCCTCCGCGAAATCCAGCTCCTTATGATTCACTCCGAATTCCGCCCCCAGCTCCTTGCAGCGTTCGAGTTTGCGCACCTCCCCGGCGGTGGTCAGGATGCGGCAGCCGGTCTCCCGGGCAAGCTGGATCGCGGCCGTGCCTACCCCGCTGGCCCCTCCGTGCACGAGGAGGGTTTCGCCACCCTCTCTGCATAACCACCGCCGGCCAGGAGGGCGCAGACGCGGTCCCCGGGCCGAAATTTTCCGGTTCCGTCACCGATTTCCGCAACCGTGCCCGCGATCTCCAAACCCAGGTAAGGGGGGGCCCCTGGCGGTGGGGGGTATTGTCCCTCCCTCTGCAACAGGTCCGCCCGATTCACTCCTGCGGCGTGGATATCGACCAGCACCTCCCCCGGACCGCAGACGGGGTCAGGGACCTCCTCCCAGTTCAATGGGTGATCCCCGCGATCGGGGTCCACGACGGTTGCTTTCACGACATTCTCCGGAGCTGTTTTCAGGCACTTGATTTCCCGTTCGCAGGTCGCATGTCCTCAAGCACGAGCTGGACCGATTTCCCTCCATGGTAGGGGTTCACTTCCATCTTAAATCCCACGTCCACACGTTCCCCCGGAGAAAGCAGGTAGATCATCTCCCCCTGCCGCCACCAGATCGCATTTAATTTCTTGCCATCGGCATTGAGAACGAGTTTGAGATGCGCACCTTCCCCGACTCCGTAACAGGATTCCACCTTGCAGTTCCTCAGGAGAAAAAGAGGGTGTTCGTTTCCGGCCCCAAAGGGGGCCAGGGATGACAGCATCTCCACGGTTTCCAGGGAAATCATCGAGGCGGGCAATTCTACATCAAGTTCCAGCCTGGGCGTGAGGTCATCATCCGTCAGGAGGTGATCCGCGTCCTGGATCAGACGGTTATGAAACGATTCAAAATTTTCCTTTGGAAAGGAAAACCCAGCCGCGTCCGCGTGACCCCCGTAATCGGTGAGGAGGTCTGAACACCGGAAGATTGCCTCCACGATGTTGTACCCCCCCGCAGTCCGCGCCGATCCAGTATAGACCCCGTTTTTTCTCGCATCGGTGCAAACAACCGCGGGCCGCCAGTTGTTCTCGACCAATCTTCCCGCAATCAGACCGATGACGCCCAGATGCCAGTTTTCCCCTCGAACCACCAGGATTCGGTGTCGGTCCAGCCCCTTTTCATTCACCTGTTGCTGGGCTTCCGCAACGCCGGTGTTCTGCAACTCCCGCCTGCGCGCGTTCAATTCGTTTAGCTCTTCGGCCAGGCGCCTTCCCTCTTCTCCGTTTTTGCACCGGAGAAGGTCCAGTGCCAGCTCCGCAGAGGCCAGGCGGCCTGCGCTGTTGATTCTGGGTCCAAAAAAAAAGGAGATCGCCGTTGCATCGATCGGCCGGTTTGAGGATCCGGTCGCATCTTTCAAGGCCTTTAAGCCGGTCCGGTCCGTACGTTCAAGAACCTGCATTCCCCGACGGATCAACAGACGGTTTTCGCCCATCACGGGCGCGACATCCGCCACGCTTCCAAGTGCAACAAGGTCCAGGAGTGAATTCAGGAAGCCTCGCCGCGAGTCCCCTTGCATCAGATCCTGAGAAAGGGCCTGTACTACTTTGAATGCAACCCCTACAGCGGCCAGTCCCTTGAAAGGATACGAACAATCCACTTGGTTCGGATTTACGATGGCCAGGGCGGCCGGGAGCCGGGCAGGAGGATGATGGTGGTCGATGACAACCACATCCACCCCCGATGCATTGGCCAATTCAATCGCGTCGAAGGAAGAAATTCCATTATCCGCTGCCAGAATCAACTTTGCCCCGCGTTCAATTGCCCGGTGCACTCCGGCGGGTTTCATCCCGTAGCCGTCCCTGTAGCGATCGGGTAGGATCCAATCGGCGTCGACTCCCACGTGATTCAGGAATTCCAACAGGAGTGCGGTGCTGGTCACGCCATCGGCATCGTAATCTCCGAATATTACGATCCGCTCCCTTTTCCTTATCGCCTTAGAGATGCGGTCGACGGCCTTGTCCATGTCCCTCATCAAGAAAGGATCCTGGAGGGCGTCGGGCAAATCCGACAGGTCCTCCACGGTCAGGGATCTATTCTCCAGAATGATGTCTTTGAGTGAATCGTAGGGCCCAGGATGCCGAATATGCCAGATCGGAAACAGCTGCATTTTTCCCCTTTCTTAATCCAACCGTCTCAACAGGCCCAACAAGGATATGTGACCTGTGAACGATCGTGGGCGGATTCTGGAATCGATTTGCGGATCTGGGGGAGGGGGTTCGTGGGGCCTAATTACGGAGTGCCGTATGGAAGAATCGCGGTGTGCCGACTTGATCAGGATTTGTAGAGATGGGCGACGAAGTCGCCATATCCGTTATACAGAAGTGTCGGCCGGCGTTCGCCGGAGTCGATCATTCGCTCGGTTTTCTGGGACCAGCGGGGATGCGGCACGCCCGGGTTGACGTTTGCGAAGAAGTCGTATTCCGTCGGGGCCGCATCGTTCCAAAAGGTTCGGGGCTGTTTATCCGTGAACTCGATCCGGACGACGGACTTGATACTCTTGAAGCCGTACTTCCATGGGGTGACCAGACGGATCGGGGCTCCGTGCTGCCTGGGAAGGTCGTGGCCATAGATTCCGATGACGAGCATGGACAGCTCGTTCATTGCCTCGGGAATCGTCAGGCCTTCGTAATAAGGCCATCGATACCATGGCTGCGTTTTCATCCCAGGAGCCTGCTCGGGTCGGTTGAATGTGATCAGGCGGACGTGGGTTGCCCTGGAGGTGGGCTGGACCTTCTCAATCAGGGATTTGAATGGAATCCCGGTCCAGGGAACCACCATGGCCCATGCCTCCACGCAACGAAACCGGTAGAGGCGCTCTTCGATAGGCGATCCCTTCACCAGGTCGTCCAGGTCGTAGGTCTTGGGATTTGCGACCAGACCCGTTACCTCCAACTTCCAGGGATTGATCTCGAACCGACTCACCAGCCGTTTGACGGCCTCCTTATTCGGCGTAAACTCATAGAAATTGTTGTACATAGCGGCTACCGACTCCATCGTCATAGGACGATCGATGACGAATCGTTCGTTCCGCCTGGCTGGATAGAGGTCCGGAATTCGGGCACCCGGTCCCCGGGTCTTTTCCAAAGGGGGGAGGGATTTGGAGCCCGCCTCTGAGCCTTCGCACCCTAAGGCCGTGCAGATCGCTCCCATCCCGGATGCCTTCAAGAAACGGCGGCGGTTTACACGACTCGTGTAAATGGCCTGGGGTGTGGCAACCCGCTCCGGGATTTCCCATCCTCGAAGGATTTTGATCAACACCTTTGGACCTCCCGGCAGGTCTTATTTTTCCAACACCTGGAGGAAGAACTTCTCGAAGTAGACTTCAACGATTTTTCCACTTTTTAAATATCCGTTGATTCGAACCTTGATCTCCTCACGCAAGGCCCTTTTGTCGTCCGGCTGATCCATCATTTCGGGGGAATGGCTGCTCATGACCGAAAGCACGTCATCCTTGATCTTGGCCATTATATCCGGTTTATTGATTTCATCCTCCACGTCCGTGGGAGCGTAACCCACAGCCACTTTGAAGAAGACCACCGCATCCCCTTGCGTGCCTCCCGGGTTGGTTCGCATTTCATCCAGCACGATGATCCCCTCGGGTTCGTCGTGCTGGGGGAGGATGTCAGGGGGATCCGGGAATTCCTCGGAAACTTTTCCCCTGACCTCCTGTGCGATGGTGTCTTCGACTTTCTCCTTCCCCGGCAGGTAGAATACCACCAGGTAATATGCACCCGCGGCTTGTAGGAGGAGGACCAGAAGGATCATGGGAATATAACGGAGCAAGCTCGACGGTCTTGAGGGCGCGGGCTGCTCCTCGGCCGGGTTTTCTTCGTCCACAGATGATCACCCTTTTAAACCATTGGACCGGTTCTTAATATCTGGGTCCGGATTTCTTTCTCAACTCCTCGGTGATCTCCATCTTCTGACGGTTCAATTCCGCCTCTTCCTCGATTTGGATACGGAGATCACGAATTTCCTTTTCCATCTGAGTAGAATGCCGCTCCCCCACCTCGTTGTTCCGCCCGGTCACGTGAATCTTTCGCTCAAGTTCTCCAACCTCCTTCAAGGCAATTTGGAGACGATCACGAGCGTGTGCCGCCTTTGTAGTGGCGCCGACCAATTTTGCTGAAAGCGCCCGGATGCGGTACATCGTTAACCATTTCAGCCCGATGGTCACAAATACCAAAATAACGGCAATGAGGCCGTACAAGATCCTCCTCCTTTTGATCCACGTCCGGGAGTGGTTTTCCTTTACCTTCTTTTACGCTTTAATCCGGCCAACTCTTCTTCAAGTTCCTTCTCTTTTTGGGACACCTGGGATGCGTAGGTTTCAATCTCTTCGCGTTCCTCGCTTAGAGATGTCTGTTTCTGCATAGCCTCCTCTTCATCCAATAAAACCTGCTTCTGGGAGGAGGTGGCCTCGAACATTTTAGAGTGGATTTCCTGGGCTTTTCGAAAATAATCCACAAGCATCTGTATCGACCAGCCGAATAGTATAATACTGAGGATAATGTATACCCAATCCACGGATTTCTCAATAATTTTGGAGAATAGCTCTCGGTTAATGGATTATACAATAATTTAGTGCCAAATATACCGAATTGATGGTGGCTGGGAAAGGAAAAATATCCTCAATTCGATGGCGGACAGCTCAATCGGGTTACGATGGCAAAGGGTGAATGGGGCTTGACTTATTTCCCCTGTTGGACTACGTTTGTAGAATAGGAGGTGAACAACCGTGCCAGAAGAAGCGGACGGAGAAGAAGGTAAGGACGAATCTGAGATTGAGGCCGAGATGCTCCGGATGATGGAGCAAGAGGCTACCGGCGGTTCTTCCGAAGATGAGGCACCACCACCCGGTGACGACTCGTCTGATGCAGGGGACGAATCCGCCATGATGGAGATGATGCAGGCGGCTATGGACGAGGGCCAGGGGGCCGCACCCGAGTCTGATTCCGATCAGATGCTTGAGGTGGAGATGCTCAAGGCCATGCAAGGGGATGATGCGGGTGGCTTGACGGCGAGCTTTCCCGCACTCGCTCCCCCTCCGCAGGCCGAAGGGGTCCCCTCCACCCTGAGTCGGGTATTGGACGTCAACGTCAAGATGACGGTCGAGTTGGGAGGAAACCGGGTCCCCATCAAAGATATCCTTTCGTGGGGAGACGGTACCATGGTTGAACTGGAACGTATGGACCGCGAACCCGTAGATGTCCTGGTCAACGGCAAACTGTTTGCCCGGGGGGAAGTGGTGGTGGTGGGGGAGACCTTTGGCGTAAAGATAACCGAGCTGATTACGACCAACACTCAAGGTTGAAGAAAAGCATGATTCGAAAAAACATCATGTTACATCTACACCCCTAAACCGTCGCAGCCGCCCCCCCCATCGATGTTGATAGATGCACCAGTGATGTAGCTGCCTCGCTCGGATACCAGAAAGGCGACAAGGTCCGCCACCTCCTCCGGTTCCCCCATCCTTCCCAACGGGATGGATTTCCCACCCTCACCGTAAAACTCTTCAAGGCTTCTCCTGGAGCCTTCAGACCGCCACCTTCCTTCCCATTGCCCGCTCTTGATCGATCCGACGCAGACTGTGTTGACCAGGATATTGTCCTTTGCGAAATCCTTGGACATCGCTTTTGTCAGGGCGATTCCGGCGGCTCTGCTGACAGAAGTGGGCACGGATGCCCCGCCAGGGGCCTTACCTGCCGGGGTCGTTATGTTGATGATCCTGCCACCTCCCGCACGCCGCATATGCGCGATCGCTGCGCGAGAGGTCCGAATGGCGGAAAATACCTTCAGGTCCAGGTCGTTTTGCCAGATCTCGTCCGTTGCGTTTTCGAAAGGATGGGCCGAAGCGGTACCCACGTTATTGATGAGGATGTCCAGACGTCCGAAGGCATCGACGGCCTGCTGGATGAAGGCCTCAACCGACCCGGACCGGGTCACATCGGCCTCAACGGCAAGAACCATGCTCCCCGTCCGCGCACGGATATCCTGCGCAGCCTGTTGAAGAACTTCCTCTCGCCGGGCACAAATTGCAACACTCACTCCCTCTGCCGCCAGTTTGTATGCGATCGCCTTGCCGATTCCCTCGCTTCCCCCGGTCACAACCGAGGCCTTTCCATCCAGTTCTAATTCTATTGCCATAGATGATTCCTCCCAAATCTCCAATTCAGAGGGATTTGAAGAAAATCCCACGGGTCCGGCCTTTTCGTTCGACGGATTTCCTCTTGGAAAGTAATCAATCGAATCATTCCCGTCAACTCGAAAGCTCCTTGACAAGCCCAGCCAGGGTGAATATCTTATGGGGCGAGTCACCGGTAACACAAAATGTGGGGGCGGAGAGCCCTTTCTCCCATCGATCTCCCCTAACCCCGATAGCGGAACCTTCAGCCAAATCCAACAGAACCAATTTGAAGCCCCAAAATCGTGATGGCTTCAGGCATCGAAGGTTCTTGATTCTTATTCTCTTTTTACGTATTTTTAAATTCTATAGGGTTTAAGATCATCCTCCCGAGGAGAAGGACCATGCGGGCAACCATACTGCTAGAACCCGGTAAGATCGAAGTGCAGGATGTGGAGATGCCACAGGCCGGACCGGGAGAGGTGGTTGTGCGAATCCGGTCGGCGCTCACATGCGGGACCGACCTGAAGGCATTCCGCCGGGGGCACCCTAAGATGCCGACTCCGACTCCGTTCGGTCACGAATTTTCCGGAGATGTCTGGGAGGTGGGCGAGGGGGTGGAGGGGTTCCGGGTTGGGGACCAGGTCATGTGCGTCCATTCCGCCCCGTGCGGGGAGTGCGAGGAGTGCAGCCGAGGTCTTGAGAACCTTTGTGAATCGGCTATGGAAACGATGATATTGGGTGCCTATGCCGAATACATCAAGGTACCAGAACAGATCGTGAAACAGAATATGTTCAAGAAACCCCCGGGGTTGTCATACAGTGAAGCCGCTATGCTCGAGCCCCTTTCTTGTGTGGTCTACGGCCTGGGGCAGGTGCGTCTTAAGATGGAGGACACAGTCCTGATCGTGGGGGCCGGCCCCATCGGACTGCTTCACGTCATGGTCGCGAAGGGGTTGGGGGTCCGGAATATCATCGTGTCGGGAAGACACAGCCCCCGGCTCACGATGGCCCGGCTGATCGGGGCGGATATGGTCATCGATGCCGAAAAGGAAGATGTTCATCACCGGGTGATGGAGGCGACGGGTGGGGTCGGTGCGAGCTTGGTTGTGGAGTGCACCGGGCAGCTCAGCGTGTGGGAGGAGTCCACCAAACTGGTTGCGAGGGGAGGGACGATCATCCTGTTCGGGGGGCTCCCCAAAGGGACGACGGCCTCCTTCGACACCGCACGGCTCCATTACGACCAAATCACCCTGAAAGGGGTCTTTCACTTTTCCAGATCCGCGGTTAAACGGGCTTACGAGCTTCTTGCGAGCGGCCGGGTGCGCGTGAAGGACCTCATCACCGGCTCCTACACCCTTGAGGATATGAAAAAAGTCATTGACCACCTCATTGACGGGAATTGCCTCAAACTGGAGATCGTGCCCGGCTCGAAGTGATCGGGGATCATGAAGGTTGCAAAGGTCTATTCCCTCGATGACATCCGGATCGAGGAGATGCCTGTGCCTGAGGTGGGACCTGGTGAGGCCCTTATCCGGATGAAGGTCTGCGGCGTCTGCACCAGCGATATGATCCCCTGGTACGTGGCTCGAAAGGTCCCGGCGGTTCTGGGCCATGAACCGACCGGGGTGATCGAATCGGTCGGTGAGCGGGTATCAGGTTTTCAGGTCGGAGATCGAATCTTCGTTCATCACCACGCCCCTTGTTTTTCCTGTCGGCTCTGTCGGCGGGGTTTTTTTTCGCTCTGTGAGGTCTGGCGGTCCTCTCATATCGTCCCGGGCGGGATATCCGAGTTTGTCAAGATACCCGCACATAACCTGAAGCACGACACCCTGAAGATCCCGGACAGCCTGTCGTTTGAAGACGGAACATTGATCGAACCCCTTGCGTGTTCCGTCAAGGCTCTCAAAAGGGGGGGGCTCCAGGCCGACGATGTGGTTCTGGTGATTGGCTTGGGGATTATGGGTCAGCTCAATGCCGTCCTGGCACGGCATTATGGCGCAAAAACCGTGATCGGGGCGGATCTGGTCCCCTATCGTCTGAAAAAGCTTCTCGACCTGGGAGGGGACGAGGGGGTGGACGTATCAAAAGAGGATCTTGAACAACGGGTCTCCGATCTGACGGCCGGCCGGATGGCCGACCTCGTCATAGTGGGCCCCGGAACGCTTGAGGCGATGAGTTCGGGATTGTCCTGTGTGGGAAAGGGGGGCACGGTGATCCTTTTCACCCCGACGGGGCCTCAAGAACAACTTGAGATCAACCCGCACGACCTTTACTTCAACGAAGTGACGATCAGGACGAGCTATTCCTGCGGACCCTATGACACACGAGAAGCGATGGAATTGATCGAACATGGGGTCGTATCCGCCAAACATTTGGTGACACACCGGTTCCCCATAGAGAAGACCGGGATGGGTTTTAAGAAGGCTAAAGAGGCCGGCGCGTCGCTGAAGACATTGATCGTGTTGGATGGGGGAAAATTGAAGAATGAAGATTGAAGATTCAACTGAGCCAGTAGCAGTAGCAGTGGCAGTGGCAGGAAAAAGCAAAGGCAGTAACGGTCGGGGGTCATGGGATTGAAGATATTGGAGATTGAAGATTGACGAATGAAGATCGAAAAACCCTCAAACATGAAATCGTGAGAGGTGAAACGGAAAACCGCATCTGGGGATTGGCGATGAAGGTTGAAGCGAGATCCAACAAGAAAGCCCTGAGTGTTCAAATATTCAATTTCCCGATATTCAATATTCAATGAAATTTGTAGGTCTCGGAGGGCGATCCTTCGGGGCCTTTTCTTTGAAGAAATTGAGAT